>NZ_JBMPPO010000006.1:0-262987 GCF_049339425.1 Luteimonas dalianensis | reverse complement strand
ACTTGACGATCTTGGCCACCACGCCGGCGCCGACGGTGCGGCCGCCTTCGCGGATCGCGAAGCGCAGGCCCTCGTCCATCGCCACCGGGTTGATCAGCTCAACCGACATCTTCACGTTGTCGCCCGGCATCACCATCTCAACGCCCTCGGGCAGGGTGACGGCGCCGGTGATGTCCGTGGTGCGGAAGTAGAACTGCGGGCGGTAGCCCTTGAAGAACGGCGTGTGACGGCCGCCCTCGTCCTTGCTCAGCACGTACACCTCGGCCTCGAAGCTGGTGTGCGGGGTGATCGAACCCGGCTTGGCCAGCACCTGGCCGCGCTCCACGTCGTCACGCTTGGTGCCGCGCAGCAGCAGGCCCGCGTTGTCGCCCGCCTGGCCCTGGTCGAGCAGCTTGCGGAACATCTCAACGCCGGTCACCGTGGTCTTGGTGGTCGGGCGGATGCCGACGATCTCGACTTCCTCGCCCACCTTGATCACGCCGCGCTCGATGCGCCCGGTCACCACGGTGCCGCGGCCCGAGATCGAGAACACGTCCTCGACCGGCATCAGGAAGTTCTTGTCCACGTCGCGCTCGGGCTCCGGGATCCAGCTGTCCAGCGCGTCCACCAGCTTCAGGATCGCCGGAACGCCGATGTCGGACTGGTCGCCTTCCAGCGCCTTGAGCGCCGAACCCTTGATGATCGGGGTGTCGTCGCCCGGGAACTCGTACTTGGACAGCAGCTCGCGCACTTCCATCTCGACGAGCTCCAGCAGCTCCTCGTCGTCGACCATGTCGGCCTTGTTCAGGAATACCACGATGTACGGAACGCCCACCTGGCGCGCCAGCAGGATGTGCTCGCGCGTCTGCGGCATCGGGCCGTCGGCGGCCGAGCACACCAGGATCGCGCCGTCCATCTGCGCCGCACCCGTGATCATGTTCTTCACGTAGTCGGCGTGGCCCGGGCAGTCCACGTGCGCGTAGTGGCGCGTCTCGGACTCGTACTCCACGTGCGAGGTCGAGATCGTGATGCCACGCGCCTTCTCTTCCGGCGCGCGGTCGATCGCGTCGTACGCGCTGAACTCGCCGCCAAAACGCTCCGCGCCCACCTTCGTCAGCGCCGCGGTCAGCGTCGTCTTGCCGTGGTCAACGTGACCGATCGTGCCCACGTTCACGTGGGGCTTGGTGCGCTCGAACTTACCCTTGGCCATCTTGGACTCCGTGATTCTGTAGATTCGTTGATTCGTGGTTGGCGGCTTACTTCTTGGTCACCGACTCGGCGATGTTGGCCGGAGCCTCGGCGTAGTGGTCGAACTCCATCGTGTAGGTGGCGCGACCCTGCGACATCGAACGCAGCGTGGTGGCGTAGCCGAACATCTCGCCCAGCGGCACCATCGCGTTGATGATCTTGCCCGAGGGGCTGTCGTCCTGGCCCTGCAGCACGCCGCGGCGGCGGCTCACGTCGCCCATCACGTCGCCCAAGTAGTCCTCCGGGGTGACGATCTCGACCTTCATGATCGGCTCCAGCAGCACCGGGCTGGCCTTGCTGAAGCCTTCCTTGAAGCCCATCGAGCCGGCGATCTTGAACGCCATTTCGGACGAGTCGACCTCGTGGTAGGAGCCGTCGAACAGCTTCACCTTGATGTCCACGATCGGGTAGCCGGCAAGGATGCCGCTGGCCATCGCTTCCTGGATGCCCCTGTCGACCGCGGGGATGTACTCCTTGGGCACCACGCCGCCGACGATCGAGTTGTCGAACTCGTAGCCCGCGCCCGGCTCCTGCGGCGAAATCTCCAGCCACACGTGACCGAACTGGCCCTTGCCGCCCGACTGGCGGACGAACTTGCCCTCGGACTTGACCGTCTGGCGGATGGTCTCGCGGTAGGCCACCTGCGGCTTGCCGACGTTGGCCTCGACGTTGAACTCGCGCTTCATGCGGTCCACGAGGATGTCCAGGTGCAGCTCGCCCATGCCGGAGATGATGGTCTGGCCGGACTCCTCGTCGGTACGCACGCGGAAGGACGGATCCTCCTGAGCCAGGCGCCCCAGGGCCACGCCCATCTTCTCCTGGTCGGACTTGGTCTTGGGCTCCACCGCCATCGAGATGACCGGCTCGGGGAAGGTCATCTGCTCCAGGGTGATGATCGCGTCCTGGGCACACAGGGTGTCACCGGTGGTGACGTCCTTCAGGCCCACGGCGGCGGCGATGTCGCCGGCGCGCACTTCCTTGATCTCGGCACGGTCGTTGGAGTGCATCTGCAGCAGGCGGCCGATGCGCTCCTTCTTCGACTTGATCGGGTTGAACACCTGGTCGCCCGAGTTCAGCACGCCCGAGTACACGCGGAAGAAGGTCAGCGAGCCGACGAACGGATCGGTCATGATCTTGAACGCAAGCGCCGAGAACGGCTCCTTGTCGTCCGCCTTGCGGGTGGCCTCGGCTTCGTTCTGGTCGATGCCCTGCACCGGCGGCACGTCGACCGGAGACGGCAGCAGCTGGACCACGCCGTCAAGCATGGCCTGCACGCCCTTGTTCTTGAACGCGGTACCGCAGTAGACGGGGACGATCTCGGTCTTCAGGGTGCGCTCGCGCAGGCCCTCCACGATATCGGCCTCGGACAGGGCGCCTTCCTCAAGGTACTTGTCCATCAACGCCTCGTTGGCCTCGGCCGCGGCCTCGACCATGAACGAGCGCGCCTCGGTGGCCACCTCCACCAGGTCGGCGGGGATGTCGCGGTACTCGAACGCGGTGCCGTGCGAGGCCACGTCCCAGTGGATCGCCTTCATCTTGAGCAGGTCGACCACGCCCTCGAAGCCGTCCTCGGCCCCGACCGGCACCTGCATCGGCACCGGGTACGCGCCCAGGCGGCTCTTGAGCTGGCCCACGACCTTGTCGAAGTTGGCGCCGGTGCGGTCCATCTTGTTGACGAACGCAAGCCGCGGCACCTTGTACTTGTTGGCCTGGCGCCACACGGTCTCCGACTGCGGCTGCACGCCGCCGACCGCGCACAGCACGAACACCGCGCCGTCGAGCACGCGCAGGCTGCGCTCCACCTCGATGGTGAAGTCGACGTGCCCGGGGGTGTCGATGATGTTGAGCCGGTGCTCGGGGAAGCTCTTATCCATGCCCTTCCAGAACGCGGTGGTGGCCGCCGACTGGATGGTGATGCCGCGCTCCTGCTCCTGCTCCATCCAGTCCATGGTGGCGGCGCCGTCGTGCACCTCGCCCAGCTTGTGGCTGACGCCGGTGTAGAACAGGATGCGCTCGGACGTGGTGGTCTTGCCGGCGTCGATGTGGGCCATGATGCCGAAGTTGCGGTAACGCTCGATGGGAGTGGTGCGAGCCACGGTCGTCTCTCGTGTCTGTGCCCGGCGGGCCGGGCTTGAATGGCGGATGCCGCCCTGGGGCGGCGATCCGGATCGTGGGGCACGACCCGCGGACGGGTCACGCGGACGCCGCCGGTCAGGGCGGCGCCAGGTGCAGGGCCGCCCTCAGGCGGCCCGGCGGATCACCAGCGGTAGTGCGCGAACGCCTTGTTCGCATCCGCCATGCGGTGGATCTCTTCACGCTTCTTGATGGCGCCGCCGCGGTTCTCGGAGGCGTCGATCAGTTCGGCGGCCAGCTTGCGCGGCATGCTGTTCTCGCCGCGCTTGCGCGCCGACTCGATCACCCAGCGCATCGCCAGCGCCATGCGGCGCGACTGGCGGACTTCGACCGGCACCTGGTAGGTGGCGCCACCGACGCGGCGGGACTTGACCTCCACCGCCGGCGACACATTGCCCAGGGCCTTCTCGACCAGCTCCAGGGCATTGGCTTCGCCGCCCTTCTCGCCGATGACGTCCATTGCGCCGTAAACGATCTTCTCGGCGACCGACTTCTTGCCGCTCTTCATCACCATGTTGATGAAGCGGGCGATGGTCTCGCTGCCGTGCTTGGGATCGGGCAGGACCGAACGCTGCGGAGTATTGCCTTTACGCGACATGTCTGGTTTCTCCTCAGGCCTTCGGACGCTTGGCGCCGTACTTGGAACGACCCTGCTTGCGCTTGGCCACGCCAGCGGCGTCGAGCGCGCCGCGCACCATGTGGTAGCGCACGCCCGGCAGGTCCTTGACGCGACCGCCGCGGATCAGCACCACCGAGTGCTCCTGCAGGTTGTGGCCCTCGCCGCCGATGTACGAGATGACCTCGTAGCCGTTGGTCAGGCGCACCTTGGCGACCTTGCGAAGCGCCGAGTTCGGCTTCTTCGGGGTGGTGGTGTACACGCGGGTGCACACGCCGCGGCGCTGCGGGCAGTTTTCCAGCGCCGGCGAGGCGCTCTGGTAGGTTTCCGGCTTGCGCGGCTTCCGCACGAGCTGATTGATCGTTGCCATCGTATGGTTTCTGTCGGTTCGGGGCCGTAGCCCGTGCGTGAAAACGAAGGCAGGCCGGGACAACCCGGCCTACCGAGACGGAAAAGTATAGCCCGCGCCGCCGCCAAGCGTCAACGCAAGCCATACCGGGCTGGCCGGGCCCGCGCCAATGGCGGCGGATCCGGGCAGCGATCCTGCTGATCCCGCCCTTCCTGGGCCGAACACGAGGCGCATCCATGACGCCTCATTTCGTGATCTGGGCGGAACGGATCCGCCAATGGTGCATATCTTACAGGGGCCGGGGCCCCGAAAGGCAAGCCCGGCGGCAGCCTGCGCGCCGCCGGGTGCCGGACGGGCTGCTTACTCCTGCCCGTCCCCTGCCTGGCCGGCGTCCTGCTCCACCGCAGGCTCCGCGGCCTCCACCGCGTCGGTGACGGTGCCCGACAGGGCGTCCATTTCCGACTCGGTCAGGCCCGAGGCGCCACGACGGCGCTGGGTGTGGTACGCCAGCCCGGTGCCGGCCGGGATCAGCCGGCCGACGATCACGTTCTCCTTCAGCCCGCGCAGGCTGTCGCGGGTACCGCGCACGGCGGCCTCGGTCAGCACGCGGGTGGTCTCCTGGAAGGAGGCCGCGGAGATGAACGACTCGGTTGCCAGCGAGGCCTTGGTGATGCCCAGCAGCACCGGATCGAACTTCGCCGGCAGCTCGCTCTTGCCTTCCAGGCGCTGGTTTTCCTCGATCACGCGCTGGCGCTCGACCTGCTCGCCGTTGAGGTAGCGGCTGTCGCCCGCATCGGTGATCTCCACCTTGCGCAGCATCTGGCGGACGATCACCTCGATGTGCTTGTCGTTGATCTTCACGCCCTGCAGGCGGTAGACGTCCTGGATCTCCTTGGTCAGGTAGGAGGCCAGCTCCGCCACGCCCTTCAGGCGCAGGATGTCCTGCGGGCTCGGCTCGCCGTCCACCACGGTCTCGCCCTTCTCCACGTGCTCGCCTTCGAACACGATGATCTGGCGGTACTTGGGGATCAGCTCCTCGTAGTCGTCGCCCTCGGCGGACTTGATTACCAGGCGCTGCTTGCCCTTGGTGTCCTTGCCGAAGCTGACGATGCCGGACTTCTCGGCCAGGATCGCCGGATCCTTGGGCTTGCGGGCCTCGAACAGGTCCGCCACGCGCGGCAGGCCGCCGGTGATGTCGCGGGTCTTGGAGGCTTCCTGCGGGATCTTGGCGACCACGTCGCCGACCGAGACGGCGTCGCCGTCCTGGAGGTTGACGATCGAGCGCGGCGGCAGCAGGTACTGCGCCGGCAGGTCGGTGCCCGGGATCGACAGGTCGTTGCCCTTCTTGTCGACGATGCGCACGATCGGGCGCAGGTCCTTGGCCTGCGAGCCGCGGCGCTTGGGATCGGTGATCTCACGCGAGGCCAGGCCGGTCAGCTCGTCGGTCTTCTCGATCACGGTCACGCCGTCGACGAAGTCGACGAAGCGCACGAAACCGGCAACTTCCGAAACGATCGGGTGGTTATGCGGATCCCAGGTGGCGACCGTCTGCCCGGCCTTCACCTCGCCCCCGTCCTGGAGGCTGATCAGGGCGCCGTACGGCAGCTTGTAGCGCTCGCGCTCGCGGCCATGCGGATCGAGCACGGACAGCTCGCCCGAGCGCGACACCGCGACCAGGCCGCCGCTGTCGTGGCCCACCGACTTGATGTTGTTGAACTTCACCGTACCGGTGGTCTTGACCGTGACGTTGTCGATCGCCGCCGCACGCGAAGCCGCGCCGCCGATGTGGAAGGTACGCATGGTCAGCTGGGTGCCGGGCTCGCCGATCGACTGCGCGGCCACCACGCCCACGGACTCGCCGTGGTTCACCAGGTGGCCACGGGCCAGGTCGCGGCCGTAGCAGTTGGCGCACACGCCGAAGCTGCTTTCGCAGGTGATCGTGGAGCGCACCTTGATCAGCTGCACGCCGGCGTCTTCCAGCTTCTGCACCCACTGCTCGTCGAGCAGGGTGTTGCGGGTGACGATCGGATCCTCGTCGTCGCCCGGCAGGAACACGTCCTCGGCCACCACGCGGCCCAGCACGCGGTCGCGCAGCGGCTCGACCACGTCACCGCCCTCGACGATCGGGGCCATGTTCAGGCCGGCCATGGTGCCGCAGTCGTCCTCGGTGATCACCACGTCCTGGGCCACGTCCACCAGGCGGCGGGTCAGGTAGCCGGAGTTCGCGGTCTTGAGCGCGGTATCGGCCAGGCCCTTTCGGGCACCGTGGGTCGAGATGAAGTACTGCTGGACGTTCAGGCCTTCGCGGAAGTTGGAGGTGATCGGGGTCTCGATGATCGAGCCGTCCGGCTTGGCCATCAGGCCGCGCATGCCGGCCAGCTGGCGGATCTGCGCCTGCGAGCCACGCGCGCCCGAGTCGGCCATGATGTAGATCGAGTTCATCGACTTCTGCTCGACCGTCTCGCCCTTGGCGTTGGTCACCTTCTCGGTGCCGATGGTATCCATCATCGCCTTGGCCACGCGCTCGTTGGTGCGCGACCAGATGTCGACCACCTTGTTGTAGCGCTCGCCGGCGGTGACCAGGCCCGACTGGTACTGCTGCTGGATCTCCAGCACCTCGGCCTCGGCCTCCTCCAGGATGCCGGCCTTCTCCATCGGGATGGTCATGTCGTCGATGCCGATCGACACGCCGGCACGGGTGGCGAAGCCGAAGCCGGTGTACATCAGCTTGTCGGCGAACACCACGGTGTCCTTCAGGCCCAGGCGGCGGTAGCAGGAGTTGATCAGGCGGCTGATGTTCTTCTTGGTCAGCTCCACGTTGGCCAGTTCGAACGGCAGGCCCTGCGGCAGGATCTGGTCCAACAGCGCGCGGCCGACCGTGGTGTCCACGATCGAGTTGACCCGCTCGCGGTTGCCGTCCTCGTCGATCACGGTCTCGGTGATGCGCACCTTGACCTTGGCGTGCAGGCCCACGGCCTTGTTGTCGTAGGCGCGCTTCACCTCGGCCACGTTGGCGAACACCATGCCCTCGCCCTGCTGGTTCTCCAGCGCGCGCGACATGTAGTACAGGCCCAGCACCACGTCCTGCGACGGCACGATGATCGGCTCGCCGTTGGCGGGGCTGAGGATGTTGTTGGACGACATCATCAGCGCGCGCGCTTCCAGCTGGGCCTCCAGGCTCAGCGGGACGTGCACGGCCATCTGGTCACCGTCGAAGTCGGCGTTGAACGCGGTACACACCAGCGGGTGCAGCTGGATGGCCTTGCCCTCGATCAGCACCGGCTCGAAGGCCTGGATGCCCAGGCGGTGCAGGGTCGGGGCGCGGTTGAGCAGCACCGGGTGCTCGCGGATCACCTCTTCCAGGATGTCCCAGACCTCGGCCTCTTCGCGCTCGACCAGCTTCTTGGCGGCCTTGATGGTCGTGGCCAGGCCACGGCGCTGCAGCTTGGCGAAGATGAAGGGCTTGAACAGCTCCAGCGCCATCTTCTTGGGCAGGCCGCACTCGTGCAGGCGCAGGGTCGGGCCGACCACGATGACCGAACGGCCCGAGTAGTCCACGCGCTTGCCCAGCAGGTTCTGGCGGAAACGGCCCTGCTTGCCCTTGATCATGTCGGCCAGCGACTTGAGCGGGCGCTTGTTGGTGCCGGTGATGGCGCGGCCGCGGCGGCCGTTGTCCATCAGCGCGTCCACCGACTCCTGCAGCATGCGCTTCTCGTTGCGCACGATGATGTCGGGCGCGTTGAGCTCGAGCAGGCGGCGCAGGCGGTTGTTGCGGTTGATGACCCGGCGGTACAGGTCGTTCAGGTCGGAGGTCGCGAAGCGGCCGCCGTCCAGCGGCACCAGCGGGCGCAGATCCGGCGGCAGCACCGGCAGCACGGTCATGATCATCCACTCCGGGCGGTTGCCCGAGTCGATGAAGGCCTCGACCAGCTTGATCCGCTTGGTCAGGCGGGTGAGCTTGGTCTGCGAACCGGTGGCGGCGATCTCTTCCTTCAGCCCGATCATCTCGGCCTGCAGGTCGATCGTGCGCAGCAGGTCGTAGACGGCCTCGGCGCCCATGGCGGCGTCGAAGTCGTCGCCGTGCTCCTGGCGCATCTGCATGAACTGCTCTTCGTTGAGCAGCTGGCCGCGCTCGAGCGGGGTCAGGCCCGGCTCGGTCACGCAGTAGGCTTCGAAGTACAGGATGCGCTCGATGTCACGCAGCGTCATGTCCAGCATCAGGCCGATGCGGGACGGCAGCGACTTGAGGAACCAGATGTGGGCGACCGGGCTGGCCAGGTCGATGTGGCCCATGCGCTCGCGGCGCACCTTGGCCAGGGTGACCTCGGTGCCGCACTTCTCGCACACCACGCCGCGGTGCTTCATGCGCTTGTACTTGCCGCACAGGCACTCGTAGTCCTTGGTCGGCCCGAAGATGGCGGCGCAGAACAGGCCGTCGCGCTCGGGCTTGAAGGTGCGGTAGTTGATGGTCTCGGGCTTCTTCACTTCGCCGAAGGACCACGAGCGGATCATGTCCGGCGAGGCGAGCGCGATCTTGATCGAGTCGAAGTCGAGCGTCTGGCGCTGCTGGTTGAAGAGGTTGAGCAGGTCTTTCATTTTATGTCTCCGGGAGTGGAGGAATGGGGGAAGGTCAGGCTGCGGCCGCGTGGCCGCGCGTCATTTCCCTCAGTCCTCCTCCAGCTCCATGTTGATGGCCAGCGAGCGGATTTCCTTGACCAGCACGTTGAAGGACTCGGGCATGCCCGCGACCATCTCGTGTTCGCCGTCGACGATGTTCTTGTACATCTGGTTGCGGCCCTGCACGTCGTCGGACTTCACCGTCAGCATCTCCTGCAGGGTGTAGGCCGCGCCGTAGGCTTCCAGCGCCCAGACTTCCATCTCGCCGAAGCGCTGGCCGCCGAACTGCGCCTTGCCGCCCAGCGGCTGCTGGGTGACGAGCGAGTACGGGCCGGTCGAACGCGCGTGCATCTTGTCGTCCACCAGATGGTTGAGCTTGAGCATGTGCATGTAGCCCACGGTCACCTCGCGCTCGAACTGCTCGCCGGTGCGGCCGTCGAACAGGCGGGTCTGGCCGCTGGTCGGCAGGTCGGCGAGCTCGAGCATCTTCTTGATCTCGGACTCGGCCGCGCCGTCGAACACCGGGGTGGCCATCGGCACGCCGCCGGTCAGGTTGCGGGCCAAGGTCAGCAGCTCCTCGTCGCTGAACTGCTTCAGATCCACCTGCTGGGCGGTGATGTCGCTGTCGTGGTTGTAGATCTGGTCCAGGAACTTGCGCAGATCCGCGATCTTGGCCTGCGCCTCGAGCATGTCCTGGATCTTCCGGCCCAGGCCCTTGGCGGCCCAGCCCAGGTGGGTTTCCAGGATCTGGCCGATGTTCATGCGGCTCGGCACGCCCAGCGGGTTGAGCACGATGTCGACGGTCTCGCCGTTGGCCTGGTACGGCATGTCCTGCACCGGCACGATGGTCGACACCACGCCCTTGTTGCCGTGGCGGCCGGCCATCTTGTCACCCGGCTGGATGCGGCGCTTGACCGCCAGGAACACCTTGACCATCTTCAGCACGCCCGGGGCGAGGTCGTCGCCCTGGGTGATCTTGCCGCGCTTGTCCTCGAACCGCTTGTCGAACTCCTTGCGGTGGGTGTCGATCTGCATCTGCGCGCGCTCGATCGCCTCCACGGCCTCGGCGTCCTTCATCCGCAGGTTGAACCAGTCGGACTTCTTCAGCCCGTCCAGCACCAGGCTGGTCACGGTCTCGCCCTTCTTCAGGCCGGCGCCGCCGTTGACGGTCTTGCCCAGGAGCTGGCCGCGCAGGCGGGCATAGATCGCCGCCTCCAGGATCCGGAACTGGTCGTCGAAGTCCTTCTTCACCCGCTTGATCTCGGACTCCTCGATCTGCTGGGCGCGCTTGTCCTTCTCGATGCCGTCGCGGGTGAAGACCTGCACGTCGATGACGGTGCCGTCCATGCCCGGCGGAACCCGCAGCGAGCTGTCCTTCACGTCGGACGCCTTCTCGCCGAAGATCGCGCGCAGCAGCTTCTCTTCCGGGGTCAGCTGGCTCTCGCCCTTGGGCGTGACCTTGCCCACCAGGATGTCGCCGGCGCGCACTTCGGCACCGATGTACACCACGCCCGACTCGTCCAGGCGGTTGAGCGCCTGCTCGGAGACGTTGGGGATGTCGGCGGAGATCTCCTCCGGCCCCAGCTTGGTGTCGCGGGCGACCGCGGTCAGCTCCTCGATGTGGATCGTGGTGTAGCGATCCTCGGTCACGACCCGCTCCGACAGCAGGATCGAGTCCTCGAAGTTGTAGCCGTTCCACGGCATGAACGCGACCAGCATGTTCTGGCCCAGGGCCAGCTCGCCGATGTCGGTGGAGGGGCCGTCGGCCAGCACGTCGCCGCGGGCCACGGTGTCACCCACGCCCACCAGCGGACGCTGGTTGATGCAGGTGTTCTGGTTGGAGCGGGTGTACTTGATCAGGCTGTAGATGTCGACGCCCGCATCGTGCTCGCCGGAGATTTCGTCGTCGAAGGCCTTGACCACGATGCGGCCGGCATCGACCTGCTCGACCACGCCGCCACGGCGGGCGTTCACGGTCACGCCAGAGTCGCGCGCCACGGCGCGCTCGATGCCGGTGCCCACCAGCGGCTTCTCGGCGCGCAGCGTCGGCACCGCCTGGCGCTGCATGTTGGCGCCCATCAGCGCGCGGTTGGCATCGTCATGCTCCAGGAACGGCACCAGCGCCGCGGCGACCGACACGGTCTGCATCGGCGAGACGTCCATGAAGTGGACTTCCGCCGGCGGCTTGAGCATGTTCTCGCCCTGGTAGCGCACGTCCACGAACTGCTCGGTCAGGCGGTCCTTGTCGTCCAGCGGCGCGTTGGCCTGGGCGATGACGTACTCGTTCTCCTCGATCGCCGACAGGAACTCGATCTCGGTGGTGACCTGGCCGTCCACGACCTTGCGGTACGGCGTCTCCAGGAAGCCGTAGCGGTTGGTGCGGGCGAACACCGCCAGCGAGTTGATCAGGCCGATGTTCGGGCCTTCAGGCGTCTCGATGGTGCACACGCGGCCGTAGTGGGTCGGGTGCACGTCGCGCACCTCGAAGCCGGCCCGCTCGCGGGTCAGGCCGCCCGGCCCAAGGGCCGACACGCGGCGCTTGTGGGTGACCTCCGACAGCGGGTTGTTCTGGTCCATGAACTGCGACAGCTGCGAGGAGCCGAAGAACTCCTTGACCGCGGCCGCGACCGGCTTGGCGTTGATCAGCTCCTGCGGGGTCAGGCCATCGGCCTCGGCCATGGTCAGGCGCTCGCGCACGGCGCGCTCAACGCGCACCAGGCCCACGCGGAAGGTGTTCTCGGCCATCTCGCCCACCGAGCGCACCCGGCGGTTGCCCAGGTGGTCGATGTCGTCGACCACGCCGCGGCCGTTGCGGATCTCGGTCAGCACCTTGATCACGTCCAGGATGTCGGAGCCGTCGCCGTTCTCCTCGCGCAGGCGGACCGAATCCTCGTCCTTGCGCTCGGCGTAGTACTTGGCGTCGTACAGCACCGCGGCGCCCTCGGTCTCCTTGCGGCCCAGGCGGCGGTTGAACTTCATCCGGCCCACGCCCGACAGGTCGTAGCGCTCGAAGGTGAAGAACAGGTTGTGGAACAGGTTCTGGGCGGCGTCCTTGGTCGGCGGCTCGCCCGGGCGCATCATCCGGTAGATCTCCACCAGCGCTTCCAGCTGGGTCTTGGTGGGATCGATGCGCAGGGTGTTGGACAGGTACGGGCCACGATCCAGGTCGTTCGTCCAGATGGTGCCGATGGTGTCCACGCCGGCCTTGCGGAACGCGACCAGGTGCTCCTCGGTGATCTCGTCGTTGGCGGCGGCCAGCAGCTCGCCGGTTTCCATGTCGGGCACGTCGTGCGACAGGATGCGGCCCAGCAGGTAGTCATCCGGCACGGCCAGCGCCTCGATGCCGGACTGCTCCAGCTGGCGGATGTGGCGCGCGGTGATGCGGCGGCCAGCCTCGACGATCACGGTATCGCCATCGGCCAGGTCGAAGTCCAGGGTTTCGCCGCGCAGGCGCTCGGGCACCAGCTCGACCTGCACGCCTTCCTTCGGGTCGACGTGGAAGGTGTTGATCTCGAAGAACTCGTTGAGCATCTCCTCGTTGGAGTAGCCCAGCGCGCGCAGCAGGATCGTCACCGGCAGCTTGCGGCGGCGGTCGATGCGGGTGAACAGCGCGTCCTTCGGGTCGAACTCGAAGTCCAGCCACGAGCCGCGATAGGGAATGATGCGGGCGCTGTAGAGCAGCTTGCCCGAGCTGTGGGTCTTGCCGCGGTCGTGGTCGAAGAACACGCCCGGGCTGCGGTGCAGCTGGGAGACGATGACGCGCTCGGTGCCGTTGACGATGAAGGTGCCGTTGTCGGTCATGAGCGGGATCTCGCCCATGTAGACCTCCTGCTCCTTCACGTACTTGATGGCCTTGGACGACGACTCGCGGTCGTAGATCACCAGGCGCACGGTCACGCGCAGCGGGGCGCCGTAGCTCATGCCGCGCTGGCGGCACTCGCGCTCGTCGAACACCGGCTCGCCCAGCTTGTAGCCCACGTATTCAAGGGCGGCGTAGCCGTTGTAGCTGACGATCGGGAACACCGACTTGAGCGCGGCGTGCAGGCCGCGGTCGGCGCGCTTGGCCGGGGCCACGCCCGCCTGCAGGAATTCGCGGTACGAATCGACCTGGATGGCGAGCAGGTACGGCACCTCGAGGATCGTCTTCTGCTTGCCGAAGTCCTTGCGGATGCGCTTCTTTTCGGTGAACGAGTAACCGTTTTGCTGGTTGCTAGTCGTCATGGGGAATGACCGCCTCTTGGATCTGTGAACCGCGCGTCCGCGGCCCGGGGGGATCGGTTTTCGACCGGGAAAATCGCCAGTGGGAAGTCGCTGGTATTGCCGGCACCAGCACGCCTTCTCCCGCTACTTCCGACTGGGGACTTTTATTGATGTGGAACAACGGCCAAAGGCCGGGGGCTTTCGCCCCCAGCCTCTGCCTGCCGCCTGGTGGAGCCGGCGACGGGGTGCAGCTTACTTCAGCTCGGCGGTGGCGCCGGCGGCCTCGAGATCCTTCTTCAGCTTCTCGGCCTCTTCCTTCGACACGCCTTCCTTCACGTCCTTCGGCGCGCCCTCGACCATGTCCTTGGCCTCCTTCAGGCCCAGGCCGGTGATCGCACGGACGACCTTGATGACTTCGACCTTCTTGTCGCCGACGGCCTTCAGGACCACGGTGAACTCGGTCTGCTCTTCGGCAGCGGCACCGCCGCCGGCAGCGGCCGGGCCAGCGGCCACGGCCACCGGGGCGGCAGCGGACACGCCGAACTTCTCTTCCATCGCCTTGACCAGCTCCATGACCTCGACAAGGGTCTTGCTGCTGATCGCTTCGATGATTTCTTCGTTGGAAAGGGACATCGTGATTACCTCGGTTGACTATGTTGGATATACGACTGCGGAACGGGTTCGTACCGAACTGATCTTGCTCAGGCGGCCTTGGCCTGGCCGACCGCGTTGGTGACGCGGGCGACCTGGCTTGCAGGCTCGGCCAGCACGCGCACCAGCATGGTGGCCGGCTGGACCATGACGCTGAGCAGCATCGACAGCGCTTCATCGCGGGTCGGCAGCGACGCCAGGACATCCACATGGGTGCCCGGGTACATCTGTCCGCCAAGCGACACGAGGCGCGGCTTCAGCTTGTCGTTCGCCTTCGCGAACTCCTTGATCAGGCGTCCGGCGGCACCCGGGTCTTCCTGCGAGAAGGCATACAGCAGGGGGCCGGTCAGCTCGTCCTTGATGACGGCGTAATCGGTTTCCTCCACTGCGCGCGAGACCAGCGTGTTCTTGGCTACCTTCAAGTACACGCCGCCCTCGCGGGCCTTCTTGCGCAGGTCGGTCAGCTGACCGACCGTCAGACCCACGTACTCGGCGGCGACCAGCGAGTGTGCCTTGCCGGCCACCTCCGCCAGTTCGGCAACGACTTCCTTCTTCTGTTCCAGATTCAGAGCCATTGCACTCTCCGTTTCTCTGCTAATCCGCTTGCGGCTCCTGCCGCTTGCGGGCCATTGGCGGCATCGTTCCCTCGATGCCGGGAAGACCCGGGGGTCTTCCGGTTGGCAGCCGTTTCCAGAAACTTCCTGGAGGGTCGGCGACCATCTGCGCAGGCCCTTTTACGCTTTCGCGATCCGGGATTAAGCGCCCTGCTCCACAGCGGCGGCGATTCCCTGCCAATCCGAGCTTCCATGCCCGTCGCCGTTGCGTCGCAGGCCGCGCCTGCGGTCTTTGACGGCGCCGCGCCGGGCCGGAGCCCGTTGCGATGCCCTCAAAATTTGCTTACTTGATCGACAGCGAGCCCTGGTCCACGGTCACGCCGGGGCCCATGGTCGAGCTGATCGAGATCTTCTGCAGGTAGGTGCCCTTGGCGGTGGCCGGCTTGGCCTTGACCAGGTCGGCCAGCAGCGCCTGCAGGTTCTCCTGCAGCCGGCCGGCCTCGAAGTCGGCCTTGCCGATGGTGCAGTGGATGATGCCGGCCTTGTCGGTGCGGTAGCGCACCTGGCCGCCCTTGGCGTTCTTGACCGCCTCGCCCGGGTTCGGGGACACGGTGCCCACCTTCGGGTTCGGCATCAGGCCGCGCGGGCCCAGCAGCGTGCCCAGTTTGCCCACCACGCGCATGGCGTCGGGGGTGGCGATGACCACGTCGTAGCCGATGTCGCCGCCCTGCATCTTCTCGGCCAGGTCTTCCATGCCCACGGCGTCGGCGCCGGCGGCCAGCGCCTCGTCGGCCTTGGCACCGGCGGGGGCGAACACCGCCACACGCACGGTCTTGCCGGTGCCCTGCGGCAGCACGGTGGAACCGCGCACCTGCTGGTCGGACTTGCGCGCGTCAACGCCCAGGCGCACGGCCACGTCCACGGCTTCGACGAACTTCGCCTTGCTCAGATCCTGGACGATCTTCAGCGCCTCGCCGATCGGGTATGCCTTGCCCGGCTGCACCGCCTCGCGGGCGGCCTTTTCACGCTTGGTCTGCTTTGCCATGTCCTCAGCCCTCCACCGAAAGGCCCATCGAACGGGCGGAGCCCTCGATGGTGCGAACCGCCGCGTCCAGGTCGGCCGCGGTCAGGTCGGGTTCCTTCATCTTCGCGATCTCTTCCAGCTGGGCGCGGGTGACCTTGCCCACCTTCTGGGTGTTGGGACGCGCCGAACCGGACTGCACGCCCGACAGCTTCTTCAGCAGCACCGCCGCCGGCGGGGTCTTGGTGATGAAGGTGAAGGTGCGGTCCGAGTACGCGGTGATCACGGTCGGAATCGGCAGGCCCGGCTCCATCTTCTGCGTGGCGGCGTTGAACGCCTTGCAGAACTCCATGATGTTCAGGCCGCGCTGGCCCAGGGCAGGACCGACGGGCGGGCTGGGATTGGCCTGCCCGGCCTTGACCTGCAGCTTGATGTAGCCGACTACTTTCTTTGCCATGGTTGGACTCCTGCGAGTGCAAACGCCTGTTCAGGGCTCCTCGCGGTTGGGTGCGCCACGGGGGCGCGGGTTTCACGTTGGATCAGGCCTTCTCGACCTGGCCGAACTCCAGCTCGACCGGGGTGGAACGACCGAAAATCAGCACCGCCACGCGCAGACGGCTCTTTTCGTAGTTGACTTCCTCGACCACGCCGTTGAAGTCGTTGAACGGGCCGTCGATGACGCGAACCATCTGGCCCGCCTCGAACAACACCTTCGGGCGCGGCTTCTCGACGCCGTCGGCCACCCGCTGCAGGATCTGGTCGGCCTCGTGGTCGGCGATCGGCAGCGGCCGGTCGGCAGTGCCGCCGATGAAGCCCATGACCTTCGGGGTTTCCTTGATCAGGTGCCAGGTGTCGCTTTCGATGCGCGGGATGCCGTCCTCGTTGCGGGTGGCGATCTGCACCAGCACGTAGCCGGGGAAGAACTTGCGCTCGGAACGGCGCTTCTGGCCGGAGCGCATCTCCACCACTTCCTCGGTCGGCACCAGCACCTCGCCGAAGCGATCCTCCATGCCGGCGCGCACGATGCGGTCGCGCAGCGCCTGGGCCACCGACTTCTCGAAGCCGGAGTAGGCGTGAACCACGTACCAGCGCATGTCAGCTTGGGTTTCCATCGACTCGGGGTTCTCCATCATCAGCCCAGGAACACGCGCAGAAGCCATTTGATCACCGCGTCATAGGCCGCCATGATCAGCGCGATGATGATCACGGCGATGATGACCACCCAGGTCATCCGCGTCGCTTCCTGGCGCGTGGGCCACACCACCTTGCGCAGCTCGAAGCGGGTTTCGTACAGGAACTCGCGGGTCTGCGCGCCCTTCTGGGTGCCCATCAGGAACACCGCCCCGCCCGCCACCACGCCGGCAACCACGGCCAGGCCGCGGGCCCAGCCCGGCCACTGGCCGCCGAACCAGTAGAAGGCGAACACGCCTGCGGCCACCAGCAGCACCGACAGCGCGTACTTGGCGATGTCTGCCGTGGAAGCTGACCTGGGTTGTTCGACTCTGCTGTTCATCTGGTATCGCTTGCAGCCCGTGGCATGGATCGCGTGTGGCACGCCAGGAGGGACTCGAACCCCCAACCTGCGGTTTTGGAGACCGCTGCTCTGCCAATTGAGCTACTGGCGTATCGTTTTGGCGCCGGCCTTGGAAAAGGCAACGGCGGCTTGCGCCGCCTTGCCTGGTGACCGGCTTTTCCCGTGCGCCCGGAGGCGCACCGGGTCAGGTCATCACTTGACGATCTTGGCCACCACGCCGGCGCCGACGGTGCGGCCGCCTTCGCGGATCGCGAAGCGCAGGCCCTCGTCCATCGCCACCGGGTTGATCAGCTCAACCGACATCTTCACGTTGTCGCCCGGCATCACCATCTCAACGCCCTCGGGCAGGGTGACGGCGCCGGTGATGTCCGTGGTGCGGAAGTAGAACTGCGGGCGGTAGCCCTTGAAGAACGGCGTGTGACGGCCGCCCTCGTCCTTGCTCAGCACGTACACCTCGGCCTCGAAGCTGGTGTGCGGGGTGATCGAACCCGGCTTGGCCAGCACCTGGCCGCGCTCCACGTCGTCACGCTTGGTGCCGCGCAGCAGCAGGCCCGCGTTGTCGCCCGCCTGGCCCTGGTCGAGCAGCTTGCGGAACATCTCAACGCCGGTCACCGTGGTCTTGGTGGTCGGGCGGATGCCGACGATCTCGACTTCCTCGCCCACCTTGATCACGCCGCGCTCGATGCGCCCGGTCACCACGGTGCCGCGGCCCGAGATCGAGAACACGTCCTCGACCGGCATCAGGAAGTTCTTGTCCACGTCGCGCTCGGGCTCCGGGATCCAGCTGTCCAGCGCGTCCACCAGCTTCAGGATCGCCGGAACGCCGATGTCGGACTGGTCGCCTTCCAGCGCCTTGAGCGCCGAACCCTTGATGATCGGGGTGTCGTCGCCCGGGAACTCGTACTTGGACAGCAGCTCGCGCACTTCCATCTCGACGAGCTCCAGCAGCTCCTCGTCGTCGACCATGTCGGCCTTGTTCAGGAATACCACGATGTACGGAACGCCCACCTGGCGCGCCAGCAGGATGTGCTCGCGCGTCTGCGGCATCGGGCCGTCGGCGGCCGAGCACACCAGGATCGCGCCGTCCATCTGCGCCGCACCCGTGATCATGTTCTTCACGTAGTCGGCGTGGCCCGGGCAGTCCACGTGCGCGTAGTGGCGCGTCTCGGACTCGTACTCCACGTGCGAGGTCGAGATCGTGATGCCACGCGCCTTCTCTTCCGGCGCGCGGTCGATCGCGTCGTACGCGCTGAACTCGCCGCCAAAACGCTCCGCGCCCACCTTGGTCAGCGCCGCGGTCAGCGTCGTCTTGCCGTGGTCAACGTGACCGATCGTGCCCACGTTCACGTGGGGCTTGGTGCGCTCGAACTTGCCTTTGGCCATGGTTGCGTATCTCGGAACTGAAGTGGATTGGGGGAACGATGGCGCCCCTGGGGGACGCCCCTGAAATGGTGCTCACGAATGGAATCGAACCATCGACCTCCTCCTTACCAAGGAGGTGCTCTACCGACTGAGCTACGTGAGCGTGTTGAAGCTGTTGCTGGAACGTGTTGCCGTGTTGCCTGTACTGCGACCGCGCCGCGGGGTAAAGCGCAATGGAGCGGGAGACGGGAATCGAACCCGCACCATCAGCTTGGAAGGCTGAGGTTCTACCATTGAACTACTCCCGCGCCGCGCGGAACATCTTGGTGGAGGGAGGTGGATTCGAACCACCGAAGGCGTAAGCCAGCAGATTTACAGTCTGCCCCCGTTGGCCGCTTGGGTATCCCTCCCGGGCAATTTCTTGAAGCCGGTGAAACAGCCCGTAATTTTCGCCACAACCGGAGCGCATGTCAACGCCGGAATGGCCAATCGGGCGTTTTCGCCCTCCGGCGGCCCCGGACGGGGTCAGACGTTGAAGCGGAAATGCAGGACGTCGCCCTCCTGGACGCGGTACTCCTTGCCCTCCAGGCGCAGCCGGCCGGCCTCCTTGGCCCCCGCCTCGCCGCCGTAGCGGATGAAGTCGTCGAAGGCCATGGTTTCGGCGCGGATGAAGCCTTTTTCGAAGTCGGTGTGGATCACCCCGGCGGCCTGGGGCGCGGTCGAGCCGGCCTTCACCGTCCAGGCGCGTACCTCCTTGACCCCGGCGGTGAAGTAGGTCTGCAGGCCCAGCAGGCGGTAGGCGGCGCGGATCACCCGGTTCAGGCCGGGCTCGTCCAGGCCCAGGTCGGCCAGGAACTCGTCGCGGTCGGCCTCGTCCAGCTGCGCCAGCTCTTCCTCGATCGCCGCCGACACCGGCACGACCTCCGAGCCCTCCGCCTCGGCCCGGGCCCGCACCGCGTCCAGGTGCGGATTGTCCTGGAAGCCGTCCTCGAGCACGTTGGCCACGTACATCACCGGCTTAAGGGTGAGCAGGAACAGGTCGCGCACCAGCGCGCGCTCCTCCTCGTCCAGGCCGGCCGCGCGGGCCGGGATGCCGTCGGCCAGGGCCTTGTTCAGCTTTTCCAGCACCGGCAGCCGGGCAATGGCCTCCTTGTCGCCGCCCTTGGCCGAGCGCTCGGCGCGCTGGCGCGCCTTTTCCACCGAGTCCAGGTCGGCCAGGGCCAGCTCGGTGTCGATGGTCTCGATGTCCGAGACCGGATCCACCTTGCCGGCCACGTGGACGATGTCGCCGTGCTCGAAGCAGCGCACCACGTGGGCGATGGCGTCGACCTCGCGGATGTGGGCCAGGAACTTGTTGCCCAGCCCCTCCCCGCTCGACGCCCCGGCCACCAGCCCGGCGATGTCGACGAACTCCATCACCGTGGGCAGCACCTTCTGCGGCTTCACGATGTCGGCCAGCTGGCCCAGGCGCGGATCGGGCACCGGCACCACGCCCACGTTCGGCTCGATGGTGCAGAACGGGAAGTTGGCCGCGGCGATGCCCGCCCTGGTCAGCGCGTTGAAAAGGGTCGACTTGCCGACGTTCGGCAGGCCGACGATGCCGCATTTGATACCCATTGGATCCTCAGCTCTTCGGCGTATGCAGCCGGGTCATCGCGTCCATGAAGTTGCCCTGCACTGCCAGCGGCAGTACGTCCAGAGCCTCGTCGATGGCGCGTTCGATCAGGATGTCGTCGTCCGCGGACGGACGGCCGAGCACCCACGGGGTGACCCGGTCCTTGTGGCCGGGATGGCCGATGCCGATGCGCAAGCGGTGGAAACGGCCGTGGCCAAGCAGGCGCATGGTGTCGCGCAGCCCGTTCTGGCCGCCGTGGCCGCCGTCGAACTTGAGCCGCGCGGTGCCCGGCGGCAGATCCAGCTCGTCGTGGGCCAGCAGCGCCTGCTCGGGTTCGATCTTCCAGTACTGCAGCGCCGCCAGCACCGATTTCCCGGACAGGTTCATGAAGGTGGCCGGCCGGAGCAGGCGCACCGCCTGGCCCCCCACCTGCACCTGCGCGCTCTCGCCGAACAGCTTGGAATCCAGGCGGAACGACCCGCCCGCCCGCTCCGCCAGGGCGTCCACGAAACGGAACCCGGCGTTGTGCCGGGTTCGCGCATATTCCTGGCCGGGATTGCCCAGCCCGACGATGAGACGAAGTTCCGCCATCGCGCAGGCGCCTGGCCATCGCGCCCGTAGCGGGCGCGATGGCAACGGCGCTTACTCGTCCTTCTTGCCGTCGTCGTCGGAGACCTTGGCGGCCGGCACTTCGGCGGACTGCTCCTCGCCCTCGGCCGTCTCCTCTTCCTCGACCTCGACGCGGGCCGGGCGCGCGGTCACGATCGCATCGTCGTGATCCTTGCCCAGGGCCAGCTGCGGGATCTCGACGCCCTCGGGCAGCTTGATGTCCGACAGGTAGAGGGTGTCGCCCAGCTCCAGCGCCGACAGGTCCACCTCGATCGAGGCCGGCAGGTTCTTCGGCAGGCACTCGACGGTGACTTCCCTGAGCTCGTGGCTGACCAGCACGTCGGCCAGCTTGCCCGCCGGGGAGTTCTCCTCGTTGATGAAGTGCAGCGGCACCGCGGTGCGCAGGGTCTGGCTGGCATCCACGCGCTGGAAGTCCAGGTGCATGATCTGCTGCTTGTAGGGGTGGCGCTGGAGGTCGCGCAGCAGCACCGCCTGCACGTCGCCGTCCAGGCTCAGGTCGAGGATCGACGAATAGAACCAGTCGTGCTCGCTGGCCAGCAGCACTTCGTTGTGGCTGAGCTGGATGTTGACCGGGGCCAGATCGCCACCGTAGACGATCGCCGGCACCAGGCCGTCGCGGCGGAGGCGGCGGCTCGCACCCTTCCCCCCGTCCTCGCGGCGCTGGACCTTGATTTCATGAGTCTTGGACATGTCGTTGTAACTACCTTGGTTGATGGGCCGCCTCGCGGCGGCTGGGCGGCTCCCCCGCGACCAGGGGAGCCTTGGAAAATCGTCAATCCACGTACAGCGAGCTGACCGATTCGCCGAACGCGATGCGGCGGATGGTTTCGCCCAGCAGCTCGGCGACGCTGAGCTGGCGGATGCGCTCGCAGGCCGCGGCGGCCTCCGACAGCGGGATGGTGTCGGTCACCACCAGCTCGTCGAGCCGGGAGCGGCTGATGTTCTCGATCGCCGCGCCCGACAGCACCGGATGGGTGCAGTAGGCCACGACCTTGGTGGCGCCGTTGTCCTTGAGCGCGGCGGCCGCGGCGCACAGGGTGCCGGCGGTGTCGACGATGTCGTCGACCAGCACGCAGGTCTTGCCCTGCACGTCGCCGATGATGTTCATTACCGTGGCCACGTTGGCGCGGGGGCGACGCTTGTCGATGATCGCCAGGTCGGCGTCGTCCAGGCGCTTGGCGATGGCGCGGGCGCGGACCACGCCGCCCACGTCGGGGCTGACCACCACCATGTTGTCGGTGCCGTGCGCGCGCCAGATGTCGGCCAGCAGCAGCGGCGAGGCGTAGACGTTGTCGACCGGAATATCGAAAAAGCCCTGGATCTGGTCCGCGTGCAGGTCGATGGTCAGCACCCGGTCGGTGCCGACCGCGCCGATGATCTTGGCCGCCACCTTGGCCGTGATCGGCACCCGCGAGGAACGCAGGCGGCGATCCTGGCGGGCGTAGCCGAAATACGGCATCACCGCGGTCACGCTGGCCGCCGAGGCGCGCTTGAGCGCGTCCACCAGCACCGTCAGCTCGACCAGGTGCTCGGCGGTCGGCGCGCAGGTGGACTGGAGCACGAACACCTCCTGCCGGCGCACGTTCTCCTCGATCTCGACCTGGACCTCGCCGTCGGAGAACTTCGACACCAGCGCCTTGCCCTGGCGGGCGCCCAGCTGGCGGCACACGGCCTGGGTCAGCGGCCGGTTGGCGTTGCCGGAGAAGACCAGGATGTTGCGATCTTCCTTCATGTGGGATGTGCGCATTGCAATGGCCGTGACGGTTGGGTGCCGCAGTGGCAGGGGCGGCAGGATTCGAACCTGCGAATGCCGGGATCAAAACCCGGTGCCTTGGACCTCTTGGCGACGCCCCTGTGGATTCGCGTGTCCGGTCGCGTCCAGCAGTGGCGAGCGCGCCGTGCCGGCCGCGACCCACGCCCGCAGGCCGGGTGGCAGCGCGGCGAGCGCGGCTTCGGCGTCCTCGCGGGTGGCGAATTCGACGAAGCAGCCGCTGCCGGTCCCGGTCAGATGCGGCGTGCCGACGCGCGCCAGCGCGGCGAAGGCGGCCTCCACGGCCGGTTCACGGCGGCGCAGCACCGGCTCGAACGCATTGCCGAGCGGAGCTCCCGAAACAAAGTCGGATATTGTCGCGGGCGCGGCATCGCGCGTCAATTCGGGGGCCTGGAACAGATCGGCGGTGGCCACGGCCACGCCCGGGTCGGCCAGCAGGTACCAGGCCGGGGGCAGCTCCACCGGGGTCAGCCGCTCCCCCACGCCCTCGGCCCAGGCGTTGCGCCCGTGCACGAACACCGGCACGTCCGCGCCCAGCCGCAGCCCCAGCTCCGCCAGCCCGGCCGGGCCAAGGCCGGTGCCCCAGAGCCGATCCAGTGCCACCAGCACGGTGGCCGCGTCCGAGGAGCCGCCGCCGAAGCCGCCGCCCATGGGAATGCGCTTGTCCACGCCGATGTCCGCGCCCTGTCCCGCGCCGGTCTCCTGCTGCAGCAGCCGGGCCGCGCGCAGCAGCAGGTCGGCGGATTCGGGAACCCCCGCCAGGGCCCGGCCGTGGCGCACGATCGCGCCGTCGGCGCGCGGACGCAGGCGCACCGTGTCGCCCCAGTCCAGGATCCTGAAGACCGTCTGCAGCTGGTGGTAGCCGTCCGCGCGGCGCCCGGTGATGCGCAGGAACAGGTTCAGCTTGGCCGGCGCCGGCCACTCGCTCCAGCCGGCCACCGCGTCCGCCGCCACCGGATCAGGCCCCGCCGGGCGCGGGCGCGCCCAGCGTCCACTCGTCCACCACCAGCCGCACCCGCGCCTGGCCGCGCGCGGCATCGACCCGCCGGGGCAGCGGCTCCGCAGCCTGTCCGTCGGCCTCGGGCTGCCAGTTCACATAATCAATCGTCCAGCCGCCCTGGCGAATCCGCACCAGCCGGCCCTCGGCGGTGAACTCCAGCCGGGCCGGGCCGTGCGCGGCCGGGTCGGCGCGGGTGCCGGCGGCCCACGCCGCCAGCGCATCGACCGGCACGTCCATGCCGGTGGCTTCCAGCAGCAGCCCGGACGGATCCGGCCCTACAAGGGGGCCGCCATCCAGTCCTTCGATGCGGGCGCCGCCGGCGTCGGCGGTCAGGCTCCAGCCCTGGCGGGTGACCGGCGCCCTGAGCATCACCTGGTAGGTATCGCCGGCCTGCCACCACTCGATCCTGCCGTTGCCGCCGTCGCTGCCGTTGCTCAGCGCGACCCGGCCGCTGAACGCCAGCGATCCGGATCCGGCCAGCAGCGCCTCGCGCGCGTCGACCCGCGCGGTGGCCGCGGCCAGCGCCGGGCCCGACAGCGCCGCCGCGTCCGGGGCCTGCACGGGCCGGGTCGCGCAGCCCGCCAGCAGCGCCAGCGCGAACACGCAGGCCACGCGCACCAGCGCGCTCACAGCTCCACCCCGGTCATCTCCAGCGACCTGAGCAGGGAGCGGTTCTCCGGATCCAGCGCGTTCGCCCGCTCGAAGAATTCGCGGGCTTCGTCCCGGCGCCCGGTCACCCACAGCACCTCGGCCACGTGGGCGGCCACCTCGGCATCCTTGAGCATCGACCAAGCCCGGCGCAGCTCCACCAGCGCCTCCTCGTGGCGACCCAGGCGGTAGAGCACCCAGCCGTAGCTGTCGATGATGTGGGCGTTGTCGGGCTCGGCCAGGCGCGCGCGGTCGATCAGCTCCAGCGCCTCCTCGTAGCGCCCGGTGCGGTCGGCCAGGGTGTAGCCCAGCGCGTTGAGCGCGTGCACGTTTTCCGGCTCGGCCACCAGCAGACGCCGCAGGTCGGCCTCGGCGCGCTCGATGTCGTCGCGCCGCTCCCACATCAGCGCGCGCGCATACAGCAGCGCGCCTTCGTCGGGCCAGGCGGCCAGGCCGCGGGCGTAGGCGTCCAACTCGCCGTCGGCATCGCCGGCCTGCAGGCGCAACTCGGCCTCCATCAGGTGCGAATCGCGGCGCAGATCCTCGTCGACCTCGGCATCGGACTGCAGCGCGCGCAGCTCGGCGAACGCCTCGTCCTGCCGGCCCAGGTCGAACAGCGTCTTGGGCGCGCGCAGCCGGGCGATCGAGCGCTGCGGGCCGCCCGGCACGCTGCGATACCACTCCAAGGCGTCGGCCGGTCGCTCCATGTGCTCGGCCAGCTGGCCCAGCAGCAGCCGCCAGGCCGGGTTCGGCGCATCGGCCCGCTGCTCGAGCTCCCAATACAGCACTTCCAGCGCCGGGATGTCCCCGGCCCTCACCAGCAGCGAGGCGCGCATGGCGTAGCTGCGTTCATCCTGCGGGCCCATGGCCATGATCCGCGCCGCTTCGCCCAGCTCTTCCAGCTGCTCGTACTCGGCGGCGATCGCCACGCGCAGCTCCGGGGACGCCAGCGCGGTGTCTTCCACCCGCTGCAGCGCCTGCCGGGCGGCCTCTTCGTCACCGCTCTCGCGGGCCTGGGCCGCACGCAGCAGCGCCACCCGCGGCTCGTCGGGGAACCGCTGCACCACCTCGTCCACGATCCTGCCGGCAAGCGCCTCGTCGCCGAAGCGCTGGGCCAGCCCGCCGAAGCCGAGCCAGGCGCGCAGGTCGTCGGGAATCGCATCCGAATCCACCAGCCGGCCGAGGATCCGGGCCGACGCCTCCTGGTCGCGGGTGCCGCCATGCAGCGCCCCGATCGCGTAGCCCCAGGCCCGCTGATCCGGGTCGCGCAGCAGCTGCTCCAGCTCGCGCCGGGCGCGGCGCTCGCGGCCGGTGCGCAGCAGCCAGTTGGCCTGCGCCGAACGCATCGCCAGGCTGGACGGCGCAAGCCCGCGCCACTGTTCCAGGGCCTGGCCGAGCAGTTCGTCGTCGGTGTCGACCAGCGCCACCTGCACTGCGCGCTCGACCAGGGCGGCGTCGCCCCCGACCTCTTCGGAAGCCTGCAGGTACCAGCGGACGGCTTCGTTGAGCTTGCCGGCGCGCAGGGAGAATTCGGCCGCCATGGTGGCGCCCACGGCATCGCCGACCTGCCCGGATCCGGGCGCTTCGGCCACGGCTGCGGCGGGCAGCAGCAGCGCGGCGGCCAGCCACCAGGCCCGCAGCACACTGCCGATCGCGCCCCGGCCCACGGCCGGAAAGCGGCGTTTTACAGAAGGAACGGGCATTGCGGGCGGGCCGGCCGTAAAATGGTGGGATCGGAAGCAAGCTTATCGCAAGCCACTGAACGGACACCGCCCCACGCCATGAGCCTGATCGCCCTTGGCATCAACCACCACAGCGCGCCGGTTGCCCTGCGCGAACGCGTTGCGTTCGCCGGCGATGCGCTGCCGCGTGCGCTGGCGGAACTGCGGGCGATGCCGGAGGTTCGAGAGGCGGCACTGCTGTCCACCTGCAACCGCACCGAGCTGTACGCGGTGGCCACCGACGAAGGCGAGGCCATCGCCCGCTGGCTGGCCAGCCGCCCGGAAGGCGGCGGCGACCTGGAGGCCTACCTGTACCGGCACGTGGATGCCGAAGCGGTGCGGCACCTGTTCCGGGTGGCCACCGGCCTGGACTCGCTGGTGCTGGGCGAGCCGCAGATCCTGGGCCAGGTGAAGGAAGCCTGGGTGACCGCGCGCGGTGCCGGCGCGCTGGGCAACCAGCTCGACCGCCTGTTCCAGCAGGCCTTCGTCACCGCCAAGCGCGCCCGCAGCGAGACCCGGATCGGCAACAGCCCGGTGTCGGTGGCCTCGGTGGCGGTGCGCCTGGCGCAGGAATCGTTCGCCCGGCTGGAGGACTCCACCGTATTGCTGGTGGGCGCGGGCGAGACCATCGAACTGGCCGCGCGCCACCTGGTGCAGGCGCGCGCCAAGCGGCTGCTGGTGGCCAACCGCACCCTGGCCCACGCCCAGGACCTGGCCTCCCGCCACGGCGGCGTGGCCCTGCCGCTGGCCGAACTCGACCGCCACCTGGCCCAGGCCGACGTGGTGTTCTCGGCCACCGCCAGCCGCGAGCCGGTGATCACCCGCTCCCACGTGGAGGCCGCGCTGAAGGCCCGCCGGCACCGGCCGATGCTGCTGCTGGACCTGGCGGTGCCGCGCGACATCGCCGCCGACGTGGCCGGGCTCAAGGACGCCTACCTGTACACGGTGGACGACCTGGAGCGCTCGGTGCAGGAAAACCGCCGCAACCGCCGCGAGGCCGCCGACGCGGCCGAGGCGATCGTCGAGCTGCAGGTGGTGCGCTACGCCGAGATGCTCGCCGCCGGCCCGCTCAACGAGCCGCTGCGCAAGCTGCGCGCGCACGGCGAGAACGCACGCGTGGACGCGCTGGACAAGGCGCGCCGCCAGCTTGCCGCCGGGCACGACCCCGAACAGGTGATCGAACATCTGGCCCACGCCCTGACCAACCGCCTGCTGCACGCCCCCACCGCGGCGGTGCGCGAGGCGGCCCGCGGCGGCAACCTGGAGCTGGCCAGCGCCATCGAGCGCATCCTCCACCCCGACCACATGCGCGCCGTGCGCAGGTTGCGCGATGCTGCCGACCCTGCGCCATAAGCTCCAAGCGCTGGCCGAACGCCGCGACGAACTCGAACGCCTGCTCGCCGACCCGGAAGTCGCCGGCGACCAGCAGCGCTTCCGCGCCTATTCGCGCGAGTTCTCCCGCCTGGAACCGCTGGCCACCGCGCTGGCCGAAGAAGCCCGCGCGCGCGACGACCTGGCCGCCGCCGAGGCGATGCGCGGCGACCCGGAGCTGGGCGAGCTGGCCGAAGAGGAGATCGCCGCCGCCAGCGCCCGCCTGCAGGAGCTGGAAGGCGTGCTGCTGGGCCTGCTGGTGCCGCGCGACGCCCGCGACGACGGCGGCCTGTACCTGGAGATCCGCGCCGGCACCGGCGGCGACGAGGCCGCGATCTTCGCCGGCGACCTGCTGCGCATGTACACCCGCTACGCCGAACGCCAGGGCTGGCGGGTGGACGTGGAGTCGGCCAGCCCCGGCGAGCACGGCGGCTTCAAGGAGGTCATCGCCCGGGTCGAGGGCGAAGGCGCCTATGCACGGCTGAAGTTCGAGTCCGGCACCCACCGCGTGCAGCGGGTGCCGGAAACCGAATCCCAGGGCCGCATCCACACCTCGGCCGCCACCGTGGCGATCATCGCCGTGGAAGAGGAAGGCGAGCCGGTGGAGATCAACCCGGCCGACCTGCGCGTGGACACCTTCCGCTCCTCGGGCGCCGGCGGCCAGCACGTCAACAAGACCGACTCGGCGATCCGCATCACCCACCTGCCCAGCGGCATCGTGGTCGAATCGCAGACCGAGCGCTCCCAGCACGCCAACCGCGACAAGGCCATGAAGCGGCTGAAGGCGACCCTGGCCGAGGCCGAGGCCGCGCGCCGCGCCGCCGCCACCGCGCAGGCCCGCAAGCTGCAGGTCGGCAGCGGCGACCGCAGCCAGCGCATCCGCACCTACAACTACCCGCAGGGCCGGATCACCGACCACCGGGTGGAAGGCCTGACCCTGTACGACCTGCCCAATGTGCTCGAAGGCGGCCTGGATCCGCTGGTCGACCGCCTGGCCAGCGAGCACCAGGCCGAGGAACTGGCCAGCATGGCCGACGCGGGCGCCTGATCCGCTCGCGTGCCGCGTGGCGCGGCCCGGCCCGCTCGGCTACGCTTTGCCCATGAGCACATCCGATTCCAGCGTTCCGCTTTCGATCTGCGTGCTGACGGTGTCCGACAGCCGCACCCCCGACAACGACACCTCCGGCGACTGGCTGGCTGCGGCCCTGCAGGCCGAAGGCCACCGCCTGGCCGGCCGCGCCCTGCTGCCGGACAACCGCTACCTGCTGCGCGCGCAGGTGTCGCAGTGGATCGCCGATGACGATATCGACGGCGTCATCGTCACCGGCGGCACCGGCTTCACCGGCCGCGACTCCACCCCCGAGGCGCTGCTGCCGCTGCTGGACAAGGAGATGACCGGCTTCGGCGAGCTGTTCCGGGCGGTTTCGTTCGAGGAGATCGGCACTTCGTCGCTGCAGTCGCGCGCGTTCGCCGGGGTGGCCAACGCCACCTTCGTGTTCTGCGTGCCCGGCTCCACCTCGGCCTGCCGCACGGCCTGGGACAAGATCATCCGCAGCCAGCTCGATTCGCGCACCGGCCCCTGCAACCTGGCCACGCTGCGGCCGCGACTGAAGGAATAGGCCATCCGCCCCGCACCGCCGCGGTCACGGAAGACCGGCCGGGGCCGGCGATGGCTGGCCCCCCTGGCGGGGGCGTGGCTGCTTGCGCTGTGCCTGGCGGGCAGCGCAGCGCTCGCGCAGGAGCCGGGCACCGCCGCCACCGGCGCGGACAGCACCGGGGCAGACGAACAGGCGCAACGCCCCGCCACCACCGAACTGGAGACCGTCCGGGTGATCGAAAAGCGCCCGGAATGGGTGGACCCCTTCGCGTTCCGGCCTACGTTCGATCCCGACGCCAACATGTTCCAGCGCCACTGGAACGAGGCGCCCAGCGTGGAGGACGTCTCGCTCAGCGGCGGCTACCTGCTGCTGGGCATCAACTACGGCCTGTGGAAGGCGGCCGAAGCCGTCACCCGGCTGCCCGGCTGGCAGCACCAGATCCAGCCCGCGGTGGCCCGCCCGCCGCCGCTGGACGACGCCCAGGCCGAGCGGGCCGCGCGCCTGCGCGAGGCCGCGGTAGAGTAGCGGCATGAAGAAACTCAAGCGCAAGCGGTACCGCAAGCTGCTCAAGCCCCTGCAGCACGAGCTGGTGCACATGGCCCACTGGGCCGCGCAGTGCGGGCAGCGGATCGTGGTGGTCTTCGAAGGCCGCGACACCGCCGGCAAGGGCGGCAGCATCAACGCCATCGCCGAACACCTCAACCCGCGCCAGTGCCACGTCGTCGCCCTGCCCAAGCCCAGCGAGCACGAAAGCGCCCAGTGGTACTTCCAGCGCTACGTGCCGCACCTGCCCGCGGCCGGGGAGATCACCCTGTTCGACCGCAGCTGGTACAACCGCGCCGGCGTGGAGAAGGTGATGGGCTTCGCCACGGAGGCACAGGTGGAGCAGTTCCTGAAGCAGGCGCCGGAGTTCGAGCGCCAGCTGGTGGACGACGGCATCCTGCTGTTCAAGTACTGGCTGTGCTGCGACCAGGAGAAGCAGGAGGAGCGCTTCGCCGAACGCGGCGACAACCCGCTCAAACACTGGAAGCTGTCGCCGATCGACGTGGAGGCGCGCAAGCGCTACCACGACTACACCCAGGCCCGGGAGGACATGCTCCAGGCCACCCATACCGGTTTCGCGCCCTGGACACTGGTCGACTTCAACGACCAGCGCCGCGGCCGCCTGACCCTGATCCGCGACCTGCTCGACCGCCTGCCCGACACCCACATGGCGCCCGACGACGTCGAACTGCCGCCGCTCAAGGGCAAGCCGGCCACCGAGCGCTACGGCGTGCTGCAGCCGCTCGCACCCTATCCCGACGAACCCGGCGGTTCCTGACGGCTTGACGGCGGCTTGCCGCCGGCGGTGATAGAAGGAGTGCCTGCGCACGCTCAGCGCCCGGCACGGCTGGCGCAGCCATCCCCATTCCAGGAGACAGGCATGAAGACCTACAACGTGGGCTACCTCGTCGGCAGCCTCGCCACCGAGTCGATCAACCGCAAGCTCGCCAACGCCATGTTCAAGCTGGCGCCCGAACAGCTGAAGTTCCACGAGATCAGCTTCAAGGACCTGCCGCTGTACAGCTACGACTACGACGACGATTACCCCGAGGCAGGCAAGCGGTTCAAGAAGGCGATCGAGGGCTCGGACGCAATCCTGATCGTGACCCCGGAATACAACCGCTCGATCCCCGGCGGCCTGAAGAACGCGATCGACTGGGCCAGCCGCCCGTGGGGCACCAACTCCTTCGCCAACATCCCGTCCGGGGTGATCGGCACTTCGCCCGGTGCGATCGGCACCGCGGTGGGCCAGCAGCACCTGCGCAGCATCCTGGGCTTCCTCAACTCGCCGCAGATGAACGCGCCGGAGGCCTACATCCAGTTCCGCGACGGCATGATCAACGACGCCGGGGAGATCGCCAACGAGGGCACGGCCGACTTCCTGCGCAAGTATCTGGAGGAGTTCCACGAGTTCGTCGCCAGGGTGCTGACCGTGCTGCCGCGCGGCGCCTGACGCAGGCCGGCACCGGGCCGGGGCACTGGCCCGGGATCCTGCGTTCCATCGGGCGGGCTTCAAACGGGCCCGGGAACCCTTAGATTGATGGCATCTGCCACCAGTCCCGGATTTTCCATGTCCAAGCTGTTCCAGACCCATGACCTGCGCGGGCTGAAGCTGCGCAACCGCATCGTGATGGCGCCCATGACCCGCTCGCGGGCGCCCAGCACCGTGCCCGATGCGCTGACGGCGACCTACTACGGCCAGCGCGCGGACGCCGGGCTGATCATCACCGAGGGCGCCCAGGTCTCCGAGCAGGCGCGCGGCTACCTGTTCACGCCCGGCATGCACAGCGCGGCCCAGGTGCAGGGATGGAAGGCCGTCACCGCCGCCGTGCACGAGCGCGGCGGCGCCATCTTCGCCCAGCTCTGGCACGTGGGCCGGGTGGCGCACTGCTCGGTGCAGCCGTTCGAGCGCGCGCCGGTGGCACCGGTGGCGGTGGCCGCGGCCGGCGTGAACGCCTACGGCTACCGCGAGGACGGCACCCCCGGGCAGATGCCCGCCAGCACCCCGCGCGCGCTGGAGACGGATGAGATTCCGAAGGTCACCGCCGATTTCGTGGCCGCGGCCCGCAACGCGATCGAGGCCGGCTTCGACGGCGTGGAAATCCACGGCGCCAACGGCTACCTGTTCGAACAGTTCATCAACGGCGGCCTCAACACCCGCGACGATCGCTATGGCGGAGCGTCGATCGACAACCGCCTGCGCCTGCTGCTGGAAACCACGGACGCGGTCGCCGGGGCGATCGGCAGCCAGCGCACGGGCGTGCGCGTCTCGCCGTTCAACCGCGTGTTCGACATGCCCGCCTTCGACGGCGAGGCGGACACCTGGATGGCGCTTGCGCGCGAGCTGCAGCCGCGCAGCCTGGCCTACGTGCACCTGAGCAACCGCGGCAGCCTGCTCGCCAACGCCGGACGGGACTTCCTCAGGCGATTCCGCCAGGCCTGCGGCGGCACCTTCATCATCGCCGGCAACTACGACAGGGCCGGGGCAGAGGCGGATCTGGACAACGGGTTCGGCGACCTGGTCGCATTCGGCCGGCCGTTCATTTCCAACCCCGACCTGGTCGAGCGCCTGCGCAACGGCTGGCCGCTGGCCGAGGCCGACCCGGCCACGTTCTACGGCGGCGGCGAAGCCGGATATACCGACTACCCGGCATTCAAGGCCGAAGCCGCCGAAACGGCCTAAGCACCCGGTCATCTCCAGAGGCACCCGGGCAACGCGGCCGCCGGGCGCGCCAGCACGCTGTTCTGATCATGCCCTCCGGCCGGACGCCGGGGGCTTTGGGCACGCTACGGCTAATTGATTCCATCAACGGAACAATAGTTTCATACACTGATATTTAATTCCAAAAAAAGAACGATATTCTGGGATCTACCGGTCAGCGCAGCCGCCTTGGCCCCACCACCCCAGCCCCCGGGAGGCATCCCATGAAACGTTTGTCCCACGGCATCCTCGGCATCGCCCTGCTCGCCGGCTGCGCCTACGCCCTCGCCGCTCCGCCGGATCAGCGCAGCGAGCCGCCTGCGCCGGCAGCCAGCCAGCCCGCCGCCGGGCCCGGTGCGGCCGCACCCATCGAAAACGCGAACCCCTGACCTCACCAGACGCGTCGCGCGCGCCTCGCCCTGCGATGGCCGTCCAGACGCCCTCCCCCACGGAGACAACGCCATGATCGAACATCGCCCCTTTGAAACCCTCGGCGGAGCCAACCACGGCTGGCTCGATGCCAAACACCACTTTTCCTTCGCCGGTTACCACGACCCCGCCCGCATCCACTGGGGCGCGCTGCGGGTCTGGAACGACGACACCATCCAGCCGGGCACCGGCTTTCCGGCGCATCCGCACGAGGACATGGAGATCATCACCTATGTCCGCGAAGGCGCGATCACCCACCAGGACAGCCTGGGCAACAAGGGCCGCACGGAGGCCGGCGACGTCCAGGTAATGAGCGCGGGCAGCGGCGTGCGCCACTCCGAATATAACCTGGAGCCGGGCGTCACCCGCATCTTCCAGATCTGGATCTTCCCCAACGAGAAGGGCGGCGCGCCTTCGTGGGGAGCCAAGCCCTTCCCCAGGGGCGAGCGCTCGGGCCGCTTCGTGACCCTGGCCAGCGGCATGGCGGGCGACGAGGACGCGCTTGCGATCCGTACCGACGCGCGGGTGCTCGGCGCCACGCTCAAGGCGGGCGAAAGCACGGAATACCGTTTCGCCGACAGCGGCCGCTTCGGCTACCTGGTGCCGGCCAGCGGCAAGGTCGAGATCGAAGACGTCGTGCTCAACGCACGCGACGGCGCCGCGATCAGCCAGGTGGAAAGCATCCGCGTGACCGCGCTGGAGGATGCCGAGCTGGTGCTGGTGGATACGGCCGGCTGAAGCCGGAACGGAGGCCTCCGATGACGAGGCCTCCAATCATCGAGCCGGAGCCGGTGTCCTAGCGGGTGTGGAACCCTGCCGCCGCCTCTCCGGGGTCGGCGGCGCTGCGCTCCACGCCCGTCACCGCTGCGGCAGGCGGGCCCTGCCGCAGCCACGCGGCCAGCGATTCGACCGCGTCCGCCTCGCCGGCGGCCAGCACCTCCACCCGGCCGTCGTCCAGGTTCGCGGCGTACCCGCGCAGCCCCAGCCGCAGCGCCTGCTCGCGCGTGGAGGCCCGATAGAACACGCCCTGCACCCTGCCGCTGACCAGGAACCGCGCCGCGATCATGGTGCGGTTTCCTCCGGGTCGGCAGGCACCGCCGGCCCACCGGCTTCGGCGATCGCGGCTTCGATCTCCCGGGCGTGGACGGGGCCCAGGAAGCGCCTGGCCACGCTGCCGTCCGGTGCGATCAGCCAGGTCATCGGCAGCCCGCGCGGGGTATCGAAATCCGCCGGCGGGTCGTAGGTGCCGACGATGGCGATCGGATAGGTGACCGGGAACTCGTCCAGGAACGCCTGCATCGCATCGGGCTCGATCTCCTCGTACGCCAGGCCGATCACCTCGATGTGCTCGCGCATGCTCGCCAGCGCGGACAGCTCCGGCATTTCCTCCCGGCACGGCGCGCACCAGGTGGCCCAGTAGTTCACCACCACCCACTTGCCGCGCTGGCCGGCCAGATCCCAGGCGTGGCCGTCCAGGGTGGTGACCTGGAGCGCGGGCATGTCGGGCAAGGCGGGGTCGTCCGCCTCTGCCGGGTCGGCCGCCTGCACCGGCTCCGGCGCGGGCGTGGGCGCTGGCACCTCCGCGGCCTCTTCGCGCTGGCACCCGGCCAGCAGGCCGCAGCCCAGGATCGCAACCAGCCACCAGCGGATCTTCATGTGTCCTCCTTCATCGGTTCATACAGGCTGCCCACCCGCCGCTTGAGGTGTTCGCGCAGGGGGATGCGCAGCTCGTCGACCGCCGCAGCGGCCGCGATGCCGAGCGCATCGTCCCGGCACGGCAGGTGCGCCTCGGCGATCGGCACCCGCAGTTGGCAGGCGTCGTACAGCTCGGCCAGGGTCAGCTCGTCCAGGTCGCGGGCCAGGATCCACTCGCCGCTCTCGGCGCGGGTGACCAGGCTGATCCCGCCCAGCTGGCCCAGCAGCTCCTGGATGAGGCTGTCGGTCAGGCACGGCTCCAGCCGCTGGATCTCGTCGGTGTGCAGCCCGCGCCCCTCGCGGCGCGCCTGGGCGAAGCGCCCGATCAGGCGCAGCAAGCCGAACATCTCGTAGCCCACCGGCAGCCGCATCGCCGCCGGCTGGTAGCGGAACGCCGACACCGAGGCGGCGAACGACGCGCCCAGCAGCACCGAGGCCCAGGCCAGGTAGATCCACAGCAGCAGGATCGGGAAGAACGCGACCTGACCGTAGATGCGCTCATAGGCATCGAAGCTGCCCAGGTACAGCGCGATCAGCCGCTTGAGCACTTCCAGCAGCACCGCCGCCAGCAGCGCACCGGCGAACGCATGCTTCCACTTCACCGTGCGGTGCGGCACCACCCGGTAGATCGCGGCAATCGCCACCAGCTCGATCACGAACGGCGCCGCCCCCACCAGGTTGCGCTGCAGCCAGGCCCCGGACACGGTGCGGAAGATATCCAGCGCGAACACGCTGGTCATCACCGCGATCGAGGCGCTGGCCACCAGCGCGCCCAGGGTCAGCACCGTCCAGTACACCAGGAAGCGCGAGATCTGCGGCCGCGCCGACTTCACCCGCCAGATACGGTTGAACGTGGTCTCCACCCCCTGCAGGGTGATCAGCACCGTCACCACCAGGGTGATCACGCCCACGGCGGTCAGCTGGCCGGTGTTGAGCGAGAACTGCAGCAGGTAGGACTCCACCGCCTGCGCCGCACTGGGCACGAAGTTGGCGAAGATGAAGTCGCGCAGCATCTCGCTCCACTGCTCGAACACCGGGAACGCCGAGAGCACGCCGAACACCACGATCGACAGGGGCACCAGCGCCAGCAGGGTGGTGAACGAAAGCGCGCCGGCCGCTTCGAACAGGCGGTCGTCGAGGAAGCGGCGGCCGAGGAAGCGGGCGAACGAGCGCGCGCGGGCGCGATCAACCAGGTGCTCCTTCCAGCGTTGCAGGGTGGCCAAAGGCTCCATCCGGGCGAGGTTACCCGAAGAGCGGTCACGCCAGCGCACCCGCCCTGGATTGCTGCTTGCTCTATCCTTGGCCGCTTTCACGGAGGCGACGATGGCCGAGATCCTGGTGCTCTACTACAGCCGCAACGGTTCGGTGGCGCGGCTGGCGCGGCAGATCGCCCGTGGCGTGGAGGAAGTGGACGGCGCGAGCGCGCGCCTGCGCACCGTGCCGCCGGTAGCGCCGGTGACGCAGACCGCGGCGCCGCCGGTGCCGGCCGAGGGCGCGCCGTTCGTGGAGGCCGCCGACTTCGACGAGTGCGACGGCCTGCTGCTGGGCAGCCCCACCCGCTTCGGCAACATGGCCGCGCCGCTCAAGCACTGCATCGACGGGCTGGGCGCGCAGTGGGCCAGCGGCACCCTGGTGGGCAAGCCGGCCGGGGTGTTCACTTCCACCACCACCATGCACGGCGGCCAGGAGTCGACCCTGCTGTCGATGCTGGTGCCGCTGCTGCACCACGGCTGCGTCGTGGTGGGGATCCCGTTCACCGAGCCGGCGCTGAGCACCACCCGCAGCGGCGGCACGCCCTATGGCGCCAGCCACGTGGCCGGCAGCGACGACGACCCGCAGCCCACGGACGAAGAAGCGCAGCTTGCGCGCGCCCTGGGCAGGCGGGTGGCGACGCTGGCCGCGAGGCTGGCGCCATGAGCACGCGCACCCTCCGCCTGCTCCACGGCGCCACCCTGCTCGCGCTGGCGGCGCTGTTCGCGGCCTGGTTCCTCGGCCGCGGGCACCTGGCCACCGCGCTGATCGTGTTCATCGCCCCGCCGCTGCTGCTGGCCGTTGGCGTGCTGCGCGGCAGCCGCCTGGCCGGGTTCTGGTCGGGGGTGCTGGGGCTGCTGTGGTTCAGCCACGGGGTGATGGATGCCTGGAGCGACCCGTCCGTGCGCGTGTTCGCGCTGGTCGAAGTGGTGCTGGCGGTGGCGATCGTGCTGCTGGCGAGCTGGCCGGGCCTGTCGGCCCGCTTCGGCCGCAAGCCGGCTCCGCCGCCGGGCCCGGACGGCTAGAATATCCGCCCCTCTGCTGCCGGCTGGACAACCCGAATGGAAGAGCTGCTGATCGTCACCACCGGCGGCACCATCGACAAGGTGTATTTCGACGACAAGTCGGACTTCCAGGTCGGCGAGCCGCAGATCGGGCGGATCCTGCAGGAGCTGGGCGTGGCGTTCCGGTTCCGGGTGATCCCGATCCTGCGCAAGGACTCGCTGCACCTGACCAATGCCGACCGCGGCCTGATCCGCGCCACCATCGCCGCCCAGGCCACCCGACACGTGCTGATCACCCACGGCACCGATTCGATGGTGGAGACGGCGCGCGCGCTGGAGGGACTGGACAAGACCATCGTGCTGACCGGCGCCCTCAACCCGGCCCGCTTCCGCGGCTCGGACGCGGAGTTCAACATCGGCACCGCGGTTGGCGCGGTGCAGTCGCTGCCGGCCGGCACCTGGATCGCCATGAACGGGCGCATCTGGGATCCGGCCAGGGTTCGCAAGAACGTGGACGCCAACCGCTTCGAAGCGGTCGACTGAGCCGGCGTTTCAGGACGCGTCCGGCAACCCGCCCGGCTGCGGGTAAGCCTGCATCAGCCCATCGACTTCCAGGTATTCAAGGTCGGGGTCGGCCGCCAGCGCCTGCATCAGCCGCCGCGCGGCCGCGCGCTGCAGCGGCCGGTCGGCCTTGAACACGTCGGCACCGATGCCGAGCCGGCGCAGCCATGACAGCCGCAGCCCGCCCGCATCGCCCTGCGCCACCGCGGCAGCGGCCCGATCCAGCCGCGCCTGCACCTGCCGGGTGTCGCGACCGGGTTCGCTGTCACCCCGGTACTTGATGATGAAGCGCTGCCAGGGCCCGTCGCCCGGCAGCTCGATGCCCGTGTCCATGACCCACCCGTGTTGCAACAAACGTTGCGGCCACCCCGAGTGTACCGGGGTGGCCGCATGGTCACGCAGTCGCCAGGTCAGTCGTGGCTGGCGGTCAGGGTGACCCCGGAGTACGACTGGTACCCCCGCACGAGCACGTGGTAGGTGCCCGCCTGCGGCGAGGCAGCCGTGCAGCCCTCGTTGTTGCCGGCCCGGTACGGACGGCAGTCATAGGTGGAGGTGGTCGGTGCGGCATTGCGGCGCACGTACAGATCCGCGTCACCGCTGCCACCGCTGATCCGGATGGCGAGGTTGCTGGCACCGGACGGCACGTTGAACGTGTACCGGCGTTCGCTGTTCGCCGCTCCGGACAGGCCGGTGACCGGCACGCCGTTCTGCAGCTGGTTTCCGCCACCGCCGCCCCCGGCCTGGTAGCTGCCGGTCAGGGTCACGCCGGAGAACGAGGAGTAGCCGCGCACCATCACGTGGTACACGCCGGCCTGCGGCGCGTTGAAGGTGCAGGTCTCGTTGTTGCCGGAGCGGTACGGGCGGCAGTCGTACGTGGAGGTGGTCGGCTGCGCGCCGCGGCGCACGTACAGGTCGGCATCCCCGCTGCCACCGGCCATGCTGATGGTCAGGCTGGTGGCGCCCGACGGCACCGTGATCGTCCAGTACTGGGTGCTGCCGCTGCCACCCGAAACGCCCGTCACCGGCACCCCGTTGCCCAGCTCACCGGGACCGGGGCCCGGGCCGGGACCCGGATCACCGCCACCGCCGCCGAACCGGGAGTACAGCAGCCGGTTGGGCGAGCCGCTGCCCGGATTGCCCACCACGCCGGTGGTCGCGTTGGAGTTGATCGCGCTTTCCACCTGGGCCGGGGTCGCGCCCGGGTTGTTGGCCAGGTACAGCGCCGCGGCGCCGGCCACGTGCGGTGCCGCCATCGAAGTGCCGCTGATGGAGTTGGTGGCCGTATTGCTGGTGTGCCAGGCGGAGGTGATCGACGAGCCGGGGGCGAAGATGTTCACGCAGCTGCCGTAGTTGGAGAACGACGAGCGTGCATCGGTGCTGGTGGTCGAGCCGACCGTAATCGCCGAGGTCGAGCGCGCCGGCGAGAAGCTGCAGGCGTTGGCGCTGTCATTGCCCGCGGCGACCACCACCGTGACGCCGGCGTTGCGCATGCGGGTGACGGCCTGGTCGGTCGCGGTGGAGGCACCGCCGCCCAGGCTCATGTTGGCCACCGCCGGCTTGGTGTGGTTGCCGGCGACCCAGTCCATGCCGGCGATCACGCCGGAATTGGTGCCCGAGCCGTTGCAGCCCAGCACCCGCACCGGGTACAGCCTGACCTGCTTCGCCGCGCCCCAGGTCGCGCCGCCGACGGTGCCGGCCACGTGGGTGCCGTGGCCGTTGCAGTCGTTGCTGCCGCGGCCGTCGTTGATCGCGCTGTAGCCGCTGCCCACGCGGCCACCGAAATCGTTGTGGGAGGCACGGATGCCGGTGTCGATCACGTAGGCATGCACGTTGGACGCGGTGGTGTCGTACACATAGGTGCCGTTGAGCGGCCGGTTGCGCTGGTCGATGCGATCCAGGCCCCAGGTCGCGTTGTTCTGGGTGGCCGAAATGCTGACGATGCCGTCCTCTTCGACGAATTCGACCCGCGGGTCGGCAAGCAGGCGCGCCAGCGCCCTGTCATCGGCACGGGCCACGAACCCGCGCAACACGTTCTCATACGAGTGCACGACGTCCAGGCGATGCGAACGCGCCAGCGACGTGGCGACTTCGGCGACCTGCGGACGGGCAGCCTGGGGCCCCATCTGCAGCGCCTCGCTTGCCAGCGCGGCGGTGTCTTCCTTCAGAACCACGATGTACTGCCCCCTGATCGGCTTCTGCGCCAGCTGCAGGTTGGACAGCTCGTCCGCGGCATATGCGGACATCGAAAGGGAAAGCGCGGTCGCGGCGGCGAGCGCCTTGACCTGCATTGGCAATCCGGTTGCAAGCTTCATCTTGTAGCCTCCCACGATATTGAGCCAAAGGCCGCGGTTGTCCCGCGGACGCGGTTGTCGCACCGGCATGGCTGGATCCCGCCTGCGCCCCCGATCGCCTGCATATCCGGCTGCCGCCGGTCACACGTCCAAAGACACCGGGCAAGGCCCTCCTTGCCATTGCCCGGGTCCGCCGGCCCGGACGTGCGGCCCGACCGGCTTGCAGCGGCTGCTGCCACCACCGACTTCCCTGTCCCGGCGCCTCCCTGACACCGGCATCGCACTCGCCTCCGGGCGTTGTCCGCTTGCGCAGGCCCGCCGGGAAGTCACGCTCGGCCGCCTTCCGGTGCGACCGCACACCGACGTTTTAGGTCGATATCCACCCCAACACTTGCGCCTGCGGGTCAAAAAGTTCTCAAATACGTCACAAACTGTGACCGTGATCGGGTTATTGGCACGCCGAACCGCCGTTCGGGGCCGGCCGGTGGATTTCCCGACCACAATGCAATGCCGATCCCCGGAAGGATCGGACGACGCGCCGTGTCGCAGCTGGCTGTTCCTGGGAGGGAAACTACGTGGCAGCAACCACCGCCGGACCCCCTGGCCCGCCCTGGGCCGCGGACACCCTGCGCCTGGCCGTGGACGACCTGCAGATCGACCTGGTCTACCGCCGGGTCGAGCGCCCGGATGGACACGCCGAACTGCCCAACCGCATGTTCGAGCTGCTGCTGCTGTTCCTGGCCGAGCCCCGGGTGCTGCACACCCGCACCGCGCTGTTTGAACGCGTCTGGAGCGGGGTCGTGGTCGAGGATGCCAACCTGTCCCAGAGCGTGTGGATGCTGCGCAAGGCCCTGGGCCCCGAGCGCAGGCACTGGATACGCACCGTGGCCGGGAGCGGCTACGTGTTCGAACCCCCGGGCCCGGTCGAGGCCCTGGCAGCCGCGGACGCCGCCACGCCCGCGGCAACGGCGGCACCCGCGCCGCCCGCCAGCTCACGGCACGCCGCCGGATACCGGCTCATGGCCGGCGCCCTGGCCATGCTCGCATGCCTGGCCGCCGGCGTTTTCAGCTGGCAGCAGACCCGCGGGGCCGCAGCCGCCGCCGCCGAGGCGCCGATCGCGGTGGCCCTGGTCGAAGTGGGCAAGCACGCCGACGACGACAGTGGCTGGCCGGCCAGGCTGCTGCAGGCGTGGCTCGGCTGGAAACTCGCCCAGCTGCCGGAAGTGACCGTGCTGGACGAAGCGGATCTGGCCTCGGACATCACCCCGCTCAAGCCCGTCATCCTGCTGCTCTCGTCCGGGCAGTCGACCGCGGACGCCGGCGAAGCCTTCCTGCGGGTACGGCTGGCAGCGGATCCCGGCGGCGAGGAGTTCCAGACCGAGCTGCGCGGGCCGGCGGCGCAGATGCCGGCGCTGGTCGACGAACTGTCGCAGCAGCTGCTGGCAAGACTGCTTCCGGGGCGCGCAAAGAGCCAGTGGCCAACGCTGGAGCTGGACGCCGACAGCGCCCGCGACTACGCCCGCGTCCACGCGGCCGTGGAGGCGCGCGACTGGCCCGGCGTGGTGTCCAGCGCGCAGCAGGTCATGCACGACGCACCCGGATTCGGCCTCGTCCGGCTGGATCTGGCACACGCCCAGGCCAGGCTGGGGCAGACCGCGGCGGCCATGGAACAGGCGTCGCTGGCCCGCCGGCTGCTGCGGCCGCTGCCCGACGAGGCCGCGCAGCTGCTCCAGGCGCAGGAGCTGTCGATCAACCCGCGCAGGATCGCGCAGGCGGCCGAAGCCTACGGCGCGCTCGTCCGGCAACACCCCGGGCGTCCCGGCCTGGCCCTTGAGCAGGCCCGCCTGCTGGTGCGCTCGGGCAACGCGGAACAGGCGCTGCAGATCCTGTCCGGGCCGGCGTGGGAACGCCAGCCGACCGGAATCCAGATCGGCCGGCAGCTGGGCCTGGCCCACGCCGGCCTGATGCGGGGGGATCCGGACAGCGCCCGCTCCAGCGCGCGCGAAGCCGCCCGCCTGGCCCAGATGGCGGGCAGCGGATGGGAGCTTGAACGCGGCCACGCCCTGATGATGCTCGGCCAGGCCGAGCTGAACCTGATGCGCACGGATGCCGGGCTGGTGATGCTGGAACAGGCCGCCCGCCAGTTCGAAGCCGCCGGCAGCCCCGTCAATGCCAACTACATGCGCTACCAGGCCGAGCTGGTGCAGTCCCCCGACGCCGCCGACAGCCCGATGCTGGACACCCTGCTCGGGGAAGCCCGCCGGGGCGGCTACCGGAACGTGGAGATCGAGCTGCTGCGCCTGGTCGCCTACCGCCACTACCAGGCCGGCCAGCACGATCGCTTCCGCGAACGCCTGGACCAGGCGTTCGCGGTGGCCAGGGAGGCCGGCAACGCCTTCTGGCAGCACCAGATGGATCTGGATCTGCTCAACGAAGACGTGATGCTGGGCGACCTGGACAGCGCCGCCCGGCGCATCGCCCGGCTGCGCGAGGCCGCCCTGCAGGGTGACCGGGCCAGCTGGGTCGCCCACTTCGACGCCTACCTGCTGCAGCTGCGCGGGCTGACGGGCCAGGCGCTGGCCGTGCTGGAACAGCACGCGCCGGCGGACGCGGCCATTGATGCGCCCGCGGAAATCTCCGCGCTCGCCGCCGCGCGGACGGCGTGCGTGCGCACCGGCCTGTTCCTGCAGCAGGGCGACCTGGCCCGGGCGCGGGCCGAGCTGGCGCGCTGCGGGGCCGCCGGACACCCGGGCATCGCCATCCAGGCCCGGCTGCTCGAAGCCGAGCTGCTGCAGCTGGGCGGACATGGCCAACAGGCGCTCGCCCAGCTGGATGCGGCGGCCACCGACATGGAAGCGCTGGCCCTGCAGGGCCCCGACCAGCTGTGGCTGCAGCTGGCCCGCGCGGCGCTGCTCAGTCGCTCCGGCATGCCCGACCAGGCGCGCCACCTGTTCGACGAAGTCCGCACCCGGGCCGGGGAATCGGGCCACGGCTGGATGCTGGCGCTGGCCGAAACCGGCCTGGCCGAAGCCGCAGCGGCCAGCGGCGACTGGGACGCGGGCGAACGCCACCTTGCCGCCGCCTGGCACCACGTGCCCGATGACACCTGGACGCTGGCCCGGCGGCTGGAGCAGGTCGAGGTGGTGCTGTCGCTGGCGCGCGAGGAAGGCGACCGCGCCAGCGAGCTGCTGGCGCGGCTGGATGCCCAGGCACACCTGCTCAAGGACGCCCCTGCCGTGCTCGAAGTGCACAGCCTGATCCCCGCACGTACGCGTTCGGACGCCTGCCGCGAACACGCCGGCCCGCTCCTGGCTGCGGACAAGGGCCTGGCCGGCGCCGACCTGTCGTGGCTGACCGCCGCGCTGCCCTCACCCGACGACCGCGCGCTGGCCCTTGCGGATGCCGACGCGCTCGCCGAGCGCTAGAACATCCCGGTTTCCAGGCGCGCGGCCTCGGACATCATGGTCGCGTTCCAGGGCGGGTCGAACACCAGCTCCACGTCGGCCTCGGCCACCGTCGGGATCATCTCGATCCGGCTGCGGGCGTCGTCCACCAGGATCTCGCCCATGCCGCAACCCGGCGCGGTCAGGGTCATCTGCACCGAGACCTTGCGCTGACCGTCGCCGGCCGGCTCCACCACCACCTCGTACACCAGGCCCAGATCAACCACGTTGATCGGGATCTCCGGGTCGAAGCAGGTGCGCAGCTGCGCCCACACCAGCTTTTCCACCGCGCTCTCATCGGCACCCTCGGGCAGCTCGATCGGCGGCGGCACCTCCTTGCCGATCGCGTCCGCGTCCTTGCCGGCAATGCGGAACAGGTTGCCTTCCACGAACACCGTATAGCTGCCGCCCAGGGCCTGGGTGATGTAGCCGGCGCTGCCCACGGGCAGGGTCACCGCATCGCCCTGGGGCACCAGGACGGCGGGGCAGTCGCGCTCGAAACGCACGGGTTCGCTGGTTCGGGAGTACATGGCGCCCATTGTATCGCCCCGCCCCGGTGACGGTATGCTGTCGCGCCCCGGAATCCGCGCCTCCATGACCTCGATCAACCCCCCGCCCCGGCCCTGGCTCGCGGTGCTGCTGCTGTTGCTGGGCATCGCCGGCTGCGCGGCGCTGTGGGTGCTGGTGTCGATGGCGACCGCCGGCGTGGCCAGCTGGATGGCGGTGGTGGCGGCGCTGGACGCGGCCCTGCTGCTGCGGATGGCACAGGTGCGCCCGGGCGCCTGGCGGGCGCTGTGGGGCGTGCTGGCCACCGCGGTCTGCATCGCGGTGTCACTGTGGGTGGTGGTCGGCGGCCTGCTGGGGCGGATGTTCGGCCTGACGCCGTGGGAGGCCGCCACCAGGCTCGGCCCCTACCACGTCTGGAACCTGATCCAGACCAGCCACTCGGCCGCCGATGCCGCGTGGCTGGCGGCCGGCGTCATCATCGCCGCGGTGCTGTCGCGCTGAGCCCGGGGCCCTTGCCGGAGCCCGCGGCGGCCGTCAGTGCCCGCCGTCGAGCGCCTTGAGCTCCGTCACCAGGGCGTTGGCCATGTCGGCGCCGTCGCCGTACAGCATGCGGGTGTTGTCGGCGTAGAACAGCGCGTTCTCGATCCCGGCGAAGCCGGTGCCCTTGCCGCGCTTGATCACGATGGTGTTCTTCGAATCCACCACGTCCAGGATCGGCATGCCGTAGATCGGGCTGGCCGGATCGGTCCTGGCCACCGGGTTGACCACGTCGTTGGCGCCGATCACCAGCGACACGTCGGTATTTTTGAACTCGGGGTTGATGTCGTCCATGTCCACGATCAGGTCGTAGGGCACCCCGGCCTCGGCCAGCAGCACGTTCATGTGCCCGGGCATGCGCCCGGCGACCGGGTGGATGGCGAACTTCACCTTCACCCCGCGCTCGATCAGCTTCTGGCTCAGCTCCCAGATCTTGTGCTGGGCCTGGGCCACGGCCATGCCGTAGCCGGGCACGATCACCACCCGCTCGGCGTAGGCCATCATCGCCGCCACGTCGCCGGCCTCGATCGGCTTCTGGCTGCCCTCGATCGCCTGCGCCTCGCCACCACCGCCGAAGCTGGAGAACAGCACGCTCTTGATCGACCGGTTCATGGCCTTGGCCATCAGCCGGGTGAGCAGGATGCCGGCCGCGCCGACCATCATGCCGGCGATGATCAGCGCCTCGTTGCCCAGCACGTAGCCCTCGAAGGCCACCGCCAGCCCGGTCAGCGCGTTGTACAGCGAGATCACCACCGGCATGTCGGCGCCGCCGATGGGCAGGGTCATCAGCACGCCCAGCGCCAGCGCCACCAGGAAGAAGGCGATGATCCACGGCACGCCCAGCGTCCACATCGCCAGCCCGCCCAGCACGATGGCCGAAGCGAACACCAGGAAATTGAACACCTGCATGCCCGGGAACGCGTAGCGCTTGTCCATGCGCCCGTCGAGCTTGGCCCAGGCGATCAGCGAGCCCGACAGCGCCACCGCGCCGATCAGCGCGCCGGTCACCGCCAGCACCTGCCCGGTCACGCCCGGTGAAGGATTGCCGCCCGACCAGCGCAGCAGCTCCACCGCGCCGATCGCCGCCGCCGAGCCGCCGCCCAGGCCGTTGTACATCGCCACCATCTGCGGCATGTCGGTGATGGGCACCTTCTTGCCCGAATACCACGCCAGCGCCGTTCCCATCACGATCGCGACCAGGATCAGGGCGATGTTCTCCAGTCCGGGCTGGAAGAAGGTCACCACCGTGGCCAGCAGCATGCCCACGCCGGCCCACTGGATGCCGCTGCGCGCAGTCCGTGGCGAGGCCATGCGCTGCAGGCCCAGCAGGAACAGGGCCGCGGCCACCAGGTAGCTGGACTCGACCACCAGCCGCAGCGTTTCGGGAAGTGTCCAGCTCATGGCGCGCCCTCCTTGCCGCCGTCCCCGGGCTTCTTGCTGGACTTGAACATCTCCAGCATGCGCTCGGTGACCACGTAGCCGCCGGCCGCGTTGCCCGCGCCCATCATCACCGCGATGAACCCGATGACCTTTTCGGCGGTGGTGTCGGCATGGCCGAGCACGATCATGGCCCCGATCAGCACCACGCCGTGGATGAAGTTGGAGCCCGACATCAGCGGCGTGTGCAGGATCACCGGCACCCGCGAGATGATCACGTGGCCGGCGATCGCGGCCAGCATGAAGATGTACAGCGCGGCGAATCCGTCCATCAGTGCCTGCTCCCCTGCCCGGATAGGCGTTGCCCCGCATCATAACCGGACATGAATCGCGCGCCAGTACGTCAACCCCGGCGGCACTGGCGCGTTGACGTTGGCGAACCCGGAATGGAACGCGACTCGACGGTGGACGGCAATCTCGCCAGGCGATCCCCCCTGCCCCAGGCCGCGCCGGCGCGGGCGGCCGGCGGTAAGCTGGCCGGGATGGACGTATCCGCCACCGCCGCCAACGCCGAGACCCGCCCGGCGCAGACGCTGGAAGAATTCTTCGCGTCCGTGCGCGGCCGCGCGTTCCGCTTCGCCGAGCTCGGCCTGCGCAGCCGCGACGACGCGCTGGACGTGGTGCAGGACGCGATGACCCGGATGCTCGGCTATGCCGATCGCCCGGAGAACGAGTGGACGGCGCTGTTCTGGACGATCCTGCGCAGCCGGATCATCGACACCCAGCGCCGGCGCACGTTCCGGCTGGGCTGGATGACCAGCGCCGACGAGCGCGAGGGAGAAAGCCTGGACTGGGCCGACAGCGGGCCCGACCCGTCCCGGGCCCACGACGGCCGCGAAGCCTGGAAACGGCTGTCCCAGGCGCTGCGCGAACTGCCGCGGCGCCAGCGCGAGGCCTTCACCCTGCGGGTGCTGGAGGAGATGGACGTGGCCACCACCGCAAAGGTGATGGGCTGCAGCGAGGGATCGGTCAAGACACACCTGTCGCGCGCCCGCGGCGCGCTGCAAAAGCAACTGGAGGAGTTCCAATGAACGGCGAGTACGAGAGCAGCGAGCGCATCGACCAGATCGCACGGGCGATCCACGCCGAAGCGGTCGACCGCGTGCCGCAGCACACCCTGGCGCGGCTGCGCCCGCGCAGCGCCGCCGCCCCGGCGCGCCGCGGCTGGCGGCCGACGCCCGCGCTGGGCTGGTCGCTGGCGACCGCCTGCGCCGCGGTGTTCGTGTTCGCGGTGGGCATGCATGCGCTGGTGGCACCTGAAGACCCGCAGGCCCTCCCGGCCCCGGCGCTGGCCGAGGCACCGGAAACGCTGCCCGCCTTCGACCCCTATGACGACCCGCTGATCGCGTTCAACGAAGACCCCGACCTGTTCGTGTGGCTGGATTCGGACGCCCAGCCCCTGGCGATGGAGTAACCCATGCGATTCCCCACCCTCACCCTGACACTCGCGCTGGCCGCCGCCCTGGCGATGCCGGCGATGGCGCAATCCGGGCAGCAGCTGCCGCAATGGGATCAGCTCACCGCCGACCAGCGCGAGACGCTGATGTCCACCGTGCGCGACCGCTGGAACGATGCCCCCGAGCACCGCGAGCGCATGCTGCGCCACGCCGAGCGCTGGCAGCAGATGACGCCCGCCGAGCGCCGCAGCGCGCACCACGGCATGAAGCGCTGGCGTGACATGAGCCCGGAGCGCCGCGAGGAAGCGCGCGCCCTCTACCACCGCATGCGCGAGATGCCCGACGCCGAACGCGAGGCGCTGCGCAAGCGCTGGAAGGAGATGAGCCCCGAGCAGCGCCGCGCCTGGCTGGAAGCCAACCCGGCATCGGAGTAGGAGCGCGTCTTACGCCGGTGGCGCCTCGCGCTCGGGCCAGACGGTCTTCGCCAGCAGCTCGTCTTCCCAGTCGAACGCGAGCGCGCCCTCCTCGCTGATCAGCAGCCGGGTGAAGTTGAGCACGTTGCGCGCGTACATCTCGCTGGCGTGCTGGGCACCCTGGCTGGCCAGGTTCAGCGGGCCGGCGATCGACACCCCGCCGTGCTCGACGGTCTCGCCGGGCCGGGTCAGCTCGCAGTTGCCGCCGGTTTCGGCGGCCAGGTCGACCACCACGGTGCCGGGCTTCATGCCCTCCACCATGGCCGCGCTGACGATCTTCGGCGCCGGCCGCCCGGGTACCGCGGCGGTGCATACGATCACGTCGATGTTCTTCAGGTACTCGCCCAGCCGCCGCTGCTGCTCGGCGCGCTCCTCGTCGGTGAGCTGGCGCGCATAGCCGCCCTCGCCCGCGGCGCTCACGCCCAGATCCAGGAAACGGCCGCCCAGCGACTCGATCTGCTCGCGGGTCTCCGGGCGCACGTCGAAGCCCTCCACCTGCGCGCCCAGCCGCTTGGCGGTGGCGATCGCCTGCAGGCCCGCCACACCGGCGCCGATCACCAGCACCTTCGACGGCCGGATGGTGCCGGCCGCGGTGGTCAGCATCGGGAAGAACCGCGGTGCCAGCCAGGCCGCCGCCAGCACCGCCTTGTAGCCGGCCATGCCGGCCTGCGAGCTGAGCACGTCCATGGCCTGGGCGCGGGTGGTGCGCGGCAGGCGTTCGAGCGGGAAGGCGACGATGCCGCGCGCGGCCAGCGCCTCGGCGCGCGCCGGATCCGACTGCGGCTGCAGGATCCCGACCAGCGCCGCGCCCTGCTTCAACAGCGGGATCGCCGTGGCTTCCGGCGGCTGCACGCACAGCACCAGGTCGGCATCGCCAAGCGCGGCCGCGGCCGAGTCGGCCAGCGTGGCGCCTGCGTCCTCATAGGCCTGGTCAGGAAAATGCGCGCCGGCACCGCTGCCACGCTCGACCCGCACGCTGGCGCCGGCGGCGACGAGCTTGCCGCAGGTTTCCGGCGTGACGGCGACCCGCCGCTCCCCTTGCGCGGTCTCGCGCGCGACACCGATGGTCAGGCTCATCCCGCTCTCCGTGTTCCCTCTTGGCCCATCCTAGCGCGAATCAGTCCGCGTCCGGAGATGCCGCCGCCGCTTCCAGGCCGGCCAGCGCGGCCTCCACCGGGCCTTCCGTCGGCCGCGGCACGAGGCTGCCGTCAGCCAGCATCCGCGCAAGCTCTTCCGGACGCAGCAGCAGCTCGCGCGTGCCCTGGGTATTGACCAGCAGGCTGGCGCCGGTCAGCGGGCTGCGCCACACCAGCCGCAGCGCGCGCGCCGGCTCGCCATCCCTGATCCATGCCAGCACCTGTCCGGGCTCCACGCCGGACGATGCCTGGCCGCCGCCATCTGCGGTGCCACCGGGAGCGGACTTCGACAGCGGCGTGAAGTCGTGGTTCCGGCGCGGCATGTCGGGATTGGCGAACTCCGACACCAGCCCGGCCAGCAGGTTGCCCGCGGCCGACGCGTCCAGCCCGCAGGCCAGGTAGCACGCCTGCAGCCTCGGCTGGAGATCGACCAGCTGATCCGCGACCGCCGCGCCGCTTGCCTGCGCAGCCGCAGCGTCCAGCTCCACCAGCGCATCCCCCAGCGCCGCCGCTTCGGCGTAGCGCTGCGAGTCGGGGCCTGACCGCAGCCACGCCTGGGCCAGCGACTGCCGCCACTGATCCTGGAGGAAGCCGGCCACCGCGGGCAGCAGCGGCCTGTCGCCCACGCGTGCAGCCAGCGCCCGGTCGGCCGCCTGGCGGGCGGCGTCAAGGCGTTCGCCGCCCTCGATGGCCTGCCAGGCCCGGCGGCCGCTGATCGTGGCCCGCCGCTCCAGCGGCTCAAGGGCGGCGTCCAGGCGCGCCAGGACATGTGCGAATACCCCGGCATCACCGTGGTATTCCTCCACCAGCTCGCGGGCGGCAACGTCGGCCAGACCGTGCCGCTGTGCATCCTGGTCGGATTCGGCCGGGTTGGCGTCCCACAGCGCCACCAGGCGTGCCAGCAGCTCCAACGCGGGCGGCGCCGGCCGTTCGAAAAGCCGCGGGTCTTCCAGCGCCAGGCGCAGGTAGGGCAGAACCAGCCCGCCCAGCTGCTCCCGCGCGGCGTCCTGCAGCTGGTGGTTGCCGGCCAGCTGGTCGAACAGCAGGCCGACCAGATCCAGCGCATCCTCCTGCTCGGGCGAGGGTGCCGCTGAATTGCTGTCGATCCCGAGGCTGGCCGTCACGCCCAGCAGGCCTGCGCGCGTCGCGTCGGCGTAGCCGCCGCCCGGAACCGGCGCTGGTGCCGCCCCCTGCAGCAGCGAAAGCGCGGCCATGAACTCCTCCGGCCGCAGGTGACGCACCCCGTCACCGCGGCCGGCGGCCGTGGCCGCGCGGCGCTTGCGCATTGCGTGCCGCAGGGCGACGCCGCGGCCGGCATCCCCCGCACCCCCCTCGTCGGCGGGGTTTGCGCGCCAGCTGGCCCGGGCCGGCTCGAGCGCGTTGTCGGCACCCCACATCTGGATCCTGGCCGCACTGGACGCCGGATGGGACGCGACGGTCGCCGCGGCCAGGGTGGCGTAGTCGCTGGTGCCCGCCAACGCGATTCCGGCCTCGGCCAGCTGGCGGTTGCACCAGGCGTAGGCCTCGCCCAGCGCCTCTCCGGCCAGGCGCTCGAAGCGGCGCACCAGCGCGGCGCGCAGCCGCGGCCCGCAATCGGCCGGGGTGAAGGTGTCGAGGAATCCCTGCACCAGGTGGCGCGGCGCGAACGGATTGTCCGGACGCACCTCCCCGCCCAGGGCGGCGGCCAGCGACCACAGGCGCTTGTCGATGGTGTCGAGGATGTCGGCATGGCGGCGCTCGAGCGCCTCGATCGTCGGCTGGCCGATCAGCTGGCCCTGCAGTTCGTCGTCGGACACCAGGCTGAAGGCGTCGCGCGCCACCGAGGCGGCGGGCACCGGCCAGGTGCGCAGCGGATGGCTGAAGCGCGCGCGCCAGCGGCGCTCGTAGGCGGTGATCTCGCCGGCGAGGATATTGAGGTTGGCCAGATCCTCGGCGCCATCCGACGGCGGGGAGTCTTCACGCATCCGGCGCGCCAGTCCGCTGCGCTCGGCGTCGATGGTCGCCAGCAGCAACGGCTGCAGCTGGGCGAGCATGCCGCTGCCCAGCGAGGGCATGAGCTCGGCGCGCGGACTGCCGGCGCGCCCATGCTCATGGCCACCCTTGGTCTGCACACCGGACATGTCCCTGTTCTGCTCCCCCCGCTCGCCGCACGGACTGTAGCAGCCCGTGACGAGCTTGGCAGTTTACGCCAGCGGTTTCACGCACACCGTGAATGCGCGGGCGGATGCGGTCAGCCGTTGGCAGCGCGTGGCGGGACGTCGGACGCCTTGTTCAAGCGCTGCCACAGCTGCTTCATCGCTTCGTCGAACGGCGCATCGACAGATCGCACCACCACCCTGCCGTTGGCCACCAGCATCGCGAGCTCTTCCGGCGAGACCACCATCTGCCGCGCACCGCGGCGGTTGACGATCAGGAAACGCGAGGTCAACGGACTGATCCAGGCGATGCGCCCGGCCGACTCGCGGCCGTGGCGGTCGATCAGGCGCAGGCCCTGTCCGACCCGCAGCCGGCGCATCCGTGCGGCGATCGCGGGATCGTGCTCAACGCTGTCCAGCCCGCCCGCCAGGCGCAGCGGGACGCCGTTGTCCTCGTCTTCGGGCTGCTCGGGCGCCAGGCCCCGCGGCTCGTGGGTGGCGCGCGGGGTATCGGGCATCGCCAGGGCGGAAATGATCCGCGCCAGCGTGTCACGCGCGCCGGCCGCATCCAGTCCGCAGCTGGTGTAGCACTCGCCCAGCGGCGACTGCAGCGCCAGCAGCTGGGCGGCAACCGCCGAACCGCGCACCTGGGCGGCATCGGCATCCACCTGCACCATCGCGTCGCCAAGGCCGATCGCCCTGCGGTGGCGCTCGGACTCCGGCCCCTCGCGCAGCCAGGTCTGGGTGAGGTAGTGGCGCCAGTGTTCATCGATGAACTGCGCGATCGGCTGGGTCAGCGGGCGTCCGGCCAGGCGCGAGGCCACCAGGCTCTCGGCGTTGCGGCGTGCGGCCAGCAGCCGCTCGCGGCCGTGGATGGCTTCGGCGACCCGCTTCTCGGCCACTTCCGAACGCCGGTGCTGCTGGTCCAGCTGGTCGCGCAGCTCGCTGGCGGCCAGTTCGAAGATCGCCTGGTCGTCCTGGTACTCCTCCACCACCCGGTCGACCGCGTGCTCGGCGCGATCCAGGGTTTCGCGATCCTGCGGGCTCTGCCCGGTGTTGCCGTCGCAGGCCTCGGTCAGCGCGTCCAGCAGGCGCCGCGCCGGGTGGCTGCGGCGGTTGAACATGGAGTCGTCGGTCAGCGCCACCTTGACGTACGGCACCACCAGCCGGCCGTACATCGAGCGCGCCCGCTGCAGCAGGTCGTTGGCCTCGCACAGCGACTGGAACAGGATGCCGACCAGGTCGATCGCATCCTCCTCGTCGGCGGCGAAGCGGGTGGTCTTCGGATCCAGGCCCAGCTGCTCCACGCCGCCGAGGATCTCCGCGCGGATCACGTCCGCCAGCGCGCGCCGGTCTTCCCCGGCCAGCACCCGCGCGTACGGCGCCGGATCCTCGCCCTGCAGCAGCGAGGCGACGTTGAGCATGTCCTGGGTTTCCAGCAACTCGCCCGCGGCGTCGGCAGCCGCATCGGCGAGCGCGGTGACCTCGTCGGCCACGCTGTCGCCTTCTTCGGCGGCCACCGGCTGGAAGCCGCCCCGGGCGCGCCAGGCGCGCAGCTGTTCGCGCACGATGTCGCGATAGCGCAGCGGCTGGCCGGCTTCACCCGCAGCCAGGGCCCCGCCGGGGCCACCGCTGCCGCCACCCGGGCCGGCCGCACCTGCCTGCCCGCTTCCCGCGACCGGTGACTGTGCGGCGGAGCCGCCGCCCTGGGGGACGGTCTCCACCACCCCGCCGTCGGGAGTCCACTGGCCACGATCCTCCGCCGTGCGGGCCTGGCCGCTGGCGGCCGGCCGCCCCGACCGTGGCCGGTAGCCGCCCTGCCGGTTTCCGCCGTACGCGGCCTCGGCCAGGGTGGCGTTGGCCTTGGAGTAGACCTCGCCAAGGAGCTTGGGCAGGCGCTTGTCGAACTGCTGGAACACCATCGTGCGCAGGCCGGGAGTGAGGTCGTCGGCCTCGAACAGATCCACGAACGCGGACACCGCGACCTCCGGGCGCAGCGGATTGCGCGGAGTGCCTTCGATCCCGATGCTCGCCGCCAGCGCTTCCAGCCGCTCGTCCAGCTGGGCCAGCGGATGCAGGAACTGGTGTTCGAGCAGTTCGATGATCTGCTGCCCGGCCAGGTGCGTCTCCAGCTCGCCTTCGGACATCAGCTCCAGATCGTGCGGGCGTTCCGGCTCGCTCACGGACTCGCGCCAGCCTTCGAACGCCGCCTCCACCGCCTCGCGGTAGCGGGTGGCAAGCTCCAGCGCGCGATGGCTGAGCGCGAGCACGGCGACGCGGTCTTCCTGGGCGGCGCTGAAGTCATGGCCGGCCAGCGCCGCGAGCCTGACCTGCTCTTCGATCGAGCTCCAGAACCCGGACAGCACGCCCACCAGTTCGGTCACGGCCTCGCGCTTGAGCCGCTCAAGAATCCGTTCCGCGTCCCTGCTGCCGGAAGATGCCATGCGGGGGCGCGGAATGTCTGCGATGTCGTCTCTGGACGCCATTCGGGTCACAATCGGGGGAAAGGCGCGGGCTGCGCGCCATGCCGCATACCATCCTGAATACACGAGGTTACGTCTGTGAACCCCGTCCCAAATGATACCAACGGCCCGCCGGCGCTGGCCAACCGCCGCTCCACCCCGGCCCGCCTGCTCGGCGCCCCCGGCCCCGACCGCGACACCCTGCTGCGCATGCTGACCGCCGCCGTGCGGGTGCCCGACCACGGCCGCCGGGTTCCGTTCCGCTTCATCACCATCCAGGGCGATGCCCGGCACCGGCTCGGCGAGGAGCTGGAGCGCATCACCCGCGAACGCGACCCCGACGCTCCGGCCGCGGTGCTGGACAAGGATCGCGGGCGCTTCTCGCACGCGCCGCTGGTGGTCGCCGTGGTTGCCGTGCTGGATCCGGAGGATGAAAAGATCCCCGCCCAGGAGCGCCTGCTCAGCGCCGGCTGCGTGTGCTTCTCGCTGCTCATCGCGGCGCAGGCCGAAGGCTTCGGCGCCCAGTGGCTGACCGGCTGGCCGTCCCATGACGAACAGGTGCTGACGCGCCTGGGGCTGTCCGCCGACGAGCGTATCGCCGGCTTCATCCACATCGGCACCGCATCGGGCGAAGTGCCCGAGCGCGAGCGCCCGGATCCCGCCGCGCTGCTGAGCGACTGGCAGCCGTGAGCCCCGCGCCACGCCCGCCGCTGCACCTGGTGGACGCCAGCCTGTACGTGTTCCGGGCCTGGCACTCGATGCCGGACGACTTCCACGACGCCGACGGCTGGCCGACCAACGCCGTGCACGGCTTCGCCCGTTTCCTGCTGGAGCTGCTGGAGCGCGAGCGCCCCCGGCACATCGTGGTGGCCTTCGACGAGGCCCACGACAGCTGCTTCCGCAACGCGCTTTACCCGCCCTACAAGGCCAACCGGCCGCCCGCGCCGGATACGCTCAAGCGCCAGTTCGCCTACTGCCGCACGCTGTGCATGGTGCTGGGCCTGCCGGTGCTCTCGCACCGCGAGTACGAGGCCGACGACCTCATCGGCAGCGCCCTGCGCCAGGGCCGCGCGCTGGGCCATCGCGGCGTGATCGTGTCCGCGGACAAGGACCTCTCGCAGCTGCTGGAAACCGGCGACGAGCAGTGGGACTTCGCCCGCGGCGTGCGCTGGGGCCGCGACGGCGTGCATGCGCGCCACGGCGTGCACCCGGAGCAGATCGCCGACTACCTGGCCCTGAGCGGCGACAGCATCGACAACATCCCCGGCGTGCCCGGCGTCGGCGCGCGGACGGCGGCGGCGCTGCTGGCCCACTTCGGCAGCCTGGATGCGCTGCTGGAGCGGATTGACGAGGTGCCGTTCCTGCGCCTGCGCGGCGCGGCCGGGATCGCCAGCCGCCTGCGCGAACACCGCGAGGAGGCGCTGCTGTACCGGCAGCTGGCGACGGTTGCCTGCGATGCGCCCGTCACCGGCGCGCCGTTCGCACGCGCGCCGGCAGACGGCGACGCCCTGCCGGAGCTGTGCCAGGCGCTGGCGTTCGGCCCGATGACCCGGCGGCGGATGCTCGAGGCCACCGGCCTGCCGCTGGCCGGCACGCATCCGGAGGTACCGGCATGAGCGAAGCAACCGCAGCAACCACCGAGCTGCTGCACGAAGGCAAATGGCTGCGGCTGGTCAAGCGCGGCCGCTGGGAATGGTGCGAGCGCACCCACAGCAGCGAAGGCCTGGCGGTGCTGGTGATCGCGGTGACGCCCGATGACGAAGTGCTGTTCGTCGAGCAGCATCGCGAAGCGCTTGGCGCGCCGGCGATCGAGATGCCGGCCGGCCTGATCGGCGACGACTTCGACGACGACACCATCGAACGCGCCGCGCACCGCGAGCTGGTCGAGGAAACCGGCTGGGAGCCCGGCAGGCTGGACGTGCTGCTGGCCGGCCCGACCACCGCCGGCATGAGCAACGAGCGCATCGTGCTGGTGCGCGCGCGCGATCTGCGCAAGGTCGGCGAAGGCGGCGGCGTGGGCGGCGAGAACATCACCGTCCACGCGGTGCCGCGCGCGGACGTCCCGGCCTGGCTCATGCAAAAACACGCCGAAGGCTACGAACTCGACCTCAAGCTCTGGGCCGGGCTGTGGATGATCGACCGCAACCCGGATGGCAGCCCCGCGTAGTCCGGGGCCAAGCCCCCGGCGCCCTGCTCAGCCGGCGAACCGGTCGGTCGCCTGCACCAGCGCGTCGACGTTCTCCGCCTCGAAGGCGGAGTGGCCCGACGCCGGGGTGATCACCAGGTCCGACTTCGGCCAGGCCTTGTGCAGGTCCCAGGCGTTGGCCACCGGGCAGACCACGTCGTAGCGGCCGTGGACGATGACGCCGGGGATATCGATCATCCGGTACACGTCGCGCAGCAGCTGGCCGTCGACTTCGAAAAAGCCGCGGTTGCTGAAGTAGTGGTTCTCGATCCGCGCGAAGGCGAGCGCGAACTGCGGATCCTCGTGATCCTGCATGAACGCCTCGTCCACGTGCAGGAACGACGTCGCCGCCTCCCACACGCTCCAGGCGCGCGCGGCCGCCAGCCGGGTCGCCTCGTCATCGCTGGTCAGGCGGCGGTGGTAGGCGCCGATGAAGTCGTCGTGCTCGTCCTCCGGGATCGCCGCCTCGTACTGCTCCCAGGCCTCCGGGAACAGGCGCGAGGCCCCCTGCTGGTAGAACCACTCCACCTCCCAGCGGCGCAGGGTGAAGATGCCGCGCAGCACCAGCTCGGTGACCGCGCGCGGATGGCTCTGCGCGTACGCCAGCGCCAGGGTCGAGCCCCACGAGCCGCCGAACACCTGCCAGCTCTCGATACCCAGGTGCCCGCGCAGGGTCTCGATATCCTCCACCAGGTGCCAGGTGGTGTTGTCGGTCAGATCCGCGTGCGGGGTAGAGCGGCCCGAGCCGCGCTGGTCGAACAGCACGATCCGGTACCTGGTCGGGTCGTGGAAGCGGCGCATCTTGTCGCTGCAGCCGCCGCCCGGGCCCCCGTGCAGCAGCACCACCGGCTTGCCCTTGGGGTTGCCGCACTGTTCGTAATAGAGGGTGTGGCGCCCGTCCACCGGCAGCATGCCGCTGTCGTAGGGTTCGATCTCCGGATACAGCGTGCGCATGCGGGACTCCCAGCCTGTGTCTGCAAACCGCGCAGTTTACCAGCCGCTCATCCGCCGCCCGCGGCGGCGGCCGGCAAGCGGCCGAGCGTCACCCGCTCCCGATCCTCGAGGTCGCGGGCGGATTCCACCGCCGCCAGCCCCGCCGCGACAAACAGCGCGCGCACCGCGGCGCCCTGCTCCAGCCCATGTTCAACCAGCAGCCAGCCGCCGGGGCTCAGATGCTCCGGCGCCCCGGCGGCGATCATGCGCAGAGCGTCCAGGCCATCGCCCCCCGGGGACAGCGCCCCAGCAGGCTCGAAGCGCAGGTCGCCGCGCTCCAGGTGCACGTCCCCGCCGGCGATGTAGGGCGGGTTGGAGGCGATCAGGTCGAAACGCATCCCTGCCACGGGCCGGTACCAGTCCCCCTGTACGAAGCGCACGTTGGCGATGCCGTGGTCAAGCGCATTCCGGCGCGCCACCTCCAGCGCCCCTGCGCTGCAATCGGTGGCCGTGACCTGTGCCCCGGGCCGCTCGCTGGCCAGGGCCAGCGCGATCGCGCCGCTGCCCGTCCCCATGTCCAGCAGCCTCACCGGCGCACCCGCCGGCACCCGCTCCAGCGCAAGCTCCACCAGCCGCTCCGTTTCCGGCCGTGGAATCAGGGTGTCGCGGTTCACCGCAAGATCAAGCGTCCAGAAGCCGCGCCGGCCGGTCAGGTAGGCCACGGGCTCCCCCGCGACGCGGCGCTCGACCAGCGCATAAAAGCGCCGGACATCCGCCTCCGCAAGCACATCACCCCCATGCGCATACAGCCACGCGGGAGCCTGCCCGAGGACGTGCGCCAGCAGCAGCGACGCCTCGTGCGGCGCGATACGCGCACGCGCCTGCCGCAGCAGCGCGTCGGAAGTCGGGGGCACCTGGTTCATCGGCGCATCCTATGGTTCCCGGCGGAAGGTCGCCAGCAGACTGCAGTTCGGGCCCTGTCTGCAACAGAACGTGCCTCGGGCGCATGGCGTATCCCTGCAGCAAGAGGGGGAGCGCGGTGATACGACGACGGGGCCCATCAGCTCACGGCGCTGGACAACAAAAGCCATTCAGCCCCACCCGACACGGCCCGGTCATTTCCGCTGGCGAAACTCCATGCCAGCACCACCGGATCCACGCGCAAAAAGAAAGGCGGCCGAAGCCGCCTTCCGAAATTCCGTATACGCGTGGGAGGGAGTACGGATACGGAAAAGGTCAAGCAAACACCTGACCTGGATCAATGCTGCTGCATCGCAGCATAAATGACAATAGCCCCTGCCCGCCTACCCAAACCACGAACTCGATTGATACGGACTATTAATTAAATCATATCTATCGATTTTACAGATCAATTCACCACCCCTATCATTCACCCCGACGTCGGCAGCACGCCCGCCGGCCTTTCCCCCTCTCTCCAACCCCACGAGGATTCCATGTCCCTGATCAACACCGAAGTCCAGCCGTTCAAGACCACCGCCTACCGCAACGGCGAGTTCATCGAAGTCACCGACGCCGACCTCAAGGGCCAGTGGTCCGTGCTGATCTTCATGCCGGCCGCCTTCACCTTCAACTGCCCCACCGAAGTCGAAGACGCCGCCGACAGCTACGAGGAGTTCAAGAAGATCGGTGCCGAGGTGTACATCGTCACCACCGACACCCACTTCTCGCACAAGGTGTGGCACGAGACCTCCGACGCCGTCGGCAAGGCCCAGTTCCCGCTGGTCGGCGATCCGACCCACCAGCTGACCCGCGCCTTCGGCGTGCACCTGGATGACGAGGGCCTGGCCCTGCGCGGCACCTTCGTGATCAACCCGGAAGGCGTGATCAAGACGATGGAGATCCACGACAACGCCATCGCCCGCGACGTCACCGAGACCCTGCGCAAGCTCAAGGCCGCCCAGTACGTCGCCGCCAACCCGAACGAGGTCTGCCCGGCCAAGTGGAAGGAAGGCGAGAAGACCATCAAGCCGTCGCTGGACCTGGTCGGCAAGATCTAAGCAGTCCCTCCCCCACTCGCTCCCGTCCCGCAGTCGCGGGGCGGGAGTGAACCGGAGCCCGTGCCCGCATCGCCAGCCAGCCGACGCCAGCACGCCGCGGACCCGCGCGGGCTCCGGTTCACTCCCTCCCCTCCCCCACGTCCGATGCCCGCTGCGCGGTGCGTCGCGACCCCACGCATCCGCACCCAGGAGACTCCCCATGTTGGATCCCGACCTGAAAGCCCAGCTCAAGGCCTACCTGGAGCGCGCCACGCGCCCGATCCACATCACCGCCTCGGTCGACGACGGCGAAAAGTCGGCCGAGCTGCTGTCGCTGCTGGACGACCTGAAGGACGCCAGCGCGCGCATCAGCGTCGAGGTCGTGCGCGACGACGCCGAGCGCAAGCCCTCGTTCGCCCTGACAACCCCGGGCGAGGACATCGGCCTGCGCTTCGCCGGCCTGCCGATGGGCCACGAGTTCACCTCGCTGGTGCTGGCACTGCTGCAGGTCGGCGGACATCCGTCCAAGGCGGCCCAGGAGACCCTGGAGCAGATCCGCGGCCTGGAAGGCGAGTTCCTGTTCGAGACCTATTACTCGCTCAGCTGCCAGAACTGCCCGGACGTGGTGCAGGCGCTGAACCTGATGGCGGTGCTGAACCCGAACATCCGCCACGTGGCGATCGACGGCGCGCTGTTCCAGGACGAGGTCGAGGCGCGCGAGATCATGTCGGTGCCCACCGTGTTCCTCAACGGCAAGCCGTTCGACCAGGGCCGGATGAGCCTGGAGCAGGTGGTGGCGAAGATCGACACCGGCGCCGAGAAGCGCGCGGCCGAGCAGATCGCGGCCAGGGAGCCGTTCGACGTGCTCGTGGTGGGCGGTGGCCCGGCCGGCGCTGCGGCGGCAGTCTATGCCGCGCGCAAGGGCATCCGCACCGGCGTCGCCTCCGAGCGCTTCGGCGGCCAGGTGCTGGACACGCTGTCGATCGAGAACCTGATCTCGGTGCCGCACACCGAGGGCCCGAAGCTGGCCACGGCGCTGGAGCAGCACGTGCGCGAGTACGACGTGGACATCATGGATCTGCAGACCGCCGAGGCGCTGGTGCCCGCCGGCGAGGATGGCCTGCACGAGATCAAGCTGGCCAACGGCGCCTCGCTGCGCTCGAAGACCGTGGTGCTGTCCACCGGCGCGCGCTGGCGGCAGATGAACGTGCCCGGCGAGAACGAATACCGCAACAAGGGCGTGGCCTACTGCCCGCACTGCGACGGCCCGCTGTTCAAGGGCAAACACGTGGCGGTGATCGGCGGCGGCAACTCGGGCGTGGAGGCCGCGATCGACCTGGCCGGCATCGTCGCCCACGTCACCCTGCTGGAGTTCGACAGCCAGCTGCGCGCCGACCAGGTGCTGCAGCGCAAGCTGCACAGCCTGCCCAACGTGACCGTGCTCACCAGCGCCCAGACCACGAAGGTGCTCGGCGACGGCAAGCGGGTGAACGGGCTGGTCTACACCGACCGCGCCAGCGGCGAGAGCCGCGAGGTCGCGCTGGAAGGCATCTTCGTGCAGATCGGCCTGCTGCCCAACAGCGAGTGGCTCAAGGGCACGGTGGAGCTGTCCGGGCGCGGCGAGATCGTCACCGACGGCCACGGCCGCACCAGCGTGCCGGGCGTGTTCGCCGCCGGCGACTGCACCACCACGCCTTACAAGCAGATCGTGATCGCGATGGGCGAGGGTTCGCGCGCGGCGCTGGCCGCGTTCGACCACATCATCCGCACCTCGGCCCCGGCGGCCGCAGCGGACAAGGCCGCAGCGTGAAACCGCGCGCGCGGCAGGCGGCACGGCCGTGAACCTGCGCGACCTGTACTACCTGGTCGCGCTGGCCGACCACCGGCACTTCGGCCGCGCCGCGGCCGCGTGCTTCGTCAGCCAGCCGACCCTGTCCACCCAGATCCGCAAGCTGGAGGAAGAGCTCGGCGTGGCGCTGGTGGAGCGCAACCCGCGCCGGGTGATGCTGACCCCGGCCGGACACGAGGCCACCGAGCGGGCGCGCCGGATCGTGGCCGAGGTCGAACAGCTCAAGGAAGCCGCCCGCCGCGACCAGGATCCCGAATCGGGCACGGTGCGCCTGGGCATCTTCCCCACCCTGGCCCCCTACCTGCTGCCGCACGCGGTGCCGGCGGTGCGCGCCCGCTTCCCCCGGCTCGAGCTGCTGCTGGTGGAAGAAAAGAGCGACGTACTGATGGCGCGCCTGCGCGAGGGCCGGCTGGACGCGGCGATCCTGGCCCTGCCGGTCGAGGACGACCAGTTGCACAGCGAGCTGCTGTTCGAGGAGGACTTCGTGCTGGCGGTGCCCGAGGGGCATCCGATGGCCAGCCGTGAATCGCTGCGCATGCGCGACCTGGGCAGCGAGCGCCTGCTGCTGCTCGAGGACGGCCACTGCATGCGCGAGCAGGCGCTGGAGGTCTGCCACCTTGCCGGCGCGCACGAGAAGAGCGAGTTCCGCGCCACCAGCCTGGAAACCCTGCGCCAGATGGTCGCCGCCAACGTCGGCCTGACCCTGCTGCCCGCGCTGGCGGTCAAGCCGCCGGTGGCGCCCTCGCCGGACATCCGCCTGCTGGCCTTCGACAGTCCCCCGCCCAGCCGCCGGATCGCCATGGTCTGGCGCCGCACGTCGGCCCTGGACGGGTTCCTGCGCCACCTCGCCGGGGTGTTCCGCTCGCTGCCGGGCGATCTGTTCGAATATCATTCGCCGCCCGGCGCCGGGAACCCGGCGCAGGATCCTGCCGCAGACGCTTGATCGCCATCACAAGCGGAGCTACGGTAGAACCGTACCGACAGCGGGCGGCGCGCCAAGCGTCGCCCGCTGTTCGTTCAGGACTGACAACAGCCCCAGCGAAGGGGCCCATCCAGGAAGCAGACCCATGACTGACCGCCGTCCCGACCAGGCGCCCCCGGCCCTGATCGTCTCAAGCCTCGACGCCGCCCGCCTGGAGGCGCTGCTCGAGTCGCCGCGCTGGCGCGACCTGCCGGCCGCGCAGGCCCTGCAGGAAGAATTGCTGCGCGCCGAAGTGCGCCCGCTCGACAGCATGCCCGCCGGCGTGGTGGGCATGCACTCGCGGGTGGAGTGCGAGGACGAGGACAGCGGCAAGCGCTACCACCTGACCCTGGTGTACCCGCACGAAGCCGACGTGGCCACCTGGCGGGTGTCGGTGCTGGCGCCGATGGGCAGCGCCCTGATCGGCCTGTCCGTGGGTCAGCACATCGACTGGAACAACCCCGAGGGCCGCCCCCTGCACCTGAAGGTGATCGCGGTGGAACCGCCGGCCGCCCCGGAAGCGGCCTCCTGAGCCGCCACGCGGGCGCCGCTCAGGCGCCCGTGCCCACCGGGCAGCTCACGCCCGTGCCGCCGATGCCGCAGTAGCCGGCGGGATTCTTCGACAGATACTGCTGGTGCTCGGGCTCGGCGTAATGGAATGCCGGGGCCGGGTGCACGATCTCGGTGGTGATGTCGCCCAGGCCGGCCTCGCGCAGGCGCTGCGCGTAGAGCGAGCGGCTGTCCAGCGCCGCCTGGTGCTGCTGCGGGGTGTAGCAGTGGATCACCGAGCGGTACTGGCTGCCCACGTCGTTGCCCTGGCGCATGCCCTGGGTGGGGTCGTGGCCTTCCCAGAACACGCGCAGCAGGTCGGCGAAGTCCACCACCTGCGGCTCGTACACCAGCAGCACCACTTCGGCATGGCCGGTGTTGTTGCTGCAGACCTGGCGGTAGGTCGGGTCGGGCGCGTGGCCGCCGGCATAGCCGGCCGCGGTGGTGACCACGCCGGGCATCGACCAGAACAGCCGCTCCACGCCCCAGAAACAGCCCATGCCGAAGTGCACCCGCTCCGTGCCGGGGAACTCGCCCTGCAGCGGGCGGCCGTGGACATGGTGGAGTCCGGACATCATGCGTTTCCTCGGTCAGCGGTCATGCGCCCATGATGTGGCCTGCGGCGGCGCCTTCCAAGCCGCCGCCCGGCGTCCGTTCACGCGGCCTGCGCCGGCAGCCGCGAGCGGCCCCTGAGGCTGGCCAGGAAGATGCCGGCCAGGGTCAGCGCCAGGCCCAGCCAGGCCCGCGGCTCGACGACCAGATCCAGCACCATCAGATCCAGCAGGAAGGCGACGATGGGCTGCAGCAGCAGCAACAGGCCGATCACGGCCACCTTCAGGTGCGCCATCGCCCGCGAAATCAGCACCCAGCTCAGGCAGTGGCCGAGCCCGGCCAGCAGCAGCAGCCAGCCCAGCGAGCGCCAGGTCGGAATGACGAAGGAACTGCCTTCGGCCACGCCCGCCAGCCCCAGCAGCACCGCGCACAGCAGCGCGCTCATGGCCAGCACCTGGACGATCGGCGCGTCGCGATGGCCGGCGGCCAGCCCGGCATCGTGCGCCTGCCGCTGCGCGCGGCGCAGCGACAGGTTGTACAGCGCGTAGCACAGCCCGGTGCCCAGCCCGGCCCACACACCCCAGCGGTAGTCCGCCGGCAGGCTGTCCCAGTCGCCGCCCAGCATCAGGGTCAGGCCGAAGAAGGCCAGCGCGATGCCGGACATGAAGCGCAGCCCGACCCGCTCGCCGAACAGCACCACCCCGGCCAGCGCCATGAAAAACACCTGCGCGTTGGCCAGCAGCGTCGCCAGCCCGGGCCCTACCAGCAGGATGCTGCGGTGCCACAGCCACAGGTCGGCGGCAAAGGCCGCCGCCGCCGCCGCCGACCACCACCACACCTGCCGCGGCAATGGCCGCCAGCCGCGCTGCAGGAGGATCACCGCGCCCAGCATCAGCCCGGCGAACAGCATCCGGTAGAACGCCGAAATCGTCGGCGGAGTCTCGGCGAAGCGAACCATCAGCCCGTTGCTGCCGATCACCGCCGCACCGGACAGCATCCACAGCAGCGCCTGCCCGCTTCGAACATCGCCCTGCTGCTGCATGCCACGCACTGCCGGGAAAAGGGAGCGCGCAGCTTAGCAGCGCGCGACGGCGCCCGACCGCGTCAGGTAAACACCGCTGGCGCCACGTGCACGCAGTTGCGGCCGGCGCGCTTGGAGGCGTACAGCGCCTTGTCCGCACGCTCGATGGTGGCCTCCGGCGTACGCTCGCCATCGCGGCGCGTGGCCACGCCCACGCTCACCGTCAGCCGGATCGGCTGCCCCTCCCAGTCCACCACCAGCCGCTCGACCGCGGCCCGCAGCCGTTCACCCACCTCGCGCGCCGCCGCCCCGCCGCGCCCGGGCAGGATGGCGATGAACTCCTCGCCGCCGTAGCGGCCGAACAGGTCGCCGTCATCCAGCGCGCCCGACAGGGTGGCCGCCACGGCGCGCAGGCACTGGTCGCCGCCCGCGTGCCCGTAGCGGTCGTTGATGCCCTTGAACCGGTCCAGGTCCACGAACAGCATCGAAAGCTGCAGCCCGTCGCTGTCGGCCTCGGCGAAGCTGCGCAGCAGCCACTGGTCGATCGAACGCCGGTTCAGGCTGCCGGTCAGCGCATCCAGCTCCGCCGACTGGCGCAGCTTGATCGCCGCCAGCGCCTGCTCCACGTGGATCTGGGCAATGCGGCAGAACTCGCTTGCCAGGGCCATTTCGTCCGCGGCAAAGCCACCTGCCCCGGCGCGCCTGAGCAGCAGCGCGCCCCAGGCCGGGGAGCGGAGCTTCAACGGCACCAGGGCCTCGGTGAACAGGCCGTCGGGGGTCGTGACCGCCTGCTGCAGCGCAATCCCGTTGGCGGCCTGGCGACGCAGCGCGAGACCGCGCGCGCCCAGGTCGGCCAGCACACGCGCCTTGATGTCCCCGGGGTCGACCAGCAGAAACTCGCGTTCGTGGAAGCCTTCGGCCACCACCACCAGTTCGTCCACCGGCAGCAGCGGCAGCAGGTGGTCGGCCATGACCCGGAATCCCGTCCACGGCACTTCGCCCTGCCCCACCTGGCGGAGCCTGGACTGCAGCGCGTTGACCAGATCCGTGCGCGCCGCCTCGCGCAGCATCCTGCGCTCGGTGTCGGCGCGCGCCAGGCGGTCACGGTCGCGCTGCTCGCGGTACTCGCTGATCCGGTGCACCAGCCCGACCGCGCACACCGCCAGGAAAGCCATCAGCCCGGCCTGGTACATCAGGCGCGTCACCAGCGGCCCCAGCCGTTCACCTTCGGCCAGCAGCTGCAGCATCAGCGTCATTGCGAACACGGCCACCAGCAGCACCAGCAGCGGAACCGCCATCGCCACCCTGCGCCTGACCGCACCTGCCAGCAGGAACAGGCTGCCCACGCCCACCACGATCCAGAACGCATAGGCCACGTACCACCAGATCCCGACCGGCAGGCCCAGCCCGACCAGGCAAACGGCGGTGGTGGCCAGCAGGCACCAGAACACCACGTCGATCGCCCTGTCGATGCGGGCGCCGGGGAGTCCCGCGCCCACGTACTGCTGGATCAGCCGCAGCCACGTGGCCAGGAACAGGAACACCAGCGCCCACAGCCCCGTCGTGCCCAGGTGGGCAAACAGCCGCACCCCGGGAAACGTGTACAGGTGGCCATTGATCGCGGCCAGCAGCGCGGCCACGGCGGCGGTACAGGCGAACAGGGTCAGGAACACCCGGTCACGCGCGGCCGCGTACAGCGACAGCGCAAGCATCGCCAGCATCAGCAGGCTGCCGTAGATCGCGGCGTTTGCGCCCGCCACCGCCTGTTCGAGCCGGGCAGCGTCGGTGGCCGACATGATCCGCGCCTGCCAGGTGCCTCCCAGCGCGGGCCGGGCGTGCAGGGTCACTTCCACCGGGCCCTCCCACTCCGCCGGCAGCGGAAAGGTGTAGCCGCCGGGCAGCAGGCCTTCGTCCGCGCCGGGTGCGTAGAACGCCCGCTCCGGACTGCGCCAGCCGGGGGCCTCGAGCCAGATCGACTCCCTGGCCGAGCGCGGAAACCAGGCGACCCACGGATCACCGTCGGCCCGGCGTGGAGGCAGGTTGAACCGGATCGTCACCGTTTCCACCCCGGCATCGGCCGTGGCCGCGCCCGCGGCAGGCATGGCCTCCACCGCGACCTGGCCGTCGTCGACGCTGCCCGCCACGGCCAGCGTGCTCGCCAGCAGGCAGGCAAGGAGCAGCAGCCCGGCAAGGTGCCACGGGCTGCTCCTGCGCAATTGTCCATCGCGCAGGCGGCTCAGCATCCGGGTACGTCCGCTTCCTGCAGCAACTGATCCCCCCTGACCAGCACGACCGCCCTGGCCCGTTGGCACGCAAGGCTCGTACCAGCAAAATGGTACCAGCGTCACAGTTTCGCCCGTCACCGGTTACGATGGGGGCATGGCCGGAGCCCAGCGGCGGGGGCCCGCGCGTCCGGGCGCTTCCACCCTGCTCTCGGCTACACTGACCGGTTCACGGCGCAGGCACGCGCCCGCACTCCCCCGGACCACATGAACCAGCCCAACGACACCGCGGCAGGCGCCGCACCGGCGGCCGCCGGCAAGCAGGACTTCATCCGCCAGATCGTCCGCGACGACCTGGCCAGCGGGAAGCATTCCGCCATCCGCACCCGGTTCCCGCCCGAGCCCAACGGCTACCTGCACATCGGCCATGCCAAGGCGATCTGCCTGGACTTCGGCATCGCCGGAGAGTTCGGCGGCACCTGCAACCTGCGCTTCGACGACACCAACCCGGAGAAGGAGCATCCCGAGTTCGTGCAGGCCATCCAGGAAGACGTGCGCTGGCTGGGCTTTGAATGGGCCAGCCTGCGGCACGCGTCGGACTACTTCGGCGTGTTCTACCTGGCCGCCGAGAAGCTGATCCGCCAGGGCGACGCCTTCGTCTGCGACCTGAGCGCCGAGCAGGTGCGCGAGTACCGCGGCAGCCTCACCGAACCCGGCCGCGAATCGCCCTGGCGCAACCGTTCGGTCGAAGAAAACCTGGACCTGTTCCGGCGCATGCGCGCGGGCGAGTTCGAAGACGGCGCACGCACCCTGCGGGCGAAGATCGACATGGCCAGCGGCAACATCAACCTGCGCGACCCGGCCCTGTACCGGATCAAGAAGGTGCCGCACCAGAACACCGGCGACGCCTGGCCGATCTATCCCATGTACGACATCGCCCACGCCCTGGGCGACGCGGTGGAGGGCATCACCCACTCGCTGTGCACGCTGGAGTTCGAGGATCACCGCCCGCTGTACGACTGGTGCGTGGACAGGGTGGACCTGGCCGGCAACCCGGAACTGCTGGAGCCGCTGAAGGAAAAGGGCCTGCCGATCGAGGCCGCCAAACCGCGCCAGATCGAGTTCTCCCGGCTCAACATCAACTACACGGTGATGAGCAAGCGCAAGCTCACCCAGCTGGTTGTCGACGGCCTGGTGGACGGCTGGGACGACCCGCGCATGTACACCCTGCAGGGCCTGCACCGGCGCGGCTACACGCCCGAGGCGCTGCGCCTGTTCGTGGACAGGATCGGGGTCAGCAAGCAGAACTCGGTGATCGACTTCTCGGTGCTGGAGGGCGCCCTGCGCGACGACCTGGACGCGCGCGCGCCGCGGCGGATGGCGGTGATCGAGCCGCTGAAGCTGGTGCTCACCAACCTGCCCGAGGGCCACGAGGAAACGCTGGAGTTCCCCAACCACCCCAAGGATGCGTCCTTCGGCAGCCGCCGGATGCCGTTCTCGCGCGAGGTGTGGATCGAGCGCGACGACTTCGCCGAGGTTCCGCCCAAGGGCTTCAAGCGCCTGGTGCCGGGCGGCGAGGTGCGCCTGCGCGGCGCCGGCATCATCCGCTGCGAGGAAGTGGTCAAGGACGCGGACGGCCAGGTCGTCGAGCTGCGCGGCACCCTGGATCCGGAGTCCCGCCCGGGCATGGAAGGCGCCAACCGCAAGGTCAAGGGCACCATCCACTGGGTCGGCGCGGCCAGGGCGGTGGCGGCGGAAATCCGCCTCTACGACCGCCTGTTCTCGGTTCCGGATCCGGACAGCGGCGCCGACGGCAAGACCTATCGCGACCACCTCAACCCCGACTCGCGCCGCAGCGTCCGGGGCTGGGTGGAACCGGCCGCGGCCGAAGCCGCGCCGGAAACGAACTTCCAGTTCGAGCGCCAGGGCTATTTCGTGGCCGACCGCCACGACCACCGGCCGGACGCGCCCGTCTTCAACCGCAGCGTGACGCTGCGCGACACCTGGGCCACCAGGGCCTGACCGGAAAGGAGCGCTCCCGTGCACAAGTCATTGATGCCGTTGCTCACCACCCTGCTGCTGATGCTGACCCTGGGCGCCTGCGCGGCGCCCACGGCGGACACGGCAAACCCGGCGCCGGTGGATGCCGGCAGCCCCGCCCAGGTCGCGGGCGATCCGCTGCAGCTGGATTACAGCTGCCGGGTCGACAGCGACTGCGAGGTCAAGAACGTCGGCAACTGCTGCGGCTATTTCCCGGCCTGCGTGAACAAGGACGCCCAGCCGGATCCGGAGGCCGTCCAGGCGCACTGCGCCGAGACCGGCATGGCCTCGGTCTGCGGCTTCCGCGAGATCCAGGCCTGCAGCTGCGTCGACAACCGCTGCGAGGCTGCCGGGCAGCCGCGGGCACCGCTGCAGTGACCGGCACCGGCGCGCTGCCGGCGCGGGTCGAGCTGACCCTGCCGGACTGGATTGCCGACGCGGTGGCCGGCGTGGGCGCGGTGGCCGGCGACCAGGACAAGGTGGCGCTGGCGATCGAACTGTCCCGGCGCAACCTCCAGGCCGGCACCGGCGGGCCGTTCGGGGCGGTGGTGTTCGGGCCGGACGACCGGGTGGTCGCCGCCGCGGTCAACCGGGTGATGCCCGGCAACTGCTCGCTGGCCCACGCCGAGGCCATGGCCTACATGCTGGCCCAGCAGCGGCTGGGCCGGGCGCGCCTGAACCGCGACGACGACGGCCAGCCGCTGGGCCGCTTCGTGCTGGCGACCTCGTCGCAGCCGTGCTGCCAGTGCTACGGCGCGACGGTGTGGGCCGGCATCGACCGGCTGCTGATCGGCGCCCGCTCCGAAGACGTGGAGGCGCTGACCGAATTCGACGAGGGGCCGCTGCCCCGGGACTGGGTGGGCGAGCTGGAGAAGCGCGGCATCACCGTCGTGCGCGACCTGCTGCGCGAGGACGCCCGGGCCGTGCTGCGCGCCTACGGCGAGTCCGGCGGCGACCGCTACTGAGCCGCCAGGACGCCGGATCCCGACATGCAAGACGCCCTGCTGTGCTACAGCCGCGCCGGTTTCGAACCCGAGCTGGCGGCCGAGCTCACCGACCGCGCCGCCGCGGCCGGCCTGGCCGGCTACGCGCGCGCCAGCCGCGGCGATGGCTACATGCTGTTCCACGTGGAGGATGCGCAGGCGCTGTCGCAGGCATTGCCCTGGCACTCGCTGGTGTTCGCGCGCCAGAAGCTGGTGCTGGTGGCCGACCTGCCGGGGCTGGATCCAAGCGACCGGATCGCGCCGGTGCTCGAAGCGCTGGCCGGACGCGGGCGCTGGGGCGAGCTGTGGGTCGAACACCCCGACTCCGACGCCGGCAAGCCGCTGTCCGGGCTGGCCCGCAGCTTCGGCAACGCGCTGCGCCCGGCGCTGCGCAAGCGCGGGTTCCTGAGCGAAAAGGACAACCCGCGGCTGCCGCGCCTGCACGTGTGCCTGCTCGACGGCGACCACCTGATGCTGGCTCGCGGCGAGCCGGCCGACAGCGCGCCGTGGCCGCTGGGCATCCCGCGCCTGCGCCTGCACGCCGACGCCCCCTCGCGCTCGGCGCTCAAGCTGGAGGAAGCGCTGCTGTCACTGCTGGACGAGCGCGAGCGCGACACCCTGCTGCGCCCCGGCATGCGCGCCGCCGACCTGGGCGCCGCGCCGGGCGGCTGGACGTGGGTGCTCACCCGCCACCACATCCAGGTCACCGCGGTCGACAACGGGCCGATGCAGCCGGCGCTGCTGGACAGCGGCCTGGTCACCCACCGGCGCGAGGACGGCTTCCGCTGGGTGCCCGAGCGCACCCTGGACTGGATGGTGTGCGACATGGTCGACCAGCCGCGGCGGGTGGCCACGCGCATGGGCGAGTGGTTCCACAACGAATGGTGCCGGCACGCGGTGTTCAACCTCAAGCTGCCGATGAAGAAGCGCTGGCACGAGGTGCAGGCCTGCCTGGATCTGTTCCGCGAGGCCGCCGGCCGGCCGCTGGACGTGCGCGCCCGGCAGCTCTACCACGACCGCGAGGAAATCACGGTCTACGCGACGGGGGCCTAGAGCCCGGCCGCGCGCCGCCACAGCAGGTGCGCCACCGGCGGCACCCGGGCCGCGGCGCCGAACAGGTGGCCACGCAGCAGGGTTGGCAGCACCGCGTCATTGGAGAAGACCCGGTCGATGCCGTCGAACGCCAGCGCGGCCACGGTGTTCTCGCTGCGGCGCCGGCGCTCCCAGCGGCGCAGCCGGTGCGGTGAATCCCAGCTGTCGCCGGCGCCGGCGACCAGTTCGCGCAGGCCGGCCACGTCGCGCAGGCCCAGGTTCACGCCCTGCCCGGCCAGCGGGTGCACCACGTGCGCGGCATCGCCCAGCAGCAGCAGCCGGCCCGCCAGCGCATCGTCGGCCAGCTGCAGCCGCAGCGGGAACGTCGCGCGCGGCGAGCAGGGCCGCACGTCGCCAAGGCGCCCGCCGAAGGCGCGGGACAGCTCGCCGCCGAAGGCATCGTCGTCCAGTGCCAGCACCCGGGCCGCCTGGTCGTCGGGCAGCGACCACACGATCGAACAGGTGCCGTCCGCGCACGGCAGGAACGCCAGCGGCCCGCCCGGCAGGAACCGCTGCCACGCCGTATCCCCGTGCGGGCGCTCCGTGCGCACGTAGCCGACCACTCCGCGCTGGCCGTAGTCGCGCCCGCAGGTGCCGATCCCGGACATCCGCCGCAGGGCCGAGTTCGCGCCGTCGGCGGCGATCGCCAACCGCGCGGCGATCCGCCCGCCGTCTTCCAGCTCCAGGCGCACGCCGTCCTCGTCCTGTTCGAAGCCGGCCACCTTCGCCGGGCAGTGCAGCGCGACTCCGGCCGCGCCCAGCGCCGCCCACAGCCGATCCACCAGCAGCCCGTTTTCAACGATCCAGCCCAGGGCCTGGCGGCCGAAGGCGTCGCCGTCGAAGTCCAGCTCGCCGCCGCCGGCGGCGTCCCAGACCCGCATGCGCCGGTAGGGATGCGCGCGCGCGCCGCGGATCGATTCCCAGGCGCCGATCGAATCCAGCAGCGCCACGTTGTCCGCCGCCAGCGCGAACACCCGCAGGTCGGGCGCCTGAACGCTCCACGGCCGCGGCGGCGCCGCTTCCACCAGCTCCACCCGCAGATCCTGCCGGGCCAGGGCCAGCGCGCACGCGGCGCCGACCACGCCGCCGCCGACGACCACCGCGTCCGCGCGCATGCGCCGGCTCACGGCTGCGCCTGCCGGCACAGCGCCGGCACGTCGCCGCGGTACCCCATCGCCCCGCCGGCCACCCGCGCCTGCAGCGCCGGCAGCCTGTCCACGGCCAGCAGGCCCAGCGAACGCAGCGGCCGCAGCAGCGGCGCGTCGTTGGCGGTGAGCCTTGCCAGCCCGTCGGAGAACTCCAGGGTGCGCTCGCGATCTTCCCGCCTGCGCGCCGCATAGGCCTCCAGCACGGCGGCGCTGCCCGGGTCGTCACGATTGGCCGCCACCAGCTCGGCCAGGGTCAGCGCATCGCGCAGTCCCAGGTTGAAGCCCTGGGCGCCGACCGGATGCATGCTCTGCGCCGCATTGCCCACCAGCACGGCGCGCGGCGCGGTGGTCCGGCGTGCCACCGTCCTGACCATCGGGTAGGCGCTGCGCGGGCCGGCGGAAACAAAACGCCCGGCGCGCCAGCCGAAGGCCGCCTGGATGCGGGCCAGGTAGCCGGCCTCGTCCAGTTCCATCGCCGCGGCGGCCTGCCCGCGTGCGACGCCGTGGACCACCCCGTAGTGGCGGTCGCCGCGCGGCAGCAGCGCGGTCGGCCCGTGCGCGGTGAAGCGCTCCCAGGCGGTGCCGTCCGGCGCCCGTGAAGCACGCACCCGCGCCACCAGCAGCGTCTGTCCGTAATCGTGTTCATCGGCCGCAATCCCGAGCACGCCGCGCACCCCGCTGGCAGCGCCATCGGCCCCCACCAGCAGCCGCGTGCGCAGCGTGCGCTCGCCGCCGTCATCGGCAATCCGCACCTCGCGCACGCCATCCCCATCGACGCAGCCGAGGAAACGTGCCGGCCGGTAGCGGACAAGGCCCTGCACCCGCGCCAGGCGCGCTTCCAGCGCATGGCCGAAATCACTGGCCACCACCACCTGGCCGAACGCTTCGCGGCCGTACTCGGACGCTTCCATCAGCACCCGGCCGAAATCACCGGCGCGGCTGACATGGATGCGCCGGATCGGGCCGGGCGGCACCCGCAGCTCCTGCAGCACCCCCAGCGCGGTGAGCGCGTTGACGGTGGCGTCGGCGAAGCTGAGGTTGCGCTGGTCGAACACCGGCGGCAGCGCCCCGGCCGGGGCCGCCTCCACCTGGGCCACGTCCAGGCCCAGCCCGTCCAGGGCGATCGCCAGGCTGGCGCCCACCAGGCCACCGCCGATGATCAGCACGTCGTGGCAGCGGGTCTGTGCGTCGGGGAGGTCTGGCGTCATTGCGCTATGCTATCCGCTTCCGCCCGATTGCTCCTGTGCGAAACGATGAACAGTCCCGACCAAGCCCCCCGCATCGCCCTCGGCCCGCTCCTGCTGGCCGGCCTGATCATCGCCGCGGCGCTGACCCGGCTGCTGCCGCAGCCGCCGAACTTCTCGCCGGTGATCGCCATCGCGCTGTTCGCCGGCGCGTATTTCGCGAGCCGCCGCTGGGCGATGCTGGTGCCGCTGGCGGCGATGCTGGTGTCCGACCTGGCCCTGGCCGCCACCCACGGCGGCATCTACCTGCAGCACCTGGCCAGCCCGGTGGCGCTGTCGGTGTACGCCTGCATCGCGCTGTCCACGGTGATGGGCTTCGGCCTGCGCGGCAGCGTCAGCGGCGGGCGCGTGCTGGGCGGCTCGGTGGCCGGCTCGGTGCTGTTCTTCGTGGTCACCAACTTCATGGTCTGGCTGGGCACCGGCCCGGCCTCGGCCAACCTCGCCTGCCAGGCCGGCCTGGCGCCGTGCTACGCGGCGGCGATCCCGTTCTTCCACTGGACGCTGCTGGGCACGCTGTTCTGGTCGGCGCTGCTGTTCGGCGGCTTCGAGCTGCTGCGGCGCCGGGTTCCGGCGCTGCGCGCCCAGACCGCCTGACGGCCGCCGCCGGTGGGCAATCGGCTCTCGAAGATCTACACCCGCACCGGCGACGACGGCTCGACCGGCCTGGGTGACGGCAGCCGGGTCGGCAAGGACTCGGCCCGGGTGGAGGCCTACGGCACCGTCGACGAAGCCAACTCCACCATCGGCCTGGTGCTGGCCTGCGAGCTTTCCGACGAGGTGCGCGAAACCCTGACCCGGGTCCAGCACCACCTGTTCGACCTCGGCGGCGAGCTGTGCATCCCGGGCCACGCGGCCATCGAGGATGCGCACATCGAGGGCCTGGAAGCGCACCTGGACCGGTTCAACGAGCAGCTGCCGCCGCTGAAGGAATTCATCCTCCCCGGCGGCGGCGAGGCCGCCGCGCGCTGCCACGTGGCCCGCACCGTGGTTCGCCGCGCCGAGCGCGCCGCGGTCAGCCTGGCGCGCGAGGAAGCCGTGCGGCCGCAGCCGGTGCGCTACCTCAACCGCCTGTCGGACCTGCTGTTCGTGCTGGCGCGGGTGCTGGCCCGCGCCGACGGCCAGGGCGAAGTGCTCTGGGACCACGAGCGGCGCAAGCCGTGAGCCGGCTCCGGGTCTACACGCACCCGGCCTGCATCGCCCACGACCCCGGGGCCGGCCATCCCGAGAGTCCGGAACGGCTGGGCACGGTGATCCAGACGCTGCGCGACCACATGCCCGCGGTGGACTGGCAGCAGGCACCGTCAGCCACCCGCGGCCAGCTGCTGCGGGTGCACTCGGAAGCGCTGCTGCAGGCGGTGCTGGACTCCGGGGCCACCGAAAGCGTGCGCCTGGATCCCGACACCATGCTGTCGCCGGCCTCGCCGGAAGCCGCGCTGCGCGCCGCCGGCGCCGGCATCGCGGCGGTGGACGCGGTGATGGCCGGCGAGGTGCCGGTGGCCTTCTGCGCGGTCCGCCCGCCCGGCCACCACGCCACCGGCGGCGAGGCGATGGGGTTCTGCCTGTTCAACAACGTGGCCGTGGCCGCCGCCCACGCGGTGGAGCGCCACGGGCTGTCGCGGGTGGCGGTGATCGACTTCGACGTCCACCACGGCAACGGCACCCAGGCGATCTTTGCCGAAGAGCCGCGGGTGATGTACCTGAGCTCGCACCAGGACGCCCTGTTCCCCGGCACCGGCGCGCGCGCGGATCGCGGGGTGGGCAACCTGGTCAACGTGCCGCTGCCGGCGGGCAGCGGCAGCCGCGCCTTCCGCGAGGCCTGGAGCGAGCGGCTGCTGCCGGAGCTGGACGGGTTCGCGCCGCAGCTGCTGCTGATCTCAGCCGGTTTCGACGCCCACTGGCGGGATCCGCTGGCCCAGTTCCAGCTCGACGGCGAGGACTTCGCCTGGATCACCGCCGGGCTGCGCGCGATCGCGCAGCGGCACGCCGCCGGCCGCATGGTGTCCACGCTGGAAGGCGGCTACGATCTGCGCGCGCTGCAGGAAGGCTGCCTGGCCCACGCCAGGGCGCTGGTGGGCCTGCCGGACGCCGCCGAAGGCTGAGTGCCGGGGCGGCAGCGCCGGAACCGGGTCAGCCCCGATCCGCCTCCGCCACGAAGTCCAGCGCCGCCGAATTGATGCAGTAGCGCAGGCCGGTCGGCGGCGGGCCGTCGGGGAACACGTGGCCCAGGTGGGACTCGCAGGCCGCGCACCTGGCCTCGATCCGGCGCATGCCGTGGCTGAGATCCTCGTGCTCGCTCACCGCCTCGATCGAGACCGGGGCGTGGAAGCTGGGCCAGCCGCTACCGGACTCGTACTTCGCTGCGGATTCGAACAGCGGCGCCTCGCACGCCACGCAGCGGTAGGTGCCGGTTTCCGCGTGATTCCAGTACTTGCCGGAGAACGGCGGCTCGGTGGCCGAACAGCGGCAGACGGCGTACTGCTCGTCGGTCAGGGCTTCGCGCCATTCAGCATCGGTTTTGTCGCCGGGCTTGTTGCTCATGATCTTTTCCATGGCCCCAATGATGCACCACATGACATTGCATTGCCGCTTCACCGGGGATGCGGCATGCTGGCGACCGCTTTTGGATCAACCGGAAAATCCCCGAGTGCGCCCAGCCCTCCGACTGCTGCCACTGCCGTTGTTCATCGCCGTTTCGCTGAACGCAGCCGCCTACGACGAACGCCCCGGCATGTGGCGCCTGTGCCCGCTGGAGGACGCGGTGCCGGTGTTCCCGGATGCGCCTCCCCCGGTGGGCACCGCGGCCGATCGCGACCAGCACCCCACCGACATCGAAGGCGACGCGCTGAGCGGCGTCTACGACCAGGTTATGAACTACGACGGCAACGTCAGGCTGCAGCGTGGCGACCAGTTCCTGAGCGCCGACAACCTCACCCTCGACACTCAGGCCGGCACTTACGCCGCCGAGGGCAGCATCCGCTACCAGGACTCGGGCATGCGGATCGTGGCCGAGCGGCTGCAGGGCAGCCAGGACGAGGACACCCACAGCATCGAGAACGTGCGCTACCAGCTGATCGACCGGCGCGGCAGCGGCGGCGCCGAGCGCGCGGAGCTGGCGGGCGAGCAGGGCTCGCTGATCGGGTCGAGCTATTCGACCTGCCCGCCGGGAGAGCGGATGTGGGAACTGCGCTCGCGGCAGATCGACATCGACATGGAAGAGGGCTTCGGCACCGCCAAGGGCGCCACCCTGCACCTGGGCAAGGTGCCGGTGCTGTACATGCCGTGGTTCAAGTTCCCCATCGACGACCGCCGCAAGACCGGCCTGCTGTACCCGGCCCTGGGCTACAACAGCCGCAACGGCTTCGACTGGGCGCAGCCGATCTACCTGAACCTGGCGCCCAACTACGACATGACCCTGGAGCCGCGGGTGATGTCCCGCCGCGGCATCCTGATGGGCACCGAGTTCCGCTACCTGACCGAGTCCGGCCGCGGCACCCTGGATCTGGAGTACATCCCCTCCGACGATCTGGCCGCAAATGACCGCGAGCGCGAGATCGAGGAAGTGCCGATCGTGGACAACCGGCGCAAGGAAGAGCGCGGCCTGTTCCGCTACCGCGGCCAGCACCGCTTCAACAGCACCTGGAGCGCACGCGCCAACCTCAACTGGATGAGCGATCCACGCTACCTGGAGGACATGAGCGGCAGCCTGGCCGACGCTGCACCAAGCGCCATCGGGAGCACGGCCGGCCTTTACGGCAGGGGTCGCTACTGGGAGGCCAGCCTGAGCGCCGACTACCGGGTGCTGTCCGACTACACCCTGAGCCGGGGGCGGCTTCCCTACTACCGGGCTCCGCGCGCCTTCTGGAACTGGGAGCGGCCGTACGCCCCGTGGCTGGTGACCGGCGCCTACGTGGACCTGACCCGGTTCGCCCATTATGAAAGCGATGCCCGCCCGGGCGGCAGCCGCCTGGACATCAAGCCATGGGTTTCGATGCCCCTGGAGGGCAACGCCTGGTTCATCACGCCCACTCTCGCCTGGCGCTATACCGGCTACCAGCTCGAGGATGAACTGGCGGCCGACATCAACCCCGGCGCACCGGACACCTCGCCCAGTCGAAGCCTGCCGATTGCCAGCGTCGAAGCCGGCCTGTTCTTCGACCGCAACGCCACGTTCCGCGGCGAGCAGTACCTGCACACGCTGGAGCCGCGGCTGTTCTACCTCAACGTGCCCTACCGCAACCAGGACAACCTGCCGCGGTTCGACACCCGCAACCTGACCTTCAGCTGGGGCCAGCTGTTCCGCGACAACCGCTTCGCTGGCGGCGACCGCCACGCCGACGCCAACCAGCTCACCCTGGCCGTGTCCACGCGCATGCTGCGCGAGTCCGACGGCCTGGAGAAGCTGAACCTGAGCGTCGGCCAGATCCGCTACTTCGACGACTCGCGGGTGGGCCTGACCGCCAGCTCGGGCCAGATCGAGGCCGGCCGCTCCTCGTGGGTCGCCGAGGGCTCGTACGCGATCAACGACCGCTGGAACTTCAACGCCGGCTACCAGTGGGATCCCAAGGAGCGCCGCGACGAGCTGGTCTCCCTACGCACGCGCTACCTGCTGGGCGACGACGGCATCATCAACCTGGGCTACCGCTACCGGCGCGCGCCGCGCCTGGAGCAGGTGGACTTCTCCTTCCTGTACCCCATCAACGCCACCTGGAGCGTGGTTGGGCGCTACTACTACTCGCTGCACGACCAGCAGGCGCTGGAGGGGATCGCCGGCATCCAGTGGGACAGCTGCTGCCTGTCGGTGCGGCTGGTCGGGCGCCACTACGTGCGCAACCGCCTGGGCGAGACCAACGATTCGATCCAGCTTGAGATCGAATTCAAGGGCATGGGCTCGGCCGGCGCCGACCTGGAGGACCGCCTGCGCCGTGCTATTCTGGGCTATTACCGTGACGACCTCTATCTGGTCCCCCCGTCCGAGATCGACGGCGGCGATGATCGGGACGACTTCTACTTCGACCCCCTGCCATGAAGAATCTCCTGCTTTCCCTCCTCGCCGCGGCCCTGCTGTGCGGCACCGCGCACGCCCAGCAGGTACAGCCGCTGGACGAAATCGTCGCCGTCGTCGACGAGGACGTGATCCTCAAGAGCGAACTGGACCGTGCGATGAACAACATCCTGGCCCAGTACGCCGGCCAGGAGGCCCAGCTGCCGCCGATGGCCATCCTGCAGCGGCAGGTGCTGGAGCGCCTGATCCTGATGCGCCTGCAGACCGAGCGCGCCGCTGCCAGCGGCATCCGGGTGACCGACGCGCAGATCGATGCCACGGTCGGCGCCATCGCCGAGCAGAACGGCATGAGCGTGGATCAGCTGCGCGCGCAGCTGGCAAGCGACGGCCTGGTGTTCGACGATTTCCGCAGCTCGCTGCGCGAGGAGCTGCTGACCCAGCAGCTGCAGCAGCGTTTCGCCCAGGGCCGGATCGTGGTCAGCGAGGGCGAGGTGGACGCGGCCATGAGCGCGGCAGCCGCCGGCGGCAGCCAGTACCGGCTGGCCCACATCCTGGTGGCGCTGCCCGACGGCGCCACCCCCGAGCAGATCGGCACCGGCCAGGAAAAGGTGGACGGCATCAAGGCCCTGATCGACCGCGGCGACATGGAGTTCGCCGCCGCGGCGGTGCGCTACTCCGACAGCCCCAACGCGCTGGAAGGCGGCGACCTGGGCTGGCGCCGGGCCGATGAGATTCCGCCCGTCTTCGGCTCCGCCGTGCGCACCATGCAGCCCGGCGAGGTGCTTGGGCCCGTCCGCGGCCCCAGCGGCTTCCAGCTGCTGCAGCTCGTGGACGTGCGCCAGCAGGGCGCCGGCGAGGCGGTGGTGCAGTACAACGCCCGGCATATCCTGATCCGCAGCGGAACCGACGCGGCCAGCGACGATGCCGCGCGCGCCCGGGCCGAAGCCCTGCGATCGCGGATCGTTGCAGGCGAAGACTTCGCCACCGTGGCTACGGAGGCCTCCGAGGACGCCAGCAGCAGCGCCCGCGGCGGCGACCTGGGCTGGTTCGGCGCCAATGATTTCGGCCCCGATTTCGGCAGCCAGGTGGCGCCCCTGCAGGACGGCGAAGTGTCGCAGCCGTTCCGCACCCAGGCCGGCTGGCACGTGGTGCAGAAGGTCGCCTCGCGCGAGACCCAGGTGGACGACGAGCGGCGCCGCGCGGCGGTGCGCGAGAGCATCGGCCAGCGCAAGATGGAAGACGAATGGGAACGCTACCTGCGCGAGCTGCGCAGCGAAGCCTACGTCGACATCCGGGTGGGCACCGACGCCGACGGCGGCGGCTGAGATGACCCGCCCGCGCCTCGCGCTGGTGCCGGGTGAGCCGGCCGGCGTGGGGCCGGAGCTGTGCGTGGCCGCGCTGCAGCGCGACCACGGCGCCGACATCACCGTATTCGGCGACCGCGCCGCCCTGGAACGGGCCGCCGGCGCGCTGCGTCTGCCGCTGCCGCTGGACGGCACCGGCCCCGGCCGCACCCGGCTGGTCGAAGTCGTCCACCCCGCCCTGCCCGCCTTCGGCAGCCCCGACCCCGCCAACGCCGCCAGCGTCATCGGCGCGCTGCGGGCGGCGGCCGGCGCCTGCGCGGACGGACAGGTGGACGGCATGGTCACCGGCCCGGTGCACAAGGCCGCGATCGACGCCGGCGGGATCGCCTATACCGGCACCACCGGCCTGCTGGCGCAGTGGGCCGGTTGCGACGTGGTGATGATGCTGGCCAACGACGTGGTGCGCGTGGCCCTGGCCAGCGTCCACATCCCGCTGCGCGAGGTGGCCGACGCGATCACTGCCGACGGCCTGGAACGCACCATCGGCATCGTGCACCGCGCGCTGCGCACGGATTTCGGCATCGACGATCCGGTCATCGCGGTGCTCGGGCTCAACCCGCATGCCGGAGAAGACGGACTGCTGGGACGCGAGGAGACCGAAGTGATCACACCGCTGCTTGAACGCCTGCGCGCACAGGGCATGCGCCTGCAGGGCCCGCTGCCGGCGGACACCGCCTTCCTGCCGCGCCGGCTGCGCGAGGTCGACGCGGTGCTGGCGATGTACCACGACCAGGGGCTGCCGGTGCTCAAGTACAGCGGCTTCGAACAGGCCGTGAACCTGACCCTGGGCCTGCCCTGGCCGCGGGTGGCGGTGGATCACGGGACGGCGCTGGATCTTGCCGGCACCGGGCGCGCGGATCCTTCCAGCCTCGTCGCCGCCATCGGCACCTGCGCCAGGCTGGCGGCCGCGCGGCCTGGCCCGGCCGCCGCGGGAGCCCGCACATGAGCGCCGCGCCGGGGCCGGGCTTCGGGCGCGCCAAGAAGGCGCTCGGCCAGCATTTCCTGCACGAAGTGGCCTACATCGAGCGCATCGTCGACGCGGTCGATCCCCGCCCCGGCGACCGCCTGGTCGAGATCGGCCCCGGCCAGGGCGCCCTGACCCTGCCGCTGCTGCGCCGGCACGGCGCGCTGACCGTGGTCGAGTTCGACCGCGACCTGATCGCCCCGCTGACCCGCGCCGCCGAAGGCGCGGGCGCGCTGGAAGTGATCCACCGCGACGTGCTTGAGGTGGACTTCAGCGCCCTGGCCGGCGACGGCCCGCCGCTGCGGGTGGTCGGCAACCTGCCCTACAACATCTCCTCGCCGATCCTGTTCCACATGCTCGAGCATTCCACGGCCGTCGCCGACATGCACTTCATGCTGCAAAAGGAAGTGGTCGAGCGCATGGCCGCCGAGCCGGGCAGCAAGGCCTACGGCCGGCTCAGCGTGATGCTCCAGGCCGGGTGCGTGGTGGTGCCGCTGTTCGAAGTGCCACCCGAAGCATTCCGGCCGCCGCCGAAGGTCGACTCGGCGGTGGTTCGCCTGGCGCCGCGGCCGCCCGGCGAGGCGGGCATCCATGACCCGGCGCGATTCGCGGCCGTGGTGCGGGCCGCGTTCGGGCAGCGCCGCAAGACCCTGCGCAATTCGCTCTCCGGACTGTGTGCCCCGGAAGCCTTCGAAGCCGCCGGCATCGACCCCGGCACCCGCGCCGAACGCCTGTCGGTGGCGGAATTCGTACGCCTTGCGAACGCGACGAGCGCCGATTGACCCAGGCCTTCACCCGCGGCCATTACACTGTGCGCATGAACGACACACCGGACTACACTCTGGAAATCCAGATCGCGACCCGTTTCCTCGACGAGGAATCCGAGCCCGAGCGCGAGCACTACGTCTTCGCCTACACCATCCGCATCCGCAACCTGGGCCGCCTGCCGGCGCAGCTGGTGAAGCGGCACTGGATCATCACCGACGGCAACGGCAAGGTCGAGGAAGTGCACGGCGACGGCGTGGTCGGCCAGCAGCCCCGGCTGGAGCCGGGCGAGCAGTTCGAATACACCTCCGGCGCGGTGCTGGAGACCGCGGTGGGCAGCATGCAGGGCAGCTACGACATGGTCGGCGACGACGGCACCCACTTCGACGCATCGATCCCGCCCTTCACCCTCGCCGCCCCGCGCACCCTGCACTGAGGCAGGCAACGGCATGGCGATCTGGGCGATTGGCGACCTGCAGGGCTGCTACGGGCCGACCCGGCGGCTGCTGGATCGGATCGGCTTCGATCCGGCCGCCGACACCCTGTGGTTCTGCGGCGACCTGGTCAACCGCGGTGGCCAGTCGCTGGACACCCTGCGCCTGGTGCACTCGCTGCGCGACCACTGCCACGTCGTGCTGGGCAACCACGACCTGTCGCTGCTGGCGATCGCCGAGCGCGACGAGGCCCAGCAGCGGCGGGTGAACCCGGATCTGCGCAGCATCCTGTTCGCGCCCGACCGCGACGAACTGCTGGACTGGCTGCGCGGCCGCCCGCTGCTGCACGCCGACCGCGAGCTGGGCTGGATGATGGTTCACGCCGGCCTCGCCCCCAGCTGGACTACCCGCATGGCCCAGGAGCGGGCGCAGGAGGTCGAACGCCGCCTGCGCAGCAGCGGCCGCCACAAGCTGCTGCGCAACATGTACGGCGACCGCCCGGCCTGGTCGAACGGCCTGCGCGGGGTGGATCGCGAACGGGCGATCATCAACGTGTTCACCCGGATGCGCTATTGCACGCCGCGCGGGCGCATCGCGTTCGACGAAAAAGGAGCGCCGGGCACCCAGGCACCCGGCCTCTACCCTTGGTACGCGGCGCCCGGCCGCGTCGAGCGCGACCTGAAGATCGTCTGCGGGCACTGGTCCACCCTCGGGTTCTTCATCGGCCAGGGCGTGCACGGCCTGGACACCGGCGCGGTCTGGGGCGGAACCCTGACCGCGCTGCAGCTGGACAGCGAGGAGCTGCGGGTGGTGCAGGTGCCGGGGCAGGAAAGCCCGAGCGACTGAGCCGGCGCAGGCTAGCCGGCTTCCACCACCCGCAGGTAATCCACGAACGCGTAGCCGAAGGCGTGGCGGGAATCGGCCGGGTGCGCTTCCCGGCGGGTTTCCACCCAGTCGGCGGCGTCGAACTCCGGAAAGAACGTATCGGCGCCTTCCACCGCCGCGTCCACCAGGGTCAGGTGCATCGCATCGGCACGCGGCAGCAGCAGCCGGTAGACCTGGGCGCCGCCGATCACGCACAGATCGGCCGCCCCCGCCTCGCGCGCCGCCTGCAGCGCCTCGTCCACCGAGGCCACCGCCTCCATCCCGTCGAACGGCACCCGGCCGCCGCGGGTCAGCACCAGGTTGCGGCGGCCGGGCAGCGCGCGGCCGAGTGATTCCGCGGTTTTCCGGCCCATCAGCACCGGCTTGCCCAGGGTCAGCGCCTTGAAGCGCTTCAGGTCGTCGGGAAGCCGCCACGGCAGGTCGTTGTCACGGCCGATGGCGCGGTTGCGATCCATGGCGGCCACCAGGACGACGCGCGGATGCTGCCGCGCGCGATCGCCCGCCGAAACCGTCACCACCGCCGCTCAGACCGCAACCGGCGCCCGGATGGCCGGGTGCGGGTCGTAGCCTTCAATGGCGATGTCGTCGAAACCGAAGGCGAACAGGTCGTCCACCTGCGGATTGAGCACCAGCCGCGGCAGCGCGCGCGGCGCGCGTGAGAGCTGCTCGCGCGCCTGCTCCACGTGGTTGGAGTACAGGTGCGCATCGCCCAGCGTATGCACAAAGTCGCCCACGCCCAGCCCGGTGACCTGCGCCACCATGTGGGTGAGCAGCGCGTAGCTGGCGATGTTGAACGGCACCCCCAGGAAGATATCGCCGCTGCGCTGGTACAGCTGGCAGCTGAGCTTGCCGTCCACCACGTAGAACTGGAACAGCGCATGGCACGGCTGCAGCGCCATGTCCGGCAGCTCGGCCACGTTCCAGGCGCTGACCACCAGCCGGCGCGAATCGGGATTGCGGCGGATCTCGTCCACCACCCAGCGGATCTGGTCGATCTCCCCGCCCTGGCCATCGCCCCAGCGCCGCCACTGCTTGCCGTACACCGGGCCGAGCTCGCCGTGCTCATCCGCCCACTCGTCCCAGATCGAGACCCTGTTGTCCTTCAGGTAGGCGATGTTCGTCTCGCCCTTCAGGAACCACAGCAGCTCGTGGATGATCGAGCGCAGGTGCAGCTTCTTGGTGGTGACCAGCGGAAAGCCTTCGCCCAGGTCGAAGCGCATCTGCCAGCCGAACACGCTGCGCGTGCCGGTGCCGGTGCGATCGCCCTTGTCGGTGCCCTTGTCCAGCACGTGTTCCAGCATGTCCAGGTATTGCCGCATCAGCCTGCCTCCCCCTTGTCAGCCGCCGGCTGCGGCTGCAGCACCGGCGCGCCGCGTGATTTCCACAGCCAGAACAGTCCCAGCGCCACCAGCGGCAGGCTCAGCACCTGGCCCATGGTCAGCCAGCCGAACGCCAGGTAGCCCAGGTGCGCGTCCGGCTCGCGCACGAACTCGACCAGGAACCGGAACACGCCATAGCCCAGCGCGAACAGCCCCGACACCGCATAGCGCGCCCGCGGCCGTCGCGAGTACCACCACAGCACCGCGAACAGCACCAGCCCCTCCAGGAAGGCCTGGTACAGCTGCGAGGGATGGCGCGCGAACGCCTCCAGCGCCCCGCTCTCATGCAGGCCGCGCAGGGTGGCGGCGTCCAGCCCGCGGAACTCCCCGGGCAGCGCGTTGGGGAACACCACGCCCCACGGCCCGTCGGTCGTCTTTCCCCACAGCTCGCCGCCGATCCAGTTGCCGAGCCGGCCCAGCCCCAGCCCCGGCGGCACCAGCGGGGCGACAAAATCCATGGTGTCGAAGAAATGCAGCCGGTGCCTGCGTGACCACCACCAGGCCGCCGCCAGCACGCCCAGCAGCCCGCCGTGGAAGCTCATCCCGCCCTCCCAGGGGCGCAGCAGCATCAGCGGGTCGGCCAGGAAGTCGCCGAACGCATAGAACAGCACGTAGCCGATCCGCCCGCCCAGGATCACGCCGAGCAGGCCGTAGAACATCAGGTCGCCGAACGCGTTCGCGTCCACCCCCGGCAGCCGGCCCTGGCGCACGCGCCGGCTGCCCAGCCACCAGGCCACGGCGAATCCCACCACGTACATCAGCCCGTACCAGTGCACCCGCAGCGGGCCCAGGCCCAGGGCCACCGGATCGATCTGGTGCAGGTAACTCATCGGCCGCGCCCCCTGGTCATCGCCACCAGCGTATCAGCGTGGCATCGGCCGGCGCGGCTCGTCGACCGGCGGCGGCTCGATCCCGCGCCGGCGCATGTCGTTGCGCTTGGCCCACAAGTTGAGGATCTCGACCAGCGCCGAAAAGCCCATCGCGCCGTAGATGTAACCACGCGGGATGTGCAGCTCGAAGCCCTCGGCCACCAGATAGGCGCCGATCAGCACGATGAAGGCCAGGGCCAGCATCTTGACGGTGGGATTGGCGTCGATGAACCGGCCCAGCGGCTGCGCCGCCAGCAGCATCACCGCCACCGCGATCAGGATCGCCACCACCATCACCGGCACGTAGTCGCCGGCCATGCCGACCGCGGCGATCACCGAGTCGAGCGAAAACACGATGTCGATCACCGCGATCTGCGCGATCACCGCGCCGAAGGACACCGCGGCCTTGCCCTTGATGTCGGCCGCATCGTCGTGCTCGACGCTGACCATCTCGCGGATCTCCATGGCGCCCTTCACCAGCAGGAAGAGCCCGCCCAGGATCAGGACCAGGTCCCGCACCGAGATTCCCTGCCCGAACAGCATGAACAAGTCGGTGGTCAGCCGCGCCAGCCACGCCAGCGTCAGCAGCAGCCCGATGCGGGTGATGCAGGCCACCGCGATGCCGAACTTGCGCGCGAACTCGCGCTGCTCGACCGGCAGCTTGCCGACCGCGATCGAGATGAACACGAGGTTGTCGATGCCCAGCACGATCTCGATCGTGCTCAGCGTGAGCAGCAGGATCCACACCTGCGGATCGGTCACCAACTCCATCATTCGGGAAAATTCCTCGATTCGTTGAAAATGTTCTTGTTGTTCAGCCGGTCGCCTGGAGCCAGCGCGGCAGCAGGATCAGCGCCCACACGACGCCGACGTTGAGCATGGCCACGAATACCGCCGCCGATCCCATGTCCTTGGCCCGGCCGACCAGCTGGTGGTGTTCGTTGCCGAAGCGCTCGATCACCGCCTCCAGCGCCGAATTGAGCAGTTCCACCAGCGGCACCAGCAGGCAGCTTCCAAGCAGCAGGGCCCGCTCCACCCCGGTGTCGCCCAGCCACAGCGCCAGCGGCGCGAGCACTGCCAGCAGGTAGACCTCCAGACGGAACGAGGATTCGTGCAGCCACGCGGCGCGGAGCCCCTGCATCGACCAGATCGTCGCCTTGATGATCCGTTCCGGCCTGCGCGGCAGATGCCCGAACTCGTCGGCCATGGGAATGCGGTCAACCTGATCCAAACCGCTATTTTGCCACACTGGAGCCCGCGCCCCGTCAACGCGGCGGCAGGTTTGCAATGCGCCGCCGGCGCTGCTTCACTGGCATCCCCCCTTCACCCGGAAGCGCCGACCCGCATGGAAGCCCACGAGCCCGGACACCCCTCCCCCGTCTCTCTGCAGCCCGACCACCCCGACCACGAGATCCTGACGGAAATGGCCGCCGGCCAGGCCCGGGAAGCGCTTGGAAAGGAGGTGGAGCTCGACCTGCAGGCCGTCGACCGCAGCGGCCACTGGGCGCTGGTACGCGCACGCCTGCGCGACGCCGGCGACGACACGCTGTCACTGCAGGACACGCCGTTCGCTGAACAGGCAGCCGCCGGCGCCACCTCAGACCTGGCAGTGGTGCTGTTCAGGCTGGACGACGGGGAATGGACGGTGGTGGATCAGGCCTTCCTGTCCACGCACGTGGCATGGCTGGACTGGCCCCGCAGCCACGGGGCGCCCAGCCAGCTGCTCGGAATCGGCTGAAAGCCGCCGCGCTCAGCGCGGCGGGGTCAGGATGGTGTAGTTGCCCCAGGCGCCGCCCCAGCTGACCTGCTGGCTGCCATCGGAGTTGATGTTGTTGGAGCCGATGAACCTCGGCTGGCCGTTGGCATCCATGCCGGCGAACAGCACCACGTGCTGGTTGCCCATGTGCACCACGTCACCGGGGCGGGCGTTGGCCAGCGAGACCTGCTGCCAGCCATCGGCGCGCAGGTTGGCAGTCAGGTTCGCCACCGAGGCGCTGGCCTGGCCGGAACTGATCAGCCCCGCCTGCTGCAGGCAGGCCGACACGAAGTTGGCGCAGTTGACGTTGTTGGGCACCCAGCTTTCCATCGGCAGCTCGTCGCTGAACTTCAGCTCCCCGGCGTTGCGGCCGATGAACTGCTCGGCGATGGCCGCGGCGTTGGCTCCGTCCAGCGCAAGCGCAGGGCCTTCAACCGCACCGGTGCCGACCGCGGTGGCCGTCCCCTGTGCCTGCCCGTCGGGCGCGGCGCCGGACACGCGCAGCGAATCCCCGGCATAGATCACGTCGGGATTGGTGATGTGCGGATTCAGTGCCTGGAGCTGCTGGATGGTGCTACCCGCGCGCAGGGCGATCTGCGACAGGGTGTCGCCCCAGCTGATGTTGACCGAACCGATCGCGCTCATTTCGTCTCCGTGTCCGTTGGACTGACAGGCTTTCCGCGAGTCTGGACACCGGCGCCGGGCCCCGCAATCGGGGCTGACCCTTGCTGGGGTTTACCCGAGGGCGGGCGCTCGCGCCGCGGCTATTCGTCGCCGAAGATCGCCGTTCCGCGGCTGCCGTCCGGCCCGACCCAGCCGCGGTACATGCCGGCGGTATTGAACGGCAGCGCGATGTTGCCCTGCGCATCCAGCGCGATCACCCCGCCATCGCCCCCGTGCGCCGGGATCACCTCCATCACCACCGCGTCGGAAGCCTCGGCCAGGCTCGCGCCGCCATAGGCCATCCGCGCGCAGATATCGTGCGCCACCGCGTTGCGGATGAAGAACTCGCCCCAGCCCGTCGCCGACACGCCGCAATTGGCATCGGCCCAGGTGCCGGCGCCGATGATCGGCGAATCGCCCACCCGGCCCCACTTCTTGTTGGTCATCCCGCCGGTCGAAGTGGCCGCAGCGATCCGTCCCTGCGCATCCAGCGCCACCGCCCCCACGGTGCCGAAATACCGCCCGCGCAGCTCCGCCGCGCCCGCCTGCCGATCCCCGGCCTCGCGCTGCCGGGCGCGCTCAAGCTGCCCGCGCCTCACCTCGGTATCGAACCAGTCGTTCGGCACCCGCTCCAGGTCGGCGTGGTCGTCCGCGAAACGCTCCGCGCCCGCGCCCATCAGCATCACGTGCGGCGACTGCTCCATCACCCGGCGCGCCAGCCGGATCGGATTGCGCACCGTGGTCACCGACGCCACCGCGCCCGCCTGGCGAGCGTCGCTGGACATGATCGACGCATCCAGCTCATGGCGCCCCTCGGCGTTGAACACCGCGCCCTTGCCCGCGTTGAAGCGCGGCTCTTCCTCCAGCGACACCACTGCCGCCTCCACCGCATCCAGCGCGCTACCGCCGCGCGCAAGCACCGCATGGCCGGCATCCAGCGCCGCGTCCAGCGCGGCGCGGATCTCGCGCTCGTCCCCGGCACTCATCGATGCGCGCTCGATGACCCCGGCACCGCCGTGGATCACCAGCGCGGTGGGCGACACGGCTTCGTCTTGTGCGGTTGCGGTCATTGCCGTGGCCGCGAGCAGCAGGAACGTCAGAAAACGCATGCGTCCAACTCCATCCGAAACCCCGGAGGATACCGAAGCCATCGCGAAGTTTAAGGGGCCGGAGGGGTAGCCCCTGGCGGGACTGTCGGCGACATGGACGTCGCCGACAAGCCTCCATGGACGGATTCACGGCGTGTCCCGCCAGGGGCTACCCCTCCGGCCCGCCCGCGTGGCATCAGCTCTGATGTTCCGACCGAAGCACGCAGTAAAGCCCGAGTTCACGCGGTTTCGCGCGCATGGCGCGCTCCTACTGGCGCAGCGCTTCGATGGGATCCAGCTGGGAGGCCTTGCGGGCGGGGTAGTAGCCGAAGAACAGGCCGGTGGCGATCGAAAAACCCGCCGCCAGCCCGATCACCTGGCCGTTGAGCTGCACCGGCAGCGCGCCCAGCCGGCCCACCAGCAGCGCACCTACCACCCCCAGCGCAATCCCGACCGCGCCGCCGACCAGCGAAATCAGCATCGCCTCGGCCAGGAACTGACGGCGCACCGCCGAAGGCCCGGCGCCCACCGCCATCCGCAGCCCGATCTCGCGGATCCGCTCGGTCACCGACACCAGCATGATGTTCATGATCCCGATCCCGCCCACGATCAGCGAAATCGTCGCCACCGCGCCCAGCAGCAGCGACATCAGCCGCGTCGTCGCCGTGCGCGCCGCCACGATCTCGGAGATGTTGCGCACCACGAAATCATCGTCCTCGCCCGGCCCGATCCGGTGGCGCTGGCGCAGCAGCCCCTCCACCTCGGTCTGCACGTAGCCCAGGTCGTCCGCATCGACCACCGTCAGCGCGATCGACATCACCGCCTTGGGCGGCACCGCCGAGGAGCCCAGCAGCCGCCGGCGCCCGGTCTCCAGCGGCACCATCATCACGTCGTCCTGATCCTGGCCCCAGCCGCCCTGGCCCTTCGGCTCCAGCACCCCGGTCACCGTGAACAGCGCGCGCCCCAGCCGCACCGTCTCGCCGATGCCCGGCTGGTCGCCGAACAGTTCGCGGCGCACCGTCTCGCCCAGGATCACCACGTTGGACGAACCGCCGTAGTCCTGCGGCTGGAAGAACTCGCCGTCCGCAAGCTGCCAGGCGTTGATCTCGAAATAGTCCGGCTCCACGCCCTGCCAGCTCGCCGCCCAGTTGTTCTCCGCGAACACCACCTGGGCGTTGCCGCGCAGCGAACCGGACACGTACTGCACCTCCGGGATCTCGTTGCGGATCGCGTCCGAGTCGCCCTGGTACAGGGTGTAGCGGCTGCCCGCCCCCATCCGCGCGCCGCCCGGCCCGCGCTGCGCGGCCGATGAAATATCCAGCCGCTGCGAACCCAGCCCGGACACCAGGCTGTCGATCTCCGACTGCGTGCCCTGGCCCACCGACACCATCACGATCACCGCCGCGATGCCGATGATCACGCCCAGCGAAGTCAGCGCGCTGCGCACCCAGTTGCCGCGCAGCGCATGGATCGCGGTGCGCAGGACGTCGGCGTTGGTCATGGCCCGGCCTCCTCTTGGAGCTGCTCGTGCAGCTCGCCGTCGTGGATCATGAAGATGCGGTCGGCGTGCGCCGCCACCTCGGCGTCATGGGTGATCAGCACCACCGTATGGCCGTCGTCGCGCAGCTGCTTGAACAGCGCCAGAATCTCCGCGCCGGTCTTCGAATCCAGCGCGCCGGTCGGCTCGTCCGCCAGCAGGATCGGCGGCCGGTTGATCAGCGCCCGCGCGATCGCCACCCGCTGCTGCTGGCCGCCGGACATCTCGTTGGGCCGATGCCCGGCGCGCTCGCCCAGCCCCACCGCCTCCAGCGCCTGGAACGCCAGCTCCTGGCGCTCCTCGGGCGGTACCTCGGCATACACCAGCGGCATCGCCACGTTGTCCTGCGCGGTCATGCGCGGCAGCAGGTGGAAGCCCTGGAACACGAAGCCGATCCTGTCGCGGCGCAGCGCCGCCAGCTCCTCCGCGTCCAGCGTGGACACATCGATGCCATCGCACAGGTAGGTGCCGCTGCTGGGCGTGTCCAGGCAGCCGATCAGGTTCATCAGGGTGGATTTGCCCGACCCCGACGGCCCCATGATGGCCACGAACTCGCCCTGCCCGATCCGCAGGTCGGCATTGCGCAGCGCGACCACCTCCGCCTGGGTGCCGGGCGAGTACACCTTGCCCAGGCCGTGCGCCTCGATGACCGGCACCTGGCTCACTGCGGCGCCCGCTCGCCGGTGACAATCACGTCGCCCTCGGCGATATCACCGGCAATCTCGGTATTGCTGCCGTCGCTGGCACCAATCCGCACCAGCACCGCCTGCGGCGCATTGCCGGCCAGCCGGTACAGCGGCGCGAAGCGCGCGTTGCCGATCGCCAGCAGTTCGCGCTCCCAGCGCGCGCGCTGCTCCTCGCCGAGGCTGGCGCTGAACTGCGCGAAGTCCTGCTGGTAGCGCTGCACCAGGCGCTGGCGCATCTGCGCCTGCATGCCGGCACCGCCGCCGCTGCGGCGCATTCCACCGCCGAACATGCCCGGGGTTCCGCTGGCCGGCGCGGCCTGGCGGGCGCTGGCCCGGGCCTGGATCTCGCCCATGGCCTGGTCGAAGGCCGCCTGCTGGGCGCCATCCAGCTCCAGGGTGCCGGCAATGCGCTGCAGCTCATCGGCCATGCCGTTGCGGGCCCCGCCCTGCCCGCCCGCGCGCGCGGCGGTGTCCGAGGGCTGGTAGCGCAGCGCCGCGTTGGACACCACCAGCACGTCGTCGCGGCGGCTGACCTCGATCTCTGCGTTCACGGTCAGCCCCGGCAGCAGGGTGCCGTCGGAGTTGTCCACGCCCACCATCACCGGGTAGGTGATCACGTTGCTGGTGTCGGTGGCCGCCAGGCGCACCTGCAGCACCTCGCCGCGGAACTGGCGGCCCTGGAACGCATCCACCGTGAACGACACCTGCTGCCCCACCTCGACCTGGCCGATGTCGGCCTCGTCCACCGCCAGCTCGATCTGCATCTTCGACAGATCCTCGGCGATGGTGAACAGCTCCGGTGCCTGCAGGCTGGCCGCCACGGTCTGGCCCGGCTCGATGGTGCGGGTCAGCACCACGCCGTCCACCGGCGAGCGGATCACGGTGCGATCCAGGTTGACCTGGGTGGTGCGCGTTGAAGCGCTCTGCTGGCGGATCTGGGCCTGCGCGGAGGCGACCTGGGCACGCGCCTGGTCGCGCGCGGCGCGGGCCAGGTCGATGTCGCTGCGCGACACCAGCTGCCGCTCGCCCAGGCCGGCCTTGCGCTGGTAATCGGCCTCGGCATTGGCCAGCGAGGCCTGGGCCTGGGCCAGCGAGGCGCGGGCGCTGGCGATCTGCGCGTTGCCCTGCTCGATCTGCGCCTGGTAGCTGCTCGGATCGATGCGCGCGATCACCTGATCCTTCTGCACCGTGTCGTTGAAGTCGACCAGCACGTCGGTGACCTGGCCGGAGATCTGGCTGCCCACCACCACGGTGGAAGTGGCGCTGAGGCTGCCGGTGGCCGAGATCGCCACCCGGATGTTGCCGCGCTCGACCTGGGTCGTGCGCCAGGCCCCCTCGTCAGCCGCGCTGCCGCGCTGCTGCCAGAACCACCAGCCGGCGGCGACGGCAAGCACCACCGCGACGATCACCACCGGACGGGAAAGGCCACGGCGCGCGGGGCGTGGACGGACAGGCTTGCGGGAGGGCTGGCTCATTGCTGGTTCGGAACCGGAAAGTGGGAGTTACCATGGGAACGCCCACCGCACGCCGGCGTTGACACCGGCCCGCAACACTTCGTGAACCAGCCCGCTCAGCCGGCGAAACGGATCTCGGCGACGGTTCCCTCGCCGGCCGCGCTGTCCAGCACCACCGGCCAGCCGAAACGCTCGCCCAGGCGGCGCACGATGGACAGGCCCATGCCCTTGCCACCGGCGCGGAACTGGTCCGCACGGTAGAACGGGTCGAACACCCGCTGCAGGGTGCCCGGGGACATGCCGATGCCGGTATCGCGGATCGTCACCCGATCCTGGCCGACCTCCACCTCGATCACCCCTTCCTCGGTGAACACGCAGGCGTTGTTGAGCAGGTTGCCCACCATCACCCCGAGCACCCGGGGCGGGGCCGAGATCAGCGGATCGCCATCGCCGGTCATCCGCAGCTCCACCGGCTTGCCGGCGACCAGCGGCTGGGCCCGCTCGACCTCCTCCTCGACCACCTCGCGCACCCGGAACTCCTCGCCCTGGGGCTCGACATCGGCATCGCGGGCCAGGATCAGGAACGCGTCGATCACCGCCTCCATGTCCCGCCCGGACGCCTGGATGCGCTGCAGCGAGCGGCGCGAACGCTCCGGGGTTTCCGGATCGGCCAGCAGCATGTCGCTGGCCACCCTGATCACCGTCAGCGGCGTGCGCAGCTCATGGCTGGCATCGCGGGTGAAGTCACGCTCGCGCTGCACCAGCGCCCGCACCCGCGTGGTCAGGTCACGCAGGGCGCGGCTGAGCTGGCGCACCTCGCTGCCGACCTCGCCGGGCCCGCGCTGCGGATCGAGCATTTCGGTGTCCGCACTTTCCAGGTTCCAGTCCGACACCTGGCTGGCCAGCCAGGTCACCGGCATCACCAGCCGTCGGGTGGCGCGGTAGCTCAGCCAGCTGACCAGGATCAGTCCCAGCGTGCCCGCCAGCGCGAACACCAGCGTCGCCCCCCACAGCACCCGCTTGGCATGGGCGAACGACATGTCCACGTAGACCGAACCTTCCGGCCGCGCCTCCACCCGCACATGGCGGTCGAAACCGGGCAGGTCATGGTTGCCCGGCGCCAGCCGCAGCTCGGGCGGAACGCTTTCGATGGCCCCGCCCGCGGGCACGAACCAGGCCCTTACCCGATCGGTCTTTGCCGGCACGTAGCCGGGATTGGCCTCGCGCGCGGCCCAGAACTCCTCGGCCTGCGACTGCAGCCTGGCATCGATCAGCACCTGCAGCGCCCAGACCCCGCCGGACACGATCGCGGCCACCAGCACCAGGCTGGCGAGCGCCGCCTGGATGATGAACCTGCGGCGCAGCCGGCGCGGAAGACCCTGTGGCATGTGCGGATGCGCCGACGCCCGGTCAGGCCGGCGACTGCTCGATGTCGGCGATCCGGTAGCCCGCGCTCTGCACCGTGTGCAGCAGCGGCCGGTCGAACGGCTTGTCGATGGTCTTGCGCAGGTTGTACAGGTGGCTGCGCAGGGTGTCCGAATCGGGCAGGCTGTTGCCCCAGATCTCGCGCTCGATCTCCTGCCGGCTCACCACCCGCGGCGACTCGCGCATGAGGATGGTCAGCAGCTTCAGGCCGATCGGCGAAAGCTGCAGCTCCTGGCCGGCGCGGGTGGCGCGCAGGCTGGCCGGATCCAGCACCAGGTCGGCCACCTTCAGCACCTCCGAACCCACCTGGCGGCGCTCGCGGCGGATCAGTGCCCGCAGCCGCGCCTCCAGCTCCTGGATCGCGAACGGCTTGGTCAGGTAGTCGTCGGCGCCCGACTCCAGCCCGGTCAGCTTCTCGTCCAGGGTGTCGCGCGCGGTGAGCATCAGCACCGGGGTGGACTTGCGCGCTTCCTCGCGCAGCCGCCGGCAGACCTCGATCCCGTCCAGCCGCGGCAGCATCAGATCCAGCACGATGACGTCGTAGCTGTTCTCCGAGGCCAGCCGGTAGCCGTCCAGGCCATCGGCCGCATAGTCGACCTCGAACCCCCTGCCCTCCAGGTACTCACCCACCATTTCGGAAATGTTGCGATTGTCTTCGACGATCAGGATCAATCCGCCCGGTTCCTGGGTTCCGCGCATAAGAGCGACTCCAACGATTGGAATGGAAAAACGACAGGGAACCCGGCAGGCTCCCTTCAGCTTTGTGAAACATGCCGGGATGCCGGTGCAGGCGCCGTGAAGACGCTGTTACCCGAAGCGCTCCGCACGCCGGGCCCGCCGTTGGCAGGCCGCTCAAAGGACGGGGATCAGAACGGGATCTTCCCCGACAGGATGTCCTTGAACATCACCCAGTCCCCCATGAACGAATAGACCGGGTGCCGGAACGTCGCCGGCCGGTTCTTCTCGAAGAAGAAGTGCCCCACCCAGGCGAAGCCGTAGCCGCACACCAGCGCCGCCAGCAGCCACCAGGCATTGAGCTCGCGTATCGCCAGCACCACCAGCAGCAGCACGCCGCAGCTGCCGATGAAATGCAGCCGCCGCGAGGTGCGGTTGGAGTGCTCCTGCAGATAGAACGGATAGAACTCGCGGAAGCTGGAAAACCGGCTCATCGTCCCGTCCCTTCCCCTTGTTTCACGCGCGCCCAGTATGCCTCATGCGCCTGCAGCGGCAGGTCGGCCAGCGTGGTTCCCTCATCGGCGGCCAGCGCCTCCATCGCCCGGAACCGGCGCTCGAACTTCAGGTTGGCCCTGCGCAGCGCCGACCCCACGTCCACCCGCGCGTGCCGGGCCAGGTTCGCCGCCACGAACAGCAGGTCGCCGACCTCTTCTTCCAGGCGATCTCGCGCCGCGGCGTCGCCGGGCTGCGCGGCCACCGCATCCAGCTCCGCGCGCACCTCGTCGATCTCCTCGTGCAGCTTGTCGATCACCGGGCCCGGGCCGGGCCAGTCGAATCCGGTGCGGGCGGCGCGGTTCTGCAGCTTCATCGCCCGCATCCACTCCGGCATTCCCCGCGACACGCCGGCCAGCGCCGAACGGTCGGTCTCGCCGCGCGCCTCGCGCTCGCGCCGCTTGTGTTCCTCCCACTCGCGGGTCTGCGCCCGGGCATCGGCCACGTCCGCACCGCCGAACACGTGCGGATGGCGGCTGACCATCTTGTCGCAGATCGCATCCACCACGTCGCCGAAGGCGAAGTGCTCCGCCTCCTCGGCCATGCGCGCATGGAACACCACCTGCAGCAGCAGGTCGCCCAGCTCCCCGCGCAGGTCGTCCATGTCGCCCCGGTCGATCGCGTCGGCGACCTCGTAGGCCTCCTCGACCGTGTACGGCGCGATGCTGGCGAAGTCCTGCTCCAGATCCCACGGGCAGCCGCCGTCGGGGTCGCGCAGGCGGGCCATGATGTCGATCAGGTTGCGGATGTCACCGCGATCGGCACTGCTCATCCGGAAAGCCTCCTGTCTTCTGTAGGAGCGCGCCATGCGCGCCCCTACCGCGGTGAAGTCGCCCCGACCCAGTCGCGCCACGGCAGCGACGGGTCGCCGAGGGCGATGAAGTCGCCGTTGAGGATGGTCTGGCGCTGGTTGTAGCGGAAGGGGCGGCCGGCCGGGTCGACCAGGATGCCGCCGGCACCCTCCAGGATCGCCTGCCCCGCCGCCGTGTCCCACTCGCTGGTCGGCCCGAACCGCGGATACACGTCCATCCGCCCCTCCGCCAGCCAGCAGAACTTCAGCGACGAGCCCAGCGCGACCGGATCGATGTCCCCGATCCGCGCCATCAGCGCCTCCGTCCGTCCGTCACGATGCGAACGGCTGGCGGCCACCCGCAGCGGGCCCGGCGCGTCCCCCCGGCCCGCGTGCAGCGCCCGATCGCTGGCGCCCTCGCGCATCCACGCGCCTCGCCCCGGCGCGCCGAACCACAGCGTCCCGGTCACCGGCTGCTGGATCACCCCGAACGTCGCCACTCCGTCCTCGATCAGCGCGATGTTCACGCTGAACTCGCCGTTGCGCTTGACGAACTCGCGGGTGCCGTCCAGCGGATCCACCAGCCACAGCCGCGGCCAGCGCAGCCGCTCGGCCGCCGCCACCTCGTGCGCGCACTCTTCCGACAGCACCGGGATATCCGGCGTCAGCGCGCGCAGCCCGTCGACGATCAGGTGGTGGGCCGCCATGTCCGCCGCCGTCACCGGCGACGCGTCGTCCTTGCTCTCGACCTCGAACGCGCCGGCGTAGACCTCCAGGATCGCCGCCGCGGCCTGGCGGGCGATGTCGATCACGCCTTCGCGGACGGCCTCAGCGACCGGCATGGTGGCGCAGGTATTCGCGGACGATGAACAGCGCGGCGATCGAGCGGCCTTCGGAGAACTCCTCGCGCAGCACCAGCTCGTGCAGCGCGTCCAGCTTCCACGGCACCACCTCCAGCTCCTCCGGCTCGTCGCCGGGCAGGCGCTCGGGATACAGGTCGCGCGCCAGCACCAGGTGGGTCTGGTGACTCATGTAGGTCGGCGCCAGGGTGAGCTGGCGCAGCACCTGGACGCTTCGCGCCCCGTAGCCGGCCTCTTCCTTCAGCTCGCGGTCGGCCGCCTGCTCGGGCGTCTCGCCGGCGTCGATCCGGCCCTTCACCAGGCCCAGCTCGTAGCGGTGCAGGCCGGCGGCGTACTCGCGCACGAGCAGTACTGTTTCGTTGTCGAGCATCGGCACCACCGCCACCGCGCCGTGACCGCGCCCGTGCACGCGCTCGTAGCGGCGGCGCTCGCCGTTGCTGAACTCCAGGTCCAGCCGCTCCATGCGGTACGGCCCGGCGTCGTGCTCGCTGACCGAGTGGATGATCGGCAGGCGGCGGCTCATCGGCGCGGGCCGTCCGCCGCCGGTGCGCGCAGGCAGGCGATAATGGGGGAATGAACGAAAGCCATCACGATCCAGCCATTCTAGCCGACGCCGACGACTGGCGATCCCGCGACCTGGAGGTGCTGTGGCACCCCTGCACGCAGATGCGCGAGCATCCGGATACGCTGCCGCTGCTGCCGGTGGCCAGCGGCGACGGCGCCTGGCTGGTCGGCCCCGACGGGCGCCGCACCCTGGACGCGGTCTCGAGCTGGTGGGTGAACATCTTCGGCCACGCCGAGCCGCGCATCGCCGAGGCGATCGGCCGCCAGGCCCGCACCCTGGAGCACGTGATCCTGGCCGGCTGCTCGCACCTGCCCGCGGTGGAGCTGGCCGAACGGCTGCTGGCACTGGCCCCGCGCCAGCCCGGCCGCGACCCGCTGGCCAAGGTGTTCTACGCCGACAACGGCTCGGCCGGCATCGAGGTGGCGCTGAAGATGGCCTTCCAGTGGTTCCGCAACCGCGGCGACGAGCCGCGGCGGACGAAGTTCGTGGCGCTGGAGAACGGCTACCACGGCGAGACCATCGGCGCGCTGTCGGTGGGCGACATCCCACTGTACCGGCGGGTGTATGCGCCGCTGCTGATCGAAGCCCTGTTCGCCCCGTCCCCGGACGCCTACATGGCCGGCGACGCGGGTGATGCCGAAGCGCGCGCAGAAGCCGCTGCAGACGCGCTGGCGAGGCTGTTCGACGAGCATCCGGGCGAGATCTGCGCGCTGGTGCTCGAGCCGCTGGTGCAGTGCGCCGGCGGCATGCGCATGTACCACCCGACGTACCTCAGGCGCGCGCGCGAGCTGTGCGACGTGCACGGCGCGTTCCTGATCGCCGACGAGATCGCGGTCGGCTTCGGCCGCACCGGCACCCTGTTCGCCTGCGAGCAGGCGGGTATCCAGCCCGACCTGATGTGCCTGTCCAAGGGCCTGACCGGCGGCTTCCTGCCGCTGGCGGCGGTGCTGGCCACGCAGTCGATCTATGACGGCTTCCTGGACGAGTCGCGCGAGCGCGCCTTCCTGCACTCGCACAGCTACACCGGCAACCCGCTGGCCTGCGCCGCCGCGCTGGCGACCCTGGACATCTTCGAATCCGACGACGTGCTGGCCCGCAACCGCGAGACCGCGCAGCGAATGGCCATGCTTGCCGCGCCGCTGGCCGACCACCCGCACGTGGCCGAGGTGCGCCAGACCGGCATGATCCTGGCCATCGAACTGGCGCAGGACGGCAATCCGAACACCCCGTTCGACCCCGCCCGCCGCGTCGGCCTGCGCGCCTATCGCGCCGCGGTCGAGCGCGGCGTCCTGCTGCGCCCGCTTGGCGACGTGCTGTACTGGATGCCGCCCTACTGCATCACCGAAGACGAGCTGCAGCTGCTGGCCGGGGTCACCCGCATCGCCATCGACGAGGCCACCGCGTGCGACTGAACCGCGCCTACGTCGACACCCCGCTGGCGAAGGGCGCCCGGATCGCCCTGCCGGAACCGGCGGCGCAGCACCTGCTGCGTGTTCTGCGGCTGCGCCAGGGCGATGCCTGCGCGCTCTTCAACGGCGACGGCAACGACTACGACGCCCGCATCACCGCCGCGGGCAAGCGCGGCGGCGAGGTGGAGATCCTCGGCGCCGAGGCGGTCGACAACGAGTCACCGCTGCGCATCACCCTGCTCCAGGGCATCGCCCGCGGCGAGAAGATGGATCTCATCCTGCAGAAGACGACCGAACTGGGCGTGGCCGCCTTCATCCCGGCCAGCAGCCAGCGCAGCGAAGTGAAGCTGGACGCGGCGCGCGCGCAAAAGCGCCTGGCGCACTGGAACAGCGTGGTCGCCTCGGCCTGCGAGCAGTGCGGCCGCGCGCGCGTTCCCGGGGTGGCGCCACCGGCATCCCTGGAGGACGCGCTGGCAGCGCTGGCCGACAGCGGCCCGCGCCTGCTGCTGGATCCTTTCGCGCAGGCCACGGTTGCCAGCCTGGATCCACCGCCAGGCGCCTCGCTCGTCATCGCCGTCGGCCCCGAGGGCGGCTGGTCGCCACGCGACCGGCAGGCGCTTGAGTCCGCCGGCTTCACCGGCATCCGCCTCGGCCCGCGGGTGCTGCGCACGGAAACCGCCGGCCTGGCCGCAATTGCGGCCCTGCAGGCCCGGTTCGGAGACCTCTGACGAAACCGGACAGGGGGCCGCGCTACAGCGCGGCGTCGATCCGGGCGGCGACCGCGTCCAGGTCGGGAACCAGGGCGCGATCCTTGTTGAGCATCACGCTGGCAAGGGCGCCATCGGGAAGCGATTCGTCGGCATCGGGCACCAGCGCGCCGCGGGACACGGTGACCAGGCGCGGGAAGCCCTGGGTCAGCAGCGCGAAGTAGGGCCGGCGCGGATTGCCGTCGAAGGCCTTGAGCACCGCGACCTTGCTGCCCAGGTCGCCGGCTTCCTCCGGCGCGGTACCCGCCAGGCGCGCCCAGGCCACCAGCGGCAGCTGCCAGCCGCGCCAGCGGATGCTGCCCAGGATCCAGTCCGGTGCGCCTTCCAGCGGCTCGGGCGGCGCGAATGACAGCACCTCGGACACGGTGGCGTTGGGCAACAGCAAGCGGCCGCCCGCGATCTGGATCAGCACGCCCCGGATGTCGTTGGGCGTGTCGTTGTGATCGGGTTGGCTCACGATTCCTGGTCCTCGAGATCGGCACCGGCCGCACGCCCGGGCGGCGGCCAGCGCTCCATCAGCTGTTCTGCAATCTGCGCCGGGCTGGCCGCGCTGCCGCCCAGCTCCGCCAGCCGGCGGGTGGCAGCGGGGTCGAAGTTGTCTTCCGGGGCCTGACCAAGCACCAGGGCGCCCTGCCCGGCGCGGGCCATGGCCTCGCCGACCAGCTCCGGATCGCTGCCGCTCAGGAACAGGATCGCGCTGTCGTCGGCAGGCAGCCCGTCCGGCAAACCTTGGCCCCCGGCCGCGTCCTCGACGAACAGCAGCCGGCCCTTGTCACGGACGACCGCCATCCCGGGGGGCAGGAAGTAAACGTGTCCCGGCTCGATCCCGGCGCCCGTCTCGGCAAGCGCCACGGTGAGGATCGTGGCCCGGTCCATCTGCCGGACCAGGCGGTCGTAGCGGCCGCCGTCCAGGCGCATGCGCACCAGCAGCGGGCGCGGGAACCCGTCATGCAGCGCGGCCAGCAGCTGGCGCACCGCGTCGGGCCCGCCCAGGCCGGCCTCCACCACCACGGCCCCGCGCTCGGGGCCGTGCCCATAGCTGTCCACGTCGGCGAGACTGAGGCCGGAAATGCGCGCTTCCAGCGCGTCCAGATCCGGAGCATCCGGCTCCGCCGAGGGGCCGGCGACCAGCGGGCCGGGTTCGTCGACCAGGCTGAGGGCATCACCGCCGGTCACCGCCGGTGCGGGGCCGGTTTCAGCCGCCGGAACTTCATCGTCCGGCCGTGCGGCGGACGCGGGTTCGTCGGCATCATCGGTCGACATCCTCGCCAGCCACCCTTCCAGGCCCTCGTCGGCCGGAACGTCGTCGACGATCTCCCGCGCCTCCTGCCGGATCGACTGGAAGTCTTCCTCGGACACCTCCGGCACCTGCGACTGCAGCGGGCCGGGTGCCAGCTGCCAGTCCTCCTCCGGTTCGGTGCCCGGCGGAAGGACGTCGTCATGGCGGTTGAGCTTGGCCCGCAGGTGGCGCACCCAGCGCGCCGCGTCCCAGCCCGAGCGCCTGGCGGCCAGCTCGGCCTCGTCGAAGATCACCAGGATGCCGGGATCCGACAACAGCGGCTCCCAGGCATCCAGCGCATCCTCGATCGCCTGCTCCAGCGCCACCAGCACCGCCTGCGGCGCGGCGGAGACGACCTCGTCCATGGAGCCGCTTCCCGGGTCGGCCGTCGCGACCAACTGCGCACCGGCTTCTCCAAGCGCCTGCTGCAGGCGCTCGCGCGCTTCGCCTTCGCGCGCGAGCAGCGCGACCCGTGCGCCCTGCTCAGTCATTCGGCTTCTCCAGGCCGAGCAGCTCGTACACGTTGTGGACCAGCTCGGTCTCCTGGTACGGCTTGCCGAGATAGCGTTCAACGCCGATCTCGAACGCCCGCTGGCGATGCTTCTCGCCGGTACGCGAGGTGATCATCACGATCGGCACCCCGCGCAGCCGCGCCTCGGCCTTCATGTGCGTGGCCAGCTCGTAGCCGTCCATGCGCGGCATCTCGATGTCCAGCAGCATCAGATCGGGAACCCGCTCGTCCATGCGCTCGATCGCATCGATGCCGTCGCGCGCGGTCACCACTTCGAAGTTGTGGCGCTCGAGCACGCGGCCGGTGACCTTGCGCATGGTGACCGAGTCGTCGACCACCATCACCAGCGGCACCTGGCGCCGCTCCTCGGCCTGCGCCACCGGCGCGGCGTCCTGCGGCATGGCGGCGTGCCTGCGCGCCAGCGGAGCCACGTCCAGGATCACCCGCACGCTGCCGTCGCCCATGATGGTGGCGCCGAAGATGCCGGGCAGCGAAGCGACCTGCGGCCCGACCGGCTTCACCACGATCTCGCGGTTGCCCAGGATCTGGTCGACCGCCACCGCGGCGCGCAGGTCACCGGCGCCGACCAGCAGAAGCGGCATCTGCAGGTGGCCCTCGGCCCGCGCCGGCGCCTGGCCCACCAGGCGGCCCAAGTCGTGCAGCGCGTACTCTTCGCCGCCGTATTCGTAGACCCCGCCGGCATCGGCCAGCGCCTCGCGCTGGATGCGGCCGACGCCGCGCACCGATGCGATCGGCACCGCGAAGCTGGTCTCGCCGATCTGCACGAACACCGCCTGGGTCACCGCCAGCGTCTGCGGCAGGCGCAGGGTGAAGGTGGTGCCCTGGCCCTTGCGCGTGCTGATCTCCAGCGTGCCGCCAAGCTGGCGCACTTCGCTGGCGACCACGTCCATGCCCACGCCGCGGCCGGCCAGGCGGCTGACCTCGTCGGTAGTGGTGAAGCCGGGCTCGAAGATCATCGCGTCCAGCGCGCCGTCCGACAGCACCGCGTCCGGCTTGACCAGCCCGCGCTCCTCGGCCCGGCGGCGGATGCCGCCACGATCCAGGCCGCGGCCATCGTCGGACACCGCCAGCACCACTTCCGAACCCTCGCGGCGGATGGTGATCCGGACTTCGCCCTCCTCGGCTTTCTTCGCCTTGCGGCGCGCCTTGGGATCCTCCAGGCCATGAACCACGGCGTTGCGCAGCATGTGCTCCAGCGGCGCGGTCATGCGTTCCAGGACGTTGCGGTCGAGTTCGCCCTGGGCGCCGTCCAGGCGCAGCTGCACCTGCTTGCCGGTTTCCGTCGACGCCTGGCGCACCACCCGGCGCAGGCGCGGCAGCAGGGCGTCGAAGGGCACCATGCGGGTGCGCATCAGGCCTTCCTGCAGCTCCGAGCTGACCCGCGACTGCTGGGTGAGCAGGGTCTCGTACTGGCGGGTCAGATCGTCCAGCGTGCCCTGCAGACTGGTCATGTCGGCGGCCGATTCGGCCAGCGCGCGCGAGAGCTGCTGCAGGGTGGAGAAGCGGTCGAGTTCGAGCGGATCGAAGGTCGCGTCCGGCGTGTCGGACTCGCGCTGGTAGCGGGCGATGATCTGCGCTTCGGTCTCGCTGTCCAGGCGCCGGAGCTGGTCGCGCAGACGCATGTTGGTCTGCTCCATCTCGCTCATCGCGCCGCGGAACGCGCCCAGCTGCTGCTCCAGGCGGGCGCGGTAGATGGCGACCTCGCCGGCGTAGTTGACCAGGCGGTCGAGCAGGTCGGCGCGGATGCGCACCTGCTCCTGCGGCGCGCGCACGGAGATGTCGTCTTCGCCGGCGTCGGCATCGCCGAAGACCGGCGGCGACAGCGGATCCAGAACCACCTTGGGCGCGTACACCGGCTGCCCGGCCGGCGCGGTGTCGCCGGAAACGCGGTTCTCGAAATCACCGATCAATTCCAGCGACGGCGAGATCGCACGCTGCCTGCCGACCCGGGTGACCATCACGTGCAGACGGTCGAAGCCGCGCTGGAGCAGGGTCACGCCTTCACGGTCGAGCTCACTGCGGCTTTCGGCCACTGACTCGAGCAGCGACTCCATCGCGTGGCCCAGCTCGCCGATCGGCATCAGGCCGGCCATGCGCGCGCCGCCCTTGATGGTGTGCAGGTCGCGCTGCAGCCCGACCACGCTTTCGCGGTCGCCGGGCTCGTCGCCCAGCTTCGCGAGCAGGTCGTCGGAGTGGTCGAGCAGGTCGCTGGCCTCCTCGACGAATATCTCGATCAGCTCGGCGTCCAGGCCCTCCAGATCGAGGGGCTCGTTCGGGTCACCGGTCTCGGCGGAGGCTTCGGCTTCGAGGCGCTCGGCTTCGAGGCGTTCGGCCTCGATACGCTCTGCCTCGATACGCTCTGCCTCGATACGCTGTGCCTCGATGCGTTCGGCCTCGATACGTTCGGCTTCGATACGCTCGGCTTCGACGCGTTCGGCTTCGACGCGCTCTGCCTCGATACGCTCTGCCTCGATGCGTTCGGCCTCGAGGCGCTCGGCTTCGATACGTTCGGCTTCGATACGTTCGGCTTCGAGGCGTTCGGCTTCGAGGCGTTCGGCTTCGGCGCGTTCGGCTTCGGCGCGTTCGGCTTCGGCGCGCTCGGCCTCGATGCGTTCGGCCTCGATGCGTTCGGCCTCGATACGTTCGGCTTCGATACGTTCTGCTTCGATACGTTCTGCTTCGACGCGCTCGGCCTCGATGCGTTCGGCCTCGATGCGTTCGGCCTCGATGCGTTCGGCCTCGATACGTTCGGCTTCGATACGTTCTGCTTCGACGCGCTCGGCCTCGATCCGCTCGGCTTCGAGTCGTTCGGCTTCGACGCGTTCGGCTTCGACGCGTTCGGCTTCAAGTCGTTCGGCCTCGATGCGCTCGGCTTCGGCGCGTTCGCTTTCGAGACGCTCGGCCTCCAGGCATTCGGCATCCACTTCCGGGCTGTCCGGCGCGTCGGGTGCCAGCATCTCGTGGAGCGGCGCGCGGGCGGCTTCTGGCAGTGCGTCCCGCAGCGCGGCCCAGCGCGATGCCAGCGCGCCGCACTCGGGGACGCCGGGCTGGCTGGACTTCAGGCCTTCGATGGACGCGCGCACCAGCGCCGCCAGCTCACCCATCGCATCGACGGCTTCAGCGCCGGCGCTGTCGCCGGCGACCAGCAGGCGGCGCACCCAGGATTCGGCCGGGGCCAGCACCGCGGTGATGGCCGGCACTTCCGCCATCGCGAAAGCGCCGTTCATGGTGTGAACCGCGCGCAGCAGGGCCTCGTCGGCATTGGCGGATCCGGAAGCGGCCGATTCCAGCCAGCCGTCGACCACGGCGAGGTGTCCGGTGACTTCGGTGTCGAGGATTTCCAGCAGGAGCTCATCGACCTGGGCCGGAACCATCTCCGGCAGCGGAGCCGCCGCTTCACCGGGCTCAACGGCCTGGACTGCTTCGACTTCGGCTTCGGCCTCAACCGCGCCAGGCCCGGCCGGGTCAACCGGCTCATCGGGCTGCGGCGCCGGAACGGATTCCCCGGCGGGCGCGGCGCGCAGCGGGGACTGCGGCATGGCCTCGTCGCCTGCCGCGATGCGCTCGGCATCGGCCTCCAGGGTCGCAAGGTCGACCTGGATGCCGTGCTCGCCCTTCAGCGCCGCCAGCAGGCTGGGCAGCGCGTGGAAGGCGTGGTCGACCACGGCAAGCACGGCCGGCGTGGCCGGGCGGCTGCCGTCGAGCACGCGGTTGAGCAGGCTCTCGACCTTCCAGCTGAACTCGCCCAGGGTGCGGGCGCCGACCAGGCGGCCGCTGCCCTTGAGGGTGTGGAACACGCGGCGGATCGGGCGCAGGCGCTCCAGATCCTCGGGCGCATCGCGCCACGGCGGCAGCAGGGTGTCGAGGTTGTCGATTTCTTCGGCGAACTCTTCCAGAAAGACTTCGCGGATCTCGTCGTCGATTTCGTCGCCGGTGGCTTCGAAGCCGCCGCTGGCACCGACCTGGATCGGCGCCGCGGCCGTGGCCGGAACCGCCGCTTCCGCCTGGCCGGCTTCGGCGTCGGAATCGCCCGGGGCGTCGGCCGCCGGCTGGCTGCGATCCTGGAACGCGGCAACCGTGGCCGCCGCGTCCGTTTCGTCGGGCACCATTTCAGCCGGCGCCACGTCATCCGTTTCGAGCTGTACCGGCTCTTCCGGCAGCGGCCAGTAGCCCAGGGCCTCCAGGCTGTTGCGGGCGATGTCGAGGATGTCCTGGCGGTTGCCGCGATGCTCGCGCAGCGCTTCCAGGTAGTACTCGAGGCTGGCCAGGGTGTCGGCGAGGGTGTCGAGCTGGCGGCCATTGGGCACCCGGCGGCGGCCGAGCAGCTCGGTCTCGGTGAACCTGCACACCCCGGTCAGGAAGTCCGCGGGCTGCTGCAGATCCAGCATGCGCAGGGCACCGGCGACTTCGCTCAGCAGCCGCGGCACCTCGACCAGCTCGCCGTGATCCCAGCTGGTCTCCACGAACGCCACGAACGCCTGGCGCGCATCGGCGAAGTTGGCGATCGCCTCGCGGGCAATGACCTCGATGGCCTTGCGCGATTCGCCGGCCAGCGGATCCTGTTCGTCGTCGGCGCCGCCCGCGCCCAGCCGGGCAACCTGTTCATCCAGCGATGCGTCCACGTACAGCAGCGAGCCGGCGATATCCAGCAGCGCGTCCTCGCTGGCGGCGCGGTCGCCGCGCACGATCGCGTCCACCGCGTTGCGCTGGTCGAGCACCACCGTACGCGCCACGCCAAGGCCGAGCATGCCGAGCGTGTCGGCCACCTGGTCGAGCACTTCGACCTGAGGCTCCAGCCCGGCCGGGCTGCCCGCGCCGGTGCGCAGGTGCAGGTCGAGCGCATCCTTGACCCGCAGCAGGTCTTCCTTCACCGCCGCCGCAACGGTGTCCAGCAGCGCGCGATTGCGGCCGCTCAGGCTGCCGCGGGCATGGGTGATTTCGTCCTCGCTGGGCGTGGCCTGCTCAAGCTCGAAGGTCGTGCGCAGCTCGCCCAGCGCGGGATGGTCGCCGTTGCTGCCGGCGACGTGGAACAGCACCTGGCGGGTCGCCTCCAGCGCCAGCTCCGGGCCTGCGAACGCGTCCTCTCCGCCCGCGTGGCGCCCGGCCTCGCGAACCACGCTGGAAAACGCCTGGCGCAAGCCGGCACCGGCCTCGATCGCGCCGTCGGCGACCGCCTGCATCACCCGCTGGGCGACCCACAGCATCCGCCGCACGGCTTCGTCACCGGTACGCGGAAGCCGGGACTGGATGGCGGCCGCGAATCCGGCCGCATCCGCGGGCGCGCCGCCCTCGGGCCACGCCCGCATCCACTCCGCCAGATCCCCGGCCCGGTCTGCGCCAGCTTCGGCTGCATCGTCGGGATCGGCCTGGGCGACGCCGTCGGGAACCGGCCGCTCCAGATCCGGGGTGAACAGCACGCTTTCGCTCAGCCCGGCCGCACCGCGCGCCGCGCGCAGCTCGTTGAGCAGCGGCATGAGCACGATCGGGATGTCCTTGTGCCCGCCCTGCAGCCGCTCCAGGTAGTCGGGCAGCAGCACCGCGCCGCGCATCAGCGTGGCGCAGGCGGCGTCGCGATCGGACCCCTCGTTGTTCTGCAGCGCCTGGGCCAGGCGCTCCATTTCCTCGGCCACCATCGCCGGCGCATACAGCTCGACCATGCGCAGGGTGCCCTGCACCTGGTGCAGGTAGCCGGCGCAGAAGCGCATCCGGCTGGTATCGGCCGGATCCTCGACGAAGGCCTCGATCTCAAGCCGCGCCTGGGCCAGGGTCTCGTCGAGCTCCGGCTTGACCCAGCCCAGCGCGGTGTAGTCGATCGCGTCGCGAAGCGCCATCGTCATCGTGCGCCCCCTTGCGGGTGCGCGCGCGCTGCGCTGCATTGGCTGCAGTTGCGGGTCATGTCCTTCCCGGTCTCCGCGGTCAGGCCGGCAGCTTGAAGTCGGCGACCGAGCGGCGCAGATCCGCGGCGAGCTGGGCCAGGTTGCCGATGGACTCGGCGGTCTGGTTGGCGCCCTGCGAGGTCTGCGCGGTGATCGACTGGATGGTGCCCATCGTCTCGGTGATGTTGGTCGCCGCCGCCGACTGCTGCTGGGCGGCACTGGAGATGCCCTGAATCAGGTCGGCCAGGCTGGTGGACACGCTTTCGATCTCGCCCAGCGCGGTGCCTGCGTCCTCGGCCAGGCGCGCACCGGCCACCACCTCGGAGGTGGTCTGCTCCATCGAGCTGACCGCTTCGTTGGTATCGGACTGAATCGTCTCGACCAGGGTCTCGATGCGCTTGGTCGCGTTGGACGCGCGCTCGGCCAGTCGCTGCACTTCGTCGGCCACGACCGCGAAGCCGCGGCCCGCTTCACCGGCCGACGCCGCCTGGATGGCCGCGTTCAGCGCCAGGATGTTGGTCTGCTCGGAGATGTCGTTGATCAGTTCAACGATCGAGCCGATCTCCTGGGAGCTTTCGCCCAGGCGCTTGATGCGCTTGGAGGTCTCCTGGATCTGGTCGCGGATCGAGTCCATGCCGGCGATCGTCTCGCGCACCACGCCCGCGCCCTTGGTCGCGATCTGCACCGAGCGCTGGGCCACGTCGGCCGATTCGGCGGAGTTCTTGGAGACCTGGTCGATGCTGGCCGCGATCTCGGTGATGCGGTTGGAGGCGGAAGTGATCTCGCGCGCCTGGTGCTCGGCGGCCTCGGCCAGGTGCATGGCGGTGGCCTGGGTCTCCTGGGCGCTGGAGGAAACCTGCACCGAAGTGTCGTTGATGGTCTGCACCAGGTTGCGCAGCTGCTCGACCGCGAAGTTGATCGAGTCCGCGATCGCGCCGGTCATGTCCTCGGTGACCGTGGCCTTCACCGTCAGGTCGCCTTCTGCCAGCGAGCCCATTTCATCCAGCAGGCGCATGATCGCCTCCTGGTTGCGGTTGTTGAGCTCCATGGTGGTTTCGTAACGCTCGCGCTGGGCGCGGTTGAGGCTGAACACCAGGCCGACGATGGCGGCCAGTGCCAGGGCGCCGAACAGGATGCTGATCCAGATGTTGCCCAGGATGCTGGTGTCGGCCATCGAGCCGAACGCGGTGAAGGCCTGGAACAGGCTTTCGCTGTCGGCCAGCAGGCGGTCGGAACCGCCGGTGATCGCCGCGGCGGCGGCCTGCGCGCCGGACAGGCTCGGCGCCGCCTCGAGAACCGAATCCAGCGCCGGACGGATCTCGCCCCAGAGCGTGTCCACCTGGTCGAGCGCGGCCAGCGCGCTGGAGTTGGTCAGCGGCTGCACGTTGAGGTTTTCGTCGCCCGCGCGCAGGCCCACGCGCACCTGCTCGAACAGGCTCACCCGCCGCTGCAGCGTGTCGGCGGCGCCGACGGCGCCGTCGCCACCGGCCTGGATCTCGGTCACGAAGCGCACCATGTCACCGGTCAGCACCACCTCGCGCAGCGCCATGTAGACCTGCGACGCGGGCGAGCCGGTGTTGGACATCGCGCGCACCAGTTCGTCCAGCTGCGCCTGCAGGCCCGGCACGCCCTGGATGAAGCGTTCGGCGCTGCCCGCCAGGCCCAGCACCGTGTCCTGGCTGTCGATCACCTGCTGCGCGTTCTGCCCGATCGGCTCCCAGGTCGCGGCGACCGTCTGGATCGGGCCGGACACGCCGGCGGTATCGCCGAAGCCGGACTGCAGGCCGGCGATGTCGCCGTCGATCTGCGCCTTGGTGTCGCGGAACGCCTGGTAGGCGGCGCTGTCACCGGCCACCGCCTCACGGCCCTGGATCGCCAGCCGCTGCGAGTTCACCTGCAGGTTGGATGCCGCCGAACTGGCACCACCCAGCTGCGCCGCCTTCCAGATCGCGTAGCCGGTGTTGGCGCCGAAGATCAACAGCGCGACAGCCAGCACGGTCAGCCAGAAGTTGGTGCCCAGGTTGCGGCCCTTGCCGGCGACGGTATCCACTACTGTGCTCATGATCGTGTCCCAGTTGCTATGCGATGCGGCCTATGCCGCGGCCTGTCTGAATTCCGGCGTGCGCGACAGCCGGTCAAGGCTGAAGATCCCCCACGCGTGGTCGTCCACCCGGTAGGCGCGCTCGATGAAGTGCACGTAGCGCCCCTCGGCGAGTCCTTCGGGTTCCTGCTGTTGCTCCTGCTGGAAGCTGCGCTGGCCGTACATCTCGTCGATGGTCACCGCCACGTCGCCGCCGGGCTGACGCACGATCAGCACGCGCTGGCCTTCGTGCAGCACGGTGCGCTCGCCTTCCAGGAACTGCTTGAGATCCACGATCGGCAGCAGGTTGCCGCGGATGTTGGCCACCCCCAGCATCCACGGCTGCGCGCCGGGAACCTGCGTGACCTGCGGCATCGGCAGCACTTCCAGCACCTCGTCGAAGCCCGAGGCCAGGCGGCGCGCGCCGATGCGGTAGCCGACGCCACGCCACAGCCCGGGCGCATCCAGCTGCTCCGGCAGCCCGACCTCATGCGCCAGCGAGCGGCGCTCGTAGTCGAGCAGGATGCCGAACGGGTCGCCAGGGCCGGCCTTGGTGCGCTCCGTGCTCACGTGGCGGCGCCGAGCAGCCCGTCGATGCTGCCGATCAGATCCGCCTCGCTCGGCGGCTTGACCAGGTAGCCGCGCGCGCCCTGGCGCATGCCCCAGGCGCGGTCGGTCTCCATGCCCTTGGTGCTCACGATCACCACCGGGATGTGGCTGGTATCCGGGTCGCGCGACAGCGCACGGGTGGCCTGGAAGCCGTTCATCCCGGGCAGCACCACGTCCATGATCACCAGGTCCGGGAGCTCGCGCCTGCACACCGCGATGCCGTCCTCGGCGCTCTCCGAAGCCAGCACCTGGTGGCCGTTGCGTTCAAGCAGCTGGGTCAGGACCGCCGTGTCGGTCGGCGAGTCTTCGATCAACAGGATTCGTGCCATGGATGTGCCTGCCCCCCGGTCAGGCGTTGACGTGCTTGCGGATGGCGTCGAGGAGTTCCTCGCGCGTGAATGGCTTGGTGACGTACTGCTCGGAACCGACGATGCGTCCGCGCGCCTTGTCGAACAGGCCGTCCTTGGAGGACAGCATGATCACCGGCGTGGACTTGAACAGCTGGTTGTTCTTGATCAGCGCACAGGTCTGGTAGCCATCCAGGCGCGGCATCATGATGTCGACGAAAATGATCTGCGGCTGCTGATCCGCGATCTTCGCCAGCGCCTCGAAGCCATCGACCGCCGTGGTGACCTCGGCCCCTTCCCTTCGGAGCAGCGTCTCGGCGGTACGGCGGATCGTCTTCGAGTCGTCGATCACCATGACCCGCAGGCCTTCAAGGCTGCCGACGGGTTTGTCTTGTGCAGTCATCAAATTTTCCCCTGGCGCGACGGCGCGATTACCAGCGTCGCTGCGAACGCGACATATATCCCGATCGATGGCCGGGCTGTCAAGCACGTGATGCCGGTTTTTCCGCATCCGTGGACGCAGCGCACGCCTTTTACGCAGGCACCTGCTGCTAAGATCCGGTCACTCCCGCCGCCCCCAGGTTGACGCTGCCGCCATGGTGCTTGATGTCGTCGTCGTGATGGATCCGATCGGTTCGATCAACGTTGCGAAGGACTCGACCTTCGCCATGTTGCTGGCCGCCCAGAGGCGCGGACACCGCCTGCATTACGTCATGCCCGGCGGGCTGTCGGTGACCGACGGCGTCGCCCATGGACGCATGGCGTCGCTTTCCGTGCGCGACGATCCGGACAACTGGCATGAACTGGGATCGGAGTCACGCCGCGCGTTCGGCCCGGGCGACGTCATCCTGATGCGCCGCGACCCGCCCGTCGACCCGGAATACGTGTACGACACCCAGATCCTGGGACTGGCCCAGGCGGCCGGCGCGCGGGTGGTGAACGACCCGCGCGGGCTGCGCGATCTGAACGAAAAACTGGCCGCGCTGGAGTTCCCCCAATGCTGCCCGCCGACCCTGGTTTCACGCAGCGCGGCGGAGCTGAAAGAATTCGTGGCTGAACAGGGCGAAGCGGTGCTCAAGCCGCTGGACGGAATGGGCGGGCGCTCGATTTTCCGCACCCGGCCCGGCGATCCCAACCTGGCGGTGATCCTGGAAACGCTCACCGACAACGGCCGGCGCACGGCGATGGCCCAGCGCTACCTGCCCGAGATCGTCGAGGGCGACAAGCGCATCCTGCTCATCGACGGCGAGCCGGTGCCCTACTGCCTGGCGCGGATCCCGCAGGGCGACGACTTCCGCGGCAACCTCGCCGTGGGCGGCCGCGGCGAGGGCCGGCCGCTGAGCGAACGCGACCGCTGGATCGCCGCCCAGGTGGGCCCGGAGATGAAGCGCCGCGGCATGGTGTTCGTCGGACTGGACGTGATCGGCGACTGGCTGACCGAGGTCAACGTCACCAGCCCCACCTGCATCCGCGAACTGGACGCGCAGTACGGCCTGGACATCGCCGGCGACCTGTTCGCCGCGATCGAGGCCGGATGCTGACGCCACACTCCCGATGAGCCTTGCGATCGCGCCGTCCGGGCCGCAGGTCGGCGACCAGCAGCGGCTGGGCGCCACCATGGTGCTGTCGCTGCTGCTGCACGGCATGCTGGTGCTCGGGCTCGGCTTCACCCTGGACGACGCCGCGCCGGTGACGCCGACGCTGGACGTGATCCTGACCGAGACCACCAGCCCGCTGACGGTGAGCCAGGCGGACTTCCTGGCCCAGGCCAGCAACCAGGGCGGCGGCGAGCACGAGCAGAGCCGGCGTCCGCGCGAATCCCAGCTCGGGCTGGCACCGCGCGACGAGCCCGGCATCGCCCCGGAGGCGATGCGCGCGCAGTCGCCCGACGCGCAGCCGCCGCCGCAGGCCCGCGTCGTCAGCAGCCATCGCGGCGAACAGGCCGTGGCCACGCCGGATCCGACGCCGCAGAGCGAGCCGAACCTGCTTCCCCAGGGCCCCGACCGGGTCGAGCGCGACATGGAAATGGCGCGCCTGGCGGCCGAGATCCACCTGCGCTCGGAGCTGTACGCCAAGCGTCCCAAGCGCAAGTTCGTTTCCGCCAGCACCCAGGAATACGCCTACGCGGCCTACCTGCGGCAGTGGGTGGATCGGGTGGAGCGGATCGGCAACCTCAACTATCCGGACGAGGCGCGCCGGCGCCAGCTGGCCGGCGAACTGGTCATCAGCGTGGCGATCCGCCGCGACGGCTCGGTGGAGAACGCGCAGGTGATCCGCTCCAGCGGCACCCGCCTGCTCGACGACGCCGCGCTGCGCATCGCCAGGCTGGCGGAGCCCTACCCGCCCCTGCCGCGCACCGAGGAGGACATCGACATCCTCCACGTCACCCGCACCTGGCAGTTCCTGCCCGCCGGCACCCTGGTCGACGGCTGACCGGGCGCTACAGCGGCCGCCACACCGGGCCTTCGCCGCGGCGCCAGTACACCGCGACCGCGCGGCCGTAGAACGCATCCACCGGAACCAGCCCGAAGTGGCGGCCGTCATGACTGCCGCCGCGGTGGTCGCCCATCACCAGCGCCATGCCGGCAGGCACTTCAAACCGGGGCACGTCCGGGCCGCCGCCGCGGCGCAGATCCAGCGGCACGCTGCGGCCGGGGAAGATCTCCACCGCGCGCAGCGGGCCCGAGGCAAGCGCCTGGCCGTTGATGCGCAGCCGGCCATCGACCACCTCCACGGTGTCTCCGCCCACCGCGACCAGCCGCTTGATCAGGCGGGTGCCGTCCTCGGGCGAGGAAAACACCACCACTTCGCCGGGCGCGGGATCGCGCACATCGATCAGGTCACGGCTGCTGAAGGGAAGCCGCCAGCCGTACGCGCGCATGTCCACCGCCACCCGGTCGCCCGGCTGCAGGTTGGGCTGCATCGAGCCGGAAGGCACGTGGTAGTGGTTGGCGAACGAGGAGCGCGCCACCAGCATCAGCAGCACGAGCACCGCCAGGGGCAGGATCTCGGCGCGCATCCATGCCAGGGCCCTGCGGCTGCGGGGGTTTGCGGTCGGGGTCTGCTGCATCGTGGGCTCCAAAGGGCCCGGACGCCTCAACGGGCGCTGCGCAGGGCCTGCTGCTGTTCCAGGGTCAGGGCGACATTGTCGCGAAGATACGCCGGTTCGACCCGCTCGGGCGCCACGAGTTCACCGCGCTCCCAGGCCCTGGCAGCCAGCCGGGCCACGTCGGCCGCGCGCGGCAGCGCGGCGGCGTCCACCGCCGGCACCTGCGCGACCAGGCGGGCCCGCAGCGCCGCGTCCGCCGCGGCGAAGCCGGTGCCCATGCCCTGCCAGGCACCTTCGGCGGCCGGCAGTTCGACCGCCTCCGGCGCGCACACCGTTTCCGCGCCGAGCGCGCGGACATCATCGCCCGACCGCATGAACGCGCCGGCGTAGACCTCGCCCATGCGCGCGTCGATCGCCGCCAGCACCGGCCCCGGCTGCGGTGCGCGCATGGCCAGCGCGGCCAGGGTGGACACAGGCAGCATCGGCAGATCCAGCCCCAGCGCGATGCCCTGGGCCAGCGCGATCCCCAGCCGAACCCCGGTGAAGGCACCCGGCCCGCGGCCGATCGCGATGGCATCCAGCTGCGTTCGCGCCAGGCCCGCCTCGGCCAACAGCGCCTGGGCCCAGGGCAGGGCCAGCTCGGCGTGGCGGCGCGGCGCGATCTCGAAGCGCTCCAGCACCTCGCCGTCGCGCCAGACCGCGACCGAACAGGCCTCGGTGGAGGTTTCCAATGCAAGCAGGTTCATGCGCGACGTACGGCAGCAAGCGGCAGACGGCACAGGATACGGACGCGCGCAGCGGACTGCACTGCCCCCATGCGCTGCGGGCCGGTCAGCCCTCCGCTTCGCCGGTCGACCCGTTGCCCACCATCGCCGGTGGGAACGCGGGAGCCGCTTCCAGCCCGTTGAGGATCTCGCCGAAGTTCACCCGGCCCTCGGGGTTGTGCAGGCACGGCGTGTTGAACATGCCCACCACGTAGGTGTTCGGCCCCTTGTTCAGGCCCGAATCCAGCGCATACACGTTGCCGGTGCCCGGCTCGACCGCCGCCAGGTTCACCCCGCCGTTGTCGAGCCGACGGAAACGGGTGATCTCCCAGCCCGCCTCCTGCCAGCGCGCGTGTACGTCTTCGATGATCTGCCCGGCGTCCTCGTTGCGGGCCGCACCGCGCACCCCGACCCAGATGTAGTAGACGTCGTCGCGATCCCGGGCCTCGCCGCCCTCGGGAATCTCACAGCGGTTCACCCGCACCGTGAACTTCTCGCGGGTGAGCGGAAGGCCGGAGAAAAACGCCTCGACCTGCGGCGCGATCTCGCGCGCCGCCTGCAAACTGTTCTTGGTCTCCATGGCGCCTACCTCTACTCCATCCACCGAACCCTGACAAGCAACGGCGCCCATCAACAGCAGCGCGGCAGCCGCGGCCCTCACCGGACGCCGTGACCGGTTCAGCGGAACTCCCGGGTGGTCACCATCTGTTCGTTGCCGGTCACGATGTAGCCCTGGTTGCGCAGCGACTCGCTGCCGGATGTCCAGTAGCCCGAATGGCCGGAAGCACCGCCATTGGCGATCCGGGTTCCGCCGAAGCCGTCATTCACCGGATTGGTGCCGTGGATGAAGCCGGGGACGAACCGGATCTCATCATCATCGGCCATCGTCGTCCAGAGGCTGCCGTTGTCGATGCTCAGCTCATCGGCGCTGCCCACGCCCATGCCGGGGCTGCCGGCCACGATGATGTTGTCCACCCCGAGGCCGCCGGTACCGTCACGATCGGCATGGCCAACCACGGTCGAACCGTAGGAGTGGCCGATCACGGTCAGGTTCGCGCCCTCGTCGCCCTGGTGCGATGCACGCAGCCCATGGGTGAACTCGCGCAGCGCGGGTGCGCCGTCACGTGCCGGGCCGGCACCGGTGGCGGCAGCCAGGTTGTTGGGGGCGTCATAGCCGAGCCAGACGATGGTGGAGGTGGTGGCCTCGTCGTCGATGAGCTCGGCCTGCGCCTTCAGGTCGCCCATGCGGTCGATGTTGCCGCCGATGCTGGCGACCGTGGAAGTGGTGCCGGGAACGAAGATCGCCACGTTGTCGGCGGTATCCGGGTTGCTGACCGCGACGATGGCCATCGCATCGGTACCGCCCTCCTGCGGCGTGTAGCCGAGCAGGAACAGGTGCCCGGAAGGATCCACCTGGCCGCGGGAATCCTCGATCCGGGTCAGCAGATCCTGTGCGGCCTGATCGCCGCCGGCGGCCTGCTGGCGCAGAACCTCCATGTTCGCTTCGTGCCTGATCTCGGAGGGCACGCCGTCCATCGCGCCGATCTCTGCGCCGTAGGTGGACAGGTAGTTCGACTGCTCCTGAGGCGACAGGCCGCCCCACCACTCCGCGTTGAGCGCCGCATCCTGCTCCGGGGACATGCCCCCGACGGGGCACATGACCGGCTGCTCGCGGGTGCCGATGCAGCGGTCGCCGGGCGGCGGCAGGGCCGGACAGGCGTTGGGATCCGGCAGGCCGGGATAGGTGGTCTGGGTGGAACCAACGGGCGGGCTCATGGCCGACACTCCAACCGTCTCGTTGACGTTGCCGGTGAAAATGGCACGAAACCGGTCCCGCCGGAACTAGGGCAAACCCTTGTCGGAGCCGCCAGCGCCGCCGAAAAACGCCTGCACATGCCCCACCTCGCGGGTCACCGCGAACGGCGGCATGGAGTCCAGGAACACCCGCCCGTAGCCCTTCGTGGTCAGCCGCGGATCGCACAGCACCAGCACCCCGCGGTCGCGTTCGCTGCGGATCAGCCGGCCCACGCCCTGCTTGAGCGCGATCACCGCCTGCGGCAGCTGCTCGTCAAAGAACGGATTGCCGCCGGCCCGCCGGATCGCATCCAGCCGCGCCTCGAACACCGGATCGTCCGGCGCCGCGAACGGCAGCTTGTCGATCACCACCACGCTCAGCGCATCGCCGGGCACGTCCACGCCCTCGCGGAAGCTGGCCGACCCCAGCAGCACCCCGTTGCCGGACTCGCGGAAGCGCTGCAGCAGCACGTGCCGCGGCGCTTCGCCCTGCACGAACAGCGGCCACGGCCCGTCGCGCAGCAGGCCCGCGGTCTCGCGCAGCGCGCGGTGGGAGGCGAACAGCAGGAAGGCGCGGCCGCCGGAGGCGTGCAGCACAGGCAGCACCGCGTCCAGCACCGCCGCGCTGTAGTCGCGCGCGGCCGGGGCCGGCAGGCCGGGCGGCAGGTAGCACAGCGCCTGGCCCGGCCAGTCGAACGGGCCGGGCGCCATCAGCGTGCGCGGCTCCTCAAGACCCAGCCGCGAGGCGATATGGTCGAAGCGTCCGTCCACCGCCAGCGTGGCCGAGGTGAACACCCACGCCGCCATCGACGCCTCCCGGTGCGCGCGCAGCGGCCCGGCCACGTCCAGCGGCGTGCGCTGCAGGCGGAAACCGCGCGCCGACAGCTCGTACCAGCGCACGTCGTCGTCGGTTTCGCCCTCTCCACCGCGCCAGCGCTGCAGCCGGCTGCCGAAGTCCACCGCGCGGGCGTGGCAGGCATCAAGCGCCGGGGAACCCTCGCGCAGCGGCTCCAGCGCCCAGGCCAGTTCCTGCAGGCATGTGGCCACCCCGTCCAGCGCCTCCTGCACCGCGGTTTCGTCCTGCAGCCGCACCAGGGTGCCGCGCAGGGGCAGCGGCTCCATCTGCGCGCGCAGCGCGCGCACCGACTGCTCCAGCGCCTGCGCCGGCGCCTGCAGCACCGACAGCGCGCCGTCGACATCGCCGCTCTCCGTGATTGCATCGCGCGCCAGCTCCACCAGCGGCCGCGCGCTCAGGGCCTCGCCGAAGAACTGCGCGGCCAGCTCCGGCAGCTGGTGCGCCTCGTCGACCACGAACGCCTGCGCCCCGGGCAGGATCTCGCCGAAGCCCTCCTGCTTGAGCGCCAGATCTGCCAGCAGCAGGTGGTGGTTGACCACCACCATGTCGGCCGACTGGGCGCGCTGGCGGGCCTGGACGACGAAGCATTCGCTCCAGAACGGGCACTCGCTGCCCAGGCAGTTGTCGACGGTGGAGGTCACCATCGGGATCAGCGGCGAGCCTTCCGGCAGCGCCTCCAGCTCGGCCAGGTCGCCCATCCGGGTGCGCCCGGCCCAGGTCACCACGCGCTGGAACAGCGCCACCTGGTCGCGGCTGCTGAAGCGCGGCTCGCCCTTGGCCCGCTCCAGCCGGTGCCGGCACAGGTAGTTGGCCCGGCCCTTGAGCAGGGCGATGCGCGGGTTCACGCCCAGCGCATCGCGCACCGCCGGCAGGTCGCGATGGAACAGCTGATCCTGCAGCGCCCTGGTGCCGGTGGAGACGATGGTCTTCAGCCCCGACAGCAGCGCCGGCACCAGGTAGGCGAAGGTCTTGCCGGTGCCGGTGCCCGCCTCGGCCAGCAGGCAGCCGCGGTCTTCCAGTGCCTGCGCGATCGCCGTGGAGAGCTCCTGCTGCGCCGGCCTGGGCACGAAGCCCGGCAGCGCGGCGGCCAGCGGCCCCTCGTCGCCAAGGGCCTCATGCACCGCCTGCTCCAGCGGCGGAGCCTCGGCCTGGATCCCCTGAATGCCCACCGCGCCGCCGCTCAGTACCGCACGGGGCCGGTGACCCGGCAGGCCTGGATCTGCTCGCTGGCGGACGCGGCGCCCGCCGCATCGCCCTCGCCCAGCCGCAGCTGCTCGAGCGTGGCCCAGTGCCGCCGGCACAGCGGGCCGACCCGGGCGCCCAGCGCGTAGGCACGCTCGGCCAGGCTGCCGGCCAGCGCGCGGTCACCCTGCAGCAGGGCCACTTCGGCCCGCTCCTGCATCAGTGCCGGATCGTCGGGCACCACCGCCATCGCCTCGTCCAGCGCGGCCGCCGCAGCGGCAAAATCGCCGGCCGCCTCCAGCCGCGCCGCATCGGCACGCAGGTCTTCCACGCGCGGATCGCGCAGCGGCTGCACCGCCAGCTCGGCGTCGTCGCCGGCCGCGTGGGCGCGGACGGCGGCCACCATCTCCGCCGGTGCCGGCCCGCCGGGCACGGCCCGCTGTCCGGGGCCGGCCGCACAGCCGGCGATGAGCAGGGAAATGACGGCTGCCGCCGGGAAGAACTTCACCGTGCGCGTCATGGTTCGATCGCCGGGGGGTCGGGAGCCGGCGTCGGCTGCGTGGGCTCGCGCTCGTCCAGGCCGAACCAGCTGCGCCAGCCGCGCCGCGCCGGTCGCGGCGCGGGCGCGGGCGTGGCACCTGGCGTGCCGGCGTAGGCGCCGTCGGCAGCTTCCTGCGGGCCCTGGTAGCACGGCTGGTAGGCCGGGGCGAAGCCGGGCACGAAGGCATACCGGCGCGCCTGCGGGCAGTCGGAGTCGGTGCTGTACCCGTGCGCGACCCAGCGCCAGTCCAGCCCGCCCTCGCCCACTTCCAGCGGCGCGCTGGGCAGGCGCGAGAACATGTCCGACCACACCCGCATGGCGCCGGTGGCGCCGTACAGCCCGGTCGCCTCGTTGCGGTCGTTGCCCATCCACACCACCGCCAGGTGGTCGCCCGTCCAGCCGGCGAACCAGCTGTCGCGGCCGTCGTTGCTGGTGCCGGTCTTGCCGGCCGCCTGCAGGTGCCCCAGGCCGTCGTCGACCAGCCGGCGCGCGGTGCCGCTGGTGACCGCGCGCTGCAGGGCCAGGGTGACCAGTCGCACGGCCACCGCGTCGCCGGCCTGGGCCTCGCCCACGCCGTGGTCGTAGCGGTTCACGGTCACCCCTTCGTCGTTGATCACCCCGCGCACCATGCGCAGGGTCTGGAACTCGCCGCCGGAGGCGAGGAACTGGTAGAGCTGGGCCATCGCGTACGGGCTCTGGTCGAGCGAACCCAGGATCAGCGACGGATTGGGCTGGGCCTCGATCCCGGCCAGGGTGCCGATCAGGGCGGCCAGCCGGCGCGGATCGATCTGCATGCCCAGCCGCACCGTGGCCTGGTTGTAGGAGCGGGCCAGCGCGTCCATCAGCGGCACCACGCCGTGGCTGCGGTTGTCGGCGTTGGCGGGCGTCCAGCGCTGGCCGTTGGGCAGGGTCACGGTCACCGGCGCATCGTCGATCGGGCTGGCCAGCGACCAGTCCCCCGGCAGCGCCAGCGCCAGCAGGTACACGAACGGCTTGAGCAGCGAGCCCACCGGCCGCTGCGCCTCGATCGCGCGGTTGAATCCGTGCTGGCCCGGATCGCGGTTGCCCACCACCGCCAGCACCTCGCCGCTGTGCACGTCGGTGAGCACCAGCGCGGACTGCAGTTCGGGCCGGTCGTCGCTGCCCAGTGATTCGATGGTGCGCGTCACCGCGCCCTCGGCGTAGCCCTGCGCCGAGGGCGACATCGCCGTCATCACGCTCAGGCCGGCGCCCTGCAGCTCGCTGGCGTCGTAGTCGCTGGCCAGCTGCTGGCGCACCAGATCCACGTAGGCGGGGAAGCGGTTGGCGGCCAGGCTGCCCGGCCGGTCGGTCACCCCCAGCGGCGCGGCCAGCGCGCGCTGGTAGGCCTCCTCGTCAAGCAGCCCGGTGGAATGCATCTGCGCCAGGGCGAAGTCGCGGCGCTCGCGGGCGCGCTCCGGGTGCCGGCGCGGGTCGTACCAGGACGGCCCGCGAATCATGCCCACCAGCAGCGCCACGTGCTCGGGATCCAGATCCTCCAGCCGGCGGCCGAACCAGAACTCGGCGCCGGCGGCCACGCCGCGGATCGCCTGCGCGCCGCGCTGGCCCACGTACACCTGGTTCAGGTACGTCTCCATGATCATGCCCTTTTCGTAGCGGGCCTCGATCAGCAACGCGTAGATAATCTCGTTGAACTTGCGCGACCAGGTCTGCTCGCGGCCGATCCCGAACAGCCCCGAGCGGGCCAGCTGCTGGGTCAGGGTGCTGCCGCCCTGGCGGGTGGAGCGGGTGCGCAGGTTGACCCAGGCCGCGCGGGCCATACCGCTCAGGTCGATGCCGCGGTGGCGGGCGAAGTCGCGATCCTCCACCGCCTGCAGGGTATCGGTCACCAGCACGGGCACGTCCTCCACCCGCACCATCCGGCGCTCCTCCTGGCGGGCACCGTACAGGGTGGCGATCCGCGCCGGGTCGAGCCTCACCTGCTCCAGCGCCTCGCCCTGGCCGTCGCGCAGGCGCGAGACGCGCCCGCCTGCCAGCCGGACTTCGACCTGCGAGGGTGCCACCAGGCCGCCCACGTCACGGAAACCGTGGCTGGAGATGAGCCAGCGGCCCTCCTCTCCATCGACGTTCCAGGTGCCGGGCCGCAGCCCGTCACCCTCGCGGTAGCCGGCCGCCTGCAGCTCGTGGCGCAGGGTCTGCGCGTCCAGCGCCAGGCCCGGGGCAAGCTGCAGCGGCCGCGCATAGACCCGGGTCGGCTCCTGCCAGGTCAGCGCGGCGAACTGCTCGCTGAGCAGGCTGTTCAGGTACAGCGTGTAGGGAATGAGGAAGCCGAGCCCCAGCCCCACCAGCGCCAGCCCCCAGACCAGCACGCGGCGGCGCCAGGGGCTGCGCGGGCTGTCGGGATGCGGGTCGTCTTCGTCGTACTTCAGTCGGGCCATGGAACCTCGATCCCGCCGCAGCGGGATGCCGGCAAATGCAACAATGTCATCCGTGCGCAGTCTAGCCCAGCCCCCCTGTGGCCGCGCCTGCGCCGCGTTGACCAGTCAGCTGGAGTTCCGGACAGATGCCGTTTTCCCTGGCCGATGCGCGCTTCGCGCTCGACCGTTCCATTTCACTGCTGCGCCGGGGCGCGACCAGCCTGGGCACGCGCGGCTGGCGGGCGACCTGGCAGCGGGTGACCGCGCAGCTGGGCCTGCTGGCACCGCCGCAGCGGCGTCCGCTGCTGGCCGCCGACCCCAGCCCGTTCAGCCCGTTCTCCGTGCCCTGCGCGGCCGAGCCGCGGGCCACCATCGTGATCCCGGTCTACAACGGGTTCGGCCACACCCTCGCCTGCCTGCGGGCCATCGCCGCCGCGCCGCCGGAGGCCGGCGTCGAGATCGTGGTGGTGGACGACGGCTCCAGCGATGAAACCGTCGAGGCACTGCCGCAGGTGGAAGGCCTGCGCTACCACCGGCGCCCCGCCAACGGCGGGTTCATCGCCGCCTGCAACGACGGCGCCGCGCTGGCCACGGGCGACTGTCTGGTGTTCCTCAACAACGACACCGTGCCGCAGCCGGGCTGGCTGGACGCGCTGCTGCGCACGTTCGAGCAGCATCCGGGCACCGGCCTGGTCGGCGCCCAGCTGCTGTATCCCGACGGCCGCCTGCAGGAGTCTGGCGGCCTGGTGCTGCGCGACGGGCGCGGGGAAAGCCGCGGCCGCTTTGCGGATCCGGATCATTCGCTGCTGCGGTTCGCCTGCGAGGTGGACTACTGCTCCGGCGCGGCGCTGGCGATCCCGCGCGCGCTGTTCCAGTCCCTGGGCGGATTCGATCCGCTCTACGCGCCGGCCTATTACGAGGACACCGACCTGGCGTTCCGGGTGCGCGCCGCCGGCCACCGGGTGCTGTGCCAGCCCGACGCGCGGGTGGTGCACGTGGAGGGCGCCAGCGCCGGCAACGACCTCTCCTCGGGAATGAAATCGGCACAGCTGCGCAACCAGCCGGTGTTCGCCGGGCGCTGGGCGCAGGTGCTGGCTTCGCACCCGGACAGTCCCCCGGACTCGCTCAAGCCGGTCGCCGATGGCCGCCAGGTGCTGGTGATCGACGCCCTTACCCCCACCCCGGATCGCGACTCGGGCTCGCTGCGCATGGTCAACCTGATGCGGCTGCTGCGCGAGGAGGGCGCGCACGTGGTGTTCGTTCCCGCCGACCGCCGCCATGCGGGCGAGGACACCGAGCGGCTGCAGGCGCTGGGCATCGAGGCCTGGTACGCGCCGCACATGGGCGGGCTGCCCGCCTGGCTGAAGGCGCACGGGCCACGTTTCTCCAGCGTGATCGCCAGCCGCCACTACGTCGCCCGCGGGCTGCTGCCGCTGCTGCGCAAACATGCTCCGCAGGCGCGGCTGGTGTTCGACAGCGTGGATCTGCACTACCTGCGCGAGCGGCGCGCGGCCGACCTGGCCGGCGACGCGCGGCTGCAGCGCACCGCCATGCGCACGCAGGCGCTGGAGCTGGACGTGATGGCGCGCAGCGACGTGACCCTGGTGGTCAGTCCCGCCGAGCGCGAACTGCTGGCGCGCGACGCGCCGCAGGTGCGGGTGGAGGTGATCTCCAACCTGCACCAGGTGGCCGGTGCCGGGCGGCCGTTCGAGCAGCGCCGCGACCTGGTGTTCGTGGGCGGGTTCCGCCACCCGCCCAACGTGGACGCGGTGCGCTGGTTCGTGGAGTCGGTGTTCGCGCGGGTGCGCGCCGCGCTGCCGGACGTGCGGTTCCACTGCATCGGCGGCGACCTGGTGCCGGAGATCGAGGCCCTGCGCGAGCACCCGGGCGTGCTCGTGCACGGCTACGTGCCCGACATCACCCCGTACATGGATGGCTGCCGGATCGCGATCGCGCCGCTGCGCTATGGCGCCGGGGTCAAGGGCAAGATCAACCTGAGCATGGCCCACGGCCAGCCGGTGGTGGCGACCGCGACGGCGGTGGAAGGCATGCACCTGCGCCATGGCCACGACGTGCTGGTGGCCGATGACGCGGACGGTTTCGCCGACGCGGTCATCCGCCTGTACGGCGACGCCACGCTGTGGATGGAGCTGAGTATCCACGGCCACGAGAACATCCGCCGGCACTTCTCACCCGATGCCGCGCGCGCCACCGTGCGCGAGGTATTCTTCGACTGAGCGTCAGGGCCCCGATGCGGAAGCGGTGCGCAGCCGCTCGCTGAACTCGGCCAGCCCCGGCACCGACGGATCGGTCTCGCGCGCGTACTGCAGCGCGGACGTGGCCCTGCCCAGCTCGCCGGCGCCAAGGCGCTCGTCGCCCACGGCAAGCCAGCGCTGGGCCAGCCGCTGCCGGGCGGTGGCCAGTTCGCCGGCGTCGTCGGTGAGCGCCGTGCGCGCGTCCAGGCAGGCGCCCGCGCGGCCGAGGCTGTTGCTGCGCAGCTCGCGTTCGAAGCAGTCCGTGGCCGTTTCCAGCAGGCGCACCCGGGTTTCAATCACCTGCGGGTCATCGGGGGCGATTGAACGGGCCGCGTGCAGCTTGTCGTAGGCGTTGCCGCCGGGCGGCTCCAGCAGTTCGCCGCGCTCTTCCGCCGCGGCGATTTCCTCGAGCAGCACCGCGACCCGCTGCCGGCGCTCGGCGGGAGACTGCGCCGGATCCACCCGCGCGTGGAGCGCACGTGATGCCTCGATGCGTTCGGCCACCGCCCGCAGCTGCCCGTCGCCGGGCGCCAGCTCGCGCGCCCGGGCCAGGGCCGCTTCGGCCTCGGCGAACCGGTATTCCACCGCCAGCCGATCCGCACGGCGCCCCAGCGCCCGGCCGACCTGGATCAGGCCGGCCGCCGCCGAATCGTCATCGGCGTCCATCGCAAGCAGCGCACGGTAGAGCTCGGCCGCACGCTCCAGGCGCCCGTTTTCCAGCTCCTCGCCCGCCAGGGCCAGGATGGCGTCGTACTCCTCGGTCAGGCGCGCCCGGGTGTCGGGCAGATCCATGTGGCCCGGGTCGAACCCACTCGACAGCGCGATCAGCGCAGCCGCCTCGGCCAGCTCCCCGCCGCGCAGCGACGCACGGGCCTGCTGCAGCAGCTCGGCCACCGCGTCATCGCGCCCGCGCAGCGCGCCCAGGTGGGCGGGATCCAGACGCAGGATGCGCCGGTACAGCGGCAGCGCCGCATCGTTGGCCCCGTGCAGGCGCCCGTCCCGGTACGCCTCTTCCGCCCGTTCCCACAGCTCGTCCAGGCCGGCCCCGGCGATCTCGCGCTCGCGCAGGGCGGCAGCGACCGCGTCGGTATCGGCCCGCGGCGCGGACAGCTCGCGCGCAAGGCGCAGGGCATCGTGGGCGGCGGTGAAGTTGCCCGCGCCGGTTTCCCGCCGGGCAACGTCCAGCGCCGCCCGGGCCACGTTGGCCAGCCCCTGCCGCGGCCCGGGGCGGTCGGGATCCATCGCCAGCGCCGCCTCGTACAGTTCACGCGCACCGCTGCCGTCGGCGGCGCTGAGATGGCCGCGCGCCAGGGCGGCGTCGGCTTCGGACAGGGCCTGCTGGGCGGAGTTCTGTGGCCACAACCGCTCCGCCAGCGGCTGCCTGACCGCCAGCAGCACGAGCAGCAGCAAACCACCCGCCGCCGCCATCCACGGCCAGTTGCGCCGGAGGAAGTCGTCGGGCGGCCGCGAGCCTCCGCTGTCCGGTTCCCGGGTGGACGACATCTGTTCCTGCGCGCGCATCACCGGCCAAGCATAAGAGCAGGCGATGAACGGCGGCGTGAGCCGCCTGGATCAGGAGCGGTAGGCGCGCTCCACGCCGGGGATGGCTTCCATCCTCCCCAGCAGCCTGGACAGCTGCCCGAAGTCGCGCACCCGCACCTGCAGGCGCAGCCGCACCAGCCCCGACCCGCCCATGCGCTCGCTGCTGATCGCATGCACGTGGGCATCCTCCTGGGCGATCAGGGTGGTCAGATCCTTGAGCAGGTACTTGCGATCCACGCCCTCCACCGCCACCGCCACCTCCTGCGCGCCGCTGGCGCTGCCCCACTCCACCGGCAGCGCGCGCTGCGGTTCACGCGAGACCAGGCGCAGGTAGGCCGGGCAATCGCGGCGGTGGACGCTGACGCCGCGCCCGCGCGTGAGGTAGCCGCCAATCTGCTCTCCCGGCACCGGGTGGCAGCAGCGGGCCACCTGCACCAGCAGGTTGTCGACCCCGACCACGCTGAACTCGGCGCTGCCCGCCGGCCGGCGCCGCGGCGGCCTGGGCGCGGCCACCGGCGGCTCCTCGCTGCGCCTGGCCTCGGCCTCGTGCTCCAGCAGGGCCCGGGTGACCTGGTGCGGGCCGACGTCTCCCAGCGCCACCAGCACGTACAGATCCTCGATGCTGGCGACGCGAAACTTGCGCAGGGCCGGCCCCGGATCCGCATGCTGCAGGCCCACGCGCTTGAACTCGCGATCCAGCAGCTCGCGCCCGTCCTGCTCGTTGCGGGCCCGGTCGAGCTTGTGGAACCAGTTGCGCACCTTCTCGCGCGAGCGTGCGCTGGCCAGGTATCCGTTGGCGGCCACCAGCCAGTCGCGGCGCGGCTCGGCCGTCTTGCCGGTCAGGATCTCGACGCGGTCGCCACTGGCAAGCCGGTGGTCAAGCGGGACGATCCGGCCGTTGACCTTGGCCCCCCGGCAGCGGTGCCCGACCATGGTGTGCACGTGATAGGCGAAGTCCAGCGGCGTGGCCCCGTGCGGCAGGTCTATCACCTCGCCCATCGGGGTCAGGGTGTAGATGCGGTCCTCGACCAGCTCGGTGTCCAGGGCGCTTGCCAGCGACGCATCTTCCCCGCCCTCCTGGTGTGAATCCAGCAGCCGGCGCATCCACTCGATCTTGCGCTCCAGCGCCGCGTCGCCCGCGCCGCCCTCCTTGTAGCGCCAGTGCGCGGCCACGCCCAGCTCGGCCTGCTCGTGCATCTGGAAGGTGCGGATCTGCACTTCCAGGTTCTTGCCCTCCGGCCCCACCACGGCGGTATGCAGGGAACGGTAGTCGTTGCGCTTGGGCCGGGCGATGTAGTCGTCGAACTCGCTGGGGATCGGCGTCCACAGCGCGTGCACCACGCCCAGCGCGGCGTAGCAGGCGCCCACGTCGTCCACCAGCACGCGCACCGCGCGCAGGTCGTAGAGCTCGCCGAACGGCACGTTCTTGCGCTGCATCTTCTTCCAGATGCTGTAGATGTGCTTGGGCCGGCCGTCAATTTCGGCACGGATGCCCTGCGCGGCCATGGCCCGGGCCAGCTGCTTGCGAACCTGTTCGATATAGCGTTCGCGGCCTTCGCGCTTGTCGTCCAGCAGCCCGGCGATGCGGTGGTAGGTCTCCGGCTCCAGGTAGCGGAAGGCCAGGTCCTCCAGCTCCCACTTGAGCTGCCAGATGCCCAGCCGGTTGGCCAGCGGGGCGTGGATGTCGCGGGTCAGGGCCGCCAGCGCCAGGCGGTGTTCTTCGGGCCCGTCCGCCGCCGCGCGCATGTGCGCCAGCTGCTGCGCCAGCAGGATCGGCACCACCCGCAGGTCGCGCACGATCGCCAGCAGCAGGCGCCGCAGGCCCTCCTGGTTGCCGCGCCCGCTGCGCTCGGCGTGCAGGTCCCAGACCTGGCCGCTGGCCTGCAGGCCGTCCATCAGGGCGTGGGCGGCCGGATGCTGCTTCTGGATCCGGGACACCAGCGGCACTGCCCATTCGCGCACCGCGACCAGCACCGCCGCTGCGACCATGTCGGCATCGGCCTCCAGCCGTGCCAGCGCCTCCAGGGTGTCGGCCAGCACCGGCAACGGCTCTTCCAGTCCGACCACCGCATCGGGGTCGCCTGCGTGCTGCTCCAGCAGCTGTCGAAGCCCGGGCGCGAGGGTCTCGGCTCCGGGCAGTGCCAGCAGGGCCTGGAGCGATGTGCGGGCTTCGGACACCGCCGTTCGTGCCTCTTGGTGGGGGATGTGCTTACACTAATGCGGTCCGCCGAAGAGGAACAGCCCATGCCCCGTTTCCGCACCCTGCTCGCCGGCGCCCTGCTGGCATGCGCCGCACCGCTCGCGTTCGCGCAGCAGCCCCTCCAGCAGGAGATGACCGCCGAGGAGTTCGCCGCCGCGGGCCTGGACAAGCTCAGCGCCGCGGAACTGGATGTCCTCAACCGCTGGCTGCAGCGGCAGGTGGAGGAGGAAACATCGGTGGTGGTCGAGCAGGCGCGCGAGGAAGGCCGCCAGCAGGCCCAGGTCGAGGCGGCCGGGCGCAACGACGGCGGCCTGTTCGGCAGCTCGGGCCCGCGCGAAGAGTTCCAGAGCAGTATCGTGGGCGAGTTCTCGGGCTTCGGCCGCGGCCAGCGCTACACCCTGGCCAACGGCCAGGTGTGGGAACAGATCGACGCCTCCACGCTGGCAGGCGTACGCAAGACGGATCCGCAGGTCACCGTCTCGCCCGGCATGCTGGGCGCCTGGTTCCTGCGCATCGACGGCTACAACACCCGGGCCAAGGTACGCCGGGTCAACTGACCTCCTGCAGGGCCTGCAGGCGCCGCGCCAGCTTCTTGCTGGAGACGTTGCCGCGGGCCCCCAGCTCCTGGGCGTGGATTGAGACCCGGAGCTCTTCCAGGTCGCGGCGGAAGTCGCGCCAGCCGGGCTCGTCACCCGCGCCCTCCAGCCGCGCCTGCATCAGCGCCTGGACGAACGGCGCCAGCTCCAGCATCCGCTGCTGGTCGCGCACCGGGTCGCGCAAGGCGCGCTCGGCGCGCAGCTCCAGCGCCTGCAGGTAGCGCGGGTACTGCGCCAGCAGGGTTTCGGGCACGTCGCGCAGGAAGCCCGGCGGTGCCAGCGCGGCCAGGTGGGCGTGCATGTCGTCGAGGTTGGCCCGCGCCCAGCCCATCAGGTTCGACTCCAGGCCGGCGCGCACCGCGGCCACCCGCTCCAGGATTTCCTCGGCCAGGCGCAGCCTGCGGGTGGCTTCGGCGAACACGCCGCGGCCGACCCGGTCACGCAGATCCGCGAACGCCCCGGCATCACGCACGTCCTCTAGGCCGTCGACGGTGAGCGCGGCGAACGCCCCCTCCACCAGGTCTTCGCGCAGCAGGTCGCCCTCGCGCACGCCGCCCGCGGCCTCGATCGCCGCATACAGCAGCGCGGTCTTCGGCTTCACCGGCAGCTGCTTGCGGGCCTGGCGCAGCTTCACCTCCAGCGCGATGCGCAGCAGCCGGCGCACGCCGCCCGGGTGCAGGCGGCGGGCCCGGGCCGGGTCGGCATGCACCGCCAGGGCGACGGAATCACCCTCGTCCGACAGCGCCGGATAGGCGGCCACGCCGCCTGCGCCGGGCACCGAAACCGGCACCGGCTCGTCCGGGAACGCGGTCAGCCCCTGCCGGGCCATGCCTTTCGCGGCGCGAGCGGAGAACGCTTCCGCCGCCCGCTTGCCGAACCGCGCCCGCAGCGCTTCCAGATCGCGTGACTCGGCCAGCACCTTGCGCCCGCCGGTATCGAGCAGGCGCAGGTTCATGCGCAGGTGCGGCTCGAGCGCGGCCTCTTCGAAATCCAGCCCGGCCACCTCCACGCCCGTCATCCGGCGCAGGAACGCCGCCAGCGCGCCGGCGAAACCGTCCGCTTCCGGCTGCACATGCGCCTGCGCGAATGCCCGCGCGAAGTCCGGCGCCGGCACGAAGTTGCGCCGCAGCGCCTTGGGCAGCGAGCGGATCATCGCCGCCGCCTTGTCTTCGAAGAAACCGGGCGCGAGCCAGGTCAGCCGGGCCGGATCAAGCGCGTTGAGCAGGTGCAGCGGCACCACCAGGGTCATGCCGTCGTCCACCGCGCCGGGTTCGAAGCGGTACTGCACGTCGAGCCGGGCATCGCCCAGCGCGATCACCGGCGGGAACTTCGCCGCGTCGCTCTCGTCGCCCACCAGCAGGTCGTCGCGGCTCCACTCCAGGGTGCGCTGCGCATCCTTGGGAGCCTTGCGGTACCAGGCGTCGAGCGAGCGCGCATCGACGATGTCCGACGGGATCCGCTGGCCATACCAGTCGGCCATCCAGTCCTCGTCCACCACCAGCCCGACCCGGCGCTGCTTGGCTTCCTCCTCGCGCGCCTGCTCCAGCGCGTCCAGGTTGCGGGCCAGGAACGGGCTGCGCAGGTTGACCTCGCCCATCGCGAGGCCTTCGCGCAGGAAAATCGCGCGGGCCTCGGACGGGTACAGGCGGCCGTAGTCCACCGGCTTCTTCGGCGCCAGCACCAGGCCGAACAGGCTCACCTGCTCGCTGCCGATGACCCGCCCCTGCGAACGCGACCAGCGCGGGTCGTGGTGGCGCCGGGCCAGCAGGTGCGGCAATTCAGCGATCGCCCATTCCGGCTCGATCGCGGCGTTGGTCAGCGCCCACACCTTCTCCGTGTCCAGCAGCGTTGCCGAAAGCACCCACGGCGGCGGCTTGCGCGCCAGGTTTGAGCCGGGGAACAGCTGGAATTTGCGACCACGCGGGCCTTCGTACAGGCCACTGTCGGCGCGCTTGCCGATCTGGGTCGGCAATCCGGCGATCAGGGCGCGGTGGAGGACCACGTACGACGCGGCATCCAGGCCAGGCGGCGAGCCGCCCGACGGATCCTGTCCTGCCTTCGCAGCCCCGACCGCCTTCTCGCTCCACCCCAGCTCCGCGCACTGCAGCTTCAGCTGCCGGTGCAGTTCGCGCCACTCGCGCATGCGCAGGAAACCGAGGAAATGCTTCGTGCACCAGCGCCGCAGCTGCGACTGGGTCAGGTCCTCGTGCGCCTGCCGGTACGCCTCCCACAGCTTCAGGATGCCGACGAACTCCGACTTCGGATCGGCAAACACCGCATGCGCATTGTCGGCCGCCGCGCGCTGGTCGGCGGGCCGCTCGCGCGGGTCCTGGATGCCGAGGAAGGAGGCCACCACCAGCATTTCGCGCAGGCAGCCATGCGCCTGCGCGGCCACCAGCATCCGCGCCAGCTTCACGTCCACCGGCAGCCTGGCCATGGAATGGCCAGTCGCGGTCAGCCGCCGGTCCTCGTCCACCGCGCCCAGTTCGGTCAACTGCTGCCAGCCGTCGGCGACCGCACGCGGATCGGGCGGGTCGATGAACGGGAAGTCCTCGACCAGGCGTGGATTGGGCTTCGCCCCACCCCGGCCCCGCCCGCGGCCTCGCCGCCCGCCACCGCCTTCCTCCCCCAGCCCGAGCGAGCGCATGCGCAGGATCACCCCGGCCAGCGCCGCACGGCGGATTTCCGGATCGGTGTACGCCGGCCGGGCCAGGAAATCCGCCTCCGCGTACAGCCGGATGCAGGTCCCCGGCGCCACCCGCCCGCAGCGACCCTTGCGCTGGTCGGCGCTGGCCTGCGACACCGGCTCCACGTGCAGCCGGTCCAGCTTCTGCCGCGGGCTGTAGCGCTTGACCCGGGCCAGCCCCGGATCGACCACGTAATGGATGCGCGGCACGGTGAGCGAAGTCTCGGCCACGTTGGTCGCCAGCACGATCCGCCGCTGCGGCCCCGGATTGAACACCCGGTCCTGGTCGCGCGCCGACAGCCGCGCGTACAGCGGCAGCACCTCGGTATGGCGGTATTTGCGCTGCTCCAGCGCCCGGTGCGCGTCGCGGATCTCGCGCTCGCCGGGCAGGAACACCAGGGTGTCGCCGGTGCCGCGCTCGCGCATGATTTCGTCGCAGGCGGCGACGACGCCGTCGAGCACGCTGCGCTGGCCCTCGTCCTCGCCCTCCCCTTCCAGCGGCCGGTACCGGACCTCCACCGGGTATCCGCGCCCCTCCACGTCCACCACCGGCGCATCGGCGAAATGTTCGGCGAATCGCCCGGTGTCGATGGTGGCCGAGGTGACGATCAGCTTCAGGTCCGGCCGCCGCTTCAGCAACTGCTTGAGGTATCCCAGCAGGAAATCGATGTTGAGGCTGCGCTCGTGGGCCTCGTCGATGATGATCGTGTCGTAGGCCGACAGCCAGCGGTCCGAAGCGATCTCGGCCAGCAGGATGCCGTCGGTCATGAACTTCACCGCCGTCTCCGCGCTGGCGTGATCGCTGAAGCGGACCTGGAAGCCCACCGCCCCGCCCAGCGGCACCTGCAACTCCTCCGCCACCCGCCGCGCCACCGCACGCGCTGCGATCCGGCGCGGCTGGGTGCAACCGATCGTCCCCGCGGCCCCGCGCCCGGCCGCCAGGCACAGCTTGGGCAACTGGGTGGTCTTGCCCGAGCCGGTCTCCCCGGCCACCACCACCACCTGGTGGTCGCGGATCAGCTCCACCAGGCGCTCGGCGTGGGCTGCGATCGGCAGCGAAGCGTCCACCTGAGCCTGCGGCAGCCGCGCGGCCCGCTCGCCGCACTCGGCCACCGAGGCCTGCAGGGCCTGCTCGAAGCGTTCGCGCGCCTCGGCCCGCGCCGGTTCGGCATTCCACTTCGACCACAGGCCGATCAGGCGGCCGCGGTCGCGCGCCATCGCGCCGTCGATCGCGCGCCGGGCCTGGCGGGGCGTGCCGCTGGAAGAATCGGGGGACTTCATCGTGTACTGGAGTTGGGCGCCTGGCGCGTGGAATCAACCGGCTGCGGCCATCCATTGTCGCCCTATGGAGGCTGCCGCGCCCGTGACGGCGGCGATGCCCGACCCCGGGCCGGGCGGTTCACCGATGGGCCGGCCACGGGACGGCCGGTATCCTAGTGGCATGTCACTCCCCCAGCATCCACGCGCGCTGGAGACCCTGCAGCGCGTCTTCGGCCACTCCGCGTTCCGCGGCGAACAGGCCGCGATCGTCGACCACCTCGCCGCCGGCAACGACGCCCTGGTGCTCATGCCCACCGGCGGCGGCAAATCGCTGTGCTACCAGCTGCCGGCGCTGCTGCGGGACGGCACCGCGGTGGTGGTTTCACCGCTGATCGCGCTGATGCAGGATCAGGTGGAGGCCCTGCTGCAGCTGGGCGTGCGCGCCGCCTACCTCAACTCCACCCTGGAGCTGGAGCAGGCCCAGGCGATCGAGCGCCAGCTGCTGGCCGGCGAGCTGGACCTGCTCTACGTCGCCCCCGAGCGCCTGCTGACAGCGCGCTTCCTGTCCCTGCTCGACCGCGCCCGGATCGCACTGTTCGCGATCGACGAGGCCCACTGCGTGTCGCAATGGGGCCACGATTTCCGGCCCGAGTACCGCGAGCTGACCATCCTGCACGAGCGCTGGCCGCAGGTGCCGCGGGTCGCCCTGACCGCCACTGCCGACCCGCCGACCCAGCGCGAGATCGCCGAACGCCTGCAGCTGGAGGACGCGCGGCGCTTCGTCAGCTCGTTCGACCGCGCCAACATCCGCTACGCGGTGGTGCAGAAGGACAGCGCCAGGCGCCAGCTGCTGGACTTCATGGGCGGGCGCGAGGGGCAGGCCGGCATCGTCTACTGCCTGTCACGGCGCAAGGTGGAGGAATTCGCGGACTTCCTGGTCGCCAACGGATTCGACGCCGTGCCCTACCACGCGGGCATGCCGGCGGCCGAACGCGCCGCCAACCAGCGCCGGTTCCTGCTCGAAGAGGGCGTGGTGGTGGTGGCCACCATTGCCTTTGGCATGGGCATCGACAAGCCGGACGTGCGCTTCGTGGCCCACATGGACCTGCCCAAGTCGATCGAGGGCTATTACCAGGAAACCGGCCGCGCCGGCCGCGACAGCGAGCCGGCCGACGCCTGGATGTGCTACGGCCTGGCCGACCTGGTGCTGCTGCGGCAGATGATCGAACAGTCCGAATCGGGCGAGGAGCGCAAGCGCCTAGAGCACCGCAAGCTCGACGCCCTGGTGGGCTACTGCGAGTCGATGCGCTGCCGGCGCGAGGTGCTGCTGGCCAACTTCGGGGAGGACTACGCGCCCGCCGACGGCGCCTCCGCCGGCTGCGGGAACTGCGACAACTGCCTGCAGCCGCCCGAAAGCTGGGACGCCACCGAGGCCGCGCGCAAGGCCATGAGCGCGGTGTACCGGAGCGGCCAACGCTTCGGCGCCGCCCACGTGATCGACATCCTGCGCGGCTCGGAAAACGCGAAGATCCAGCAGTTCGGCCACGACCGGCTGAGCACCTACGGCATCGGCAGCGACATCGACGCGCGCAGCTGGCGCGGCGTGTTCCGCCAGCTGGTGGCCCACGGCCTGCTGGAAGTGGACGCCGAAGGCTACGGCGGGCTGCGGCTGACCGCGGCCAGCCGCCCGGTGCTCAGGGGCGAACAGCAGGTGCTGCTGCGCAAGGTCGCGCCGCCGCGCCGCGAGCGCGAGCGCAGCCGCAACGCACGCACGCCGGCACCGGAGCTGGAGCTGGCGCCCGCCGACCTGCCCTTGTTCGAGGCCCTGCGCCAGCTGCGCGCGGAGCTGGCGCGCGAGCAGGGCGTGCCCGCGTACGTGATCTTCCACGACAGCACGCTGCGGGAGATTGCCGCCACCCGCCCGGCCTCGGAGGCCGAGCTTGCCGGCGTCGGCGGCATCGGTGCCGGCAAGCTGGCCCGCTACGGGGAGATGGTGCTGGAGACGGTGATGGACACGCCATGAAAAGACGGCCGCGCCCCGCCCATCCTGGTGATCGACGGGGGCGCGGCCGTCAAAACTTCCGACGCGGAACGCTCAGCGCTGGCCGCCGACCTCGATCTCCACGCGGCGGTCCAGCCGGTGGGGGTCGAAGTCGTGGATGTTTTCCACCAGCAGCCCGATCAGGGCATCCCGCGGCACGGGCGATCCGGGGGTGGCGGCCAGCGTTTCCATGATCCGCCGCTCGGCCAGGCCCAGCACCACTTCGCCCCCGTCGGGGGACAGGATCTTCCAGCCGCCCTCGTCCAGCCGCCAGCCGCTGGCGCCCGGCGCTGGCGGACGAACCTGGGCCGGCTCCACGGCCGGCGCGGCGGCGCCGGTTTCGGCCGAGACCCTGTTGCCGAGGTTGCGCAGGGTGGCGGCCAGCTCCCGCAGGTCGGCAGGCTTGGACACGTAGGCGTCAACGCCCGCCTCCAGCCCGCGCATGCGGTCGGCTGCCGAGCTGCGCCCGGTGAGCATCACGATCCCGATCGAGGGCGACAGCCCGCGCAGGTGGCGGGCGATGGAAAAGCCGTCGTCGTCAGGCAGGCCCACGTCCAGCACGACCAGGTCGTAGGGATCGGCGAGCATCGCCCGGTACAGCTCCAGCGCGCTGCCCATGCCCCGCACCTGGAACCCCGCGCGCGACAGCACCGGCACAAGGATCGCATCCCGGTATTCGGGATCGTCCTCGACCACCGCGAGCCTGGCTCCGGTATTGACCTGACCTGATTGCGTATCCATCAACCCTGCTGCTGCACCCCTGCCCTGCACGCCCGGCGCCGGTGATGCTGCCGATGGCCCGGGCACCTTCGACTTTGGTCGAATGCGGACGTGAATCCGGCGCCGGAAGGCCTTTCGACGCCCTGCCGGAGAAGACCGCGAAGCTGGTGGGCCGTGATGGATTCGAACCATCGACCAGCGGATTAAAAGTCCGATGCTCTACCGACTGAGCTAACGGCCCGGAGGCGTGGACCAGCCTGCATTTCGCTTGCGGACGGCCTACAATGGGACCGATTTTACACGCGGCAACGGTTCGGGGTCACCCCGGGCCGGCGATGGAGCGCGCGGGGGCAGCGTCCCGCGGCACCGGTCGTCAGGAAGGTGCGGTTTTCCGCCTTGATCCAGATCAAGCGCGGGACGCCCTCCAGCCGCAACAATATCGCCCGGACCAGAGACCACCCCCACCATGGCAGAATCCAGCATGAGCGCGGCCATCGACCCCAGCGCGGGGCCGGCCGATTCCACAACCAAGGGCTACTACAACGACAAGGTGGTGCTGCAGTTCGCCGTCGCCACGGTGGTCTGGGGCATCGTCGGCATGCTGGTGGGCGTGGTCATCGCCGCCCAGCTGTACTGGCCCACGCTGTTCGAAGGCATTCCGTGGCTCAGCTACGGCCGGCTGCGCCCGCTGCACACCAACGCGGTGATCTTCGCCTTCGGCGGCAGCGCGCTGTTCGCCACCAGCCTGCACGTGGTCCAGCGCACCTGCCATGTGCGGGTCATCAGCGACAAGCTGGCCGCGTTCGTGTTCTGGGGCTGGCAGGCGATCATCGTCGCGGTGGCCATCACCCTGCCGCTGGGCTACACCCAGAGCAAGGAATACGCGGAGATGGAGTGGCCGATCGACATCGCCATCACGGTGGTGTGGGTGGCCTACGCGGTGCTGTTCTTCGGCACCATCGCCAAGCGCCGGGTTTCGCACATCTACGTGGCGAACTGGTTCTACGGCGCCTACATCATCGCCATCGCCCTGCTGCACATCGTCAACAACCTGGCCCTGCCGGCCGGGCTGGACAAGTCCTACATCATCTACACCGGCGCGGTCGATGCGATGGTGCAGTGGTGGTACGGCCACAACGCGGTGGGCTTCCTGCTGACCGCCGGCTTCCTGGGCATGATGTACTACTACGTGCCCAAGCAGGCCGGGCGCCCGGTGTACTCCTACCGGCTGTCGATCGTGCACTTCTGGGCGCTGATCTCCATCTACATGTGGGCCGGCCCGCACCACCTGCACTACACCGCCCTGCCCGACTGGGTGCAGTCGGTGGGCATGGTGTTCTCGCTGATCCTGCTGGCCCCCAGCTGGGGCGGCGCGATCAACGGCATCCTCACCCTGTCGGGCGTGTGGCACAAGCTGCGCACCGACCCGATCCTGAAGTTCCTCATCGTCGCGATCAGCTTCTACATGATCGCCACCTTCGAGGGGCCGATGATGTCGATCAAGACCGTCAACTCGCTGTCCCACTACACCGACTGGACGGTGGGCCACGTGCACGCCGGCGCGCTGGGCTGGGTGGCGATGATCTCGATCGGCTCGATCTACGCGCTGATGCCGCGCCTGCTGGGCCGGGAGACCATGTACTCGGTGAAGTGGATCGACGCCCACTTCTGGGTGCACACCATCGGCGTGGTGCTGTACATCGCCTCGATGTGGATCGCCGGCGTCATGCAGGGCCTGATGTGGCGCGCCACCAACGACGACGGCACCCTGACCTACTCCTTCGTCGAGGCGCTCAACGCCACCTACCCCTACTACTTCGTGCGCCTGCTGGGCGGCGTGCTGGTGGTGAGCGGCATGGTGCTGATGGCCGTGAACACGTGGAAGACGTTCGCAGCCGCCCGCGACACGCGGGCACCGCAGCCGGTGCTGCCGCCCGACGCGACCAACGTTCGCGCCTGACGCCTGGATACGAACATGAGCAACGACAACAACACGCCCAACAACCCGCACGAGAAGGTCGAGAAGAACATCGGCCTGATGGCGGTACTGATCGCGGTGGTGGTCGCCATGGGCGGCCTGGTCGAGATCGTGCCGCTGATGCACCAGGCCGAGGCGATCGAGCCGCTGCCCGGGGTCGAGCCCTACCCGCCGCTGGAGCTGGCCGGCCGCGACGTCTACGTGCGCGAAGGCTGCTACAACTGCCACTCGCAGATGGTCCGCACCCTGCGCTTCGAGACCGAGCGCTACGGCCACTACTCGCTGGCCGGCGAGTCGGTCTACGACCGCCCGCACCAGTGGGGTTCCAAGCGCACCGGCCCCGACCTGGCGCGCGTGGGCGGCCGCTACTCGGACGACTGGCACCGGGTGCACCTGATCAACCCGCGCGACGTGGTGCCCGAGTCCAACATGCCGTCCTACCCCTGGCTGGACCGCAACATGGTCAACCCGGAGAAGGTCGCAAGCCGCGTGCGCACCCTGCAGCGCCTGGGCGACCCCTACAGCGACGAGCAGGTGGCCGGAGCCGCCGAAGAGGTGCGCGGCAAGACCGAACTGGACGCCGTCGTGGCCTACCTGCAGGGCCTTGGCCGCAATGCACCCAGGGGGCAGTGAGATGGTGTCCGGAATCGTGACCGTGGTGTTGCTGGTGCTGTTCGTGGGCGGCTGGATCTGGGCCTGGAGCCCGCGGCGCAAACACAGCTTCGACGAGGCGGCCCGGCTGCCGCTGGAAGATGATCAGGAGAACGTGCGATGAGCCAGGGCTGGTCCCTGTTCGTGATCGTGCTGGTGGTGGCACACATCATCGGCTACGCGTGGCTGCTGTGGTGGACGGCGCGCCGGCGCCCGGGCGATCCCGCGCCCACCGATACCAGCCACGTCTGGGACGGTGACATCACCGAGTACAACAAGCCGCTGCCCAAGTGGTGGATCAACCTGTTCTACCTGACCATCATCTTCGCCATCGGCTACCTGGCCTGGTATCCGGGCATGGGCAACCTGCCCGGCCTGGGCGGCTGGACGTCCGCCGGCGAGCACGACGAGCAGCGGGCGAAGAACGACGCCGTGCTGGAGGAAACCTTCGCGGTGCACGCCGGCCAGCCGATCCCGGTACTGGCGCGCAACGACGAGGCGCTGGAGCTGGGCCGCTCGATCTTCGCCAACACCTGCGCCACCTGCCATGGCTCGACCGCGCAGGGTGCCGTGGGCTACCCCAACCTCACCGACGGCATCTGGAACTGGGGCGGCGAGCCCGAGGACATCCTGACCACCATCCTGGACGGCCGCGAAGGCATCATGCCGGGCTGGGAGTCGGTGCTGGTGGGCATGGGCGGCGACCAGGCGATGACCCAGATCGTGGCCTACACCCGCTCGCTGTCGCAGCCCGACGCGCCGCGCGACTACTTCGCCACCCGCGGCGAGAGCCTGTTCGAAGGGCTCTGCGTGGCCTGCCACAACGAGGGCGGCGTGGGCAACCAGATGCTGGGCGCGCCGGACCTGACCACCGGCAGCTGGCTGTACGGCGGCGGTACCGATGCGCTGCACAGGACCATCGCCGAGGGCCGGCACGGCGTCATGCCGCCGCATCGCGACCTGCTGGGTGAAACCCGCGCGCGGCTGGTGGCGGCCTACGTCTGGTCGCTGTCCAATCCGCCGGAAGGCACCGCCCCGCCGGCGGCGGGGAGCGGGCAGCGGTGACCCCGCTGCCCCCATCGGCGCCGGAGCATCCGCCCCGGCCGATGGCGCAAAGGCTCGGCGCGATCCTGTGGCCGAGCTTTTTTGCTGCCGGCGTGGCGACGATGGTGCTGTTCGCGCACGTCGACCCGCTTGAGCTGCGCGACATGACGTTCCCGGGCCTGGCGATCAGCCGGACCATGGGCTACACGATCGGCTTCTTCATGTTCTGGCTGGCTACGGCGTCCTCCAGCCTGTTCACGTGGTGGCTGCTGCGCCCCGCCAGCCGCTTCAACCGGACGCTGACCGGCGACTGAGAGAATGTCTGGTCGTATTCCAATCAAGATGCTCGACGAAGGCGGGCAAGACAGCTTCTACGTCAGCGAAGGCAAGATCTATCCGCGCGAAGTGAGCGGGCGGCTGGACAACCTGCGCAAGCTGGCGGTGTTCTGGCTGCTGGGCATGTTCTACGTGTTCCCGTGGCTGCGCTGGGACGGCCGCCAGGCGGTGCTGTTCGACCTGCCCGCGCGCCAGTTCCACGTGTTCGGCCTGACCTTCTGGCCGCAGGACTTCGTGTTCCTGGCCCTGCTGCTGATCATCGCGGCGATGGCGCTGTTCTTCTTCACCGCGCTGGCCGGGCGCCTGTTCTGCGGCTACGCCTGTCCGCAGACGGTGTGGACCGAGGTGTTCCTGTGGATCGAGCAGTGGACCGAGGGCACGCGCAACCAGCGCATGAAGCTCGATGCCGGCCCGTGGACGCGGGAGAAGGTGCTGCGCAAGGGCGCCAAGCACTTCCTGTGGCTGGTGCTGGCGCTGTGGACCGGCTTCACCTTCGTCGGCTTCTTCACCCCCATCGGCGACCTGGGCATGCGCCTGCCGCGGCTCGAGTGGGGCGGCTGGGAAACCTTCTGGGTGCTGTTCTACGCCCTGGCCACCTGGGGCAACGCCGGCTTCCTGCGCGAGCAGGTGTGCAAGTACATGTGCCCCTACGCGCGCTTCCAGAGCGCGATGTTCGACCGCAACACCCTGCTGATCGCCTACGACCCGATGCGCGGCGAGCCGCGCGGCCCGCGCAAGCGCGGCCTGGGCAGCGTGCTTGAGCGCGGCCGCGGGCTGCTGGACAAGATCACCGCCTACGACTTCGTGTTCCGCGCCGCCCAGCATCCGACCGCGGCCGACAACCGCGCCCACGCGCGCGGCACCATCACCTTCGACGGCGAGACGGAGCCGGCCGAGCCGCTGCCGAAGTTCGAACCCGACGCGCTGGGCGACTGCATCGACTGCACCATCTGCGTCCAGGTCTGCCCCACCGGCATCGACATCCGCAACGGCCTGCAGTACGAGTGCATCGCCTGCGGCGCCTGCATCGACGCCTGTGACGAGGTCATGGACAAGATGGGCTTCGAGCGCGGCCTGATCCGCTACACCACCCAGAACGCCATCGACGGCAAGCCCAGCCGGGTCATGCGCCCGCGGATCATGATCTACGGCACCATCCTGCTGGCCCTGGTGCTGGCCTGGGGCTGGGGCGTGGGCAGCCGCAGCCCGCTGATCGCCGAGGTGCTGCGCGACCGCAACGCCCTGTACCGCGAGACCCCGACGGGCGTTGAAAATGGCTACACGCTGAAGCTGATCAACAAGAGCGACGCACCGGCGGAGTACAATATCGCCATTGAAAGCGGGCTCGAAGGCCTCCAGCTGGGAGCCGACGGCACCGTTTCCCTGGACGCGCAGCAGGTGCTGTCGCTGCCACTGACCATTGCCGCTCCGGCCAGCGTCACCGGCCGCCACGAAATCGTGTTCGTGGTCGAGTCGCCCGATGGCCAGGTCCGCCAGGAAGTCGACAGCAGCTTCTTTGGTCCCATGCAATGACTGAAAAACTCCCCATCTGGCGCAACCCGGTCCTGATCCTGGTGTTCGTGCTGCCCGCCATCTCCATCATCGCCGGCGTCGGCCTGCTGGTGATGGCGCTGCGTACCGGCGGCGACGACCCGGTGCTGGACGAGGTCCGGCGCACCGCCCGCGGCGCCCAGGTCACCGACCTGAGCGCCGACCAGGCCGCGCTGGACGGGCGCTTCGCGGCGGTGGTGCGGGTGGACGCGGAGAACGGCGCGGTGGAGGTGTTTCCGGTGAGCGGCCGCTTCACCCGCAACGCCCCGCTGCGGCTGGTGCTCAGCCACCCCGTGCACTCCTCCGAGGACATGACGCTGCAGCTGTCGCCCAGCGACAACGGCTGGCGCACCGAGGCGGCGATCGACACCGGCCACGACTGGAACCTGCGCCTGTCCCCCGGCGACGGCGAATGGCGCCTGCAGGGGCGCCTGGAGAGCGGCGAGCTCGCGGCCCGGGTGCAACCGGCACTGCAGGACGCCGGCGACGCGCCATGAGCGCGGCCGCGCCGGGCGCCACCCTGCACGCGGACGCCGCGCAGCAGGCGCGGCCCGGCTGCCACCACTGCGCTGAATCCCTGCCCGCCAACCCGGCGCTGCGCACCATCGGCGGCGATACCCGCGAGTTCTGCTGCGAGGGCTGCGCCGCCGCCGCCGAGTGGATCCAGGACGCGCGCCTGGGCGACTACTACCGCCTGCGCACGGCGCCCGCGAGCCGGATCGACCAGGACGCCCTGGACGAAGACCTGTCGCTGTGGGATCGCGAGGAAGTGCAGGCCGAACACGCGCGCAACGTGCCCGGCGGACGCGAGATCACCCTGCTCACCGACGGCATGCGCTGCGCCGCCTGCGCCTGGCTGATCGACCGCGCGCTCTCGCGCGAGGAAGGCGTGGTGGAAACCGGGGCCAACGCCGTCACCGGCCGCATCCGCCTGACCTGGGATCCATCGCGCACCTCGCTGTCGGCGCCGCTGCGGCGGCTGGCCGCGCTGGGCTACCGGCCCTACCTGGCCACCGGCGAGGCGCGCGAGCGCGAGCGCCGGCGCCAGCGCAACCGCGACCTGCTGCGGATCGGCATCGCCGGCATCGGCGCCATGCAGGCCATGATGATGGCCGAGGCGCTGTACCTGGACATCCATTTCACGATGCCCATCCCGACGCGGGATTTCTTCCGCTGGCTGACCTTCCTGCTGTCCACGCCGGTGGTGTTCTACGCCGGCTGGCCGTTCCTGCTCGGCGCCTGGCGCGAGCTCTCGCACCGCCGGCTGGGCATGGACACGCTGATCGCCAGCGCCACCCTGCTGGCCTGGGGTGCGAGCGTGCTGGAGACCGTGCGCGGCGGCGTGCACGTGTGGTACGACGCGGCGGTGATGTTCGTGTTCCTGCTGCTGGTGGCGCGGATGCTGGAACAGCGCGCGCGCGCCACCGCCAGCGCCCAGGTCGACGCCCTGGCCCGCGCCCGGCCGGCCTTCGCCGTGCGCGAAGGCCCCGATGGCGAACGCGAGACGGTGCCGGTGGCGGCACTGTCGCCCGGTGACACCGCCTGCGTGGCGGTTGGCGGCGTGGTGCCCGCCGACGGCACCCTGCTCGATTCCTCCAGCTTCGAGGAAGCGCTGCTGACCGGCGAGTGGACTCCGGTGGCGCGCCAGGCCGGCGAGCGCGTCTATGCCGGCACGCTGTGCCGCGAGCGCCCGGCGCGGCTGCGGGTGGACGAGACCGGCGCGGCCACCAGGCTGTCGCAGCTGACCGCGCTGGTGGAGAAGGCGCAGGCGCAGCGGCCGAAGCTGGCCGAAGTCGGCGAACGCATCGCCCACCATTTCGTCTCATGGCTGCTGGTGATCGCCGCGCTGGTGTACGTGGGCTGGCGCATGTACGACCCCTCGCGCGCGCTCGAAGTCACCCTGGCGCTGCTGGTGATCAGCTGCCCCTGCGCGCTGGCCCTGGCCGCGCCGGCCGCCCTGGCCGCCACGCACGGCACCCTGGCCCGGCTGGGCGTGCTGGCGCTGGGCGAATCCGCGCTCGAGCGCCTGGCCGCGGTGACCGACGTGGTGTTCGACAAGACCGGCACCCTCAGCGACGGCCACCCGGTGCTGTCGGAGGTGACCGCGCTGGGCGGCCACGAACGCGACCGCGTGCTGGCGATCGCCGCGGCGCTGGAAAGCGACAGCGGCCATCCGCTGGCGCGCGCGTTCGCCGGCATCCAGCCCGCCGTGGCGGCGACGGACGTGCGGGCGGTGCCCGGACAGGGCATCGAAGGCAACGTCGACGGCGTGCACTGGCGCCTGGGCCGGGCCGGCTTCGCTGCAGGGCGGGAGGACGACGACGCGATCTGGCTCGGCGACGGCAGCCATGCGGCCGCCCGTTTCCGGGTCCAGGAATCCGCCCGTCCCGACGCCGCGCAGGCCGTGGCCCTGCTCGGCCAAATGGGCATCCGCGTACACCTGTCCAGCGGTGATGCGGACGTGCCGGTGAACGCCTTCGCCCGGCGCCTGGGGATCGAGCACGCGCACGCGCGCCAGAGCCCCGAGGACAAGCTGGCCTACGCACGCGCGCTGCAGGCCGATGGACGCGTGGTGGCGATGGTCGGGGACGGGCTCAACGATGCGCCCGTGCTCGCCGGCGCCGACGTCTCGCTGGCGCTGGCCGCCGGCGCGCCGCTGGCCCAGCAGTCGGCCGACCTGGTGCTCACCGGCAGCTCGCTGCTGCGGGTGCCGCAGGCCATCTCCACCGCGGGCCGGACCCGCCGCATCGTGCGCCAGAACCTGGCCTGGGCCGGCGGCTACAACATCATCGCCCTGCCGGTGGCCATCGCCGGCCTGGTGACCCCGTGGCTGGCGGCGCTGGGCATGGCACTCTCTTCGCTGCTGGTGGTGGGCAACGCGCTGCGCCTGACCCGCACCCCGGGCAGCCGCACCGGCAAGGCCAGCGCGGGCGACCTGTCCGCGCAACGCGTGCAGACGCGCTCAAATTCGCAGCCACGTCCACAGGCACCCGGCCCGGCATGAACATCCTCTTCGTCCTGATCCCGATCAGCCTGGTGCTGCTGCTGGTGATCATCGCCACCTTCATCTGGGCGGTGCGCCGCGGCCAGTTCGAAGACCTGGACACGCCGGCGATCGACATCCTCAGCGACGACGCACCGCCGCCCGGCCATTTCGGCGAAGTCACCCCGGCCGGGTCCGCGTCCACAGCCGACCGCGATGCCGATTGACTGGCTGACCCTGGGCGCCGCGCTGCTGGCGGGACTGATGGGCGGCGTGCACTGCGCGGCCATGTGCGGCGGCATCGCCACCGGCTTCTCGGCCATCTCCGGCCGCAGCAGCTGGCTGGCCGCGCTGGAGCCCAACCTGGGCCGCGTACTCGGTTACACCCTGGCCGGCGCCATCGTCGGTGGGCTGGGCCACGGCCTGCTCAGCGTCGCCCGCGTGGACTGGCTGGCGTGGGGCCTGCGCGCCGCGGTCGGGCTGGTGCTGATCAGCGTGGCCGTGCGCATGCTCAACCCGCGCGCCGGCCCGGGCATTCTGGCCGGGCCGGCGCAGCGGCTGTGGAGCCGCCTTCGGCCCCTGCAGCGCCACCTGCTGCCGGCCGACTCCAGCGCCAAGCGCATCGGTCTGGGCATGCTGTGGGGGTGGCTGCCATGCGGCCTGAGCACCACCCTGCTCGCCGCCGCGTGGCTGCAGGCGGACGCGCGCAACGGCGCGCTCACCATGGCCGCCTTTGGCCTGGGCACGCTGCCGCTGATGGTGCCGCTGACCTGGTCGGGCGCGCGCGTCGCCCGCTGGCTGCAGAAGCCGGGTCTGCGCCGGACCGCCGGCGTGCTGGTGCTTGCCGCGGGCGTGCTCACGCTGGCCTCTCCGTGGCTGATGCAGATCCCCGCGCTGCACGGCGCACTGACCGCGCTGGGCTGCGTGCCGCGGACAACCTGAACGCAAGCTCCACCATCCGTCCTCCGGCCCGTTCGCAGCTGATCCAGGTCAAGGCCGGCCCGGTCCGGCTGGACCATACTTCCCCCATCGAATCCAAACCTCTTTCCATTCCCCAGGAGCAATCGCATGAAACGTTATTTCGCCATCTTCGGCCTTGTCCTGCTCGGCGCCGTCGGCACCGCCCAGGCCCAGAACTGCACCATCAGCCTTGAAGGCAACGACCGCATGCAGTTCAACGAGAAGGCCGTGAGCGTGTCGGCCAGCTGCCCGTCCATCACCGTCGAGCTCAAGCACACCGGTTCGCTGCCGGTCGCCGCGATGGGCCACAACGTGGTCATCAGCGAAACCGCCGACGTCGCCGACGTCGCCCAGGCCGGCATCAAGGCCGGCGCGCCGCAGTACCTGCCCGAGGGCGATGCCCGGGTGATCGCCGCGACCGACATGATCGGCGGCGGCCAGACCACCTCCATCACCTTCCCCGGCAGCAAGCTGACCGCCGGTGGCGACTACACCTTCTTCTGCTCGTTCCCCGGCCACTCCGGGATCATGCGCGGCAAGGTTGAAGTCACCAACTGATCCACGCTCCAGCAAGCGCTCTCCCCCTGACATGCCGGCGAAAGCCGGCATGTTTTTTTTGCGTCTTCGCCCTTCCACGACTGCACGGCACACGCGCGCGCAAGGAACGGATTGCGCTGCAAAACAAGCACTTTTCGACAGCGAAAGATGTTGCGCTTGACTCCGGTCAAGGCGTCGGAAACGCGCGAGCGAGACCATACGCCCAGACAAGATTTACCTCACTGGAGCAACACCATGAAAGTGCTGAAGACCACCCTGCTCGCCGCCGCGATTGCCCTCGGAATGGGCGCCATGCCGGCCCCGGCCCAGGCCATGGACGCGATGGACCTGGTGCAGAAGAACATCGCCGAAGCTTCCGACCTGGCCCACCTGCCGCGTGAGCAGGTGCAGCTGGTGCGCCCCCCCTTCGTGCATGACCACGAACAGGTTGCCAGCACCGGACCGAAGGTCGTGCAGTTCACCATGGCGATCGAGGAGAAGGAGGTCGTCATCGACGACAAGGGCACCACCCTGCAGGCGATGACTTTCGGCGGCACCATCCCCGGCCCGATGATGGTCGTCCACCAGGGCGACTACGTGGAGCTGACGCTGGTCAACCCGGCCACCAACACCATGCCCCACAACATCGACTTCCACTCCGCCACCGGCGCCATGGGCGGCGGCGACATCACCATCATCGCCCCGGGCGAGGAAGTCACCCTGCGCTGGAAGGCGGACCGCGCCGGCACCTTCATCTACCACTGCGCCCCGGGCGGCACGATGACCCCGTGGCACATCATGGCAGGCATGCACGGCGCCATCACCGTGCTGCCGCGCGACGGCCTGAAGGACGCCAACGACAACCCGCTGCGCTACGACCAGATGTATTACATCGGCGAGACCGACTTCTACATCCCGCGCGACGAGGACGGCAACTTCAAGCGCTACGCCTCGGCCGCCGAATCGCTGCCCGAGACCCTGGACGTGATGCGCGGGCTGGTCCCCACCCACGTGGTGTTCAACGGCGCGGCCGGAGCGCTCACGGGTGACGACTCCATGCGCAGCAAGGTCGGTGAAACGGTCCTGCTCGTGCACTCCACCGCCACCCGCGACACCCGGCCCCACCTGATCGGTGGCCACGCCGACTACGTGTGGGAGCACGGCAAGTTCGCCAACGACCCCGACCGGGACTACGAGACCTGGTTCATCCGCGGCGGGTCGGCCGGTGCCGCGCTGTACACCTTCAAACAGCCGGGCCTATACGCCTACGTCAACCACAACCTGATCGAGGGCATCGAACTGGGCGCCGCCGGCCACATGCTGGTGGAAGGCGACACCTGGGACCACGACCTCATGACCCTGCCGTCGGCGCCGGGCGCGATCAAGCCCGACACCGACCAGTCCACGCTCCCCGAGCGCTGACCCACCCCGGCGCCACGAGGCTCCCCCACCGCCGCCGCCCATCCAGGGCGGCGGCTCTTTGCCTTCCCGACCGCGCTCCGCGCTTCGAAGCCGAGCCCTGCCGTGGCCGGGAGGTCTTTGCGCGCAAGTAAAGGAGGAGGCCGTAGCCGCAGGCGCAGGCCGGGGGACATGAGCGCAAAGGCCTGCCGGCCACGGCGGGGTCCCCCAGGTCGCGGCACAGAACCCCGGAGAAGCAGTCCCCCCGATTGACCAGGGTCAAGGCACCCCACCCCAGCCAGGCGTAACCTCTCCACCATGCAGATCCAGGCCAACACCCATTTCGATGCCGAGCTGCTGCGGCGCTACAACCGCCCCGGCCCACGCTACACCTCCTACCCCACCGCGCCCAGGTTCAACGACGCATTCGGGGAAACCGAGCTGCGCGACGCCGCCGCCGCCAGCAACGGCGACCCCATCCCGCGCCGGCTCTCGCTCTACGTGCACGTCCCCTTCTGCATGAGCCCCTGCTTCTACTGCGGCTGCAACCGCATCATCACCCGCGACCTCTCCCGCGGCGGCGCCTACCTCGCGCGCCTGTATCGCGAAGTCGCCATGACCGCCGAAATGTTCGACCGCGACCGCGAGGTGATCCAGCTGCATTTCGGCGGTGGCACCCCCAACTTCCTCTCCCCCGCCCAGCTTGGCGAACTGGTGGACGCCCTGCGCAGCCAGTTCCGCTTCTCCGAACACCGCGACCGCGACATCTCCATCGAGCTGGACCCGCGCTTCATCGGCCCGGAGGAAGTCGCCGAACTCGCGCAGATCGGCTTCAACCGCGCCAGCCTGGGCGTGCAGGATTTCGACCCCGCCGTGCAAGCCGCCGTCAACCGCATCCAGTCGGTGGAGGAGACTTTCGCCGTCGTGGACGCCTGCCGCGCGAACGGCTTCCGCTCCATCAACCTGGACCTGATCTACGGCCTGCCGCTGCAGACCCGGGAAGGCTTCGGCCGCACCCTGGACCGGGTGCTGGAAGCGCGCCCTGACCGGCTGGCGGTGTACAGCTACGCCCACCTGCCGCACATGTTCCGCCCGCAGAAGCAGATCGACGAAAGCCAGCTGCCGGACGCGGAGACCAAGCTCGGCCTGCTGCAGCTGGCCATCGAAAGGCTCACCCACGCCGGCTACGTCTACATCGGCATGGACCACTTCGCCCTGCCCGACGACGACCTGGCCCGGGCCCAGGAGCGCGGCGGCCTGCACCGCAACTTCATGGGCTACACCACCCACTCCGACACCGACCTGGTGGGCCTGGGCGTGAGCGCGATCAGCCATATCGGCGACACCTTCAGCCAGAATCCGCGCGACCTGCCCTCCTGGCAGATCGCCCTGGACGAAGGCCGCCTGCCGGTGTTCCGCGGGCTGCGCCTGGACGAGGACGACTGCCTGCGCGCGGACCTGATCCAGCGCCTGATGTGCCAGGGCGAAATCCCGGTGAATGCACTGGAGCGGCGCTACCTGATCAACTTCCCCGAGTACTTCGCCGACGCCCTGGACCGGCTGCACCCGCTGGTGGAGGACGGGCTGGTGCGGGTGGAGGCCGACAGGATCATCGCAACCTCGCGCGGACGGCTCCTGTTGCGTAATATTGCGATGTGCTTCGATCGATATCTCAATCAGCCGGACGCGCCGGCCACCCCCCGATTCTCACGTGCGATCTGACCTTTCAGGCGGGGCGGCGGTGAGTACCCCCTTCCCGTTCCAGGACCGGCATACCCTTGCCGACGACGGCGACGAGTTCACCTTCTGCTCCACGTGCGCCTTCTCCCAGGCGTGCCTGGCCGAGGGCATGGACAAGTCGGGGCTGCGCAACCTGCACATGCTGGTCGAGCACACCGGGCCGCTGCGTGCGGGCGAGCACGTGTTCCGCGCCGGCGATCCGTTCGAGGCGATCGCAGCGGTGCGCTCGGGCACGGTCAAGACCTACACCATCGACCGCGACGGCCGCGAACACGTGCTGGGCTTCCACTTCCCGGGCGAGGTGATCGGCCTGGACGGCATCGACGGCGACCGCTACCCCTGCAACGCGGTGGCGCTGGACACGGTGATGCTGTGCCGGTTCTCGTTCCCGAAGATCTCGGTTCTGGCGGCCCAGCTGCCCGGGCTGCAGCGGCACCTGTTCCGCCTGCTCAGCCGCAACATGGGCCGCGCCGCGCTGCTGGCCGGCGACTGGACCGCCGACCAGCGCATGGCGGCGTTCCTGATGGGCCTGTCTCGGCGGCTTGCCGCGCGCGGGTTCTCGCCGCACCGGTTCCAGCTGACCATGGCCCGCACCGACATCGGCAACTACCTGCGCCTGGCGCCGGAAACCGTGAGCCGGGTGCTGCGCCGCTTCCAGAAGGACGGCCTGCTGGCGATCGACCGGCGCGACGTCGAACTGCTGGATCCGGCCGGCCTGGAAGCGCTTGCCGAGCCGCTGATGCGCGGCTGATCCTGCGTCGGCCGCAACGGTCCACGCACATTTGATTCCCGCTTGACCCAGGTCAATCCGCCTGGGCAACACCTGCCTCAGCATGCCGCCACCATTCCGGAGAGGCGGCAAAATGGATACAACCAGGCGATTGTGGTGGGGGCTGGGCACCCTGCTGGCGGTGACGTTCGTCATCATGTTGTGGATGGGGCGCGAGATCCACCAGCAGGCACCGCCCTTGCCTGAAAAGATCGTGACCGAGAGCGGCCAGGTGGTGTACACCCGGGCCGAACTGGAAACCGGCCGCCAGGTCTGGCAGAGCTTCGGCGGCCAGCAGATCGGCTCGATCTGGGGCCACGGCGCCCTGCTTGCACCCGACTGGTCGGCCGAATGGCTGCACCTGGAGGCGCTGGCGATCCTGGAGATGCGCGCGCAGGACCAGTACGGCATGCCCTACGACGAACTCGGCGCCGATGACCAGGCCAGGCTGCAGGCCCAGATCCGGCCCGACCTGCGCGCCAACACCTACGACCCGGACACCGACACGATCGTCATCAGCGACGAGCGCGCCCGGGCAATCGACGTGGTATCGGCACACTACGACCGCGTCTTCTCCGACGACCCCGGCACCGCCCACCTGCGCGAGACCTACGCGCTGCGCGAGGACCCGATCCCGGACGCCGAACACCGGCGCCTGATGTCGGGCTTCTTCTTCTGGGCCTCCTGGGCCACGGTGACCGAGCGCCCCGGCAGCGACATCACCTACACCCACAACTTCCCGCACGATCCGATCGTGGGCAACACGCCCACGTCGAGCAGCTTCATGTGGTCGGTGTTCTCGATCCTGCTGATGATCGCCGGCATCGCCCTGCTGGTCTGGCACTACGCGGTCAACCACGGCAAGGAAGAGCCGCTGGTGCCGCCGAAGAGCGACCCCTCGCTGATGATCAGGGTCACCCCCTCGATGCGCGCGGTAGGCAAGTACTTCTGGCTGGTGATGGGCCTGTTCCTGGTGCAGATCCTGCTGGGCGCGACCACGGCCCACTACCAGGTCGAAGGCCAGGCCGCCTACGGCCTGCCGCTTGCGGAGTTCCTGCCCTATACGCTCACCCGCACCTGGCACACCCAGCTTGCGATCCTGTGGATCGCGACCGCCTGGCTGGCCACCGGCCTGTACCTGGCGCCGGCGATCTCCGGCCATGAGCCGAAGTTCCAGCGCCTGGGGGTGAACTTCCTGTTCATCAGCCTGATCCTGATCGTGGTCGGCTCGTTCGCCGGCCAGTGGATGGCGGTGATGAACAAGCTTGGCCTGGACCACAACTTCTGGTTCGGCCACCAGGGCTGGGAGTACACCGACATCGGCCGCTTCTGGCAGATCTACCTGTTCATCGGCCTGCTGCTGTGGCTGGCCCTGATGGGACGCGCGCTGTGGCCGGCGCTCAAGCGGAAGGACGAGATGTCCTCGATCGCCGGCCTGCTGTTCCTGTCGGTGGTCGCGATCGGCCTGCTGTACGCGGCCGGCCTGATGTGGCGCGAGCACTCGCACATCTCGATCATCACCTACTGGCGCTTCTGGGTCGTCCACCTGTGGGTGGAAGGATTCTTCGAGGTGTTCGCGGTCGCCGTGATCAGCTTCATCTTCGTCAAGCTGGGGCTGGTGCGCGGCAGGAGCGCGACCAACGCGGTGCTGTTCGCGACCATCATATTCATGGCCGGCGGCGTGCTGGGGATCTTCCACCACATGTACTTCTCCGGCACGACCACGGCGATCATCGCGGTGGGCGCGAGCATCTCGGCGCTGGAGGTGGTGCCGCTGGCGCTGATCGGTCTGGAGGCCTACGACACCTGGAAGAACGGCCAGGCCACGCCGTGGATGGCCCGCTACAAGTGGCCGATCATGTTCTTCCTGGCGGTCAGCTTCTGGAACCTGATCGGCGCCGGCCTGCTCGGCTTCATGATCAACACCCCCATCGCGCTGTACTTCATGCAGGGCACCAACCTGACCGCGGCCCATGGCCACACCGCGCTGTTCGGCGTGTACGGCATGCTCGGCATCGGCCTGATGCTGTACTGCCTGCGCGGACTGAAGCCCAACCTGGTCTGGCGCGAGGGGCTGATCCGCTCGGCGTTCTGGGCGTTCAACATCGGCCTGGCGCTGATGACGGTGCTGACCCTGCTGCCGCTGGGGGCGCTGCAGCTCGAGGCCAGCATGGACGTCGGCTACTGGTACGCCCGCTCGGCGGAGTTCATGGACCGCCCGATCGTGGACGTGCTGGTCTGGCTGCGCACGCCCGGCGACGTGGTGTTCGCCGCCGGCGCGGTATTGATCGCCGCCTTCGTGGCCTCGCTGTGGCTGCCCTCGCGCCGCCCGGCGGCCGTGTCCGGGGGTGCCGCCGAGGAGGCGTGACGGCCCGGCGCATGGCAACGAAAGGGGGGCGGAGCAATCCGCCCCCCTTTTTCCTTCCGCCACGCGCAGGGCGGGCGATGAGCGAAGCCCCGGGGAGGCGGGGATGTGCGCGTCGACCGGCGGCTGACCTGGGTCAAGAGCCGGGCACGGGACTGCCGCCATACTTGCGACCATGGATACACGACTGTCTTCGCAGCTTTCACTCAATCGCCTGGGCGACGCCCCGCACCGGCTGATGTTCTTCGTCGGCGCCGGCAACCTGCTGCTGGCGATGGCCTGGTGGGCTGCCTGGCTGGGCGCCCTGCGCTGGCCGCTCGTGGAGATGCACCAGCCATGGCCGTACGCGGGCTGGCTGCACGCCTTCATCATGCAGTACCAGATGCTGCCCAGCTTCATCTTCGGATTCCTGCTGACCACCTTCCCCAAGTGGATGGGGCAGCCGGAATTCGAGCGCTGGCGTTACGCACCGGTGGGCGTGGGCCTGTTCGGCGGCCAGATCGCAACCCTGCTGGGGGCGGTCGGCTGGGACGCCGGGATCGTGGTCGGGCTGTTCATGACCATGGGCGGCTGGCTGGCCGGGCTGCTGACCCTGGGCCCGCTGCTGTGGCGCGAGAAGGGCACCACCTGGCACGCCCGCTCGTGCTTTGCCGCGCTCAGCCTGGGCTTCCTGGGCCTGCTGGCGTGGCTGGCTCACGTGCTGGGCGCGTCGCCGTTCTGGGCCTTCGTGAGCATCAAGATCGGCACCTTCGGCGTGCTGCTGCCGGTGTACCTGACGGTGGCCCACCGGATGTTCCCGTTCTTCGCCGCCAACGTGGTGCCCGGTTACCAGGCCTGGCGGCCGCTGTGGCTGCTGGCGGCGCTGTGGCCGCTGAGCCTGGCGCACCTGGTGCTGGAGCTGTTCCACCTGTACGGACTGCTATGGCTGGTGGACGTGCCGTTGCTGGGGCTCACTGCGTACATGCTGTGGCGCTGGTGGCCGCATGGCGCCAAGCCGCGGCTGCTGACGGTGCTGTTCGTCGGCGTGGCGTGGCTGCCGCTGACCTTCGCCCTGTACACGGGGCAGTCGATCGCCTACGCGCTGACCGGGGTGTACTGGCTCGGGCGTGGGCCGGCGCACGCGCTGTTCGTGGGTTTCTTCGGCAGCGTGCTGGTAGCGATGGTCACGCGGGTCACCCAGGGCCATTCCGGGCAGGGGCTGTACATGCCGGGGGTGGCCTGGTTCGCCTTCGTCGCCATCCAGGTGGTGGCGGTGACGCGGGTGCTGGCCGAGGTGCTGCCGGACACGCCGATGTGGCAGGCGGTTTCCGCACTGGGCTGGCTGGTCGTGTTCCTGCCCTGGGTGGCCAGGATTGGGCGGATCTACCTGAGCCCGCGCGCCGACGGCCGGCCCGGCTGAGGAGGTGGCGGGATGATCGAGTTCTATCCGCAGATCAAGCACGCCCACATCGGACTGGCGCTGGCCAGCGGCGCGCTGTTCGCGCTGCGCGGCGCCGGTGCCCTGGCCAACATGCGCTGGCCGCGCTGGGCGGCCGTGCGCTATGCCAGCTACGCCATCGACACCGGGCTGCTGACCGCCGCGCTGATGCTGCTGACCATCCTGCCCGGCGGGCTGTACGCCAACGGCTGGCTGACGGCGAAGCTGGTGCTGCTGGTGGTGTACGTGGTGCTGGGGGTGTTCGCGCTGCGGCGCGCGCGCAGCCGCGCCGGCAGGGCGGCCTGCTACGTGGCCGCGCTGGCCACGTTCGCGATGATCTACGGCATCGCCCGCGCCCACCATCCGCTGGGATACCTGTACGGCTTCTTCGCCTGAGGGCCTGCGGTTGAAGCGGCGGTACGCGTATCCTGTACGCCCATGGACAATCAACTTCCCCCGGCCACCAACGACCCTGCCGCCCAGCGCAGCTGGACCCGTGAAGCGCTGAAGCTCCTGCGCCAGGAGGCCGCTCGCTCGGCCGACACCCACCTGCTGCGGCTCTCGTTCGAGGGCTTCCCCGGCATCGACTTCTACTTCAAGGACGAGGCCGCCCACCCCACCGGCAGCCTCAAGCACCGCCTGGCCCGCTCGCTGTACCTGTACGCGCTGTGCAACGGCCGCCTGCGCGCCGGCCAGCCGGTGGTGGACGCCTCGTCGGGAAGCACCGCGATCTCCGAAGCCTGGTTCGCGCGCCTGCTGGGCCTGCCGTTCACCGCGGTGATGCCCGCCGCCACCGCGCCGCGCAAGATCGCCGACGTGCAGGCCCTGGGCGGGCACTGCGACCTGGTCGACGACCCCTCGCAGGTGTACGAGCGCGCCGCCTGGCACGCCGCCAACGGCGCCTGCCACCTGGATCAGTTCGGACTGGCGGTCACCGCCACCGACTGGCGCGGCAACAACAACATCGCCGAATCGATCATCAGCCAGCTCGCCGCCGAGCCGCACCCGGAGCCGGCGTGGATCGTCTGCGGCGTAGGCACCGGCGGCACCTCGGCCACCATCGGCCGCTACCTGCGCTACCGCGGCATGGCCACCGGACTGTGCGCGGCCGAGCCGGCCGGCAGCGCCTTCGTCCACGCCTGGCGCGAACGCGACCGCGGCGTGCGCTGCAGCCGGCCCACGCTGATCGAGGGCATCGGCCGGCCGCAGGTTGAGCCGGGCTGGGTGTTCGAGACCGTGGACGAGGTGATCGAGGTGCCGGACGCGGCCTCGATCGCGGCGATGCACGTCCTGAAGGAACACCTGGCACGCCCCTACGGCGGATCCTCGGGCACCAACCTGGTGGCCTGCCTGCAGCTGGCCTGCCGCATGCGCGAGCAGGGCCGGAAAGGCAGCATCGTCAGCCTGCTGTGCGACCCGGGCGAGCGTTACGACCAGACCCTGTACGACCCGGCCTGGCTCAAGCACCAGGGCATCGACCCCGGGCCCTGCACCAGTGCCCTGCGCCGTACCCTCGCCACCGGCACCTGGCGGCCCCTGGCCTGACTCCTCCGGAAAAAGCGGGAAATCATACGTCTGTTTGACTTGGGTCATGGGGGCGGGAACGACCTGTCGATAAGCTTTTCAACACGGGGAAACCAGCCCCGCATGAAGAATCGACAGCCGTCCACCGCTGCCGCGTAGAGGGCGACCCGGAGTCGCATCCGCACGCGCGAGGACGCGCCGCAGGGATCTGAAACCGGAGCTTCCCCATGAACAGATCCATCCTGTGCCTCGCGCTCGCGGCAGCACTTGCACATGCGCCTGCGCTGGCGTCCCAGCTCGACGCGGCCGGCGCCGATCCGCAACAGAACGTCGTCGACTTCGACGCCATGGTCGTCACCGGCGTGGCCCCAAGCGCCGCGCTCACGTTCGTCACCGACCCGCGCCAGCCCAGGCAGCCGGTTCCCGCAAGCGACGGTGCCGACTACCTCAAGACCATCCCCGGCTTCGGCACCATCCGCAGCGGCGGCACCAATGGCGACCCCGTGCTGCGCGGCATGTTCGGCTCGCGCCTGAACCTGCTCGCGGGCGATGGCGCCCTTGCCGGTGCCTGCCCCTCGCGCATGGACAACGCGATGTCCTACATCTCGCCGGAAACCTGGGACGCCCTGACCGTCACCAAGGGGCCCCAGACGGTGCTGTGGGGTGGTGGCGCCGCCGCGGGCACGGTGCGCTTCGAGCGCGACATCCCGTATTTCCCCGAGCCGGGCGTGCAGGTCCGCGGCAGCGTGCTGGCCGGCAGCAACGGCCGCAATGACCAGGTGATCGACTTCGCCGGCGGCAATGAATCGTTCTACGGCAGGGTCACCGCGAACCGCTCCGACTCGGACGACTACCAGGACGGCGACGGCAACCGCGTGCCTTCGGCATGGCTCAAGTGGAACGCGGACGCGGCCATCGGCTGGACCCCGGACGCGGACACCGTCATCGAGGCCAGCTTCGGCCGCGGCGACGGCGAGGCCCGCTACGCCGGCCGCGGCATGGACGGCTCGCAGTTCGACCGCACCAGCTACGGCCTGCGCTTCGAGAAGAAGAACATGCAGGGCACGCTCAACGAGGTCGAGGCCAACCTGTACTACAACGACATCGACCACGTGATGGACAACTACTCGCTGCGCGACCCGGATCCGGACGGCATGATGCCGATGCCGATGGCCAGCAACGTGGCCCACCGCACCGTGGGCGGGCGCGCCGCGCTGACGTGGCGAGGCCACCACTGGGATCTCACCGGCGGCATCGACGGCCGCGCCAGCAGGCACTCCCAGCGGCGGGGCGCGGGCCGCGACGCCTATCTTGCCCAGCCGTGGAACGTGGACGCCCGTTTCCGCCAGGCCGGCGCCTTCGCCGAGCTGCACTGGCACCTGAGCGACCGCCACCACCTGATCGGCGGCGCCCGGCTGGATCGCTCCGAGGCCGAAGACCGGCGCATGCACGCCGGCGGCGGCCACGGCGGCGGCGCGATGCCGATGCCCAACCCGACGTCCGGGATGACCCGCAGCGAAACCCTGCCCTCGGCCTTCATCCGCTACGAGCAGAACGTGCCCGATTCGAACCTGAGCTGGTACGCCGGCGTCGGCCACACCGCGCGCATGCCGGACTACTGGGAGCTGTTCTCGCCCGACCACGGGCCGGACGGGTCGGCCAACGCCTTCGCCGGCGTGGATCCCGAACGCACCACCCAGCTCGACCTGGGCCTGAACTACAAGGGCAAGTCGATCGACGCCTGGGTATCCGTCTATGCCGGCCGGATGCGCGACTACATCCTGTTCGACTACGGCATGCACGGCACCACCGCCGGCAACGCCGACGCCGACATCCGCGGCGGCGAGGCGGGCATCGAGTGGCGGCCGGCGGAGAGCTGGAAGGTCGGCGGCAGCCTGGCCTACGCCTGGGGCGAGCTGGCCGACAGCGGCCAGCCGCTGCCGCAGATGACGCCGATGGAGGCGCGCCTGACCGCGGGCTACGACAACCGGCGCTGGAGCGCCGGAGCGCTGCTGCGGGTGGTGTCCGGCCAGGATCGGGTCAGCAAATCGCTGGGCAACGTGGTCGGGCGCGACCTGGGCCCGAGCCCCGGCTTCGCGGTGTTCTCGCTCAACGGCGGCTACCGCTTCAGCGAAACGGTGCAGCTGACCGCCGGCATCGACAACCTGTTCGACCGCAGCTACAGCGAGCACCTCAACCTGGCCGGCAACAGCGCCTTCGGCTACCCGGCCGACCCGGTGCGCATCAACGAGCCCGGCCGCACCGGGTGGGTCAAGCTCAACCTGGAGTTCTGACCCCGCCTGTGGCGCCCCGCCATCGGTGGGGCGCTGCGGTACCGGCGTCGAAGCGCGCCATGCGCCGCCGGGGAGGTCAGGCGGGGCGGGCGAACACCAGGCTGGCGTTGGTACCGCCAAAGCCGAAGCTGTTGGACATCACCGTACGCAGCTCCGCGTCGCGGCTTTCGCGCACCACCGGGAAGTCTTCGGCCTTCGGATCCAGGGTCTCGATGTTGGCCGACCCGGCGATGAAGCCGCCGTGCATCATCAGCAGGCTGTAGATCGCCTCGTGCACGCTGGCCGCGCCCAGCGAGTGGCCGCTCAGGGCCTTGGTCGAGGACAGCGGCGGCAGCTTTTCGCCGAAGGCCTCGCGCACCGCCTCCAGCTCGACGATGTCGCCGGCCGGGGTCGAGGTGCCGTGGGTGTTGAGGTAGTCGATATCGCCCACCGGCGTGCCGTTCAGGCCCGCCAGCGCCATGCGCATGCAGCGCACCGCGCCCTCGCCGGACGGCGCCACCATGTCGGCGCCGTCGGAGGTCACGCCGTAGCCCACCAGCTCGGCCAGGATCGGCGCGCCGCGCGCAACCGCGTGCTCGTAGTCCTCCAGCACCAGCATGCCGCCGCCGCCGGCGATCACGAAGCCGTCGCGGTCGGCGTCATACGGGCGCGAAGCGGTCAGCGGGCTGTCGTTGCGCTTCGTGGACAGCGCGCCCATGGCGTCGAACTGCGCGGTCATCGCCCAGTGCAGCTCCTCGCCGCCGCCGGCGATCACGATGTCCTGCGCGCCGTGGCGGATCAGGTCGGCGCCGGCGCCGATGCAGTGCGCCGAGGTCGCGCAGGCCGCCGACAGCGAGTAGCTCACGCCGCGGATGCCGAAGGCGGTCGACAGCGTCGCCGACACCGTGGAGCCCATCGAGCGCGGCACCATGTACGGGCCGACCTTGCGCACGCCGCGGTTGCGCAGCAGGTCGGCGGTTTCCACCTGCCACTCCGGCGAGCCGCCGCCCGAGCCGGCCACCAGCCCGGTACGCTCGCTGCGCACCTGGGCGTCATCCAGGCCCGCCGCCGCGATGGCGTCGCGCGCGGCGACATAGGCGTACGCGGCCGCGTCGCCCATGAAGCGCTTGAGCTTGCGGTCGATCTGCGCGGCCAGGTCGATCTCCGGCACGCCCGCCACCCGGCTGCGCAGCCCCAGCTCCTCGTATTCGGGCACGAAGCGGATCCCGGCCCGGCTGTCACGCAGCGAGGCGGACACCGTTTCCAGGTCATTGCCAAGGCAGGACACCACACCCATCCCTGTCACCACGACGCGACGCATTTTCAGAATCCCTTGGTGGAGGAGAACAGGCCCACGCGCAGGTCGGAGGCCAGGTAGATTTCACGGCCGTCGACCAGGGTGCGGCCATCGGCGATCACCAGGTCGAGCTTGCCGCGCATGGTGCGGCGGATGTCGATCTCGTAGCTGACCAGCTTGGAAGTGGGCAGCACCTGGCCGCTGAACTTCACCTGGCCCACGCCCAGCGCGCGGCCCAGGCCGGTCGCGCCCAGCCACGGCAGGTAGAAGCCGCACAGCTGCCACATCGCATCCAGCCCCAGGCAGCCCGGCATCACCGGGTCGCCTTCGAAATGACAGTCGAAGAACCACAGGTCCGGCCGGATATCCAACTCGGCCCGCAGCTCGCCCTTCCCGTAACGGCCACCCTCGGTGGAAACGTGGGTGATGCGATCGAACATCAGCATCGGCGGCGCCGGAAGCCGGGCGTTGCCGGGCCCGAACAGTTCGCCACGCGCGCAGGCGAGCAGCTGTTCGTAGTCGTACGAGGAAGGCTGGTTCATGTCATCCGATGCTGGGAGTAAGCGGGCCATTTTGCGGGTTTTCCGCGAAAATTTCCCCATACGCGGGCGTATCCCGGCTCCCGCCGCGGCCCCGGCTCAGGCGTAGCGCGTGGGATCGGCCACCCCGGCCCCCGCGAACCCCTGCGCCCGCAGCCGGCAGGCGTCGCAGCGGCCGCAGGCGCGGCCTTCGGCATCGGCGCTGTAGCACGACACCGTGGCGGCGAAGTCCACGCCCAGCCGCACCCCTTCGCGCACGATATCGTCCTTGCCCAGCGCCATCAGCGGCGCATGCACCTGGATGCCGGCGCCCTCCACGCCCGCCCTGGTGGCCAGGTTGGCCAGCGCCTGGAACGCCTGGATGAACTCCGGCCGGCAGTCCGGATAACCGGAGTAATCCACCGCATTGACGCCGCAGAAGATATCCGCCGCGCCAAGCACCTCGGCCCAGCCCAGGGCGATGGACAGCATGATGGTGTTGCGCGCCGGCACGTAGGTGACCGGGATTTCGCCCGCCGCATGGTCGGCAGCCTCGGGCACGGCGATGTCGTCGGTCAGCGCCGAGCCGCCGATGCCGCGCAGATCCACCGCGACCACCTTGTGCGCCGCCGCGCCCTGCGCCCGCGCCACCCGCGCCGCCGCCTGCAGCTCGGAGGGATGCCGCTGCCCGTAGTCCACGCTCAGCGCGTGCGCGGCGAACCCGCGCTCGCGGGCCAGGGCCAGGACGACGGCGGAATCCATGCCGCCGGACACCAGTACGACTGCGTTCTTCATGGGTCGACGGGAACTCCCGCAACGGGCCGGGCCGCGAAGGTCATCGTCCGGGCTCGTCGTTCCAGAGGATCTTGTGCAGCTGCATCTGGAAGCGCACCGGCAGCCGGTCGGCGACGATCCAGTCGGCCAGCTCACGCGCCTCCAGCTCGGACTTGCTGGGCGAGAACAGCACGTCGCAGCGGGCGGTGATGTCGTGCTCGCCCACCACCTCCTTCGCCCAGTCGTAGTCCGCGCGCCCGCACAGCACGAACTTGACCTGGTCGTGGGGCGTGAGCAGGCCGATGTTGTCCCACAGGTTGCGGTGCGCCTCGCCCGAGCCCGGGGTCTTGATGTCCAGCACCCGGCTCACCCGCGGATCGGCCTGGCCGATGTCGATCGCGCCGGAGGTCTCCAGCGACACCGCGTAGCCGGCATCGCACAGCCGCCGCAGCAGGTCGGCACAGCGCTTCTGCGCCAGCGGCTCGCCGCCGGTCACGCACACGTGGCGCACCCCGTGCCGGGCCACTTCGTCCAGGATGTCGCCGATCGTCCACCACTGGCCACCGTGGAACGCGTAGGCGGTGTCGCAATAGGTGCAGCGCAGCGGGCAGCCGGTCAGGCGCACGAACACCGTCGGCCAGCCCGCCTCGCGGGCTTCGCCCTGCAGCGACAGGAAGATCTCGGTGATGCGGAGCCGGTCGGCCGCGACCGCGGCGTCGGCCGCGTGGGGGGCGACGGCGTTCATGGCGATATTGTAAGCGGTGCGCGCGCAGGCCCGGGCCGGCCCGGCGGCGGGGTTCAGCGCAGCCGGGTCAGCCGGATCACGCGCAGGCGGTCGTCGGCGGTCACCGCCGCGTCGCTGCCGGGGTAGCGCTCAACCACGCTGGCCAGGGTCTGCTCGGCCGCATCCAGCTCCTGGCGGCCAAACTGCGACAGGCCGACCTTGAGCAGGGCGCGCGGCGCCCGCGAATCCTCGGGAAACTGCTCGATCAGCGCCTCGAACTGGCGCTGTGCGCGCTCGTAGTTCTCCAGCACGTAGAAACTCTCGCCCAGCCAGTAGTGGGCGTTGGGCGCCAGGCCACCGGCCGGGTGCGCCTGCAGGAACTGCTGGAACAGCTCCGCCGACTGCTCGTACTCGCCCGCGCGCAGGGCACTGAAGGCGACCTCGTAGGCGGCCCGCTCATCCGGATCCTGCGCGGGCAGGACGCGGGCGGGCGCGGATTCGCCCGCATCGCCCACCTCGGGCACGGGCACCGGCAGTCCGTCGCCACCTTCCGGGTCGGGCAGCGCGGGCGCGGGCATCCCGCCCTCCAGCCGGTTGAGCCGGCCGTCCGCGTCCAGGTACTGGGCACGCGAGGTTTCGCGCATCTGTTCGATGCCGTGCTGCAGCTCTTCGATCTGCGAACGCAGGGACACCACCTCGCGCCGCAGCTCGCTGACCTGTTCAAGCAGATCCACGTTGCTGGTGCGCGACATGGAATCCTGGCGCTCCAGCGCCGCGACCCGGTCGGCCAGGCTGGCGCGCTGTGCAAATGCGGGTGCGGCGGCCACCAGGGCCGCCGCAACCACGATTGGAACGATTGACTTACGCATCTGTACGACTACGTGCTACGCCGGATCAGCGCGCGGTGTAGATGATCTCGACCCGACGGTTCTGCGCCCAGCAGTCTTCGCTGGTGTCGGTGCACTGCGGACGCTCTTCGCCATAGCTGACCACGGTGAGCTGGGTGCCCGAGCCGCCGTTGGCCTGCAGGGCCGACGACACCGAGTTGCCACGGCGCTCGCCCAGGCCGAGGTTGTAGTCGCGGCTGCCGCGCTCGTCGGCATGGCCTTCCAGGGTGATGCGGGCCGACGGACGGTCACGCATGTACTTGGCATGGCACGCCATCTGCGCCTGGAACTCGGGACGCAGGGCCTCCTGGTCGAAATCGAAGTACACCACCCGCTGGCGCAGGCAGGCATCGGTATCCAGGTCCTCGGGGCCGAACACGCCGGTGGTCGGCGCGGGCTCGGTGGTGGTCGGCGGCGGGGCCGGCGGCGGCGGCGGAGCCTCCTCCTGCACCTGGCGGGCGCAGCCGACAGCGACGAAACACAGCGCGGTGGCAAGCAGGACTCGGGTAGTGGTCTTCATCTCGTCGATCCTATTGATTGAACTCGGCGTTCAGGTTGATGGAAACGATGTGGAGACGGCGTCAGCGTGATTCCCGGAAAGGTCCCCAGGCCGGCTCCCGCACATCCCCATCGGCAAGCACCAGGCGCTGGCGCACGCGACCATCGGACGAAACGGCGTACAGCACCCCTCGCCGTCCCTCACGTGCCGCGTACAGGATCATGCTGGCGTTCGGTGCGAAGCTCGGTGATTCATCGAGCGAACCGGGCGACAGCGTGGACCAGCGCGGCGTGCCGAGGCTGCGATCCAGCACCGCAATACGGTACACGTTGCCGGCGCCTTGTGCCACGGCAATCTTCTGCCCGTCGAAGGAAACGCTCGGATCGGAGTTGTAGCTGCCCTGGAACGTCACCCGGCTTTCGCCGCCGCCGCTGGCGGGCACCTGGTAGACCTGCGGCCGGCCGCCGCGATCGGAGGTGAAGTACACCGTGCCGCCGTCGTTGCTCCAGGCCGGCGAGGTGTCGATGCCGAAGTGGTTGGTGAGCCGGGTCAGCGCCTTGCTGGCCAGGTCCATCACGTAGATCTCCGGGTTGCCGCTGCGCGAGAGGGTCAGCGCCAGCCGGTTGCCGTCCGGCGAGAACGCCGGCGAGGCGTTGATGCCGCGGAAGCTGGACACCAGCTCGCGCCCGCCGCTGGAAATGTCCTGGATGTAGATGGCCGAATTGCCGCGCTCGAAGCTCACGTAGGCCAGGCGGTTGCCGTCCGGGCTCCAGGAGGGCGACAGCAGCGGCTCGTTGGAACGCACCACGGTCTGCGGGTTGTGGCCGTCGGAGTCGGCGACGATCAGCGCGTAGCGCGCGTTCTCGCCCGCGCCGGACTGGGTGACGTAGGCGATGCGCGTCCAGAACGCGCCGCGTACGCCCAGGATCGCCTCGTAGATCGCGTCCGACATCTGGTGGGCGACGTCACGCATGGCGCCGGTGCGGGCGGTCATGGCCATCCCCAGCACGCGCTCCTGCTTGGCCACATCGAACAGCTCGTACTCCACCCGGTAGGCGCCGCCGGCGGCGTCCAGCACCCGCCCGACCACCAGGAAGTCCTGGCGCAGCATGCGCCAGGTCGGGTACTGCACCTCGGCGCCGCGCGTGGGCTGTTCGACGATGTCGCGCTCGGGCAAGGTCCGGAACTGACCGGAGCGGTCGAGGTTGGCGCGGATCACCGCGGCCACGTCGGTGTCCGGCGCGGCCGCCGACCCCTGGTAGGGCATCGGCACCACGGCGATCGGCAGCGCCGAGGCGTGGCCGCCGACGATGTCGATCTCCAGGCCCTGCTGCTGCGCGGAGGCGATCACGGGCAGGAGCAGGGCAAACAGGGCGAACAGGCAGCGGATCATCGGTTTCATCGTCGTACCCGGGTTGAATTGGGGAATATCAGCAACGCTAAAGCTTGGGGGAGAGGCGTGTAGCCAGGATGAATGCCGCCCGATCCTTCGTGGGCGGGCCGGCGAGGCAGCCCTTGGCGGGATCACGCTGGCTCACACGGACGGAACGCAGCTATCGATCCTGGGCGGTGAAGTTGAGGTTGAGGCGGCGGTTGAAGACAGACTCGAAGCCGGCGTACGGAAGCGGCTCGGCGCGGCGCACCGCCGCTTCCACCGAACGCCGCCCGAGGGCGTCGTAAGGACAGGAATTGTCGAATTCGACGTTCATCACCTGCCCCCCCGGCAGCTGAGTAATGTAGATCCGGCAGCGCTGGCCCAGCGGCACGTTGTCCGGCCGCGTCCAGTTGCGCACGATCGCCTCCTGCAGCGCGGCGGCGTAGCGCGCGGCCAGGTCGCTGTCGCCATCGGGCGTGCCGGGCGGAGGACTGGCGGTGGAGCCGCCAGTTTCCCGGGTCTCGCGTTCGCGCCGGGAATCGGCGATCTGGTCGAGCTTGCGCTGGGCCTCCTCCGCCTCGCGCCGCACCCGCTCCTGCTCGGCGCGCAGCTTCTTCAGCTCCTCTTCGCGCTGCTGGCGGGCCAGGCGGCGCTTCTGCTCGGCCTCTTCCTGTGCCTGGCGCTCGGCCAGCTCGATCTGCTCCTGGCGGCGGCGCTCCTCCTGCTCGCGCTCGGCGCGCAGTTCGGACTCGGCGTCGGCGCGGGCTTCCTCCTGCTCCACCACGTCCGGATCGGGGATCTGCTCCTGCGGCTCCGGCTGCGGTTCCACCGGCGCGTCCTCGGGAACCGGCTCGGGCAGCGGCTGCGGTGGCGGCACGGTCTCCTCTTCCACCGGCTCCGGCTCGGGAGCCGGCTCCGGCAGCGGCTCGGGCGCTTCGGACAGGGCCTGGCGGGCGGCCGGCGACAGCGCGTCGGCGTCCACGATGTCGGCGCTGATCGGCAGTCCGGCCGACTGCGGCGCGGCGCTGCGTGTCCAGTACATGCCCACGAACACCAGCGCGAACAGCAGCACGTGCAGCAACAGCGCCAGCACGACTGCCTGTGCGGTGTCTGCCCGCGCCTCGCGCATCTACTCGGCGCCCTCGCGCGGACGGCTGAGCAGGCTCACCCGGGTGATGCCGGCGGCGTTGACCTGGTCCAGCGCGTCCATCACCTGCTGGTAGCTGGCCGCGCCGTCACCGCGGATGAGCACCGAGGCGTCCGGATTCTGGTTGTGGATCGCGCCCAGGCGCGCGCCAAGGTCGTCCGGGCTCACCGACTGGTTGAGGCCTTCCACCATCAGCGCCAGCGAGCCGTCGGGGTAGATGCTCACCACTACCGGGTCGCTGGGCGATTCCAGCGAACGGGCGTTGGAATCGGGCAGGTTGATGTCCGTGCCCAGGTTCAGCAGCGGCGCGGTGACCATGAAGATGATCAGCAGCACCAGCATCACGTCGATATAGGGAACGACGTTGATTTCGTTCTTGAGCTTGCGCCGGTGGCGGCGGCGGGTGGAGATGACCGACATGGGGACTCCGGGCTTGTCTTGCGTTCAGGCCAACGGCCGGGCGCGGGCGCTGGGGTTGCGCGCGCGGCGGGCTACTCGTCGTCGGCGTAGGCCTGGCGTTCCAGGATCGTGGAAAACTCGTCGGAGAACGCCTCGTAGCGGGTGGCGATGCGCTCGACCTTGGTGGCGTAGCGGTTGTAGGCCCAGACCGCCGGGATCGCGGCGAACAGGCCCATCGCGGTGGCGATCAGCGCCTCGGAGATGCCCGGGGCGACGGTGGCGATGGTGGCCTCGCGCACGTTGGCCAGGCCCTGGAAGGAGATCATGATCCCCCACACGGTGCCCAGCAGGCCCACGTAGGGCGCGATCGAGCCGACGTTGGCCAGGAACTCAAGGTTGTGCTCAAGGCCGTCCAGTTCGCGCGAGGTGGCCACGCGCATGCCGCGCTGGGCGCCTTCCAGCTGGCTGCCGGGGGTGGCGCTGCGGCGCTGGCGCTGGCGCGAGAACTCGCGGAAGCCGGCCTCGAAGATCGCCTCCAGGCCCTCCACCTCGCGGTTGCGCTCGGTGGCGGCGGCGTAGAGCTTGCCCATGTCCGAGCCCGACCAGAAGCGCTCCTCGAAGCGGTCGGCCTCGCGCGCGGCGCGGTCGAGCATCTTCTTCTTGCGGAAGATGATCACCCACGAGGCGATCGAGGCGAACAGCAGCAGCAGCATCACCAGCTGCACCGGGATCGAGGCGTGCAGGATCAGCTGCAGCATGTCGATGTCGCTGCCCACGGCGACCGCGGCTTCGGCCACGCCGGGATCGGCGGGCAGCTGGCTGGCGGTGGCCGCGCCGTCTTCCGGAAGCGGCTGGATTTCAGTCGCCTGCATCAACATCGTCAGTGGGATCATGCATCCGCTCCAGGGTTGTTTGTCACGTGTGTCGCAAGTTGTCGGTGCAGCGCCTCCGGGATGCCCCGGGGACGGAAGCCGGCCGCATCCAGCGCCGCCAGCCGCACCTGCGCATCCAGCAGGCGCCGGCCCCCGCACTCGATCGCCTGGTCGACGACCAGGCTGGCCCGGCGGCACTCGCGCAGCGCCACCGTCACCTCGAGCACATCGTCCAGCCGCGCCGGCGCGCGGAAGTCGATCCGCATCGCCCGCACCGCGAACACCAGCCCGTGCGAGGCCCGCAGTGTTTCCTGCCCGTAGCCCAGCCCGCGCATCCATTCGGTGCGGGCCCGTTCCATGAAGGCCACGTACCGGGCGTGGTACACCACGCCACCGGCGTCGGTATCTTCCCAGTACACCCTTGTCGGAAGGCTGAACAAGGGCTCAGACCCGCTACTCATCGAACAGTTCCCGCGAATCCCCGGCCGCCTGCGGCTGCGGGCGCGGCTTCAGCCCCAGGTGGCGGAAGGCCTTGTTGGAGGCCATCCGCCCGCGCGCGGTGCGCACCAGGAAGCCCTGCTGGATCAGGTAGGGCTCGATCACGTCCTCCAGGGTGCCGCGCTCCTCGCTCAGCGCCGCGGCCAGCGATTCCACGCCGACCGGGCCGCCGTCGAAGTTCTCGATGATCAGGTTCAGCAGGCGCCGGTCGAGGTCGTCGAAGCCCTCCGGGTCGACGCCGAGCATCTTCATCGCCGCGTCCGCCACCTCGCGGTCGATCCGGCCGCCGGCGCGCACCTGGGCGTAGTCGCGCACCCGCCGCAGCAGCCGGTTGGCGATGCGCGGTGTGCCGCGCGAGCGGCGCGCGATCTCCCCGGCGCCCTCCGGCTCGCAGTCGATGCCCAGGATCCCGGCCGAACGCCGCACGATCCGCTCCAGCTCCGCAGCGCTGTAGAACTCCAGCCGCTGGACGATGCCGAAGCGGTCGCGCAGCGGCGCGGTCAGCAGCCCCGCGCGGGTGGTGGCGCCGATCAGGGTGAACGGCGGCAGGTCGAGCTTGATCGAGCGCGCGGCCGGGCCCTCGCCGATCATGATGTCGATCTGGAAATCCTCCATCGCCGGGTACAGCACCTCCTCGACCACGGGCGAGAGGCGGTGGATCTCGTCGATGAACAGCACGTCGTGCGGCTGCAGGTTGGTCAGCAGCGCGGCCAGGTCGCCGGCCTTCTCGATCACCGGCCCGGAGGTGACCCGCAGGCTCACCCCCAGCTCGTTGGCGATCACGTGGCTGAGCGTGGTCTTGCCCAGCCCGGGCGGGCCGAAGATCAGCACGTGATCCATCGCCTCGCCGCGCTTTTTCGCCGCCTCGATGTAGATCGACATCTGGTCGCGGACGGGCTGCTGGCCCAGGTAGTCGTCCAGCCGCTGCGGCCGGATCGAGGCCTCCGCGGCCTCGTCCTCGCGGGTCGCGCCGGGGGTGATGATGCGCTCTTCGGTCATCGGGCTATGGTCGCATAGGTGCGCGCCCCGGGCGCATGCGCCGCCCCCGCAGGAGCGCGCCATGCGCGCGATACCGCGTGACATTCATCCCCGCCACGTGGCTCCGGCCATGATGTGCTGGCCGAAGCTGATCCGCGAAGCACGATTCACGCGGCTTCGCGCGCATGGCGCGCTCCTACCGGAGTAGATCCCAGGCTTCGGCGGCGATGCTGAAGCTGCGCTTGCGCGCCTCCAGGCTGGCCAGGTTGGCGGTCAGGATCAGCTCGTCGGGACGGTGGCGCTCGACGAAGTCGGCGATGCCCTCGGCCACGTCCTTCGCGTCGCCCACCACCGAGCAGGACAGCGCCTGCCCCACCGCGGCCAGCTCCGGCGGCGTCACCACCGAATGGATGTCGTCCACCGGCAGCGGCACCTTGCCCGGCGGCCCGGAGCGGCGCAGGTAGGCGAACATCTGCTGCAGGCTGGTGAACTCGCGCTCGGCCTCGGCGCGGGTATCGGCGGCCACTACGTTCAGGGCCAGCATGGCGTAGGGCTCGCGCAGGCGCCTGGAAGGCTTGAAGTTGCGGTGATACACCGCCAGCGCCTCGCTCATCATCGCCGGGGCGAAGTGCGAGGCGAACGCATACGGCAGGCCCATCGCCGCCGCCAGCTGGGCGCCGAACAGGCTCGAGCCCAGGATCCACACCGGCACGTCCACCTCCGAGCCGGGCACCGCCTGCACCAGCTGGCCGGGCTTGACCGGCTCGAAGTAGTTGATCAGCTCGGCGACGTCGTGCGGGAACGCCTCGGCGCCCTCGTAGTAGCGGCGCAGCGCGCGCACGGTGGGCTGGTCGGTGCCCGGCGCGCGGCCCAGGCCCAGGTCGATCCGGCCCGGATACAGCGTGGCCAGGGTGCCGAACTGCTCGGCCACCTGCAGCGGCGCGTGGTTGGGCAGCATCACCCCGCCCGCGCCGACCCGGATGGTCTTCGTGGCGCCCGCCACGTGGCCGATCAGCAGCGCGGTGGCGGCGCTGGCCACCCCCGGCATGTTGTGGTGTTCGGCCATCCAGTAGCGGTTGTAGCCAAGCTGCTCTGCGTGCCTGGCCAGCGCCACCATGTCGGAGAACGCGGTGGCAACGTCGCTGCCTTCGGCCACCGGGGCCAGGTCGAGGATGGAAAGCGGGATCTTCTGCGTCGGGGCTGTGCTCATGTGCACAGCATGGGGGCGGGCCGGCGGCTTTGCCACCGGCCGCGGCGCATCTCAGATTTCCACCGGCGTGCCCAGTTCCACCAGGCGGTCGCCGGGGATGTGGAAGTATGCCGAGGCCGGCGCGGCGTTGCGGTGCATGGCCGAGAACAGCCGCTCGCGCCACAGCGCCATGCCGTGGCGTACGCCCGCCACCACCGTCTCTCGGCTGGTGAAGTAGGTGGTCTCCAGCGGGTCGATCCAGAGCCCGTCCTCGTCGTCGCAGGCCGCCATCAGCGCCACCGGCACGTCCGGGGTCTCCATGAAGCCGAAGCGCAGGGCCACGCGATAGAAGCCGTCGCCGATCTCCCTGACCTCCATGCGCTTTTCGCGCGGCGCCCAGGGCACCTCCAGCGTGTCCACGGTCAGCACCACGTTGCGCTCGTGCAGCACCTTGTTGTGCTTGAGGTTGTGCACCAGCGCCGGCGGCACCACGCCCTTGTCGGCGGTCAGGAACACCGCCGTGCCCGGCACCCGCTGCGGCGGCGCCAGCATCAGCCCGGGCAGGTAGTCGTCCAGCTTCTCGCCGTGCTCGCGGATGCGTTTGCGCAGCAGGATCCGGCCGCGGCGCCAGGTGCGCAGCAGGGTGAACAGCACCAGCCCCAGCAGCAGCGGGAACCAGCCGCCCTGCGGCACCTTGGCCAGGTTGGCGGTGACCAAGGCCAGGTCGATCACCAGGAACAGCGCGCAGGCCGGCAGCACCCAGCGCCGCCAGCGCGGCCACAGCGCGCGGGCAACGATTGCCAGCAGCGCGGTGTCGATCAGCATGGTCATCGACACCGAGACGCCGTAAGCCGATGCCAGCGCCGACGAGCTGCCGAAGCCGAGCACCAGCGCCAGCACGACCACCATCATCAGCCAGTTCACCACCGGGATGTAGATCTGGCCGATGGTCTCGTGCGAGGTATGGCGCACCCGCATGCGCGGGACATAGCCCAGCTGCATCGCCTGGCGGGCGATGGAGAAGCCGCCGGTGATCACCGCCTGCGAGGCGATCACCGTGGCCGCCGTGGCCAGCACGATCATCGGGAACCGGCCCCACTCCGGCACCCCGTGATAGAACGGATTGGCGATCGCGGCCGGATCCTCCAGCACCAGCGCGCCCTGGCCCAGGTAGTTGAGCATCAGCGAGGGCAGCACCAGGCCGTACCAGGCGTAGCGGATCGGGCGCGCGCCGAAGTGGCCCATGTCGGTATAGATCGCCTCGCCGCCGGTCACCGCCAGCACCACCGCGCCGAGGATGAAGACCCCGCCCCAGGCGTGGTCGATGAAGAACCGCGCCGCCCAGTACGGATTGATCGCCTTGAGCACCTCCGGCGCGTGCAGGATGTCGGCCACCCCCAGCACCGCCAGCACCAGGAACCAGAGGATGGTGATCGGCCCGAACACCCGCCCCACCTTCTCCGTTCCGTAACGCTGGGTGGTGAACAGCACCAGCAGCACCAGCACCGCGATCGGCACCACCCAGTGATCCAGCGCCGGCGCGGCCACTTCCAGCCCCTCCACCGCCGCCAGCACCGACACCGCCGGGGTCAGCACGCCGTCGCCGAAGAACAGCGCCGCGCCGAGGATGCCGAAGATCCCCACCCACCACGCCGAACGCGACCCCTGCGGCAGGCTGCGCTGGGCCAGCGCCATCAGCGCCATGATCCCGCCCTCGCCCTCGTTGTCGGCGCGGGTCACGATGCTCACGTACTTCACCGTCACCACCAGCACCAGCGACCAGAACACCAGCGACAGCACCCCGAGCACGGTGTCGTGGTCGGGCACCAGGCCGTAGTCGGGGGAGAACGCCTCGCGGATCGCGTACAGCGGGCTGGTGCCGATGTCGCCGAACACCACCCCCAGCGCGCCGACGGTCAGGCCGAACAGGCCGATCCTGGCGTGGCCCTGCGGCTGCCTGCGGGAGGGAACGGATCCGGCCATGGGAAGTCCTGGCGACGGCGGGGGGGCCGTCAGCGAAGTGCGGACTGTAGCGCCTTGCGGATGATGGTTTCGGCAGTGTCGCCCTCGCCGCCGGCGGCGCGGGCCATCTTCTGCGCCTCCGCCGGGCGGTAACCGAGCTGCTGCAGGGCCACCACCGCCTCGGACATCGGGTCGGCCGGGGCCACGCCGGCGCTCGCCACCGCCGCGCCACCGGCCAGGTCGGCCGCACGGTCACGCAGCTCCACCACGATCCGCTCGGCGGTCTTCTTGCCGATGCCGGGGATCCGGCACAGGGCGGTGATGTCGCCGGCCTGCACCAGCAGCGCGAACTCGCCCACCGAAGCGCCCGACAGGATCGCCAGCGCGATCTTGGCGCCAATGCCGCTGACCTTCTGCACGTCGCGGAACAGGCGCCGCTCGGCCTCGGTGAGGAAGCCGTAGAGGGAAACCGTGTCTTCCTTGTGCGCGTAGTGGGTGAACAGCGACACCTCGCGGCCCACCTCGGGCAGGTCGTAGAAGGTGCTCATCGGCGCCTCCAGCTCGTAGCCCACCCCGGCCACGTCCAGCACCAGCCACGGCGGCTGCTTGTGCGCGAGGGTGCCGCGCAGTCGTCCGATCATGTCGTTGCCGTCCTCTTCACTTGCGCGCCCAGGCCTGGCGCGTACCCACGCCCAGCCGGCGTGCGCTGGCCCTGACGTGGGCGTGGGTGATGGCCGCCGCCAGCGCATCGGCGGCGTCGGCCTGCAGCTTGCCGTGCAGGTTGAGCAGGATGCCGACCATGTGCTGGATCTGCGCCTTCTCCGCGCCGCCGCGGCCCACCACCGCCAGCTTGATCTCCTTGGCCGCGTACTCGTGCACCGGCAGGTCGCGCAGCACCGCCGCGCAGATCGCCGCGCCGCGGGCCTGGCCCAGCTTCAGCGCCGAGTCCGGGTTGCGGGCCATGAACACCTGCTCGATCACCGCCTCGTCCGGCCGGTGCGCCTCGATCACCTCGCCCAGCCCGTCCAGCAGCAGCCGCAGCCGGCCCGGGAAGTCTGGCGCCGACAGCAGGGTCAGCGGCCCGTGGAACACGTGCGTCATGTTGCCGGCGGCATCGACGTCGATGATGCCCACGCCGGTGCGCTGGGAGCCGGGATCGATGCCGAGGATGCGGGTCATGTCGGGGCCGGGGCGACGCCGTCAGGCGTAGGCGTCCTCGCCCAGCTCGGCGTTGGAGTACACCGCCTGCACGTCGTCGATGTCCTCCAGCCAGTCCAGCAGCTTGACCACCTGCTGGCCGGCCTCGCCGTCCACCGCCACGTCGTTGTCGGCGCGCCAGGTGACCTCGGCCTGGGCCGGCTCCGCGCCGGCGGCCACCATCGCGTCGCGCACCTGGGCGAAAGCCTCCGGGTCGGTCAGCACGTCGATCGAGCCGTCGTCGGGATAGGTCACGATGTCATCGGCGCCGGCCTCGATCGCCGCCTCGGTGATCGCGTCCTCATCCGAGCCCGGCGGGTAGCTGATCACGCCCAGCTTGCGGAACATGAAGGCCACCGAGCCGTCGGTGCCCAGGTTGCCGCCGAACTTGCTGAAGGCGTGGCGCACGTCGGCCACGGTGCGCACGTGGTTGTCGGTCAGGCAGTCCACGATCACCGCCACCCCGCCCGGGGCGTAGCCCTCGTAGCGGATCTCCTCGTAGTTCACGCCCTCCAGCTCACCAGTCGCCTTCTTGATGGCGCGCTCGACCACGTCGCGGGTCATGTTGGCGCCGAAGGCCTTGTCCATCGCCGTGCGCAGGCGCGGGTTCTGGGCCGGGTCACCGCCGCTGGCGCGCGCCGCCACGGAGATCTCGCGGATGATCTTGGTGAAGATCTTGCCCCGCTTCGCGTCCTGCGCGTTCTTGCGGTGCTGGATGTTCGCCCACTTGGAATGTCCTGCCATCTTGCCGGATCCGGAAAAAGCCTGAGGGATGGCGCGATTATAGGGCTTCCGCCGGGCTCCACGACGCCCGCCGGGGAAGGGCCGGCCCGGCCAGCATCGCCCTGCTTTCCTTCTGCATCCTGGCCTGGCCCGCCCTCGCCCTGGGCGTGCTGGTGCTGCTGTGCGTGGCCCTGGCCCGCGATATCCGCGCCGTCAGGAAAAAGGGCACCGGCCTGGTCTGAGCCGGAGCGCTAGCCGCGCCCGAACCCGCCGCCGCGCAGGAACCGGGCCGCCTGCGTGGCAACTTCGGGTGAGAGCAGCAGGCCCGTGTGGCTGGTACGCACGACCAGGTGATCCACCAGCCCCGGGGCGCGGGTTTCGGCCACCGCCACCGTGCCGTCGTGGTCGCCCTGGAAGTGGCCGAAGAACCGGCCCAGGCCGTAGGGCGCGCTGCCGGCGATCATTCCCACCGCGATCCCTTCCGGCCAGCGGGGGCAGCCCTCCAGCAGGATCTCCCGGCTGCGGCCGAAATAGATCCCCGACAGGCGGAACCCGGACAGCTCTCCGGCCGCGGCGCTCCCGCACAGCGGCGAGCCCAGGCACAGCACCCGCCCCACCCGGGCCTCCGGATCGGCGCGCAGCGCATGCAGCGCCACCAGGCCGCCCATGCTGTGTCCGACGACATGCGCCGGCCCGCCTTCGCGCAGCCTGTCCAGCAGCGCCGCCATGGCCGCGCGCGGGCTCTCACGGATGGTGTGGTAGCCGAGCACCTCGGGCTCGAACCCCGCCGCTCGCAGCCTGCGCGCCAGCGGCCGCATGGTGATGCCGGCCATCCACAGCCCGTGCAGGAGGATGACGCGCCTCATGCCCAACGATCCTAACGGCGGCGCATGATGAATTCGCGGTCGCGGGCGCGGCCGACGGGGAACAGGTATTCGCCGACGATCTCGAAGCCGCGGCGGGCATAGAAGCGCTGGGCACCGAGGTTCTCCGACCACACGCCGATCCACAGCGTGCGCGGGCCCTCGCGCTGCAGCCAGTCCATCGCGGCGTCGAACATGCGCGCGCCCCAGCCGCCGCGCTGATGCGCCTTGAGCAGGTACAGCCGCTTCAGCTCGCCGTCGCCCGGCGCCACGTCCGGATGCGGCAGCCCGCACGGGCCCGCGGCCGCGTGGCCGACCGCCTCACCGTCGTACTCCAGCAGCCACACCGCGTAGTCCGGGTGCGCCAGGATCACCCGCTGCTTCTCCACCGCATAGGCGTCATCGAAGAACGCCTGCAGGTCTTCCGGCGGGTACAGGTGGCCGAAGGTCTCGTCGAAGGTACGCTCCGCCAGCCGCGACAGCGTCGCGGCGTCGTCGACCGTGGCGCGGCGGATCGTCAGCGACATCGACCTGGCCTACTCCGGCTTCCGCACCGCCACGTGCAGCTCCACAAGCTGGGCATCGTCGATCGGCGACGGCGCATCGGTCATCAGGCACTGCGCGCCGGTGGTCTTGGGGAAGGCGATCACGTCGCGGATCGAATCGGTGCCCGCCAGCAGCGCCGCCATCCGGTCGATGCCGAAGGCGATGCCCGCGTGCGGCGGCGCGCCGTACTTCAGCGCGTCCAGCAGGAAGCCGAACTTCTCCTGCGCCTCCTGCGCGCCGATGCCCAGCAGCTCGAACACCGCCTTCTGCATCGACGGCCGGTGGATGCGCACCGAACCGCCGCCGATCTCGTTGCCGTTGAGCACCAGGTCGTAGCCACGGCTGGTCGCCGTGCGCGCGTTGGCGCGCAGCGCGTCCTCGTCGTCCACGGCGGGCGCGGTGAACGGGTGGTGCAGCGCCACGTAGCGGTTCGCCTCCTCGTCCCATTCGAACATCGGGAAATCGGTGACCCACAGCGGCTTCCAGCCGTCTTCCACCAGCTCGAAATCCTCACCCGCCTTCAGCCGCACAGCGCCCATGAAGGCGCTCACGGTCGGATAGTCGCCCGCGCCGAAGAACACCATGTCGCCGCTGCCCGCGCCCACGTGCGCCAGCAGCGCCTCGAACGGCGCGTCCTCGAAGAACTTGCGGATCGGCGACGACACCGCGCCGTCTTCGCCGATCTTCACGTAGGCCAGGCCCTTGGCGCCGTACTTGCCCGCGTGCGCCGCGTACTCGTCGATCTGCTTGCGCGACAGCCGCGCGCCGCCGGGGATCCGCAGCGCGCACACGCGCCCGTCCTCGGTCCCGGCCACGTCGGCAAACACCTTGAAGCCGCTGTCCTTCACCAGGTCGGCAACGTCCACCAGCTCCAGCGGGTTGCGCAGATCCGGCTTGTCCGAGCCGAAGCGGCGCATCGCCTCCGCATACGGCATGCGCGGGAACGGATCGGCCAGCGCCACCCCGGCCACCTCGACGAACACCTCGCGCACCATCGCCTCCACCGTGTCCTGCACGCTGGCCTCGTCCACCCACGCGAACTCCATGTCCAGCTGGGTGAACTCGAGCTGGCGGTCGGCGCGCAGCGCCTCGTCGCGAAAGCAGCGCGCAATCTGGTAGTAGCGGTCGAAGCCGGCCACCATCAGGATCTGCTTGAACAGCTGCGGGCTCTGTGGCAGCGCGTAGAACTCGCCCGGGTGCTGGCGCGCCGGCACCAGGAAGTCGCGCGCGCCCTCGGGCGTGGCCTTGGTCAGGATCGGCGTCTCGATGTCCTGGAAGCCGCGCCCGTCCAACCAGCGGCGCAGCGCGCTGACCAGCTTCGTGCGCACCCGCATGCGGCGCTGCATCTCCGGATGGCGCAGATCCAGGTAGCGGTACTTCAGGCGGATGTCCTCGCCCGGGTTCTCGTGGTGGTGGAACGGCAGCGGCTCGGCCTTGTTGAGCACCTCGATCGCGGTCGCCACCACTTCCACCTGGCCGGTGGGGATCTTCGGGTTCACCGATTCGCGCCTGCGCACGGTGCCGGTCACCCGCAGGCAGTCCTCGTAGCCCACGTCGGCGGCGATGGCGATGACTTGCGCATTGCCATCGGCCTGCGACGGCTCGGCCACCACCTGCACGATGCCTTCGTGGTCGCGCAGGTCGATGAAGCACAGGCCGCCCAGGTCACGGGCAACGTCGGCCCAGCCGCAGAGGGTGACGGTCTGGCCGATCAGCGACTCGTCGATCAGGCCGCAAAAATGGGTACGCATGGGGACTCCGGGAACGGGAAACGGGCCGCCGGCAGGGCGGAACCCGTCATTTTAGGTTGTTCCGGGGAGCGCTGGGAGCCCGGCGGCGCGGTGGTGGCGATTGGGCGCAGCCGGGCGCAGTGGCGAACGCGGGGCGCTGGCGTCACGCGGCTTCGCGCGCATGGCGCGCCTACGCGGAGTTGGGCTCGACCTTCTTCGGCGTGCTGGTCTTGGCGGGCGCGTCGGCGGGCTTGTCCGCAGCGGGCTTGCCGGCCTCGCTGCCGCCGGCCAGGTTGCGCTTCTTTTCCCCGCCCTTCTTGAAATCGGTCTCGTACCAGCCGCTGCCCGACAGGCGGAACGACGGCGCGGTGAGCTGGCGCTTGACGGCGGCCGCGGCGCACTCGGGGCAGGCGTCAGGGTCGGGATCGGACATCTTCTGCAGGCGGTCGAAGGCGTGGCCGCAGGCGGTGCACTCGAAGGCGTAGATCGGCATGGCTGGCTCGGGCGAAAAGTCGGGGAAAAACGCAATCGGCCCGATATATCGGGATGAACCCCGCGCTTTCAAGCCCCCTGTAGGAGCGCGCCATGCGCGCTCCTACAAAGGGGAGTCGAGCCGGTCTCAGTAGCCCCAGGGCGTGGGCGGGGTCTCGACCGGCTGGGTGAGGTCGAACTCCACCTGGAACAAGCGTCCCTCCGGATTCAGCTCATCCGCCGGTCGCGCCAGCTCGTACAGGAAGCGCTGGCCGGGCTCGATCTCCATCGCCCACGCGTTGGTGGTCGACACCGACAGCCCGTCGCGGGCGTTGAACATGTCGATCGACTCCTGGTCGACCGGGAACACCTGGCGCTGGGCGGTGCCCGGCTCCACGGTATCGCCGCCGTACATGGTGGTCGGATCGTCGCTGCCGTCCTCCAGGCGATGGTCGTGCTTCAGGCGCAGGCCGTCGTCGGTGCGGGTGAGGATCCAGGTGCGCGAATGGTTGTCGCCCACGTGGAACGGCACCTGCAGCTCGCGGGTCGGGTCGTCGCAGCCGCGCACGTGCATCACCAGATCCTGGCCTTCGAAGGCGTCGGGCTCATCGGTCGCCGGTTCGTTGGCGATGATGCGCCCGGCAAACGCCTGGCCGCAGTGCTCGGCCAGCCGCACCAGGAACTCGTCGGCGGGAGCGAAGGTGTCCTCGGCGGCGGCAGCGGCCACGGCCGCCGCGGCTTCGGCCTGGGCCTCGGCCACCGGATCGGTGTCGTCGGTGGAGGGCGCGCAGGCCGCCAGGGCCAGCGCGAGCGCGGTCGTCAGGGGAATGGTCAGTCTGTTCATCCGCGAAACTTAACCCGCGCCGCCAACGCAGGCAAACGCGCTCCCGCAGCGCGGCACCGGCCTCAGTCTTCCAGCAGCGCCAGCCAGCGTTCCTCGGCGCCGCCGAGCCGCCCGGCCACCGCCTCGCGCTCGCGGCCCAGTTCCACCAGCCGGTCGGCGTCGGCGTGGTGGGCCGGATCCGCAAGCGCCGCGTCGATCCGCGCAAGCTCGGCTTCCAGCTCCGCCACCTCGCTTTCCGCCTCGGCCAGCCTGTGGGGATTGACCTTGCGCGCCGGAGCGGCCGGTTTCGGCGGTGCCGCTGCGGGCTTCGTCGACCCCTTGCCGCTGCCGTCGCCCCGGCTTTCCCCCTGGCGCGAGCGCAGCCACGCCGCGTACTCGTCCAGGTCGCCGTCGAACGGCTTCACCACGCCGTCCGACACGCGCCAGAACAGGTCGCTGACCAGGCCGATCAGGTGCCGGTCATGCGAGACCAGCACGATCGCGCCGTCGAAGTCGCTCAGCGCCTCGGCCAGCGCCTCGCGCATGTCCAGGTCAAGGTGGTTGGTGGGCTCGTCGAGCAGCAGCACGTTGGGCTGCTTCCAGGCGATCAGCGCCAGCGCCAGGCGCGCGCGCTCGCCGCCGGAGAAGCCGTCGATGCTCTCGAACGCGCGGTCGCCGGGGAAGTACCACTTGCCCAGGAAGTCGCGGAACGCCTGGGTGGGCGAATCCGGCGACAGCTCGCGCAGGTGATCGATCGGCGAGGTGCCGGCCACCAGCGACTCCACCGTGTGCTGGGCGAAGTAGCCGATGCGCAGATCCGGGTGCGCCGCGCGCTCGCCTTCCAGCAGCTCCAGCTCGCCCACCAGCGACTTCACCAGGGTCGACTTGCCGGCACCGTTGGGCCCCAGCAGGCCGATGCGGTCGCCGGCCTCCAGGCCGAAGCCGACGTTCTCCAGAATGCGCGCATCGGCGCCGTAGCCGCATACACCGTCGTTGATGCGCAGCAGCGCGTGCGGCAGCTTCGCCGGCTGCGGGAACTCGATCCGGAACCCGCGCTCGACCCGCACCGCCTCGGTGCCGGCCAGCTTGGCCAGCCGCTTCACCCGGCTCTGCGCCTGGCGGGCCTTGCTGGCCTTGGCCTTGAAGCGGTCGATGAACTTCTGCAGGTGGGCGCGCTCGGCCTGTTCCTTCTCGTGCGCGATCTGCTGCTGGCGCAGGTGCTCGGCGCGCTGGCGCTCGAAGGCGGTGTAGTCGCCCACGTACAGCTTCGCCTTGCCATCGTGCAGGTGCAGGGTATGCGTGCTCACGCCGTCCAGGAACTCGCGGTCGTGGCTGATCAGCAGCAGCGTGCCCTGGTACTTGAGCAGCCACTGCTCCAGCCACAGCACCGCGTCCAGGTCGAGGTGGTTGGTGGGCTCGTCCAGCAGCAGCAGGTCGCTGGGCATCATCAGCGCGCGGGCCAGGTTCAGGCGCACCCGCCAGCCGCCGGAGAACGCGCTGACCGGGCGGCGGTGGGTGTCGGGCGCAAAGCCCAGCCCGTGCAGCAGGCGCCCGGCGCGGGCCTCGGCGTCGTAGCCGTTGAGTTCGGCCAGGCGGTGGTGGGCCTGGGCGACGGCGTCCCAGTCCTCGGCCGCGGTCGCCTCGGCCTCGGCGCGCAGCGCGGCGGCCACCTCGGTGTCGCCGGAGAGCACGAACTCGATCGCGGGATCGGGCAGCGAGGGTGTTTCCTGCGCCACGCTGGCGATACGCAGCCTGGACGGCAGGTCCAGGTCGCCCTGGTCGGCCTCGACCTCACCGCGCACGGCGGCGAACAGCGAGGACTTGCCGGTGCCGTTGCGGCCGACCACACCCACCCGCCAGCCCGCGTGCAGGGCCAGGTCGACGGAGGACAGCAGCAGCCGCTCGCCGCGGCGCAGGGCGAAGTTCCGGAAGGCGATCATGGGGCGCGCAGTTTAACGGTCAGGCCCGGCCATCGGGCGCCCTGGGGCACAATCCGTTCATGCAGATCACCGTCATCACCGGCGCCGGCATGTCGGCGGACAGCGGCATTCCCACCTTCCGCGACGCGCTGACCGGCCTGTGGGCGCGCTTCGATCCCCAGCGGCTGGCCACCCCGGAGGCCTTCCACGAGGATCCGGCCCTGGTCTGGGGCTGGTACCGCTGGCGCGCGGCCCTCGTGCTGCGCGCGCAACCCAATGCCGGGCACCTCGGCCTTGCCCGGCTGGAAGACGCGGGCCACGAGGTCACGGTGGTCACCCAGAACGTGGACGACCTGCACGAGCGTGCCGGATCAAGCCGGGTGCTGCACCTGCACGGCAGCCTGTTCGCCTCGCGCTGCATCGATTGCGGGCGGGTGCCGGCCACCGAGCCGCTGGGCGAAAGCCTGGATGCGGTCGCCGCCGACGGTGCGCGCGAAACACCACCCGCCTGCACCGCCTGCGGGTGCCCGCTCCGCCCCGGCGTGGTGTGGTTCGGCGAAGGCCTGCCGGAAGACCAGTGGCTGCAGGCGCAGGACGCCGTTGCCGGCTGCGACCTGGCGCTGGTGATCGGCACCTCCAGCCTGGTCTACCCCGCCGCGGCCCTGCCGCTGGCCGCCCTGCAGGCCGGAACCCCGGTACTGGAGATCAATCCGCAGCCGACCGCGCTGTCCACGCAGGCCGACGCCAGCTGGCGCCTGACCGCCAGCGCCGGCGTCGAGCGCCTGCTCGCCCGGCTGCAGGCACTCCCCCACGCCAACCCCGCCGACCTGCTCCCGTAGGGGCGTCTGTGGGGGTGTTATCGGCGCAGCGCGGATTCCAGGTAGGGCGCGAGTCGGGGGTGCCGGAACTCGAAGCCGGACTCCTGCAGCCGCTCCGGCAGCACCCGCTGGCCGTCCAGCAGCAGGGTCGACATCTGGCCCAGGGCCAGCCGCAGCGCCCGGCCCGGCACCGCGAACACCGCCGGCCTGTGCAGCGCCCCGGCCAGCGCGCGGGTGAACTCCCGGTTGCTGACGGGCTCGGGCGCGGTCAGGTTGACCGGCCCGACCGGTGCGCTGCCGGCTCCCTCCAGGTGCTGCAGCAGCAGGCGCCGCACCGCCTCCACCCAGTCCCGCCGCGCAACCCAGCTCAGCATCTGCCGGCCGTCGCCCAGGCGCCCGCCCAGGCCCATCCGAAACGGCAGCAGCAGCCGCCCGAGCATGCCACCGTCCGGGTGCAACGCGATGCCCGTGCGCAGCAGCAGCACCGGCACCTCCAGCGACACCGCCTCCATCGCCGCATTCTCCCAGGCCTCGCACAGCGAATGCGAGAAGTCGTCGGCCGGCGCACTGTCCTCGCCCAGCGGCGTGTCGCCCTGGGCACCGTACCAGCCCACCGCCGAACCGCTGAGCAGCACCCGCGGGCGCTCCTCGCTGCGGCGCATCCAGTCGACCAGGCGCCGGGTCGGGCCGAGCCGGCTTTCGAACAGCAGCTTCTTGCGCCTGTCGCTCCAGCGCTTGCCGGCGATGTCGGCGCCGGCCAGGTTCACCACCGCGTCGAAGCGGTCATGCGGTGCGAGGGCGTCGTAGGCCAGAACCCGCACCCCGTCGGGCGCCTCACGCGAAGCGTCACGGGACAGCCATGCAACCCGCACACCGTCCTCCTGCAGCCGCGCGGTGAGCGCGCGCCCCAGGAAACCGCTACCGCCCGAAATGAGGATCTGCATTGCACCAACCGTCAGCCAGTGGCGGCAGTGTGGTGCCCGGCGGATCAAGCCCCCGTAAAAAGACCGCTCACACCTGCGCCAGCGCCTGCTTGATGTCGGCGATCAGGTCGTCCACGTGCTCGATGCCCACGCACAGGCGCACCGTGTCCTCGCTCACGCCGGCCTTCTCCAGCTCTTCGGGCGAGAGCTGGCGGTGGGTGGTGGAGGCCGGATGGGTGGCCAGCGAACGGGTGTCACCGATGTTGACCAGGCGGGTGAACAGCCCCAGCGCGTCGAGGAACTTCGCCCCCGCCTCGCGCCCGCCCGGCAGGCCGAAGGTGAACAGCCCCGAGGCCGCGCCGCCGCGCAGGTACTTGCGCGCCAGCGCGTGTTCGGGGTGCTCCGGCAGGCCGGCGTAGTGCACCCACGCCACCTTCGGGTGCTGCTGCAGGTGGCGAGCGATGGCCATGGTGTTGGCGTTGATCCGATCCATGCGCAGCGGCAGGGTCTCGATGCCCTGCAAAATCAGGAACGCGTTGAACGGCGACAGCGCCGCGCCGGTGTTGCGCAGCGGCACCACCCGCGCCCGGCCGATGAACGCCGCCGGGCCCAGCGCCTCGGTGTAGACCACGCCGTGGTAGCTGGGATCCGGTTCGTTGAGCTGCGGGAAACGGCTCCTGTGCTCCGCCCAGGGGAATTTCCCGGAGTCCACGATCGCCCCGCCGATGCTGTTGCCGTGCCCGCCCAGGTACTTGGTCAGCGAATGCACCACGATGTCGGCGCCGAAGTCGATTGGCCGCAGCAGGTACGGCGAGGGCACGGTGTTGTCGACGATCAGCGGCACCCCGTGCGCGTGCGCCACCTCGGCCACCGCCTCGATGTCGGTAATGTTGCCCAGCGGGTTGCCGATCGATTCGATGAACACCGCCTTCGTGCGCCCGTCGATCAGATTCGCAAACGCCTGCGGGTCGCGGTGGTCTGCGAAGCGCACGTCGATGCCGTACTGCGGCAGGGTGTGCGCGAACAGGTTGTAGGTGCCGCCGTACAGGGTGCTGGCCGAGACGATGTTGTCGCCGACGCCGGCGATGGTCTGGATCGCGTAGGTGATCGCCGCCTGCCCCGAGGCCAGGCCGAGCGCGCCCACGCCGCCCTCCAGCGCCGCCACCCGCTGCTCGAGCACGTCGGTGGTCGGGTTCATGATCCGGGTGTAGATGTTGCCCGGCACCTTGAGGTCGAACAGGTCGGCGCCGTGCTGGGTGTTGTCGAAGGCGTAGGCGACAGTCTGGTAGATCGGCACCGCCACCGAGCGGGTGGTCGGATCCGGGGTGTAGCCGCCGTGGACGGCGATGGTTTCGGGCTTCCAGTCGGGGTTGCTCATGGCGGGCTCGCGCGGTGGATCGGCCTTCCACGCTAACCCGGCGGGCCCTGGCGGTGGCGCCCGCAGGGGAAATCAGCTTGCCGGCAGTGGAACGGTTCGCCGCGGCGAACCGTTCGCGCCCTGCTCAGCCCTTGGTGAAGGCCAGTTTCCCGCCGTCCGCATCCACCCGGACGGTATCGCCCTGGCCGAACTCGCCGGCAAGGATCTTCGACGCCAGTGGGTTCTCCAGCTGCTGCTGGATCGCCCGCTTGAGCGGCCGGGCGCCGTAGACCGGGTCGAAGCCGACGTTGCCCAGCAGCTCGAATGCCGCGTCCGACACCTGGATCCGCAGCCCGCGCTCGGCCAGGCGCTTCTCCAGCCCGGCCATCTGGATCCTGGCGATCGACTTGATCTGCGCCTTGTCCAGCGGATGGAAGACCACGATGTCGTCGAGCCGGTTGATGAACTCCGGGCGGAAGTGCGCCTGCACCACGCCCATCACCGCCGCCTTCATCCGGGTGTAGGCCTCCGCCGAATCGTCGCCGTCGAACTCCTGGATCATCTGCGAGCCCAGGTTGGAAGTCATCACGATCACCGTGTTGCGGAAATCCACCGTGCGGCCCTGGCCGTCGGTGAGGCGGCCGTCGTCGAGCACCTGCAGCAGGATGTTGAACACGTCCGGGTGCGCCTTCTCGACCTCGTCGAGCAGGATCACGCTGTACGGGCGCCGGCGCACCGCCTCGGTGAGATAACCACCTTCCTCGTAACCGACGTAGCCCGGGGGTGCGCCGACCAGCCGCGAGACGCTGTGCTTCTCCATGAACTCGCTCATGTCGATGCGTACCATCGCGTCGCTGGAGTCGAACAGAAATTCGGCCAGCGCCTTGCACAGCTCGGTCTTGCCCACGCCGGTCGGGCCCAGAAACAGGAACGAGCCGTCCGGGCGGTTGGGATCGGCCAGTCCGGCACGGGCGCGGCGCACCGCGTCCGACACCACCTTCACCGCCTCGTCCTGGCCCACCACGCGCGCGTGCAGCGCATCCTCCATTTTCAGCAGCTTGTCGCGCTCGCCCTCGAGCATCTTGCTCACCGGGACCCCCGTCCAGCGGGCCACGACTTCCGCGATCTCCTCGTCGGTCACCTTGTCCTGGAGCAGGGTGAAGCCGGTGGTCTCCGCCTCCTGCGCGGCGGCCAGCTGCTTCTCCAGCTCCGGCAGGCGGCCGTACTGGATCTCGCTCATCTTCGTGTAGTCCTGCGCGCGCTGGGCCGACTCCAGCTCCAGCCGCGCCTGCTCGATCTGCTCCTTGATCTTCGTCGCGCCCTGCACGGTGGCCTTCTCGGCCTTCCACACCTCTTCCAGGTCGTTGTACTCGCGCTCCAGCGTTTCGATCTCGGCCTCCAGGTCGGCCAAGCGCTGCCTGGAGGCGTCGTCGCTCTCCTTCTTCAGCGCCTCGCGCTCGATCTTGAGCTGGATCAGGCGCCGCTCGCGCCTGTCCAGCTCCTCGGGCTTGGAATCGATCTCCATGCGGATGCGGCTGGCGGCCTCGTCCATCAGGTCGATGGCCTTGTCCGGCAGCTTGCGGTCGGCGATGTAGCGGTGGCTGAGCGTAGCCGCGGCCACCACCGCCGGGTCGGTGATCTCCACCCCGTGGTGCACCGCGTACTTCTCCTTCAGCCCGCGCAGGATGGCGATGGTGTCCTCCACCGTCGGCTCGTCCACCACCACCTTCTGGAACCGCCGCTCCAGCGCCGCGTCCTTCTCGATGTACTGCCGGTACTCGTCCAGCGTAGTGGCGCCGATGCAGTGCAGCTCGCCGCGCGCCAGCGCCGGCTTGAGCATGTTGCCCGCGTCCATCGCGCCGTCGGCCTTGCCCGCGCCGACCACGGTGTGCAGCTCGTCGATGAACAGGATGATCCGGCCCTCGTTCTTGGCCAGGTCGTTGAGCACGCCCTTGAGCCGCTCCTCGAACTCGCCGCGGAACTTCGCCCCCGCGATCAGCGCGCCCATGTCCAGCGCCAGCACCCGCTTGCCGCGCAGGCCCTCGGGCACCTCGTTGTTGACGATGCGCTGCGCCAGCCCCTCCACGATCGCGGTCTTGCCCACGCCCGGCTCGCCGATGAGCACCGGATTGTTCTTGGTGCGCCGCTGCAGCACCTGGATCGTCCTGCGGATCTCCTCGTCGCGCCCGATCACCGGATCCAGCCTGCCCGACTCCGCCCGCGCGGTGAGGTCGACGGTGTACTTCTCCAGCGCCTGGCGCGACTCCTCGGCATTCTCGTCCTGCACGCTCTCGCCGCCGCGCACCTTGTCGATCGCCGCCTCCAGCTGCTCGCGATTGGCGCCGGCGCCCTTCATCAGCCGCCCTGTTTCGCCGCCGTCCTCCAGCGCCGCAAGCAGGAACAGCTCCGACGCGATGTAGGCATCGCCGCGCTGCTGGGCCAGCTTGTCGGTCACGTTGAGCAGCCGCCCCAGGTCGTTGCCGACCGAAACGCTGCCGGCCTGTCCGGATACCTTGGGCAGCCGGTCCAGTACCTCGCCCAGCTGCTCTCGCAGCAGCGGCACGTTGACGCCGGCCTGCCCCAGCAGCGGCCGGGTGCCGCCGCCCTGCTGGTCGATCAGGGCGACCAGCAGGTGGGCGGGTTCAATCAGATTATGGTCACGGCCAACGGCCAGCGACTGGGCGTCGGCCAGCGCCTGCTGGAAGCGTGAAGTGAGCTTGTCCATCCGCATCGGACTGTCCTCTGGAAGTGTGGCCGGAGCGTCCCGGCAATGATGTCCAGATGCGGGCTTCAGGGTTGTGAATCAAGGGCCGGGAACGGCCGACTGCCGCCCGAGCCGAGCCCCGCCTTGCCCGGCAGGCCACCGCAAAGTCAGTCGAGCGGCACCGGCTGGATGATCTCCACCCAGTAACCATCCGGATCCTTGATGAAGGCGATCTCGCGCATCCGCCCGTCGGTGAGGCGCTTCTGGAAATCGACCCCGAGCTCCTCGAACCGCTCGCACGCTGCCACCACGTCGGGAACGGTGATGCACAGGTGGCCGAAGCCGCGCGGGTCCGAATTGCCGTCGTGGTACACCGGGCCGTCTTCCTTCTCGGTGCCGTGGTTGTGGGTCAGCTCCAGCACCCCGCGCTGGCGCGCCACCCACTCCTTGCGCGCCGCATCGTCCTGCGGGATCACCGACGGGTCGTCCACCGTCACCAGGAAATACAGGCTGAAACCGTTCTCCGGGTAGTCGTTCTTCCGCACCAGCGTGAAACCCAGCACCCGGGTATAGAAATCCAGCGACGCCCGCGGATCCTTCACCCGCAGCATCGTGTGGTTGAAGAGGAAATCGCGGGTGGCGGGGTCGCGCTCGGCGACGCCCGGGACCTGCGCCAACGCGGCCAGGGAATCTGCGGACATGGTGTTCTCCTGCATGGGGGATCGCCCATTATCGGCCACCGCCCGGTGACCGCGGCGTCGTGACCGGGCCTCAGGCGAAATGGATCACGCTCGCCATGCGCCCGGCGCGGCCATCACGGCGATGGGAATGGAACCGCTGCGGATCGGAGATCGTGCACAGCCCGCCGCCGTGGATGTCGGCCGCGGCGATGCCCGCCGCCTCCAGGCGCCTGCGCGCCAGCGCGTACAGATCCACGTGCCAGTGGCCCGGCCGGGTCGGCATGAAGGCTGCGGCGGCCGCCGGGTCGTGCCCGGTGAACGCGTCGCGGACTTCGGTACCCACCTCGTAGGCCTGCGGCCCGGCCGCAGGGCCCAGCCACGCCAGCAGCGCCTGCGGCGGCGCGGCCATCGCGGCGACGGTGTTTTCCAGCACCCCCGCCGCCAGCCCGCGCCAGCCGGCGTGGGCCGCGCCGACCCGGCGACCGTCCCGGGACGCGAACAGCACCGGCAGGCAGTCGGCGGTCAGCACCGCAAGCACCACGCCGGCCGCTGCGGTCACCGCCGCGTCGGCCTCGCATTCGCCGGCCACGCGGGCCCCTTCCGCGACCGCATCCCCGGCAGCCAGCGCGCGATCCACCACCAGCACGCCGGTTCCGTGCACCTGGCGCAGCCAGTGCGGCGCGGACGGCAGCCCGGCCCGGGCCACCAGCGCGGCGCGGTTCGACGCCACCACCGCCGGATCATCGCCGTCCGGCCCGCGCGCATTGCCCAGGTTGAAGCTGCCGAACGGCGGCGCGGAGCCACCGGCGCCATGGCGCAGGGTGGTGAAGGCGCGCACGCGCGGCGGCGCGGGCCAGTCGGCCGGGAGGAGTGCCTCGGCCGGGGCGGCCGCCACGTCAGCGGCGCCCGCCGCCCGCGTGGGCCGCCGTATCCTCGCGCAGCAGCCGCATCAGCTCCTGCATGTCCGCCGGCACCGGCGCGCTGGTACGCACCGGCTCGCCGCTGCGCGGATGGGCGAACTCCAGGGTTTCGGCGTGCAGCGCCTGGCGCCGCAGGCCGCGCAGCGCCACCACCAGTTCCTCCGACGCCCCCTTGGGCAGCTTCAGCGCGCCGCCGTACAGCGGGTCGCCGATGATCGGGTGGCGCAGGTGCTGCATGTGCACCCGGATCTGGTGGGTGCGGCCGGTTTCCAGCCGGCACTCCAGCGCGGTGTGGGCGCGGAAGCGCTCACGCAGGCGGAAATGGGTGACCGCCTCGCGGCCGTTCTCGCGCACCGCCATGCGCAGGCGGTCGCGCGGGTGGCGGTCGATCGGCGCATCGGCGGTGCCGCCGCTGACCAGGGCGCCGAGCACGATCGCCAGGTACTGGCGATGCACCTCGCGCGAGGACAGCTGTTCGACCAGGGCCGCGTGCGCCTGCAGGGTGCGGGCGACCACCATGACCCCGGAAGTGTCCTTGTCCAGCCGGTGCACGATGCCGGCGCGCGGCAGCGCGGCCAGAGCCGGATCGCGGAACAGCAGGCCGTTGACCAGGGTGCCGGTGCGGTTGCCGGCGCCCGGGTGCACCACCATCCCGGCCGGCTTGTCGATCACCAGCACGTCGGCGTCCTCGTACAGGACGTTGAGCGGGATGTCCTCGGGCGCGTCGCTGGTCTGCTCGTCCAGCACCACGTCCAGGCTGACCGTCTCCCCGCCGGCGAGCGGGTCGCGCGGGCGCGCCGGGCGGCCGTCCAGCAGCAGGTCGCCGGCCTTGATCCAGGCCGACAGGCGCGAGCGGGAGAATTCGGGGAACAGCTCGGCCACGGCCACGTCGAAGCGGCGCCCCGCCAGCGTGGCGGGTACCTGGATACGGCGGACGCCGTCCGCGCCGTCTTCGGCAGCGTCATCGTCCAGCGGCGGCGGGTCGTTGGCAGGCGTGTTCATCAGGAGGCCGGGGTTCAGGCGCGGGCGCCGGAGCGGCGATGCGGGCTGCTATTATCCGCCTTTCGTCCCGCTCCGGCCCAACGCCACATGACCCGACCCGGCTTCCTGCTCCGCAACGCGCTGCTGCTCGCGCTGCTGGCCATCTTCCTCGCCTCCGGCTGCTCCCGCCTGCGCGGCGACCGCGACGACCCCAACGAGGGCGTGCCGGTGGAGGAGCTGTACGAAACCGCCCACCAGTCGATGCGCATGGGCAACTGGAGCCGTGCCGCGACCACCTTCCGCCGCCTGGTGGCGCAGTACCCCTACGGCCCGTACACCGAGCAGGCGCTGATCGAGACGGCCTATGCCCAGTACAAGATGGGCTCGCACGAAGAGGCGATTTCCAGCATCGACCGCTTCCTGCGCACCTATCCCACCCACCGCAACTCGGCCTACATGTACTACCTGCGCGGGCTGGTGAACGCCTCGCGCGACACGGTGTTCCTGCAGCGGGTGTGGTCGCTGGATCCGGCCAGCCGCGACCTGACCACGCCCAACCAGGCCCACGCCGATTTCGCAGTGGTGGTGGAGCGCTTTGGCAACACCCGCTACGCCGAGGATGCCCGCAAGCGCATGATCGACCTGCGCGACATGTTCGCCCGCCACGACCTGGACACCGCGCTGTACTACCTGCGCCGCGGGGCCAACGTGGCCGCGATCAACCGCGTGACCTACCTGCTGGAGCAGTATCCGCAGTCCAGGCACCAGAACGACGCGGTGGCGGTGCTGGCCGAGGCGCATACCCGCCTGGGCAACGAGGCGCTGGCCGCCGATGCGCGCCGGGTACTTGAACTGAACGAGCCCGATCACGCGTGGCTGAGCGGCGACTGGCCGGATTACCCGTGGGCGATCCGCAAGCTCAACCCGTTCGCCGGCGAGCGCTCGCCGATCGACGACTGACCCGCGCGGCGGGCCGCGCGCTCACTCGTTCTCCCAGTCGAACCCCGAAAGCCGGGCCAGATCCTGCGGGGTCTGGATGCCCGGGTGCATCAGGCCGTTGACCTGCCAGCTGGGGAAGGACGACACCCCGGCCTCCGCGCATTCGCGCGCGGTCGGGCCGCCGCGGCCCTGCGGGCTGCACTCCACGTAGGGCAGGCGCGAGGCCGAGGCGCCGAACAGGCGGTTCTGGCGCGCGCAGCTTCCGCACCACGATGCGCCGTAGTAGCGGGCGCCGGTCTGCTGCAGGTGCTCGGCCAGCGCCGCGACCCGCGCGTTCTCCGGACGCCGGTCGAGCACGCCCCCCAGCACCAGCTGCAGCGCCACCACCACGCCCAGGGCCACCAGGCCATTGCCCAGCCACCAGCTGCCCCAGCTGCCCTGCCCCAGCGGCGCGCCCGGGCGGCGCAGGTGAACCAGCGCGAACAGCGCCGCCATCACCGCCAGCGACACCAGGCACCAGCCGCAGATGGCCTCCAGCGCCACCACGCCCACGATGGTGAGATAGACGCTGATCGCCAGCCCCAGCAGGGTCAGCCGCGACAGCCGGCGCCAGCGCGCGGCGGGCGTGGATCCGGTCACCGCCGCCAGGGCGATCAGCGCATACAGCCCGAAGCCCCACAGCGCCAGCGGCAGGCCCAGCAGGCTTGACCAGCGGCTGTCCTGGATCACGTCGCAGCCGCTGCCTTCGGCACAGAACGCCGGGGTTCCGCTGCCCCAGGCCGACAGGGTGAGGTAGCCGCTCACCAGCAGGCCGACGACCGCAAGCGCCAGCGCCCACGCATCGGGCGGCAGGCGCCGGCTGGCCGGCCGCGGCGGGGAGGATGCCGCCGCCTGCGGGCGCCGGGGCTGGGGTCTACGCTTCTTCTTCGACATCCGGATGGATCCTCTTCAATCCCTGTAACCATTGCTGATCGGATAGCGGCGCTCGCGGCCGAAGGCGCGCAGCGACACCTTCGGCCCCGGCGCGGCCTGGTGCCGCTTCCACTCGCCGATGCGCACCAGCCGCAGCACCCGCTCCACGGTTGCGGCCTCGAAGCCCGCCGCGATGATCTCCACGCCTGACTGCTCGCCTTCGACATACCGCTCCAGGATCGCGTCCAGGACCTCGTACGGCGGCAGCGAATCCTCGTCGCGCTGATCCTCGCGCAGCTCCGCCGAAGGCGGGCGCGCGATCACCGCCGGCGGAACCGCCGGGACATCACCGAGTGAATTGCGCCAGCGTGCCAGCGCGAACACCCGGGTCTTGAACAGATCCTTGAGCGGCGCGTAGCCGCCGCACATGTCACCGTAGATGGTCGCGTACCCCACCGCGTACTCGCTCTTGTTGCCGGTGGTCAGCACCAGTCCGCCGAACTTGTTGGCCAGCGCCATCATCAGCGCACCGCGGGTGCGCGACTGCAGGTTTTCCTCGGTGGTGTCCGGCTCAAGCCCGACGAAGGCATCGGCGAGCGCGTCCAGATAGCCCTTGAACGGCGCCTCGATCGGCACCGTCAGCATCCGCACCCCCAGCGCCTCGCACTGCTCGGCGGCCAGGTCGTTGCTCAGCTCGGCCGTATAGCGCGAAGGCAGCCGCACCGCGGTCACCGCATCCGCCCCCAGCGCATCGACCGCCATCGCCAGCACCACCGCCGAGTCCAGCCCGCCCGACAGTCCCAGCCAGACCTTGCCGAACCCGTTTTTGCCGCAGTAATCACGCAGCCCGCGCACCGCCGCCCGCCAGGCCAGCGCATCCTCACCGGCACGCTCCTCCAGCGGCCACTGCACCGCCTCCAGGCGGCCGGAGCCCGGTTCAAAATCAGCGACCAGCCAATGCTCCTCGAATGCCCGCGCGGCGTGGTGCACGCGCCCGTCCGCATCGGCCAGGATCGAACTGCCGTCGAACACCAGCGAATCCTGCCCGCCAACGGTGTTGAGGTACGCCAGCGCCACCGCGCTTTCGCGGGCACGCTCGGCCAGCAGCGCATCGCGCCGCGCGTGCTTGCCGTGTTCGAAAGGCGACGCGTTGGGCACCAGCACCAGCTTCGCGCCCGCGGCGGCGGTATCGGCCAATGGTTCGGCGAACCACAGATCCTCACACACCACCACCCCGACCGGCACGCCCTTCACCTCGAACACCAGCGGCGCGCCGTCAGGGTCGACGTGGAAGTAGCGGCGTTCGTCGAAGACGTTGTAGTTGGGCAGCTCGCGCTTGCGGCAAGTCGCCTCGATGCGTCCATCGCGCAGCACGCTGGCCGCGTTGTACAGCGCGCCACCGGCCGACTCCGGCCAGCCGACGACGGCCACGATGCCCTTCACCTGCGCGGCGACATCGCGCACGGCCTGCTCGCAGTCGCGCAGGAACGAGGGCCGCATGAGCAGATCCTCCGGCGGGTAGCCGCTGATCGCCAGCTCGGGGAACAGCACCACGTCCGCGCCATGCTCGTCCCGCGCCCGGGCAATCATCTCCCCGACCCGCTCCGCATTGCGCGCCACCGCGCCGACGGGGAAGTCGAACTGGGCCAGGGCGATTCTCAGCTTGTCGGACATGGGAGCCGGGTATTCGGGTGTGGCCCTATTGTTCCAGAAGGGCGGCAACCAGAAGAAGAGCCGCAGTCACCGATGGGGTGAGCCGTGCGCTGGCGGCGGGGGTATCGCGACAAGCAATACATGGATGTATTGCACGCGCGTCGGGACAGGACGTCCCGCCGCGCGAAAAGCGATACCCCCGCCGCCAGCGCACGGCGTCAGACCGAAGCCACCGAAAACAGGGGAGCTTTGCAGGCGGCGGGGCGTAGCCCCAACACGCACGACTCAGGCAGGAACCGGCTCGCCGTAAGCAACCGGAGCCGACGCGCTTTCCGGGAAAGTGACGATTTCCCAGGCCGACTCCTCGGCCATCAGCGCCCGCACCAGCTTGTTGTTGAGCGCATGCCCGGACTTGAAGCCCTCGAACGACCCCAGGATCGGATGCCCGGCCAGATACAGGTCACCAACCGCATCCAGGATCTTGTGCCGCACGAACTCGTTCGCGTAGCGCAGCCCGTCCTCGTTCAGCACCCGGAACTCGTCCAGCACGATCGCGTTGTCCATCGAGCCGCCCAGGCCCAGGTTGCGCTCGCGCATGAACTCCAGGTCGCGCATGAAACCGAACGTCCGCGCCCGGCTCACCTCGCGGATATAGGCCTCGGTGGAGAACTCCACCTCCGCCCGCGACTCCGACACCGGAATCGCCGGATGATTGAACTCGATCGTGAAGCCCAGCCGGAAACCGTCATACGGCTCGAAGCGCGCGACCTTGTCGCCCTCGCGTACCTCCACCGGCCGCTTGATGCGGATGAAGCGCTTCGGCGCGTCCTGTTCAACGATCCCCGCCGACTGCAGCAGAAACACGAACGGGCCCGAGGAGCCGTCCATGATCGGCACTTCGGCCGCGGACAGATCCACGTAGAGATTGTCGACGCCCAGGCCGGCCAGGGCCGACATCAGGTGCTCGACCGTCATCACCTTGCCCTCGCCGTGGGTCAGGCCGGTGCAGAGCATGGTTTCGGTCACCAGGTCGCCACGGGCCGGGATCTCGGCCACCGGATCCAGGTCGACGCGGCGGAACACGATACCGCTGTCCACCGGCGCCGGACGCAGGGTCAGGTACACCTTTTCGCCACTGTGCAGCCCCACGCCGGTGGCGCGAATGATGTTCTTGAGGGTGCGCTGCTTGGGCATGGACAGGTCTGTTCGCTGGGGGAACGCGGCTCGCTCCCGGGAACGATCGCATGAAATATTAACACGCGGCCGGCTGAACCTGAATGAAAGGGACAGACCGCCGACAGGATCACCGGCCACCCTGCGGCAGGCTCCGTGACGACGACGCCAACCACCTTGGGTCACCGGGTCAAAACCCCGCCGGGCCGGCGCGGCCCGGCGGGAAAGATGACACGACATGGCGCGGCCCGGCGCAGCGCCGGGCTGCGGTTGCGGGGCTCACGCCCCGCCTGGCGCTCAGTCCGCCTGGCGGCGCAGGAACGCCGGGATGTCCAGGTAGCTGCTGTCGGCGCCGAAGTCGGCCACCTCCGGCTTGGACGCCGACTCGGCAGCGGCAGCGGCACCGCCGCCGTTGCCGCCGTTGCCGCGCAGGCTGGCGGCAATGCTCGGCGCCTGGCCGTAGTCGGCCACCGCGTCGTCGATCGGCAGCCCGGTGGTGCCGTCGCGCTTGGCCTGGGTGTGGACCAGCTGCACGTTCGGACGCCGCGCCGGCTCCTGGCCGAAATCGTTGCCGCGCGGGCTGGCCTGGCGCGCGTTGCCGCGGTGCAGCCCGGTGGCCACCACGGTCACGCGCACTTCGTCCTGCATCTCCTGGTCGAGCACGGTGCCGATGACGATGGTGGCGTCCTCGCTGGCGAAGTTCTCCACCGTGCGGCCGACCTCGTCGAACTCGGCCATGGTGAAGTCCGGGCCGGCGGTGATGTTGACCAGGATGCCGTTGGCGCCGGCCAGGTTCACATCGTCCAGCAGCGGGTTCTGGATCGCCGCCTCGGCCGCGGCCTGGGCACGGTCGTCGCCGCGCGCCTCGCCGGTGCCCATCATCGCCAGGCCCATCTCGCTCATCACGGTGCGCACGTCGGCGAAGTCGACGTTGATCAGGCCCGGACGCACGATCAGGTCGGCGATGCCCTGCACCGCGCCCAGCAGCACGTCGTTGGCGGCGCGGAAGGCCTGGATCATGGTCGCGTTGCGGCCCAGCACCGAGATCAGCTTCTCGTTGGGGATGGTGATCAGCGAGTCGCAGTGCTGGCCCAGATCCTCGATGCCCTTAAGCGCGACCTGCATCCGGCGCCGGCCCTCGAACGGGAACGGCTTGGTGACCACGGCCACGGTCAGGATGCCCATTTCCTTGGCCAGCTGCGCCACCACCGGCGCCGCGCCGGTGCCGGTGCCACCGCCCATGCCGGCGGTGATGAACACCATGTCCGCGCCCTGCAGCGCGTCGATGATGACCTCGCGATCCTCCAGCGCGGCCTGGCGGCCGACCTCGGGGTTCGCACCAGCGCCCAGGCCCTTGGTGACGCTGTCGCCCAGCTGCAGCTGCAGCTTGGCGCCGCAGTTGCTGATCGCCTGCGAGTCGGTGTTGGCGGTGATGAATTCCACGCCGTCAACGGCGCTGTTCACCATGTGCGCCACGGCGTTGCCGCCGCCGCCGCCCACGCCGATCACCTTGATGTTGGCATTGGGTGCCATTTTTTCTACCAGTTCGAAGTGCGCCATGTCATGTGTCCTCGTATGCAAGAGTTTCTGGTTATGTTGTTCTGCTGACCTGCTTTGTCGCCGCCTTTCCGCCTTCCGCTCTCCGCCCGCCGCGCTCAGAACGCGCCGCGGTACCACTCCTTCAACTTCCTGAAGAAATTCCCCGCCGGCCCGGTTGGCAGCACCGGGCGGCGCGGGTTCTCGATCTGGCTGCCCATCAGCAGCAGGCCCACGCCGGTGGCGTGGACGGGGTTGCCGACCACCTCGCCCAGGCCGGTCACGTGCTGGGGAATCCCCACCCGCACCGGCATCTGCAGCATCTCCTCGGCCAGCTCGACCACGCCTTCCATCTTCGCGGCGCCGCCGGTGAGCACCATGCCGGCGCGCACGTGCTGCTCGAAGCCCGAGCGGCGCAGTTCGGCCTGCACCATCTCGAAGATCTCTTCGTAACGCGCCTGCACCGCCTGCGCCAGCGACTGCCGCGGCAGCCGCCGCGGCGGCCGGTCGCCCACGCTGGGCACCTGGATCGACTCCTCGCTGGTCGCCAGCTGGGCCAGCGCGCAGGCGTAGCGCACCTTGATCTGCTCCGCTTCCGGGGTCGGCGTGCGCAGCATGTGGGCGATGTCCTCGGTGACCTTGTCACCGGCGATCGGCAGGCTGGAGGTGTGGCAGATCGCGCCCTGCACGAACACCGCCAGATCCGTGGTGCCCGCGCCGATGTCCACCAGCACCACGCCCAGCTCGCGCTCGTCGCCGGTCAGCACCGCGGTGCTGGACGCCAGCGACGACAGCACCAGGTCGTCGATCTGCAGGCCACAGCGCTGCACGCACTTTGAAATGTTGGCCGCGGCCGACTGCGCGCACACCACCAGGTGCGCGTGCACCTCCAGGCGCACGCCGGTCATGCCGACCGGGTTGCGGATGCCCTCCTGCGAATCGTCCAGCACGTACTCGCGCGGGATCGCGTGCAGGATCTTCTGGTCGGCCGGGATCGCCACCGCCTTGGCCGCTTCCAGCACCCGATCCAGATCCGCCCAGGTCACCTCGCCGTCGCGGATCGGCACGATCCCGGGCGAGTTCTTGCACTGCACGTGGTTGCCTGAGATCGACGCGTAGACCGAACGGATCTCGCAGCCGGCCATCAGCTCGGCCTCCTCGATCGCGCGCTGGATCGACTGCACCGTGGACTCGATATCCACCACCACGCCGCGCTTGAGCCCGCGCGATTCGTGGCTGCCGATGCCGATCACCTCGATGGGGTTGCCCGGCGAATACTCGCCGACCAGTGCCACCACCTTGGAGGTGCCGATGTCGAGGCCGACGATCAGGGCCTTGTCGCCTTTGCGGTTCATGTCGTTTGCGGATCCGGATTGCGGGTGGGGGATGGTTCGGCTTCGCCCCAGACCAGGGCGAAGCCGTTGGTGTAGCGCAGGTCGGCGCGCTGCAGGCGTTCGGTGCGGTACTGCAGCAGCTGCGGCAGCAGGCGGGCGAAGCGCTCCAGCCGCGGCCGCGCCTGCTGGTTGCCGACCACGATGCGGGTGCCGTTGGAGAGCACCAGCGACCAGCTGCCGCGGGTGTCCAGCGCGACCTCGGCGATGTCGTAGCCGATCGGGGTGAACAGCACCCGCGACTCGTTGTAGACGGCCACCACCTCGGCGACCCGGCTGTCGGGCCCGGCCAGGCGCGGCAGCCGCTGCGGCGGCTCGATGCCGGCCGCCGGGAACAGGCGGCCCTGCTCGGACAGCAGCCGGCCATCGCCCCAGTGCGCGAACGGCCGGTGCTCGACCACGTGCACTTCCAGCACGTCGGGCCAGCGCTTGCGGACTTCGGCGCTTTCCACCCACGGCAGGGCCGCGACCGACTCCTGGGCATCGGCCAGGCGGGTGGCGAAGAAGCCCTGCTGCACGTGCGGCAGCACCGCTTCGCGCAGCGCCTGGTCGGGCACGTGCTCCAGCTCGCCGGTCACCCGCAGGGTGCTCAGCGGCCAGCGTTCGGCGCCGATCCAGCCTTCCAGCACCGCCACCACCGGCAGCGCCACCACGGCCAGGGCCAGGATCCAGACGAAGGTGCGCAGCAGCGCGCTCACAGCGTCGTCTCCAGGATCCGCCAGCACAGCCCGGCGTAGTCGATGCCCAGCTGCGCGGCCGCCTTGGGCACCAGCGAATGGCCGGTCATGCCCGGCGCGGTGTTGATCTCCATCAGCGCGAAGCGGCCGTCGGCGTGGCGCATCACGTCCACCCGGCCCCAGCCGCTGCAGCCGGCGGCGCGGAACGCCTCCAGCGCCAGCTGCCGCAGCACGGTTTCGTCGTCGCCCTCCAGGCCCGGGCACAGGTACTGCGTATCGTCGGACACGTACTTGGCGTGGTAGTCGTACCACTCGCCCGCGGGCACGATCCGGATCGACGGCAGCGCCAGGTCGCCGAGGATGCCCACCGTGTACTCGCCTCCGGCCACCAGCTGTTCGGCCAGCAGCTCGTGCGGATAATCGCGTGCGAACGCGACCGCCTCGGCCAGCCCGGCCTCGTCCACCACCCGGAACACGCCGACACTGGAGCCTTCCGCCGACGGCTTGATGAACACCGGCAGCCCGAGCTCGCGCACCGCCGCCTCCACCTCCGCGCCCGGCGGCAGGCGCACGAAGCGCGCCGTCGGCAGCCCTTCGGCCTGCCACACCTGCTTGGTGCGGATCTTGTCCATGGTCAGCGCCGAGCCGAGCACGCCCGGGCCGGTATACGGCACGCCCAGCGCCGCGAGCAGGCCCTGCAGCACGCCGTTCTCGCCGTCGCCACCGTGCAGGATGTTGAACACCCGATCCACGCGGCCGGCGCGGATGTCCTCCAGCAGCGCCGGGATGCCGTCCACCGGATGCGCGTCCACGCCGCTGGAGCGCAGCGCCTCAAGCACCCCGCGGCCCGAATCCAGCGACACCTCGCGCTCGCTCGAGGTGCCGCCCAGCAGCACCGCGACGCGGCCGAAGGCGGCCGGATCGGTCACCCGCAGCGGCGGCAGCGCCTGGCTCATGCCGGCTCCTCCGGAAAACCCTCGTCGGCCAGCCGCTGGGCGGCGTGGCCAATCGTGCCCGCGCCCATCATCAGCAGCATGTCGCCGTCCTCAAGCACGTCGGGGAGCACCCGGGCCAGCTCGTCCATGTCGTCCACCACCACCGGATCGACCCGGCCGCGGGCGCGGATCGCCCGCGCCAGCGAGCGCGCGTCGGCGCCGGCAATCGGCTCCTCGCCGGCCGGGTAGACCTCGGTCAGCACCAGCGCGTCCACTTCCGACAGCACCGCGGCGAAGTCGTCCAGCAGGTCGCGGGTACGGCTGTAGCGGTGCGGCTGGAACGCCACCACCAGGCGCCGATCCGGCCAGCCGCCGCGGGCGGCCTGGAACACCGCCGCCAGCTCGTTGGGATGGTGGCCGTAATCATCCACCAGCTGCACCTGCGCGCCGCGCGGGGTGCGCAGCACGGCCTTCATGTTGAAGCGCCGGCCGATGCCCTGGAACTGCTCCAGCGCGGCGGCGATCGCCTCCGGGCTCACGCCCAGCTGCCAGGCCACCGACGCGGCCGCCAGCGCGTTCTGCACGTTGTGGCGGCCCGGCAGCGCCAGCGTCACGTCCGTGCGCCCGCCCTCGGGCAGCATCAGGTCGAAGCGCATGCGCGGGCCGTCCTGGCGCACGTTCTCCGCACGCACGTCGGCCGCTTCGGAGAAGCCATAGGTGGTCACGTGACGCGACGCGTCGCTGGCCAGCGCCGCCACCTCCAGATCGTCGATGCACAGCACCGCCAGGCCGTAGAACGGCAGCCGGTGCAGGAACTCCGAGAACGCCTGGCGCACGCGGCCGAAGTCGTTGTCGTAGTGCTCCATGTGGTCGACGTCGATGTTGGTGATCACCGCCACCAGCGGGTTCAGGCGCAGGAAGCTGCCGTCGCTCTCGTCGGCCTCGGCCACCAGCCAGTCGCTGCCGCCCAGGCGCGCGTTGGCGCCGGCGGCCAGCAGCTGGCCGCCGATCACGAAGGTCGGATCCAGCCCGCCGCGCGCCAGCACGCTGGCCAGCAGCGAGGTGGTGGTGGTCTTGCCGTGGGTGCCGGCCACCGCGATGCCGCGGCGGAAGCGCATCAGCTCGGCCAGCATCTCCGCGCGCGGCACGATCGGGATCCGCTGCGCCTTGGCCTCCAGCAGCTCCGGGTTGTCGGCGCGGATCGCGCTGGACACCACCACGCAGTCGGTGTCGTGCACGTTGGCCGCATCGTGGCCCAGCTGCACGCTGGCGCCCAGCTCGCGCAGGCGGCGCACGGTGGCGCCTTCGGCCAGATCCGAGCCCGACACCCGGTAGCCCAGGGTGCACAGGACTTCGGCGATGCCGCTCATGCCGGCGCCGCCGATGCCGACGAAGTGCACGCGCGAGAAGGCGCGCCCGACTTCGGCGGTGGACAGCGCGCGGGTGCTCAGCAGGCGGCGGGTCATCGTACGGCTCCAATGGTGGGTTCAATGCGCTGGCGCTTGCGGCCGGAGCCGCGCGTGGCGGCGGTGGCCACGCCCGGCTGCGGAGCCGGCGGCGGCGCGCTCTCCACGTCGCCCGGCGCCGGCACCGGCGCCGCCTCGCCGCGCAGCCGCGCCACCTGGCGCTGGGCGCGGTCGAGCTCGTAGGACACCCGCAGCAGCAGCCCCACCGCCACGCAGGTCATGACCACGCTCGATCCGCCGTAGGAGATCAGCGGCAGGGTGAAGCCCTTGGTCGGCAACAGGCCCAGGTTCATGCCGATCGACACCGTGCTCTGCAGGCCGATCACCAGGGCGATTCCGAACGCGCAGTAGCCGGCGAAGTGGCGGCGCATCTCCACGCACTTCAGGCCGATCCAGAACGCCCGCCCCACCAGCAGCGCGTACAGGCCGATCACCAGGCACACGCCGATGAAGCCCAGCTCCTCGGCGGTCACCGCGAAGATGAAGTCGGTATGGGCCTCGGGCAGGTAGGACAGCTTCTGGATCGAGGCGCCCAGGCCCACGCCGCCGAACTCGCCCCGGCCCACCGCCATCAGCGCGTTGGCCAGCTGGTAGCCGCTGTTGAACGGGTCGGCGAACGGATCCATGAACGAGGTGATCCGGCGCACGCGGTACGGCTCGGCCACCGCCACCACCGACAGCAGCACCAGCACGCCCACCACCGGCCCGGCCATGCGCGGCAGGTGCACCCCGCCCAGCACCAGCATGCCGGCGGTCACGCCCAGGATCAGCGCGGTGGAGCCGAAGTCCGGCTGCAGCAGCAGCAGCGCCATCAGCGCGCCGGCCACCAGCAGCGGCTTGATCATCGCGCCCCAGGTGGCGTTGACCTCGTCGCGGAAGCGCACCAGGTAGCTGGCCAGCCAGACGATGTACATCAGCTTCACCGCCTCGACCGTCTGGAAGTTGGCCACCCCCAGGTTGATCCAGCGCTGCGCGCCGTTGACGGTATGGCCCAGGCCGGGGATGAACACCAGCAGCAGCAGCACGAAGCAGCCCAGCAGCAGCAGCTGGTTGTACTCCTCGATGTTCTTCAGGTCGGTGCGCGCCATCAGCACGCACAGCACCACGCCCACGGCCAGGAACATCAGGTGCCGGGTGAGGAAGTGGAAGGCCCCCACGCCGTGGTCTTCGCCGATGGCGATCGAGCTGGAGCCCACCATCACCACGCCAAGCGCCACCAGCGCCAGCGCCGCGCCGATGATCCACGGGTCGAAGCGCCCGTGGATGTCATCGATGCGGGTGGCCTGTCGCGTCTGCGGCGTGTCGAAGCGATCCATCAGCGCACCTTCAGCGTGGCCAGCCCGACCAGCACCAGGATCACCGAGATGATCCAGAAGCGCACGATCACGCGGGGCTCGGGCCAGCCCTTGAGTTCGAAGTGGTGGTGGATGGGCGCCATCCGGAACACGCGCCTGCCGGTGAGCTTGAACGACGCCACCTGGATCATCACCGACAGCGTTTCGATGACGAAGATGCCGCCCATGATCACCAGCACCAGCTCCTGGCGCACGATCACCGCGATCGTGCCCAGCACCGCGCCCAGCGCCAGCGCGCCGATGTCGCCCATGAACACCATCGCCGGGTAGGTGTTGAACCACAGGAAGCCCAGGCCCGCGCCGGCGATCGCCGCGCAGATGATGGTCAGCTCTCCGGCGCCGGGAATCTGCGGGATCTGCAGGTAGTCGGCGAACACCACGTGGCCCGACGCGTAGGCGAACACGCCCAGCGCGCAGGCCACCAGCACCGTGGGCATGATCGCCAGCCCGTCCAGGCCGTCGGTGAGGTTGACCGCGTTGGAGAAGCCGACGATCCAGAAGTAGGCGATGGCGACGAAGGTGATGCCCACCATCGGCAGCGCGACCGCCTTGAACAGCGGGATGTAGAAGGTGGTCGCCGCCGGCACGTCGGCGGTGTAGAACAGGAACAGGCCCGCCGCCAGGCCGAACACCGACTGCAACAGGTACTTCCAGCGCGACTTGAGCCCGTTGGGATCGCGGTGGACGATCTTGATCCAGTCGTCGTACCAGCCAATGGCGCCGAAGGCGACCATCACCGCCAGCACCACCCAGACGTACTTGTTGCGCAGGTCGCCCCACAGCAGCACCGAGGCCAGCACGGTGAACAGGATCAGCGCGCCGCCCATGGTCGGCGTGCCGGCCTTGGAGAAGTGGGTCTTGGGGCCGTCGTCGCGGATTGGCTGGCCGCCCTTGTACTGGGCCAGGCGGCGGATCACCGCCGGGCCCCACCACAGCGACAGCGCCAGCGAAGTCAGCGCAGCCAGGATGCCGCGGAAGGTGAGGTAGTTGAACAGCCCGAAGAAGCCTTCCAGCCCCTGCAGCCAGCGCGTGAGTTCAAGCAGCATGGGTGGGGTCCCCTCCGTTGTTGTCCAGCAGCGCGGAGACAATCCGCTCCATCGCGCTTGAACGCGATCCCTTCACCAGCACCCGCGCCTGCGGGTGCAGCTCCCCGCGCAGCGCGTCGGCCAGCGCGGCGTGGGAGTCGAAATGCGCGCCGCCCTCGCCAAAGGCCTCGGCCGCAGCCTTGCCCAGCGCGCCCATGGCGAACAGCCGCTCGATCCCGGCCTCCCTGGCCCGCCGGCCCACGCCGGCATGCAGCGCCGCGGCGTCATCGCCCAGCTCGCCCATCTCGCCCAGCACCAGCCAGCGCTCGCCTTCGGTCGCGGCCAGGGTGTCGATGGCCGCGGCCAGCGAGCCGGGGTTGGCGTTGTAGCTGTCGTCGATCACCAGCGCGCCCGACGCCAGCCGGTGGCGCACCAGCCGGCCGGCCACCGGCTCGGCGGCGGCCAGCCCGGCCGCGATCGCGTCCGGCGTCGCTTCGGCCATGCCCATCGCCATCGCCGCCGCCGCCAGCGCATTGGCCACGTTGTGGCGCCCGGCCAGGGCCAGCCGCACCGGCGCCTCGCCCTGCGGCGTGACCAGGGTGAAGCTGGATCCTTCCTCGTCCACCCGCACGTCGCGGGCAGTCACGTCGGCGCTGGCCTCCAGCGCGAAGCGGATCACCCGGCGCCCGTGCGAGCGGCCGGCAAAATACTGGGCGAAGGCGTCGTCGGCGTTGATCACCGCCACCCCGTCGGCCGGCAGCGCATCGTAGATCGCGCCCTTGGTGTCGGCCACGCCCAGCAGGCTGCCCATCCGCTCCAGGTGCGCCGGCGCCACGTTGTTGACCAGGGCCACGTCCGGTCGCGCCACCGCCGTGAGCCAGGCGATGTCGCCGGGCTTGCCCGCGCCCATCTCGTAGATCGCGTAGCGGGCGTCCTCGGGGGCTTGGATCACCGACAGCGGCAGGCCGATCTCGTTGTTGAAGTTGCCCGGATTGGCGTGGGTGGGGCCGAGCAGGCGCAGGATCGACAGCAGCATCTGCTTGACCCCGGTCTTGCCGTTGCTGCCGGTGATCGTCGCCACCCGCGCCACGCGGCCGTGCTGCATCGCCGCGGCGATCGCGGCCAGCGCGTGGCCGGTGTCGCGTACCACCACCTGCGGGATCCGCACCTGGGCCGGCCGCGAGACCAGCGCCGCGCGCGCCCCGGCCTCGGCCGCGGCCTGGACATGGTCGTTGCCGTCGAAGCGCTCTCCGGCCAGGGCAACGAACAGCGCCGCGCGGCCGTCACCGGCGTCGAAGCCGCGGGTATCGGTGAACAGCGTCTCGATCAGCACGTCGCCGCCGGCTTCGGCGCCGTGCAGGCGGCCGTTCGTCCACTGGGCGATGCGCGAGAGCGGCAGCGGGTTCATGCCCTGCCCTCCAGCGCCGCGCGGGCGACTTCGGCATCGTCGAACGGATGTCGCACGCCGTCGATGTCCTGGTATGGCTCGTGGCCCTTGCCGGCCACCAGCACGATGTCGCCCGGCCCGGCCTGCCCGACCGCGCGGTTGATCGCCGCGCGGCGGTCGCGCTCGACGGTCACGGCGGATCGATCCGCGAATCCTTCCAGGATATCGGCCACGATCACGTCGCCGTCCTCGCCCCGCGGGTTGTCGTCGGTGACGATCACCACATCGGCCAGGCGTCCGGCCACTTCGGCCATCTGCGCGCGCTTGCCGCGGTCGCGCTCGCCGCCGCAGCCGAACACGCACACGATCCGCCCGCGGGCGTGGCCGCGCAGGCTGGACAGCGCCTGTTCCAGCGCATCCGGCGTGTGCGCGTAGTCCACCACCACCAGCGGCCGGCCGTTGCCGCCCAGGCGGTTCATGCGACCGGCCACCGGCTGCAGCCGGGCGAGCGTAGCGGCGATGTCGGCCGGGGCCTCGCCCAGCGCGTGCAGCGCCCCGGCCACCGCCAGCATGTTGTCGACGTTGAAGCGGCCCAGCAGCGCCGCGCGCACCGGGTGCTGCTGGCCGCCGATGCACAGCCGGAAGCCGATGCCATCGGCATCCAGCAGCACGTCTTCGGCCCGCACCGCGGCGTCCGCGCGCCCCTGCCCGCTGGTGCCGATCACAGCCAGGCCCTCAGGCAGCTCCGCATGCAGCGCGCGCCCGAACCCATCGTCCAGGTTCACCACCGCCGCGCGCAGCCCCGGCGCCTGGAACAGCCGTGCCTTGGCCGCCCCGTAGGCCTCCATGTCGCCGTGGTAATCAAGATGGTCGCGGGTGAGGTTGGTGAACACGCCCACCGCGAAACGCACCGCATCCACCCGACCCTGATCCAGCGCGTGCGAGCTGACCTCCATCGCCACCGCCTGCGCGCCGTCGTCGCGCAGCCGCGCCAGCAGCGCGTGCATGCGCGACACCTGCGGAGTGGTGAAGCCGGTCGGCTGCACCTGCCCGTGCAGGCCCGCACCCAGGGTGCCCACGCTGCCCGCCTTCAGCCCGCGCAGGGTCCAGGCCTGGGCCAGCATCTGCACGGTGGAAGTCTTGCCGTTGGTGCCGGTCACGCCGACCACGGTCATCGCCGCCGACGGGCCGCCATGCAGGCGGTCGGCCATGGTGCCAATGCGCGTGCGAAGCCCGGGCACCGCGACCGCATCCGCCGGCACCGGGACGCCGTCCGGCGCCGGCGGCTCGTACACGACCGCCGCCGCGCCGGCGGCCCGCGCCTGGTCGACGAAGCGCAGCCCATGGGTGCCGAACCCGGGAATGGCCAGGAACGCCTCCCCGGCCACGATCTCCCGGCTGTCCTGCGACAGCCCGGACACCCGCAGCCCGGCCGGCACCCCGGCCACGTCCGGCAGCAGCTCCGACAGCGGCATGCCGGCGCTCATCGTGCGCCTCCGGCCGCCGCGCGGCGCCTGTCATCGCTTTCGGCCTGCGCGGCCAGCCAGGTCTCGATATCGTCCGGCGGCACGTCCATCAGCCGCAGCGCGCCTTCCATCACGCCCTGGAACATCGGCGCGGCCACCAGCCCGCCGTAGTAGCCGCGCGCCGGATCCGGGTCGTCAATGACGATGGCCATCGAAAAACGCGGGTTCTCCACCGGCACGATGCCGGCGAAGAAGGACACGTAGCGGCGCGAATAGCCGCCGCCGCTGGCCTTGCGCGAGGTGCCGGTCTTGCCGGCCACGTGGTAGCCCAGAACCCGCGCCCGCGTCGCGGTGCCGCCCGGCTCGGTCACGGTCTGCATCATCCGCAGCACGGTGTCGGCCACGCCCGCATCCAGCGCCTGGCGCGACTCGCCGTGCTGGCCCTTGACGAAGGTCGGCTGCACCAGCTTGCCGCCGTTGGCGATGGCCGCATACGCGGACGCGATCTGCAGCGGCGTGGCCGACAGCCCGTAGCCGTAGGAAATGGTCTGCTTGCTGGTTCCGCTCCACTGCGAGGGATCGGGGAACAGCCCCGACGCCTCGCCCGGGAACCCGCTGCGCGTGCTCTGGCCCAGGCCGAACGCGCGCAGCACGTCGTACAGCTGCCGATCCTCCAGCCTGGCCGCCACCTTCGCGGTGCCCACGTTGGAGCTCTTGGTGATCACGCCGGTGACGTCGAGCAGGCCGTAGTTGCGCACGTCGCTGGTGCGGTAGCGGCCGTTGGGCATCCAGCCCGGGCTGGTGTCCACCGGGGTGGCCGGCGTGACCACGCCGGCCTGCAGGGCCGCGGCCACGGTCAGCGGCTTGATCGTGGAACCGGGCTCGATCAGGTCGGTCACCGCGCGGTTGCGGCGGGCGTCGCGGTCGCTGCCCGAGACCACGTGGGGGTTGTAGGTGGGCAGGTTCACCATCGCCACCACCTCGCCGGTGGCCACGTCCAGCACCACCGCCGATCCGGCGCTGGCACCGGTGCGCACCAGGGTGTTGCGCAGCTCGCGGTGGGCCAGGTACTGGATCCGGCGGTCGATGCTCAGCACCAGGTCGCGGCCCGGCTCGGCCGCGCGCACCAGATCCACGTTCTCCACGATCCGGCCGCGGCGGTCGCGGATGACCCTGTGCGCGCCCGGGCGCCCGCGCAGCCAGTCGTCGAACGCCAGCTCGATGCCCTCCTGGCCGCGATCGTCGATATTGGTGAACCCGAGCACGTGCGACATCGCCTCGCCCTGCGGGTAAAAGCGGCGGTACTCGCGCTGGCTGAACACCCCCGGCACGCCCAGCGCCAGCACCTCTTCGGCCGCGGCCGGGTGGATCCGGCGCTGGCCCGGCAGGTACATGAATTCCTTGTCGGCGCGCTGGGCAACCCGGCGCGCCAGCTCGTCGGCATCGACCCTGATCGCACCGGCCAGCTCCACGATCCGGTCCGGGTGCTTCACCAGCTCCTGCGGGTTGGCCCACAGCGAGGCCACCGGCGTGGAAATCGCCAGCGGCTCGCCGTTGCGGTCGGTGATCATGCCGCGCGAGGTCGCGATCGGCAGCTCGCGCAGGAACCGCGCGTCGGCCTTCTGCTGGTAGAAGGCGTTGTCGATCAGCTGCAGGTCCACCGCGCGCCCCACCAGCACCACCGCGCACAGGCCCAGCCCGCCGGCCACCAGCGCCAGGCGCGCGCGCAGGTTGAACCTGGCGCGGGTGCGGCGGCGCTGCGGGCGGCTGCCGGAGGAACGCCCGATCATGGCCGCACCACCACGATTTCAGCCGCTTCCGGGAACTTCATCCCCAGCCGCTCGCGCGCGACCTGGTCGATGCGGTTGCTCTCGGCCCAGGTCGCCTGCTCCAGCTGCAGGCGGCCGAAATCGATGTTGAGCTCGTCGCGGTCGTGCTCCAGCCGGGTCAGCTCGGCGAAAAGCTGGCGGTGCTGGTGGCGCGCGTGCACCACGCCGATCGCGGTGATCACGTTGGCGGCCAGCAGCACGGCGATGACGATGCGCATGGTCATGTGCGCACCTGCGCCGGCAGCTTTTCGGCAACGCGCAGCACCGCGCTGCGCGCCCGCGGGTTGGCCGCGGTCTCGCCGGCATCGGCCTTGATCGCGCCGCCCAGCGCGCGCAGGGTCGGCACGAAGCCGGTGGCCTCGGGCAGGCGACGGTCGGCCGGCGGCGGCTTGGCGCGGCCGGCGATGAAGCGCTTGACGATGCGGTCTTCCAGCGAGTGGAAGCTGATCACCGCCAGCCGGCCCTGCGGGCGCAGCGCGTCGTGGGCGGCGGCCAGCCCGTCCTCCAGGTCTCCCAGCTCGCGGTTGACGTGGATGCGGATGGCCTGGAACGAGCGGGTGGCCGGATGGATGTCCGGCTTGCCCGGCGCGCGCCGCGGGCGCGGCACCACCGAGGCGATCAGTTCGGCCAGCTCGCCGGTACGCTGCAGCGGCGCATCGGCGCGGCGGGCGACGATGGCCCGCGCGATCCGCCGGCTCATGCGCTCCTCGCCGTAGGTCCACAGCACGTCGGCGATCGCGGCCTCGTCGGCGCGGGCCAGCCATTGGGCGGCGCTCTCACCGGAGTCCGGATCCATGCGCATGTCCAGCGGCCCGTCCTTGCCGAAGCTGAAGCCGCGCTCGGCCACGTCCAGCTGCGGCGAGGACACGCCCAGGTCGAACAGCACCCCGTCCAGCCCCGCCGCCGCGGCGTCCCAGTCCGCGAGCGCAGCGAAGCTGCCGCGGCGGATCGCCACGCGCGGATCGGCACCGAACTCGCGCTCGGCCACCACAACCGCTTCGGGGTCCTTGTCCATGAGCAGCAGCCGGCCTCCGGGTCCCAGGCGTTGCAGCACTCCGCGCGCATGGCCTCCGCGCCCGAACGTGCCATCCAGGTAGGTTCCATCCCCGCGCACCTGCAGACCCTCCATGACCTGCCCGAACATCACCGGAAGGTGGCCGGACCGGGCGTCCGCGCCACCGTCCGTCACAGTTGCAACCCTTCCAGGTCCTCACCGGCCATGTCGTCATCCCCCAGCGTCTGGCGGATCTGGTCCTGGTGCGCCTGCTCGCTCCAGAGCTCGAGCTTGTCGCCCATCCCCACCAGCACCGCCTTGCGGTCGATGCCGACCGTGTTGCGCTGGCTGGGAGGCACGGAAATGCGCGAGCTGCCGTCGGGCTCGACCACGGTGGCTGCGCCGACCAGCTTCATCTGCAGCGTGCGGTTGGTGGAGCGGGTACGGGACAGCGCGTTGACCTTGTCGCGCACGCCTTCCCAGACGTCATGCGGATACAGGTACAGGCTGCCGGCATCGAAGGGGTTGTACGTGATCACCAGACGGCTGCCGGCACGCGACACCTCCTCGCGCAGGCTGGTCGGGATCACCATCCGGCCCTTGTCGTCGATTGTGATGGCGTACTCGCCCTGGAACACGTCGGTCCTGCCCGGTATGCCCGTCTGCGGCGGGCTTCATTGCGCAGGATTTCCACGAAATTCCCGTTTGCCCCACGCAACGCCACCTTATGACCCGGATATGGGGTTGTCAACAACCGTGGAGGGGTAATTTCGCCAAGCAGGTCAATGACTTGCACAACTCTTGAGAGAATTGTTCAAGCTTTATCCACAAGCTGCTGTTTCGTCTCAAATTTTGAGACGAGGGCCGCGAAGGGGGATGTTCAGGCGCCGTGAAGGGCCAACGTTAAGGCCGCGTGAGGCGGCGCCGGAAACGCGCGGATCCGGCGGCCGGGGCGGCGGATGCCGGGCGGCAGCGAGGCCGGCCCGGGATCATGCCCGGGCGGTACCGCCCGGTTGCGCGGCCAGGCTCAGCCGCCGGCCGAGGGCACGGAGAACTCCAGAACCCTGGTGATGCTGCGATCAGGTGCGCCGGACTCGAAGCGCCACTGGCGGGCGGCGCCGGACGACGGCTGTGCCGCGCCGGTCACGGGCGCGGCGGCTGTCCCGCTTTCACCGGCGCAGCCGGCCAGCCCGAACAGCAGGCCAACCAGCAGCGCCGACAGTGGCTGTTTCCACGGTCGCATCGCAAATCCCCCTGTAGCCCGCCAACGGGCCCGGGGCGCACCTCAGGCGTTGAGCGTGACCGGAGCTGGTCATCCAGACGACAACATCGCGCCGCAACATGCGGCAACGGGGTGGAAACAGGGAAAAGAGGCGGAGCCGGCCTGTAAGCCGGGTTCTGTCGTGGGCAACCATTCCTCTGGGCGCATCGTCACCGATACGCTCAAGCAACCTACCCGGACCTGACGCGGGCAACGTCGTGGGGTCCCTATTCGGTCTTGCTCCCGGTGGGGTTTGCCGTGCCGGCCTGTTGCCAGGCTCGCGGTGCGCTCTTACCGCACCATTTCACCCTTGCCACGCATCCCGAAGAACCGTTCGGCGGTATCTTTCTGTTGCACTTTCCGTCGGCTCGCGCCGCCCAGGCGTTACCTGGCACCGTGCCCTGTGGAGCCCGGACTTTCCTCGGCATCCCGAAGGATGACGCGATTGCCCGGCCGGCTCCGCCAGCGCGCATTATCCCACGCGCGGCGGGCAAAGACGCGGACGGCGCTGAACGGTTCCCCAGCTCAGGCGTCGTCCTCCCGCAGCGAAATCCGGGTGATCCGCTCGATCACGCCGGCCATCGCGGCGGCGGCTTCGTCGAACAGCTCGCCTTCGGCCGTGGCCATGACGGCCTCAAGCACGTCCGCCAGCGCTTCCAGCGGCTTTTGCGCGTCCACCAGCAGGTGGCGTGGATCCTCGCCGGCGCGCTCCAGCCGCTGCGCCAGGGCAAGGTGCGCTGCGGCGATCTCCGCCTCCTGCTGCGCCAGGAACTCGCGCAGCATCGCGACCGACTCGATCCGCACCGGCCCGGGCTGCCGGGAACGGCGCTCGCGGTGATACGCCCGGCGCCGCCACCGGCGCAGCAGCGCGGCGTGCCGCAGCTCCTCCACGCCGAGCTTCTCGGCTTCCGCCCTGACCTGCTCGTCTCCGGCGCGGGCGGCCAGGTAGGAGTAGAAGGCGAACGCGCGCTCCTCGTTCTCCACCGCCACCGCGAAGGCGCGGTAAGGCGTGAGCAACGCGCTGCCGGCCACGTCGTCCCAGGAGCTGGAGAGGTCGGCCGGCAGCCGCCACTCGAACTCCTCGGCCGCCGGCACCGGGTCTCCCAGCGCCGCGGCCCAGCGATCCACGGCGACGACGTGGCTCAGCTCCTCGTCCCGCATCGCGCGGAACGCCTCGGCAACGGCCGGCTCGCCGCGATCATCCATGAGCTTTGCGAGCTGTTCGTAGCGGCGCACCGCTTCGTCCTCGATGGCCCGGGCGATCTGCACGAGCGTGGCCATGTCGACCACGTCCAGGCCCGGGTCTTCGCCCAGCAGGGAGCGGCTGCGCGCTGACTGTCCACGCCTGGGGCTGTGCGCATCACGACGGTTCTGATCCACTGAAGGCGGCCCCTGCAAACTTCCGCCGGTAAGGGTTCGACGCATAACGGACGCCTCGCATATACTTGCTGCCAATGGCCGCCCAGGGGGCTGGGCGCCACGGATCCACCCCGGTTATCCTAGCAACGCGAGGGTAGACTTGAGCAATTTTGCTGGCACGGCGTGGCGCGTGGTTCTCGCCACCATGCTACTTGGCCTGATGTCCTGGCAGATGGCCGGCGCCCAGCCTTCGGCGACTTTCGACACCTTCGTGAACCAGGTCACGCCAGCCGACCTGGTGCCGGGAGCGGATCGCTTCGGGCCCACCGGGCAGACGCCGCCGGTCGCCCAGGTGTTCCGCGGCGACCAACTGGCCGGGTATGCCTACCTCAATACCCAGTACGTCAACGCGGACGGGTATTCCAGCAAGCCGATCCACATCCTGGTCGGGCTCGACACCGCCGGAACCATCACCGGCATCAGGATGGTCGAGCACAGCGAGCCGATCGTGCTGATCGGCATTCCCGAACAGCGCGTCATCGATTACCTGGCTCCCTTCGTCGGCTACAACCCGCTGCAGGCGGCCGCCAGCGGAGAAGGGCCGCCGCAGGCGGACCTGGTCAGCGGCGCCACCGTGACCGTGCTGGTGATGGGCGAAAGCGTGACCCGCTCGGCGGCCAGGGTCGCCCGGCTGCTTGGCCTGGACGGCAGCCAGCCGGCTGCGGGCGCGGGCGGCGGCGTGGCCGCGGACGCGGCCATGCAGAAGCGCGTCATCAACCCGGACGCCGGCGCGATCACCGGCTGGCAGGAACTGCTCGACCAGGGCGCGGTCTCGCACCTGCACCTGACCGTGGGCGAGGTCAACGACCGGTTCGCCGAAGCCGGCGACCCGGAGGCCGTGCGGCGCCCGCAGTCGGGCGCGCCGGACGATCCGTTCATCGATCTTTACGTGGCCCTGGCGTCCCAGCCGGCGATCGGGCGCAGCCTGCTCGGTGAGGCCGAGTACGCCAGCATGCTGGACATGCTCGAACCCGGCCAGCAGGCCATCGTGGTCGGCGGATCGGGCATCTATTCGTTCAAGGGCTCCGGCTACGTGCGCGGCGGCATCTTCGACCGCATCGAGCTGATCCAGGGCGCCGAGACGATCCGCTTCCGCGACCACTCCCACCGGCGCGTGGGGACGCTCGCCGCCGAGGGCGCGCCTTCGCTGAAGGAAATCGGGATCTTCGCCATCCCCGAAGACAGCGAGTTCGATCCGGCGCAGCCCTGGCGCCTGCAGCTGCTGGTGCAGCGGGCGACCGGTGCGCTGACCAAGGCCTTCGTGTCGTTCGACCTGCCCTATGCGATCCCGGCGCAGTACACCTCGGGCGGCGCCGCACCGGCGACGCAGGCCGCCCCGCTGGCCACCGCCGGTACCGGTGCCCACGCGTTCCTGGAGGACGACACCGATCCGCTGTGGAAGCGGATGTGGCAGAGCAAGACCGTCTCCATCGCCGTGCTCGGCGTGATGCTCATCGCGCTGACCCTGATCTTCTTCTTCCAGGACGTGCTGGTAAAGCGCGAGAAGCTCTTCGACCGCATCCGCCTGGCCTACCTGGTCGTCACCCTGTTCTGGCTGGGCTGGGTGGCCCAGGCCCAGCTGTCGGTGGTCAACGTGCTCACGTTCGCGAGCTCGTTGCGGGAGGGCTTCAACTGGTCGTCGTTCCTGGTCGACCCGCTGATCTTCATCCTGTGGTGCTCGGTGGCCGTGGCGCTGATCTTCTGGGGCCGCGGCGCGTTCTGCGGCTGGCTGTGCCCGTTCGGTGCGCTGCAGGAGCTGACCAACCGGGTCGCCAAGGCGCTGAAGGTACCGCAGCTGAAGATTCCGTGGGGCGTGCACGAGCGCCTGTGGCCGATCAAGTACATCATTTTCCTGGCCCTGTTCGCCGTCTCACTGGGCTCGCTCGCCTTCGCCGAGCAGCTGGCCGAGGTCGAGCCCTTCAAGACCGCCATCATCCTGCGCTTCATGCGCGAGTGGTGGTTCGTGCTGTTTGCGGTGGCCCTGATCGTGGCCGGCCTGTTCGTCGAACGCTTCTTCTGCCGCTACCTGTGCCCGCTCGGGGCCGCGCTTGCGATCCCGGGGCGCCTGCGGATGTTCGACTGGCTCAAGCGCTACCGCGAGTGCGGCAACCCGTGCATGCGCTGCTACAAGGAATGCCCGGTGGAGGCGATCCACCCCGAGGGCCACATCAACCCGAACGAGTGCATCTCGTGCCTGCATTGCCAGGTGCTGTACCACCACGACAAGAAGTGCCCGGTCAAGATCCAGCAGCGGCTCAAGCGTGAGCGGCGCGCGGCGGCCGGAAAGCAGATCCCGCTGGCGGTGTCCACCGCCAGCGGCCCCCCGGCCGCAGCCGATGCCAGCCAGTAACCCCAGCTGCATGGATTCATATCCCAATGAGAGGACGCAAGCATGAGTGACGACAAGAGCAAATCGATCGAGCAGGTGGCCGACACGTCGGCCATGCCGAACTCCGGCAGAAGGGCGGTACTGAGGGGCAGCATGGCGCTGGCCGCCGGCGCGGCAACGACCGGCCTGCTGGCCGGCTGCGGCAACGGCAGCGGCAACGGGGCGGCCCCGGCAGGCGGTTCTGCCGCGGGCGGCGCCACCGCGGCTTCGGACGCGGCGGCCAAGGTCCACATCGCACCGGGCGAACTGGACGAGTACTACGGCTTCCTGTCCGGCGGCCAGAGCGGCGAGCTGCGCATCCTGGGCATGCCATCGATGCGCGTGCTGATGCGCATCCCGGTCTTCAACCGCTGCAGCGCCACCGGCTGGGGCCAGACCAACGAGAGTCTCAAGGTCCTCACCGAAGGGCTCACCCCGGAGACGAGGAAGTTCCTGGAAAACCGCGGCGGCACGCACTTCAACGGCGACCTGCACCATCCGCACATGTCGTTCACGGAAGGCAACCATGACGGCCGCTACGTGTACGTGAACGACAAGGCCAACACCCGGGTGGCGCGCGTGCGCTGCGACGTCATGAAGTGCGACAAGATCCTGGAGCTGCCGAACCAGCACACGGTCCACGGCATGCGCCTGCAGAAGTACCCGAAGACCGGATACCTGTTCTGCAACGGCGAAGACAGCGTGCCGCTGCAGAACGACGGCACCAACGTGAACGACCTGGAGCAGTACCGCTACATCTTCACCGCGGTCGACGGCGAGACGATGCAGGTCGCCTGGCAGGTGATGGTCAGCGGCAACCTGGACAACGTCGACGCCGATTACGACGGCCTGTACGCCTTCGCGACGAGCTACAACTCCGAGGAAGGCATGACGCTGGCGGAGATGTCCGCCTCCGAACAGGACCACGTCGTCATCTTCGACATCAAGGCGATCGAGGCCGCGGTCGCCAACGGCGAGGCCCAGATGATCAACGGCGCGCCGGTCCTGGACGGCCGCAAGGAGGCGAACTCGGCGTTCACCCGCTACGTCCCGGTGTCCAACAGCCCGCACGGCATGAACATGGCGCCCGATCGCATCCACGCCGTTGCCAACGGCAAGCTGTCGCCGACCGTCACCGTGTTCGACGTGCGCAAGTTCCCCGAGCTGTTCGCCGGCACCATCCAGCCGCGTGACACGGTGGTGGCGGAGCCCGAGCTTGGCCTGGGCCCGCTGCACACGGCGTTCGACGGCCGTGGCAACGCCTACACCACGCTGTTCATCGACAGCCAGATCGCCAAGTGGAACATCGCCGACGCCGTGAGGGCGTTCAACGGCGAGGACGTCGACCCGATCATCCAGAAGCTCGACGTGCATTACCAGCCGGGCCACAACCACACCTCCATGGGCGAGAGCCTGGAGGCCGACGGCAAGTGGCTGATGTCGCTCAACAAGTTCTCCAAGGACCGGTTCCTCAACGTGGGACCGCTCAAGCCCGAAAACGACCAGCTGATCGACATCTCCGGCGACGAGATGGTCCTGGTGCACGACGGCCCCTCGTTCGCCGAGCCGCATGACATCGAGATCATCCATCGCTCGAAGGTCAACCCGGTCAACGTCTGGGACCGCAACGACCCCATGTGGGAGGACGCGCGCAGGCAGGCCGAAGCCGATGGCGTGACCCTGGAGGCCGCCGCCAACGTGATCCGCGACGGCAACAAGGTGCGCGTCTACATGACCTCGGTCGCGCCGGCGTTCAGCCTGAACGACTTCACCGTCAAGCAGGGCGACGAGGTGACGGTCTACGTGACCAACAACGACACCGTGGACGACCTGTCCCACGGCTTCACCATCGTCAACTACGGCATCGCGATGGAAGTCGCGCCGCAGGCGACGGCATCGGTCACCTTCACCGCCGACCGGCCTGGCGTGTACTGGTACTACTGCCAGTGGTTCTGCCACGCCATGCACATGGAAATGAAGGGACGGATGCTGGTTGAGGCTTAAGGAAATGCCGGGCAGGCCATTGGCCTGGCTCTGGAAGCATGCCGCCGCGTGGGCCGTCGTTTCGGCCTGCGCGGCGGTTCCGGTTCAGGGCTTTGCTGCCGAGCTGCGGGTGGCTCCGGGCACCCTGCTGCAGCCGGTGCTCGATGCCGCGGCGCCGGGCGACACCGTTCGCCTGGCCGCCGGACGCCACGCCGGCCCGGTCGTCATCGACAGGCCGCTCTCGCTCGCCGGCGAGCCCGGCGCCGTGCTCACCGGGCCCGGCAGCGGCAGCGTGGTCACCGTCGCGGCCCCGGATGTCCGCATCCACGGGCTGGAGATCACCGGCTCGGGCACCAACCTGCTGGAAATGGACTCGGCGATCCTGGTGCAGGAGTCCGCGCCGCGGGCGGACGTGCGCGACAACCACCTGGTCGACAACCTGTTCGGCGTCTACCTGCACGGCGCGGCCGGCTCGGTGGTGCAGGACAATGTCATCACCGGCTTCAAGGGCATGCGCCTGGCGGAGGCCGGCAACGGCGTCTCGATCTGGAACGCCCCCGGCGCCCAGGTGATCGGCAACACGATCAGCCACGGGCGCGACGGCATCTACGTCAGGGTCAGCAATCAGAACACCTTCCAGGACAACACCTTCTCCAACCTGCGTTTCGCGATCCACTACATGTATACCCACGACAGCCGGATCATCGGCAACGCGTCCCGCGGCAACCACGTCGGCTGGGCGATCATGTTTTCCAAGGGCCTGGAGATCCGCAACAACGTGTCCATCAACGACAGGGACCATGGCCTCATGCTCAACGCCACCAATGATTCGCAGGTGGTCGGCAATACCGTGCGCAACGGCGGAGAGAAGTGCGTGTTCATCTACAACGCCAACCAGAACCGGTTTTCCGACAACTGGTTCGAAGGCTGCCCGATCGGCGTCCACTTCACCGCCGGATCGGAAGGCAACGCCCTGAGCGGCAACGCGTTCGTGGCCAACCGGATGCAGATCAAGTACGTGGGCACCCGCGACATGGACTGGGCGTCGGAAGGCCGCGGCAACTACTGGAGCGACAACCCGGCCTACGACCTGGATGGCGACGGCATCGGCGACCGGCCGTACCGGCCCAACGACGTCATGGACGAGATCCTGTGGACGCTGCCGCAGGCCAAGGCGCTGGTGAGCAGCCCGGCGGTGCAGATGGTGCGCTGGGCACAGTCGCGCTTCCCCGCCCTGTCCACGGGCGGCGTGGTGGACAGCGCGCCGCTGATGCGCCCGCCGCAGATGCCGGAGGATCACGCGCAGTGAGCATCATTGCCCAGTGGAGCGGCGTGACCCGGCGCTATGGCGACGTGGTGGCCGTCAACGACGTCAGCCTCGCCCTGCGCGCCGGCGAAGCCACCGCCCTGGTCGGCCACAACGGCGCCGGCAAGACCACCCTGATCAAGCTCCTGCTCGGGCTCGTGCGCCCCAACGAGGGCACGGTGCGCGTGTCCGGCGTCGACCCCGCCGGCTCGCAGGGCGCCGAAGCCCGGCGCACGCTCGGCTTCCTGCCCGAAAACGTCGCCTTCCACGGCGCGATGACCGGCAACGAGCTGATGAAGTTCTACGCTGGGCTCAAGCGCCACTCCACGCGCCGCAACGACGAACTGCTGTCGCTGGTCGGCATCGCGCACGCCGCCAACCGCCGGGTGTCCACCTATTCCAAGGGCATGCGCCAGCGGCTGGGGATCGCCCAGGCGCTGATCGGCGAGCCGCGGCTGCTGCTGTTCGACGAGCCCACCAGCGGCCTGGATCCGGCCTCCAGGGTCGAGGTGTTCAACACCATCGACATGCTGCGTGGCAGCGGCGCCACGGTGCTGGTCTGCACCCACGCCCTGGCCGAGGTCGAGAACCGGGTCGACCGGGTGGCGGTGATGCACCGGGGCAGCCTGCTGGCGTCCGGCACCCTGGACGAACTGCGCGCAGGCGCGGTTCCCGAGGTGCGGCTGCGGCTGCGCATGCGCGACGGCCAGGCCGACCCGGCCCAGCTGCTTGCAGGGCTGCCTGCGGGCAGCCGGCACACGGCAAGCAGCGGTGACGCACTCACGCTCAGCGTGCCGGCCGCGGACAAGATGGCCGCGCTGCGAACCCTGGCGGCCATGGACGCCGTCGAGGACATCAACACCGCCACGCCGGGGCTGGAGGATCTTTACCGGCAGCTGGTCGAACAGGAGGCAAGCGCGGCATGAACGTATTGAAGCTTGCCATGCAGGAGATCCGGGCGGGACTGCGCAACCGCTGGGTGGTCGCGACCACGCTGCTGCTGGCCGCGCTGTCGCTGTCGCTGGTGCTGCTCGGCAGCGCTCCCACCGGCGAGGTCAGGGCCGATCCGCTGGCCGTCGTCGTGGTGAGCCTGGCCAGCCTCACCATCTTCCTGGTTCCGCTGATCGCCCTGCTGCTGTCGTTCGACGCGATCGTGGGCGAGCAGGAGCGCGGCACGCTGATGCTGCTGCTGTCCTACCCGGTATCGCGGTGGCAGGTGGTTGCCGGCAAGGCCCTGGGCCACGTGTGCATCCTGGCCATCGCCACCCTGCTCGGCTACGGCGTCGCGGCGGGCGCGCTGGCCATGGGCAATGAAGCCGGCACGCTCGCCTGGGGCGCCTTCGCGATGATGGTGCTCACCTCGATCATGCTGGGCGCGGCGTTCGTGTCGATGGGCGTGCTGGCCAGCAGCCTGGTGCGCGAGCGCGCAACCGCGGCCGGCCTGGCCGTCGGGGTCTGGCTGGTGTTCGTGCTGCTTTACGATACGGCCCTGCTCGGGATCCTGGTGGCCGACCAGGGCCGCTACGTGACCCAGAACGTGCTGGACGTGCTGCTGCTGCTCAATCCGGCGGACGTGTACCGGATCTTCAACATGACCGCCCACGACAGCGTGGCCGTCTACAGTGGCCTGGCCGGCCCCGGCAACGCGGCGCCGCTGCCCGCCGGCGTCCTGCTCGCGGTGCTCGCCGCCTGGGTGGTGGCCCCGCTGGTGCTGGCGGTATTCGCATTCAGGAGGAGACCGATATGAGGATTGGACGCAAGACATGGGCCGCGATCGGCCTGGCAATGCTGCTGGCCGCGGGCTGCGACAGGAGCGGCCCTGCTGCGCCACCGCCGGTCGCCACCGAAGCCCCGGACGACGCGACCGGCCACTACTGCGGCATGCTGCTCTCCACCCACGAGGGCCCCAAGGGCCAGATCCACCTGGAGAGCCGGGACGCCCCGATCTGGTTTACCTCGGTGCGCGACACCATTGCCTTCCTGCGCCTGCCCGAGGAAGCCAGGGACGTGTCGGCGGTCTACGTCAACGACATGGGCCTGGCCGGGAACTGGGCGCACCCGGAGGCAGGCACCTGGGTGGACGCGCGCAACGCCTGGTACGTGGTGGAAAGCGCGATGATCGGCGGCATGGGCGCGCCGGAGGCGGTACCCTTCTCCACGGAACCGGCGGCGGAGGCATTCCGCGCCGAGCACGGCGGCAGGATCGTCCGCCTGGACGACATTCCGGACGATTACGTGCTCGGCCCGGTGGATCTGCCATCCTCCATGCCCGGACACCACGACGACCACTGAGGAGGCGGCCATGCTCAATCGCCGACGCTTTCTTTCCATCGCCGCCACCGGCGCGGCCGTGGGCGCGATGCCGGCCGGGCTTGCCCTGGCCACGTCGGCGGCAGCGCCTGCCCCGACGGTCTGGAAGGGCATGGCGATGGGCGCGCTGGCGTCGATGACGCTGGTTCACCCCGACCGCCCGCATGCGCAGGCGATGATCGCCCGTTGCCTGGCCGAGGTCGAGCGGCTCGAATCCGTCTTCAGCCTGTACCGGCCGGACTCGGCCCTGTCCCGCCTCAACGCCGCGGGCGCGCTGGACGATCCGCCCACCGAGCTGGTCGAGCTGCTGTCGTTCAGCCTGTCGCTGGCGCAGCGCAGCGCAGGCGCGTTCGACCCCACCGTGCAGCCGCTGCTGCGCCTGTATTTCGACCATTTCTCCGCGCCGGGCGCATCGGCGCAGGGCCCGTCGGCCCGGGCCATTGCCCGGGCGCGGCAGCAGGTGGGCTTCGCCGACGTGGAAGTGGACGCAGGCCGGATTCGCCTGGGGCGCCCGGGCGCGGCGATCACCCTCAATGGCGTGGCCCAGGGCTTCATCACCGACCGGGTCTCCGAGCTGCTGCTGGCCAACGGATTCAGCGACGTGCTGGTCAACCTGGGCGAAGGGCGGGCTCTGGGCCACCGGCCCGATGGCGGCAGCTGGCGCGCGGCGGTCACCGATCCGGCCGAGCCAGGCCGCACGCTGTTCGAGCTGCCGCTCGGCAGCGGGCGCGGCCAGCGGCCAGCGCTGGCGACGTCCGGCGGCTACGGCACGCGTTTCGGGCCGGATCCGGACATCCATCACCTGCTTGATCCGCGAACCGGCCGCAGCGCGAACCACCACGCCTCGGTCTCGGTGGCCGCCCCGCGGGCCACCCTGGCCGACGGCCTGTCCACCACCCTGTCGGTACTGGCGCCGGAACAGCGCGCGCCGCTGCTCGCCGACTACCCGTCCGTGCGCGCCTGGTTCGTCGATGGCGCGGGCCGGGTGACCGGTCCCGACGGCAGGCCTGCAGGCCAGGCGTAACCGCCGGCCGCGCGCGGCTCCGGCTTTTCCACCAGGCACAAAAAAGGCGGGGGTCGATGACCCCCGCCTTCGTGTTGCACGCCGCTGATTATTCGACGGTGATGGTGCCGTTCATCAGGGCCGAGTGGCCGGGGAAGCTGCAGAAGAACTTGTAGTCCCCGCCCTGGATATCGCTGACGGCAAAGGTGACCGAAGTCGTCTCCCCGCCACCGATCATGTCGGTCGCGGCAACCACGCGGTCGTCGTCCGCCTTGAGGAAGCCCGACTCCAGGCCGGCGGCCATGCCGTCGGCCGCGACGCCGGCCATGTCGGCCGAGGACGTGATCACCACGTTGTGGCCCATGGCCGCGACCGGCATGCTGCCGACGTGGTTCATGGTGATCGTGAAGTCGGTGCAGGAAGCCGGAACGGTGATCGCCTTGGTATTGAACTGCATCGCATCGTTGCTTTCGATCGTGATCTCACAGCCGCTTGCGACCGGCTCGCTGCTGTCCGCGGGGGCGGCGCTGTCGGCGTCGGCCGGGGCGGCGTCGGGCGTTTCAGCCGGGGCCGGCGCAGCAGCCGGTTCCGTGGTGGCGGGCTCGACCGGGGCGGCAGGCGCGGCAGCCGGCTCGGCCGGCGAGGTGTCGGCCGGAGGCGTGGAGCTGTCGCCACAGGCGGACAGGGCCAGCGCGCATGCGGCGCTCAACAGGGCAATCTTGATGTTCATGTGGAACTCCTGAAAGGATCGGGAACATGTCGTGATGAATCCGGGCCGCACCAGCTGGTGGGCGCGTGCCGATGCATATGATACTCCGGAGGATGTCTGCGCCGTGTTCAGGAACCCTGATCCGGCTTCCCGTAGAGGGCCTTGCGCGGGGCCCCGGTGATTTCGGCCGCCAGCTTTGCCGCCGCTGAAGGCGGCAGGTGGGCGCTGAGCAGGGCGTGGACGCGCCGGCCTTCGGCCAGGACTGCATCGGCGTCGTCACCGGCGCCCTCCACCACCAGCACGAACTCGCCCTTGCGCTGATCCGCATCGTCGCGGACACGGTCGCGCAGCGCCGCCAGGGTGCCGTCGAGCACCGTTTCGAACAGCTTCGTCATTTCGCGCGCCAGCACCACCCGGCGCTGCCCGCCCAGGGCGGCGGCGGCGTCGGAAAGCGTGTCGGCGATCCGGTGCGATGACTCGTAGAACAGCAGGGTGCGCGTTTCGCCGGCCAGGCGCTGCAGGCGCTCGCGGCGGGCGGCGGGCTTGGCCGGCAGGAAGCCTTCAAAGGCGAAGCGGTCGCTGGGCAGGCCGGCGACGCTGAGCGCGGCGATCAGCGCGCTCGGGCCAGGTATCGGGCTGACCCGCAGCCCGGCCTCGCGCGCGGCGCACACCAGGCGGAAGCCGGGGTCGCTGACCAGCGGGGTGCCGGCATCGCTGACCAGGGCCAGCGATTCACCCGCCTGCAGGCGCTCCACCAGCCGCGCCGCCTGCGCCGCCTCGTTGTGCTCGTGCAGGGCGACCAGATGGGCCTCGATGCCGAAGTGCGCCAGCAGCCGGCGGGTGTGGCGGGTGTCCTCGGCACAGATCGCGGACACGCCCCTCAGCGTGTCCTGCGCGCGCGGCGACAGGTCGCCCAGGTTGCCGATCGGGGTGGCGACGACGTACAGGGTGCCGGGCTGGGGGGCGTGGTCGGGCGGGTCGGTCATGGCGCGGCCATGATAGTGCGCCCGGGCGGTCTTCATGGGCCGGCGGGCGCGGGATGGGTAGAATCGCCCGGACTCTCCTGTGGACGTGAAACGATGCGCTTGAAGGCGATAGGGATGGCATTCGCGCTGGGACTGCTGGTGCTGACGGGCTGCGGCCAGGTGCAGATCACCCGACCGGCCGCTCCGGCACAGCCGGCGAACCCCGAGCTGGCACAGGCCAGCGAATTGGCCCAGCGCCTGGGCGCGCTGACCGGCCAGGAGCGCGGCGACACCGTGCGCCGGATCGAACAGCTGCTGGCCGGGCTCGACGACCAGACCCTGGCCCAGGCCGCCGCAGCGATGCCGGAAGGCGACCCGCTGTACAGCTTCGCCGGTCGCGCCCTGATCGCCCGCGGGCTGCCGCTGCCGCGCCCGTTCGACCTGGGCATGCTGTGGAACGCGCATGCCGGCAGCCGCCCGCCCGCTGACCACGACGGCTACCGCCCGCCGCTGAAGCTGGCGGTGCTGCTGCCGCTGTCCGGCCGCCTGGCCACGGCCGCCTCGCCGGTGCGCGACGGCCTGCTGGCCGGCTATTACGGCGAGCGCCGCCAGCGCCCGGAGATGATCTTCCACGACACCGCCGGCACGCCAGGCGGCGCAATGGCCGCCTACGAGCGCGCGATCGCCGAAGGCGCCGACTACGTACTCGGCCCGCTCGGCCGCGACGAGGTGGCCGCGGTGCTGGCCGACCCGGCGCGGCTGCCGGTGCCCGTGCTCGCGCTCAACCGCGCGGACGAAGACACCCCTGCCGGCAGCCTCAGCTTCGCCATGGCGCCGGAGGACGACGGCATCGCCGCCGCCAACCACCTGCTCTCGCAGAACGTGCAGCGGGTGCTGGTGCTCACCGGCGGCGACGACACCACCCGCCGCAGCACCGACGCGTTCCGGCGCCAACTCGAGGCCGGCGGCGGCCAGGTCAGCGACCTGATGGTGGTGGTCGGCGGCGAGGCGCAGCCGGACATGACCGAGGCGCTGCGCAACGCGATGCTCAAGCCGGAGGGCGCGCAGGCGGTGTTCCTGTCGCTGCGCATGGCCGAGGCGCGCATGATCGCGCCGCAGCTGGTGGAAGCCGGCTACGCGACCCGCCCGCGGGTCGGCACCTCGCAGCTGTTCGCCAGCGGCAACCCGGAGAACGACGCGGTGCTGGACGGCATCGTCTTCCCCACCGAGCGCTGGAGCTCGGGCGGCGTGGCCGGGCTGCCGATGGCGTCCACGGTGGCCTCCACCCTGCCCACCGCGCGCGGCCCGGCGGCGCGGCTGTTCGCCTTCGGCTACGACGCCTGGCTGCTGACCGCCTTCATGGAGCGGCTGGTGACCCGCGCCGACGGCGAGCTGCGCGGCGCAACTGGCACCCTGCGCCTGGACGGGTTCGGCAACATCGAACGCACCCCGGCCTGGGCCACTTTCAGCGGCGGCCGCGTGGTGCCGCTGGGCGGCGGTTGAGCCACACCCGCGCACGCGGCGACGCGGTCGAGCAGGCCGCGCGCGAACACCTGCTGGGCGCGGGCCTGGAGGCGGTGGCGGCGAACGCCAGCTACCGCCTGGGCGAGCTCGACCTGGTGATGCTGGACCGCGAACGCGATGGCACCGGGGTGCTGGTGTTCGTGGAAGTGCGGTTCCGGCGCACCGACAGCCACGGCGGCGGCGCCGATTCGGTGGATTGGCGCAAGCAGCGCCGGATCATCCGCGCCGCGCAGCTGTTCCTGGTGAAGCATCCGCAGTACGCGGATACGCCGTGCAGGTTCGACGTGGTCGACGCCAGCGGCGACCCGCAGTCACCGCAGCTGGACTGGATCCGCGACGCCTTCCGCGTCGACGGCTGACCCACGACGGAAGTCATGGGCGGGCGGCGCACGGCTGTGCCTACAATGGGGCCGACACCGAATACAGGCCAACCCCATGACCCAGCGCAGCCCGGATCGCAACGCCGCATGAGCACCGCCCAGGGGGGAGGAGGCGCGCAGCCGGCCCTGCGCCGCGACGTTGGACGCTGGCAGATCCTCGGCCTGTCGATCAACGACGTCATCGGCAGCGGCATCTACCTGCTGCCGGCGGCGGCGTTCCTCATGCTCGGCTCCTTCAGCGTGTGGGCGGTGCTGCTGGCCGGCGCCACGGTGGGGCTGCTGGTGCTGTGCTACGCCAAGGCGTCCAGCTACTTCGACCAGCCCGGCGGCGCGTACCTGTACGCGCGCGAGGCGTTCGGGCCGTTCGTCGGCTTCCAGGTCGGCTGGACGATCTGGCTGACCCGGGTGGTGGTGGCCGCTTCGCTGAGCAACGGGCTTGCGGACGCGGTGGCGCGGTTCTGGGCACCGGCCGCGGTGGACGGCGGCGCGGGCCGTATCGCCGTGGTGGCCGGCTCGCTGCTGCTGTTGACCGCGGTCAACGTGATCGGCGTGAGCTGGGCGGCGCGTGCGGCGGTGGTGCTGGTGGTGTGCAAGCTGGTGCCGCTGCTGGTGTTCGTGTTCATCGGCCTGTTCCACATGGACTGGGGGCTGGCGTTCGGCGGCCCCGGGCCGCAGGACTACGGCCAGCTGGGCGAGGCGGCGCTGCTGCTGCTGTTCGCCTATGCCGGGTTCGAGAACCTGCCGGCGGCAGCGGGCGAATACCAGACTCCCAAGCGCAACGTGCCCTTCGCGCTGCTGGCGATGATCGTGGTGGTCACGCTGCTATACGCGGCGGTGCAGATGGTGGCCCAGGGCGTGCTGCCCGGGCTGGCCGAATCCAGCTCCCCGATCGCCGACGCGGCCGCGACCTTCGGCGGCGAGGGCATGGCCCTGCTGCTCACGGTGGGCGCGGCGCTGTCGATCCTGGGCACCAACAACAACACCATGCTGCTGGGTCCGCGCTTCCTGCACGCGCTGGCCGCCGACGGCTACGGCCCGCGCTACCTGGCCTCCATCCACGCAGGCTTCCGCACCCCGGCCGCGGCGATCGTCACCCAGTTCGTGATCGCGCTGGCGCTGGCGATGACCGGCTCGTTCGTGGCCCTGGCGGTGCTGTCGATGGTGACCCGGCTGATCGGCTACATCACCACCGCCGCCAGCGTGCTGGTGCTGCATCGCAGGTACGGCGAGCCGGAGGACAGCTTCCGCCTGCCCGGCGGGCCGGCGATCCCGGTGCTGGCGCTGCTGGTGTCGCTCGGGCTGCTGTCCAGCGCAAGCCTGTGGAACCTGCTGGCGGTGGCCGCGGCGATGGGCATTGGCAGCCTGTTCTACGTGTTCCGGCGGCCCGGCTTCCGATGACCGGGGCGGCGGATTTCGACGCGCTGACCGCCGAAGGCCTGCGGGCGAGCGGCGCGCTGAAGTGGAACGCGTTCCCCGACTGCATCGGCGCGTTCGTGGCGGAGATGGACTTCGGCACCGCGCCGGAGGTGATGGCCGCGGTGCACGGCGCGCTCGAACGCAACCTGTTCGGCTACCTCACCGACGCGCTGACCGCCGACCTGGCCGAGGCCTGCAGCCAGTGGCACGCCGAACGCTACGGCTGGAGGCCCGACCCGGCCCGGATCCAGCCGCTGCCGGACGTGCTGACCGGGCTTGAGCTGGCGCTGCGCCACCTGTTGCCGGCGGGCACGAAGGTGGTGCTGCCCACGCCCAACTACATGCCCTTCCTGCCGCTGCTGCGCATGCTCGGCCACGAGGCGGTGCAGGTGCCGATGCTGGAGACCGGCGGCGGCTGGGAGTTCGACTTCGACGCCCTGGACGCCGCCTTCGCCGACGGCGCCGGGCTGGCGATCCTGTGCAATCCGCACAACCCGCTCGGGCGCGTGTTCACCCGTGACGAACTGACGCGTTTCAGCGAGCTGGCCGGGCGCCACGGGGTGCGGGTGTTCAGCGACGAGATCCACGCGCCGCTGGTCTTCGCCCCGCACCGACACGTGCCGTATGCGTCGGTGAGCGAAGCCGCGGCGCGGCAGGCGATCACCGCGACCTCGGCGTCCAAGGGCTGGAACCTGGCCGGCTTCAAGTGCGCGCAGCTGCTGCTGAGCAACGACGACGACCTGGCCGCGTGGCGGCGCATGCATCCGCTGGCCGGGCACGCCACCTCGACCCTGGGCGTGATCGCCAACACCGCCGCCTACCGGCAGGGCGGGCCGTGGCTGGATTCGGTGATGGGCTACCTGGAAGGCAACCGCGACCTGCTCGCCGCAACCCTGGCCAGGCGCATGCCGCAGGTGGGCTTCCGGGTACCGGAAGGCACCTACCTGGCGTGGCTGGATCTGCGCGCGCTGGAGCTGCCGGTGCCGGCCAAGCAGCTGTTCCGCCAGGCCGGCGTGGCCCTGACCGACGGCGGCGAATGCGGCGACGCCGGTGCCGGCTTCGTGCGCTTCAACTTCGCCCTGCCCCGCCCGCTCCTGGTCGAGGCGCTGGAGCGCATGACCAAAGCCCTCCCCCGACCCGCGTAGGAGCGCGCCATGCGCGCTCCTACATTCGTGGTCAGGGGGCGAAGTGCTGGTAGCCCGTGCGGGCCGGCTGCCAGCTGCGCCCTGATGAATCCAGCAGCCGGATCCCCGGCCCGCCATTCCGCGCTTCGATGATCGCGCCGATCCGGGTGACCGGCACGCCGGCGCCAGCCGCGGCGGCATCGATGGCCTCGCGGGCGGCCGCAGGGGCGGTGAAGCAGAGCTCGTAGTCGTCACCGCCGGCAACCTGCCATGTCCAGCGCGTGGCATCGTCGGCAGTTGCGGCGCGCAGCGCGGGCGAGGCCGGAAGCGCGTCCAGGCGGACGTCCGCAGCCACGCCGCTGGCGGTGCAGACGTGGCCCAGGTCGGACACCAGGCCGTCGGAAAGATCGATGCAGGCGTGCGCCAGGCCGCCCAGGGCCGCTCCCAGGACAATCCGCGGCGTGGGCCGCCGCAGGCGGCCGCGCAGGAACGCATCCACGTCACCGGCGCCCTGCCCCTGCGCCAGCGCGGCCGCCGCGTCGCCGAGCGTGCCGCTGGCCCAGACGTCGTCGCCCGGCCTGGCCGCGCCCCGCCGCAGCGCCCGGCCCGCGGCGACCTGGCCCATGGCGGTGACGCCAAGTGCCAGCGGCCCGCGGGTGGTGTCACCACCCACCAGGGCCACGCCGTGGGCGTCGGCCAGCTCGAAGAAGCCGTCCAGCATCGCCTCGCACCAGGCCGCATCCGCATCCGGCAGGGTCAGCGAGAGGGTGCACCAGGCCGGCGCGGCGCCCATCGCCGCCAAGTCCGACAGGTTCACCGCCAGGGCCTTCCAGCCAATGTCCGCCGGCGCGTCGGAGGCCAGGAAGTGCACGCCTGCGTTGAGCACGTCGGTGGTCACGACCAGCTCGTGCCCGGCGGCCGGCTGCAGCATCGCGGCGTCGTCGCCAATGCCGGCCACGACATCGTCGCGCGGCCTGGCGCGGCTGCGGATACGTGCGATCAGGTCGAATTCCATCGCCTGCCCTCCGTCTTCAGCGGGCCGCGCCCGCCGGGAACACCTCAGCCGCGGCCGGCCTGCACTTCGACCGCCCGCCACTGGGCGGCGGCGCGATCGAGCACGCCGTTGACGTAGGTGTGGCCGTGCTCGGAGCCGAAGCGCTTGACCGTGCGCAGCGCCTCGTCGATCACCACCCGCCAGGGTACGTCGATGCGGTGCTGCAGCTCGTAGGCGGCGATGCGCAGCATGGCGCGCTCGATCTGGTCGACCTCGTCGATGCCGCGATCCAGGAACGGTTCCAGCGACGCATCCAGCGCGTCGCGGTGGGCCAGCACGCCGCGCACCAGGTCTTCGAAGTACTCCAGGTCGGCGATCTCGTGCGCCTGCTCGTGGGCGAACTGGGCGATCACTTCCTGCGGCTGGCCGCCGGCCACCTGCCAGGTGTAGATCGCCTGCAGCGCGCGCCTGCGCGAGCGGGTGCGGTGAACCGGATCGACACCGTCGGTGCGCCTGGGCCTGCTCACGGCAGCCGGCCCATCAGCTCGGCCATCTCGATGGCCACCAGCGCGGCCTCCTCGCCCTTGTTGCCGTGGCTGCCGCCGGCGCGGCGCTCGGCGTCTTCCACGTCCTCAACCGCAAGCACGCCGTTCATCACCGGCACGCCGGTATCCAGCGCGGCGCGCATCAGGCCCTCGCTGCAGCCGTCGGCCACCTGCTCGTAGTGGCGGGTGTCGCCGCGGATCACGCAGCCCAGTGCGATCACTGCGGCGTACTGGCCGGTTCGCCCCAGGCGGGCGGCCACCACCGGGATTTCCCACGCACCGGGCACCCGCACCACGTCGATCGCGTGCTCTTCCACGCCGTTGGCCTCGAACGCCTTGCGCGCGCCGGCCACCAGCGCATCGGTGATGCGCGGGTTCCAGCGGCTGGCGATGATGACGAAACGCGCCTTGGCGGGGACGCGCAGATCGCCTTCGTAGTGGGTCATGCGGAGAAGATCCTGGAGGGAATGGAGAGTTTAGAACATGCCGGCGGGCCGGGCCCGGCGTTACGGGGCGACGTACTCGACGACTTCCAGGCCGAAGCCCGGCAGCCCCACCTGCTTGCGCGGGGTGCCGAGCACGCGCAGGCGGCCGAAGCCGAGGTCGGACAGGATCTGGCTGCCGGCGCCGTTGCGGCGCCACTCGCTGAGCGCGTTGCCGCGCCCTGCGGCCGGCGCCTCGGGCACCTCGCGGATGCGATCGAGCAAAGCATCGGGGCCGGTACGGTCTTCCAGCATCACCAGCGCCCCGGACGGCTCGCCGGCCAGCCGCTCCAGCACGCCGCCCACCGCCGGCCCGAAGTCCGCGCGCTGCCAGTGCAGCGCGTCGGCCAGCAGGTTCAGCGGCTGCACCCGCACCAGCGCCGGCTGCGCCGCATCCGGCTCGCCGCGCACCAGGGCGAAGTGCAGGCCGTGGCTGAGGCGGTCGCGGTAGGTGACCAGGCGGAACGGGCCGTGGCCGGTTTCGACCTCGCGCTCGTCGACCCGTTCGACCGTGTGCTCGGTTTCCAGGCGGTAGCGGATCAGATCCTCGATCGAGCCGATCTTGAGCCCGTGCTCGCGCGCGAACGCCTCCAGCTCCGGGCGCCGGGCCATGGTGCCGTCGGGGTTGAGGATTTCCACCAGCACGCCTGCAGGCTCCAGCCCCGCCATCAGCGCCAGGTCGGCCGCCGCCTCGGTGTGGCCGGCGCGGCTGAGCACCCCGCCCGGCTGCGCCTGCAGCGGAAAGATGTGGCCGGGCTGGGCGAGGTCGGACGCCGCCGCGTTCGGCTTGACCGCGGTGCGCACGGTGTGGGCGCGGTCATAGGCCGAGATGCCGGTGGTGACGCCCTCGGCGGCCTCGATGCTGACGGTGAAGTTGGTGTGGTGCGAGGACGTGTTGTCGCGCACCATCGGCGGCAGCCCGAGCTGCACGCAGCGCTCGCGGGTCAGCGACAGGCAGACCAGGCCGCGGGCGTGGGTGACCATGAAGTTGATGTCGGCCGGGCGCACCAGCTCGGCGGCCATGATCAGGTCGCCTTCGTTCTCGCGATCCTCGTCGTCGACGATGACGACCATGCGGCCGGCGCGGATTTCCTCAAGCAGTTCGGGGATGGGGGCAAAGGACATTTCAATCTCGGTGGTTCATCGCGCCTGCAGCAGGCGTTCGACGTAGCGGGCGATCAGGTCGACCTCCAGGTTGACCGGGTCGCCAACGCCGTTGTGGGCGAAGCGGGTGTGGTCGACGGTGTGCGGGATCAGGGCCACTTCGAAGCCGGCATCGTCGACCTCGTTCACGGTCAGGCTGACCCCGTCGACGCAGATCGAGCCCTTTTTGGCCACGTAGCGCAGCACCTCGGGCGGGGCCTGGAAGCGCCAGCGCTGGGCGCGCGCGTCCGGTTCGATCCCGGCGACGCTGCCCACGCCGTCGACGTGGCCGCTGACCAGGTGGCCGCCGAGGCGGTCGTCCGGGCGCATCGCCCGCTCCAGGTTCAGCGCGTCGCCTTCGGCGAGCGAACCCAGGGTGGTCAGGGACAGGGTTTCGTTGGACGCGTCGGCGCTGAAGCCGGACGCATCGAACGCCACCACGGTCAGGCACACGCCGTTGACCGCGATGCTTTCGCCCAGCTCGACCTGGTCGAACGGCAGGCTGCCGACGGCGACCCGCAGCCGCACGTCGCCGCCGCGCGGCTCGAGCGCGGCCAGCCGGCCCACGCCCTGGATGATGCCGGTGAACATCAGCCTGCGTCCCGGTGCGGGCGCAGGCGGATGCGCAGGTCGTCGCCGACCCTGCAGGTTTCCGCCACCTGCAGCCGGTAGCGGTGGGCCATATCCTCCACCCGCAGGCCGGCGAACAGCGGCCGCGCGTTATCGCCCAGCAGCACCGGCGCCACGTACAGCAGCAGCTCGTCGACCAGGCCCGCCGTCATGAGCGCGCCGGCCAGGGTCGCGCCGGTCTCCACGTGCAGCTCGTTGACGCCAAGCTGCACCAGCACGTGCATGACCGCGCCCAGATCCAGATGCCCGTTCTTTTCCGGCAGCGGCACCCGCGGCACGTTCAGGCCGCGCGGCGGCTTGGCGTCGCTGGCATGCAGGTACACGGTGGGCGCATCGCCCTCGCGCACCCGGCCGCGGGCGATGGTCGCCAGGCCCGGATCCAGCACCACCCGCAGCGGCGGCACGAACGGCGTGTCGTCGCCCAGGCGCACGGTCAGCTGCGGGTCGTCGGCCATGATGGTGCCGGCGCCGGTGAGGATGGCCCCGGCGCGCGCGCGCCAGCGGTGGCCGTCCAGGCGCGCGGCATCGCCGGTGATCCACTTCGAATCGCCGCTGGCCAGCGCGGTGCGCCCGTCCAGGCTCATCGCCAGCTTCACCCGCACCCACGGCCGGCCGCGCTCGACGCGGGAAATGAAGCCCACGTTGAGCTCGCGGGCCTGCGCCTCCATCAGCCCGGAGGCGACCTCGATCCCAGCCGCCTGCAGGCGCTCGAAGCCCTTGCCGTCCACCTGCGGGAACGGATCGCGCATCGCCGCCACCACCCGCGCCACGCCCGCGGCCACCAGCGCATCCGCGCAGGGCCCGGTGTCGCCGGTGTGGGCGCACGGCTCCAGGGTCACGTAGGCGGTCGCGCCGCGGGCACGCTCGCCCGCGGCCTGCAGCGCCAGCACCTCGGCATGCGCGCCACCCTTGTGGACGTGGAAGCCCTCGCCCACCACCTCCTCGCCGTGCGCGATCACGCAGCCGACCATCGGATTGGGCTTGGTGGTGTACAGGCCGCGCTCGGCCAGGCGCAGCGCGCGGGCCATCATCGCGTGGTCGGTGGCGCTGAACCCGCTCAACGCCTGCGGCCCTTGCCCGAACCCTTCTCGAAGGGCACCACGTCGCCGCCCACGCCCGGCAGCGGCAGCTGGCCCTCGCCGGGCAGCTCGCGCTCCAGACGATCCAGCTCCTCGCGGAAATCGGCCACGTCCTCGAACGCGCGGTACACCGAGGCGAAACGGACGAAGCCGACGTGGTCGAGCTTGCGCAGCTCGGCGATCACGAACTCGCCGATCCGGCGCGAGCTGACCTCGCGCTCGGTGGTCATGCGCAGCTGGTGCACCACCGCCCGCACCGCGGCCTCGATCTGCTCCTCCGACACCGGCCGCTTGTGCAGCGCGCGGTCGAAGCCGTGGCGCAGCTTGCGCGCATCGAAGGTCTCGCGGCGGCCGTCGGACTTGATGATCGCCGGCAGCTTGAGCTCGATCGTCTCCAGGGTGGAGAAGCGGTCGCCGCAGGCCTCGCATTCGCGCCTGCGGCGGATGGTGGCCCCGTCCTCGGACGCGCGCGAGTCGATCACCCGCGTTTCCGTGTGTTGGCAGAAGGGGCAGTACATGGGTCAGCCGTAGACCGGGAACTTCCGGCACTGGGCGGTGACCGCCTCGCGCACGCGCTCGATCACCGCCTCGTCCTCGGGCGCGTCGAGCACGTCGCACATCCAGCCGGCCAGCTCGATGCAGTCCTGCTCCATGTAACCGCGCGTGGTCACCGCCGGGGTGCCGATGCGCAGGCCCGAGGTCACGAAGGGCTTTTGCGGATCGTTGGGCACCGCGTTCTTGTTGACGGTGATGTGGGCCCGGCCCAGCGCCTCCTCGGCGGCCTTGCCGGTCACGCCCTTGCCGATCATGTCGACCAGCATCAGGTGGTTTTCGGTGCCGCCGGAGACGATCCGGTAGCCGCGCTCGATGACCACCTTCGCCATCGCCTGCGCGTTCTTCACCACCTGCTGCTGGTAGGCCTTGAACTCCGGCTCCAGCGCTTCCTTGAACGCCACCGCCTTGGCCGCGATCACGTGCATCAGCGGCCCGCCCTGCAGGCCCGGGAACACGATCGACTGCAGCTTCTTGGTCATCTCGTCGTACATCTCGCCGGCACCCTCGCGGCTGGCGACGATGATGCCGCCGCGCGGCCCGCGCAGGGTCTTGTGGGTGGTGGAGGTCACCACGTGCGCATGCGGCACCGGGTTGGGATACACGCCCGCGGCCACCAGGCCGGCCACATGGGCCATGTCCACGAACAGGATCGCGCCCACCTTGTCGGCGATGGCGCGGAAGCGCGCCCAGTCCACCACCTGCGAGTAGGCGCTGAAGCCGCCCACCAGCATCTTCGGCCTGTGCTCCACCGCCAGCCGCTCGACCTCGTCGTAGTCGATCAGGCCGTCGTCGTTCACGCCGTACTGCACCGCGTTGAACAGCTTGCCGCTGATGTTGGGCTTGGCGCCGTGGGTGAGATGGCCGCCGTGGGCCAGCGACATGCCCAGGATGGTGTCGCCGGCCGAGAGCATCGACAGGTACACCGCCTGGTTGGCCTGCGAGCCCGAGTGCGGCTGCACGTTGGCGTAGTCGGCGCCGAACAGCTCCTTCAGCCGGTCGATCGCCAGCCGCTCGGCCACGTCCACGAATTCGCAGCCGCCGTAGTAGCGCTTGCCCGGGTAGCCCTCGGCGTACTTGTTGGTCAGCTTGGAGCCCTGGGCCTCCATCACCCGCGGGCTGGCGTAGTTCTCCGAGGCGATCAGCTCGACGTGGTCTTCCTGGCGGCGCCCCTCGTCGGCGATGGCCGCGGCCAGTTCCGGGTCGTAACCTTCGATGCGGGCGTCTTTGGGAAACATCCGGAATACTCCTGGCGGGTGCGGGGACAGGCGCCGATTGTAGCTTTTTTGCCCACTCTCCGGCCCCGCCAGGCCCCGTCCACGGGCTGTTCCGGTACAGGGACTGGCAATCCGCGGGCCCCGCCCCCAGCTATAATCCTCCGATACCCGTCCAACCCCGCGGCCCGCCACCGGCGGGCCGGCTTTTGCCTGCGGAGCCCCCATGTCGCAATACATCTACACCATGAACCGGGTGTCCAAGACCGTGCCGCCCAAGCGGCAGATCATCAAGGACATCTCGCTCAGCTTCTTCCCCGGCGCCAAGATCGGCCTGCTGGGCCTGAACGGCGCCGGCAAGTCGACGGTGCTGCGGATCATGGCCGGCGTGGACACCGACTTCGAGGGCGAGGCGCGGGCCCAGCCCGGGATCAAGGTCGGCTACCTGGCCCAGGAGCCGCAGCTCGATCCCGAGCACACCGTGCGCGAGGCGGTGGAGGAAGGCGTGGGCGAGGTGCTCCAGGCCCAGGCCGCGCTGGAAGCCGTGTATGCCGCCTACGCCGAGGAAGGCGCCGACTTCGACGCCCTGGCCAAGGAGCAGGAGCGGCTGGAGGCGATCCTCGCCAGCGGCGACGCCAACACCCTGGAGCAGCAGCTGGAAGTGGCCGCCGACGCGCTGCGCCTGCCGCCCTGGGACGCGAAGATCGGCAAGCTGTCCGGCGGCGAGAAGCGCCGCGTGGCCCTGTGCCAGCTGCTGCTGCAAAAGCCCGACATGCTGCTGCTCGACGAACCCACCAACCACCTGGACGCCGAATCCGTGGAGTGGCTGGAGCAGTTCCTGGCCCGCTACCCCGGCACCGTGGTGGCGGTCACCCATGACCGCTACTTCCTGGACAACGCCGCCGAGTGGATCCTGGAGCTCGACCGCGGCCGCGGCATCCCGTGGAAGGGCAACTACACCGAGTGGCTGGAGCAGAAGGAAGACCGGCTCAAGCGCGAGGAGTCGCAGGAAAAGGCCCGCCAGAAGGCGATCCAGAAGGAGCTGGAGTGGGCCCGTTCCAACGCCAAGGGCGGCCGCTCCAAGGGCAAGGCGCGCCTGGCCCGGATCGAGGAGCTGCAGTCGGTCGACTACCAGAAGCGCCAGGAGACCAACGAGATCTTCATCCCGCCCGGCGAGCGCCTGGGCAGCAAGGTGATGGAGTTCAGGAACGTCTCCAAGAGCTTCGGCGACCGCGTGCTGATCGACGACCTGAGCTTCATCGTGCCGGGCGGCGCGATCGTGGGCATCATCGGCCCCAACGGCGCCGGCAAGTCCACCCTGTTCAAGATGATCACCGGGCAGGAGAAGCCGGACTCGGGCACGATCGAGATGGGCCCGACGGTCAACCTGGCCTACGTCGACCAGAGCCGCGACGCGCTGGAAGGCGACAAGACCGTGTTCGAGGAGGTTTCGGGCGGGCGCGACATCCTCGACATCAACGGCATCGAGATCCAGTCGCGCGCCTACATCGGCCGCTTCAACTTCAAGGGCCAGGATCAGCAGAAGCGGGTCGGCTCGCTGTCCGGCGGTGAGCGTGGCCGCCTGCACATGGCCAAGACCCTGCTCCAGGGCGGCAACGTGCTGCTGCTGGACGAACCGTCCAACGACCTGGACATCGAGACCCTGCGCGCGCTGGAAGACGCGCTGCTGGAGTTCCCGGGCAACGCGTTCGTGATCAGCCATGACCGCTGGTTCCTGGATCGCATCGCCACCCACATCCTGGCCTTCGAGGGCGACTCGCACGTGGAGTTCTTCCAGGGCAACTACCGCGAGTACGAGGAAGACAAGAAGCGCCGCCTGGGCGACGACGCCGGCCCGAAGCGGCTGCGGTTCAAGGCGCTGAAGTAATCCACTGGCGCCCCCGCATCCCGCGCGGGGCGCTCCGGCCGGTGCGGCACCGGCGACCAGGGCACCGGGAGTCCGGCCATGAGCTTCATCGACACGCTGCGCAACCGCTGGAACACCGCCGGCACGCTGGTCTGCGTCGGGCTGGATCCGGAGCCGGCGAAGTTTCCGGCCAGCTTCGCCGATGACCCGGACGCGGTGTTCAACTTCTGCCGCGACATCGCCGATGCCACCGCGCGGTACGCCTGCGCCTTCAAGCCGCAGATCGCGCACTTCGCCGCGCTCGGCGCCGAGGGCGCGCTGGAACGGCTGATCGCGCACCTGCACGCCGCCCACCCCGGCGTGCCGGTGATCCTGGACGCCAAGCGCGGCGACATCGGCTCCACCGCGCAGCACTACGCGGCCGAGGCCTTCGACCGCTACCGCGCCGACGCGGTCACCGCCAACCCTTATCTCGGCCGCGACTCGGTGCAGCCGTTCCTGGATCGCGCCGACCGCGGCGTGGTGATCCTGTGCCGCACCTCCAACCCCGGCGCGGGCGACCTGCAGGATCTTCCGGTGCGCACCGCATCCGGCGAGCGCCCGCTGTACCAGCACGTGGCCGAAACCATCGCCCGCGACTGGAACGGCAGCGGCAACTGCGCCCTCGTGGTGGGCGCGACCTGGCCGGAGCAGCTGCGCGAGGTGCGCGCCATCGTCGGCGACATGCCGCTGCTGGTGCCGGGCGTGGGCGCCCAGGGCGGCGACGTGGAAGCGGTGGTGCGCAACGCCCGCAGCGCCGACGGCACCGGGCTGATGGTCAGCTCCTCGCGGGCGATCCTGTACGCGTCATCCGGCGAGGACTACGCCCAAGCCGCCGCCGGCGCCGCCCGCAAACTGCGCGACACCATCAACCGCTACCGCTGATCCTCTTCCCCTGCCGGCTGGGCGACCTCGAAGACCTGGCGCAGGTAGGCGAGGTAGCCCGGATCGTCGCACATGGTCTTGCCGGGCGAGTCGCTGAGCTTGGCGACGGGCTGGCCGTTGCAGCGGATCATCTTCATCACCACGCTCAGCGGCGCCACGCCGACGTCGTTGGTCAGGTTGGTGCCGATGCCGAACGACATCCGCGCGCGGCCGCGGAAGCGGGCGTACAGCTGCATCACCAGGTCGATGTCCAGGCCGTCGCTGAACACCAGCACCTTGCTGCGCGGATCGATCCGGTAGCCCTCCAGGTGCGCGATCATCCGCTCGCCCCACTCGAACGGATCGCCCGAGTCATGGCGCATGCCGTCGAACAGCTTGCAGAAATACAGGTCGAAATCGCGCAGGAAGGCCTCCAGCCCGATCACGTCGGTCAGCGCGATGCCCAGGTCGCCGCGGTACTCGCGTGCCCAGGTGTCGAACGCCGCCGCCTGCGAGTCGCGCAGCCGCGGCCCCAGCGCCTGGAACGCCTGCAGCCACTCGTGGGCCATCGTGCCCTGCGGGTTCAGCCCCAGCCGGCGCGCCAGGTCGACGTTGCTGGTGCCGGCGAACTTCGGCCCCAGCTCGGCCGCAAGCATTTCCACCACCTGCGCATGCCAGGCGCGCGAGTAGCGCCGGCGGGTGCCGAAATCGGTGATGCGGCAGTCCTCGAAGCCCACCGCGTCGCGCAGCCGGGCGGCCTTGTCGCGCAGCCGGCGCACGCCCTGCCCCTGCGCGTCGGCACCGGCCTCCTGCCGCAGGTGCACCTCGCTGACGATCGCCAGCAGCGGCACTTCGAACAGGATGGTGTGCAGCCACGGCCCCTCGACCTCCAGTTCGATCCCGCCGGGCCCGGTCTGCGAGGCGCGCAGCGTCAGGTACTTGCGATCCAGCCGGAACAGGCCGAGGAAGTCCACGAAGTCCGCCTTCATGAAGCGCAGCCCGCGCAGGTATTCCAGCTCCTCGCTGGTGAAGCGCAGCCCGCACAGCGCATCGATCTCGCGGGAAATCGCATCGATGTGCCGCGCAAGATCGACGCCGGGCGTGCGGCAGCGGAACCGGTAGGCGGCATGTGCGGCGGGGTGCTGGTGCAGCACCGCCTGCATCATGGTGAGCTTGTACAGGTCGGTGTCGAGCAGGGATTCGATGACCGGCATGGGGATCCAGCGCCTGCGCTACAGGGCGCGCAGCGCAGCGAAGGGGAAGCGGGCCCAGATCATCGCATACACCAGCAGGCGCACCGGCAGGCTGCGGCGCGGCGCTTCGAACCTGCGGAAGTAGCGCGCCAGCCCGCGATGCTTGTGCCATTCCACGAACACCGGCCGCGCCCGGCTGGACACCCCGCGCACGTGCAACACCCGCACCTGGTTGGCCACCGCGACCAGCGCGCCGGAGTCGTGCGCACGGCGGCATAGATCCAGGTCTTCGGCATGCAGGCGGTAGCCTTCATCGAAGCCGCCCAGCCGGTCGAACAGCGCGCGCGGCATCAGCATCAGCGCCCCGGACACCGCTTCCACCGGCTGCAGCGCGAGGCCGTCGTCGGGCGGAATCGCCATGGAGGCCGAGGTGCTTCCGCCGCCGGAGGCCAGCGCGCGCAGCATCGCGGCGAAGTCCGGCGCCCGCCGCCGCGCGGCGGGGTCGCGCACGCCGTCCCCGCCAACGAGGTCTGCGCCCAGCAGCACGCAGGGCGCGCCGACGCCACCCTGATTGCCGGCGCCGGCCTCCCGCGCCAGGGCCGTCATCCGCGCCAGCGTGTCCGGTTCCACCATCAGGTCGGGATTGATGAGCGCGACCCACTGCGCATCCGCCGCATCCACCGCCGCCACGCCCTGGTTGCAGGCGCTGCCGAACCCCGGGTTGTCCGGATTGGCGATGAAGCGCACCCGCGGATCGGCGGTGGCGTGGCGCTGGATGATCGCCACCGTGTCGTCGCTGGACGCGTTGTCCACCACCCGCACCTGCACGACCCCTTCGGCGGCGCGCAGGCGATCCAGGCACTCGCCGATGGTCGAGGCGCTTTCGAAAGTCACCACCACCGCCGCAATCCCGCTCACGGCCCGGCCTCCCCGTCTTCCGGCAGCGGAGCGGACTCGGGAAACAGCTCGTGCTGCGGCGGCTCGCCTTCCAGCGCGGCGACCTCGGCATGCAGCCGGGCGCGCGCCTCGCGCAGCGGGTCGCGCATGATGAAATCCGCCAGACGCGGATGCCAGCCCGGCCAGCGCGACGCCAGCGCCGGCATGTCGCCATCGGCCGGGCCGCCCTCTCCGCCGCGGGCCACGAACGCGGTCTCGCACAGGGCGTTGCGCCAGCCCAGTCCCGACAGCCGCAGCGACAGGTCGATCAGCGCCGCGTACCAGGAGCGGTAGCTGGACGCATCCAGCCCGCCCACCCGCTGGCGCGCACTGCCACGCAGCAGCACCGCGTGGCCCACCGCGGCCGGCAGCTCGGGATGCAGCGGCGGCAGCTTCGCGCAGGCCCGGCCGATGCGATCCAGCTCGGCGGGAATGGGCTCCACTTCGCCAATGCGCGGCCACGCCGCCGCCTCGCCGGCGTTGCACCACGGCGTGGCGGTGGCCACCGACGCATCGCGCGAGAAGCACGCCACCAACGCCAGCAGCCAGCCCGGCGCCGGGATCGCATCGGGCGCGAGCACCGCCACGTCGGCGTCGCCGCAGGCCTTGAGCGCCTCGTCCAGGTGCGCGACCTGGCCGATGCTGCGCTGGCGGCGGCTGTAGTCGGCCTGCAGGCGGGTGCCCGCCAGCCATTTCTCGACGATCGCCAGTCCCCGCGGGCCGGCGCAGGCGTCATCGGCCAGCCACACGCGGGTACCGGCGGGAGTGCCGGCGTCCAGCGCGGCCAGGCAGGCGTCGAGCGCGTCGTCGTCGGTTCCCAGCGGCAGCAGGACAACCGGCAGGTCAGGCATCGGCGGCCGGCCCGTTCAGTCCACGCCTTCGACGGCCCGCTGCTCCGCCGCGCGGGCTGCATCCTCGCGCTGGTGTAGCGGCTCCATCGCCCGGAAGCGGCGGCTGTACTCGTCGGTCAGGCGGCGCGCCTCCAGCGGATTGCGCACGATGTTGGGGGTCAGCAGGATGATCACCTCGCTGCGCTCGTTGCGCACCCGCTGCTGGCCGAACAGGCCGCCGATCACCGGCAGCCGGCTCAGGCCCGGGAGCCCGGTCGAGCCGCTCGTGGCGCCCTCGCTGATCAGTCCCGCCAGCATCACCGTGTCGCCCGACTGCACAGCCGCCTCGGTCTTCAGGTAGCGGGTGTCGATGCGCACGTTGCCGAATTCGTCGACCTCGCCCAGCGGCGAGCTGACCTCCTGGGCGATGTCCAGGAACACCATCCCGTCCTGGGTCACCCGCGGGCGTACCTTGAGGATGATGCCGGTGTCCAGGTACTGCACCTGGGTGTAGGCGGCATCGCTGCCCACCACCGGGTTGATCGACACCGAGTTGACCGGGATCCGGCTGCCCACGTTGAGCTCGGCCTCGGCGTTGTTGCGCACGAACACCGACGGCGTCTGCAGCAGGCGCAGGTCGCTGACTTCGTCCAGCGCCGAGATGATCGCCGCCGCGTTGCGGCCCAGGAACGTCCAGCTCAGCCCGGGCGCGGTTCCGCCCAGCGGGGTTCCGCTGACGTTGCCCGCCAGCGAGCTCCAGGTGCTGCGGCCGACCGCGCTGGGCAGGCCGGCATCGGTGACGGCGCGCTCGAAGTACCAGTTGACGCCGTATTCCAGCGCGCCCTCCAGCGCCACTTCCACCACCTGGGCCTCGATGTGCACCTGCATCGGCATCACGTCCAGGCGCTCGACCACTTCGCGGATCGATTTCCAGGCCTGCGAGGTGGCGCGCACCAGCAGGGTGTTGGTCTCCTCCACCGCCGACACGCCGACCTGGTCGCCATCGACCTCCAGGGTGACGCTGCCCGAACCGGGGCCCGCTTCGCCCAGATCCAGCTGCCCGCCGCCCCCGGCAAAGCCCCCGCCAGCGCCGCCCACGCCGCCGCGCGCCCCGCCGCTGCGCCGGTTCTGCGCGCCCTGGCGGCCGCGCCGGCCCGCGGCGTCGTCCACATCCCCGCCCACCGGCAGGCTGCTGCCGCGACCGCCCACGCCACTGCTGCGCATGCTGGTGGACTGCACGCCGGGCATCAGCGAGGCGCTGCCGCCCTCGTCGCGGCGGCCGCCGCCGGCGCCGAACACCTCGGCCAGCCGGTCGGCCAGGTCCATCGCCTTGATGTACTTGAGCTCGTAGGAATACAGCCGCGCATCGCGGCCAGCGCTGTCGATGCGCTCCAGCCAGCGCTGCACCTCGCCCAGGTAGGCCGGTTGCGGGGTGATGACCATGATCGCGTTGGCGCCGTCCAGCGGCATGAAGCGGAACATGCCCGCCACCGGCGAACCGCTGTCCTCGCCGAACACCGCCTCCAGGTCGCCCACCACCTGCGAGGCGCGGCCGGTTTCCAGCGGGAACACGCCCACCGACATCCCCGCCAGCCAGTCGACGTCGAAGATCTCGATCGTGCGCAGGTAGTTGTCCAGCTCGGTGCGGGTGCCGGCCACGGTGATCACGTTGCGGGCGTTGTCGGCGCTGACGATCGCGTCCGGGCGCGCGTAGGGCTCGAGCACCTTCCCCATCTCGGTGGCCGAGATGTAGCGCAGCGGCACCGCGCGCACCTCGAAGCCGCGCGCGCCCTCGGTGCCGCCGGCCCGCGGCGACACCGTGCCGGTGGCCACCGCGCCCTCGGCCGGGACGATGTTGTAGCGCCCGCCGCTGTAGATCATGCGCGCGTTGTTCCAGCCCAGCACCATCTCCAGCAGGTTCAGCGCGCCGGCCGCGCCCACCGGCCGCGGCGTGGCCAGGGTCACCGTGCCCTGCACCTCCGGCGCGATCACGTAGTTCTGGCCGAGCATGTCGCCCAGCACCGCCTTGACCACCGCGTGCAGCGGCGCGCCCTCGAAGTTGAAGGTGGATTCGCCGCTGCTCGCCGCCAGGCCCGGGCGCGGCGCGCTGGCGGCGGCCTGGTTGATGGTCTGGCCGCTGCCGTGGCGCACCTGGGCGCGGGGCTGCTGGTCGGTGTCTTCGAGCGATTCGGCCTGGATGACCGGCATCGGCGGTGCGTCGGTGGTTCCCGCGCGCTGGATGCCGGGCATCGGCGTGGCGCATCCGGCCAGCAGCATCGCCAGGGTGGCGACCAGGGCCGCCTTGATCCGGTTGGAAAACATCATGGGCTGCACTCTAAGGGTTCTCCCTCGCCGCTGCCGGCGGCTGCGGCTGTGATTGCTGCTCGCGCAGGCGTGCGCGGCGCTCCTCGATCCTGCGCCGGATCGCCTCGGCCTGCGAGGCCGGGGTGGGGTCGGCGTCCGCTTCGGCTTCCACCGGCGCCTCTGCCTGCAGGACCGATTCGGCCGATTCGGACGCGACCCGCGTGGGCGGCTGGCCGCCGACGCCGTCGAACACCCGCATCTCCAGCCTGCGCTCCCCCTCCGGGCCGGTGAAGGTGGCGCTGCGCGGGGCCACCGCCACCAGCGTCCAGCCGGGCGCCTGCGGCGCGGACTCGCCGAGGCGGAACGAAATCGGCACGCCGTCCTCCTCGCGCTGCACGATCGCCATCTCCAGGTCGGGCGTGATCAGCACGCTGGTCAACACCACGTCGAACCCGGCCGGCGCGTCGCCATCGTCCTGGCCGTCCGCCTCCAGGAAGAACGGCCGGTGCTTGCGGTCTGGCGCGAACAGCGCGCGATCCACGATGGCGGCGTACTGTCCCGGCGGGCCCAGCCGTTCCACGGCATCGCCACCGCCCTGCTGCAGCGGCTGCAGCAGCGACGGATCCTCGGGTAGCGGCTCCACCTTTCCGCCCAGGCCGGCGGCAGCCAGCACCCACGTGCACGCCGCCCACAGCGCCACCGCCGCAAGCAGCCAGGTGCGGGGGCCGGCATCGTCAATCCGCATCGGCACTCCCCGCCTGCGACGACGGCCGCACGTAGCCGACCAGGTCGAAGCTCACGTCCAGGCCCAGCCCCTGCCCCGGCGCGCCCGCATCGGAGAACGACTGCTGTGCCAGCAGGTTGAGGTTGTCAACGAACAGCCGCGGCGCGCCGCTTTCCAGCGCGTGCAGCACGCTGGCCAGCTCGGCCCCGCCGCAGCGCAGGCGCACCCCCACCACCGCGCGCGGGAACCGCTGGTCGCGCGCATCGGTCATCGGCGAGCGGTTGATGATCGCGCAGCTGCGGTTGCCGGGGCTGGCCTGGGCGACGGTGGTTTCCAGATGCTGCACCAGGGCCGCGGTGGCACGCTCGAGGCTGGATTCGGCCATGAAGCCCGGTTCGCGCGCGGCCTGTTCCTGCAGCGCCTGCAGCTGCTCGAGCACCTGCGGCTGCTGGGACAGCGCCATGCGTGCGCGCAGGTCGCGCTGCTGCAGGGCCTCGATGCGCGCGTCCAGCTCCAGCATCGGCCGCGTCCACCACGGGTGCACCAGCACCAGGTAGGCCACGGCCAGCGCCAGCAACAGCAGGCCCAGCGCCAGCCAGCGCTCGCGGTCAGGGATCGGCCTGCGCACCGGCGCCTCCGTTGTCCACCGCCAGATCCGCGGTCACGGTGAAGCGGTCGCGGCGGCTGCGCGGATCCTGCTGCAGCGCGCCTGCCAGCGCCGGGGCGCGCCACAGCTGCGACCCGCCCAGCTCGCGCACCAGCGCGGACGCCTCGGTGCTCTGGCCGATCAGCAGCAGGCGGTCGTTCTCCACCGACATCCGTTCCAGAAACGAGTTGTCCGGCAGGCGCCGGCTCAGCTCGTCGAGGATCTCCACCATCGTCGGCCGCTCGGCCCGCAGCCCGGCCAGGTACTGCATCCCTTCGATATGGTCGACCACCTGGCGGCGCTGGTCGGAGGCCTCGCGGGCCTGGACGATGCGCGCCAGCGACGCCTGCTCGAACGCATCGGCGGCCTCGCGGCGGTTGTCCAGCACCATCCACATCGCGCTGGCAATGGCCAGCACCGCCAGTGCGGCCAGGGCCAGGTTCCAGCGCTGCCAGGGATCGCTGCGGCGATGGCGGCCGGCCTCGGGCAGCAGGTTCACCTCCAGCGGCTCGCCGTTCGCATCGTCCAGGTCGATCCCGGCCAGGCCCGCGCCGGCGCCGCCGACCCCGGCGACCGCGGCATCGCACACCGGCCGCGGCACCACCACCAGCTCCACCTCCAGCTGGCCATCGTCACGGCGGCCGGTCACCCGCGCGTCATGGCGCACTTCTTCTGCGGTGAACGGCGTCTGCCGGTCGATCTCGAATCCCAATACTTCCCGCAGCCTGTCCGCGGCCGCCGCCGGCACCTGCATCGGCCGCCGCAGCGCGGCACCGGCGGGCAGCACCAGCCAGCGCGGAAGCGCCGCGAGCGCCGGCGGCAGCAGGCCCTGCAGCGGGTCTTCACCGGTGCCATCGGCCTGCCAGGGCAGGCGCACCAGTTCGCGGGCCTGGCCGCTGCGCTCCAGCGCGACCCGCAGCTCGCCGCCAGCGTGGCGCAGCAGCAGGCGGCGGCCGTCCAGCTGCAGCAGGTCGCGCATGCGCACCGGCAGCCAGCTTGCCAGCGCCAGCCCCCACCAGCGCCAGAAGCCGCCGATGCCCGGCGCCAGGCGGCCCCCGGCCGCGCGCCCCAGTCGCTTGCGCAGCGGCGCAGGCCCAGCAATGTCGGCGTCAGTCGTCATCCGGGTGCCGCAGCGCCCTCCCTTCCCGCAAGGTTGGATCCTGTCCACGCCGGGCGCCCCCCCGGCCCGCCCGCCTTCCATCGCGCGCCATCCGGCCGCGCGGCTGTCGATATTACACGCCCCATCACGGTGTCCGGCTCAGTCACCATCCGGCGCGACCGCTCCCTGTTTCCAGCGCAGCGGCGTGTAGGCCGCGCCCGGCAATCCGCCGCCGGCACGCACCACCGCCTGCAGGCGCGACTGGCGGCCATCGGGCAGGCGGGCACGGCTGTCGATGCTCCAGGTGCCGCTGCCGGTACCGGCGAACGCGCCCGCCCCGAGGCTTTCATCCTCCATCTGCCGGCCCGCCAGCACCGGTTCGGGGTCGATCCCCATCGCCTGCAGCACCACCGCGCCGGCGTAATTGGGATCCGGGCGCGGCCGGCCGGCGTGCACGGTGACGTGCCCGGCCATGCCCGCGGCCAGCTCCGGCGGCATGCCGAGCACCAGCTCAAGCTCAGATACCGCCTCGAACGGGGCGTCCTTGGCGCCGTAGGGCAGCCCCGCCGCGGCGTACTGCGGATCCTCGGCCGCGCCCACCAGCTGGCCCAGGTCGTCCGGGTCGCGCCAGTCGATGATCGCCCCGGCCAGCCGCTCGGCATCCGCGGGCTCGGCACCCAGCGCGGCCATCAGCCCGGCCAGCAGGGCCTGGTCGGCGCCGTTGAGGTCGACCTTGCCGGTTTCATCCACGATGCGCAGCTCCAGCGGCACGCCGTTGAAGTCCCACTCGTAGGGACGGCCGTCGGGGATCCAGCGCGCCTGCGGATCGGTGTCGCGCAGGCGCAGCAGCGCGTACTCCAGGCCGGCGCGCGCGACCTGGTCGCCGACCACCGCGTGCGCCAGCACCCGGCCCTGCATCTGCTCGACCCGCGCGGTCAGCGCGAACGCCCCCACCAGCGCGGTCAGCAGCACGATCAGCCACAGCACCAGCAGCAGCGCCGCGCCGCGCTCGCCCGCTCCGCCTCGGCGACCGGTCACAGCCCAAGCTCCTGCGCAGCCCCGTCCAGCCGACCCTGCCCCTGCACCAGCGACACCACGAGGGTCGGCCACGGGCCTTCGCGCTCGTCTTCGATTTCAATCCTCACCTGCACCGGCAGCTGGGACGGATCGGGCCACTGGCTGAGCCAGCCGGTCAATGCGCCCTCGCGATCCAGGCCGCGGTAGCTCAAGCGCACGCTGCGCAGGTCTTCGGCAAGCGGCTCGGGCGCGCGCGGCGGGTCGTCGGGCCAGGTCTGGCCGGCAAGCACGGTGGCAAACGACACCTCCAGGCGGACGCCGTCACGGCCGCGCACCACGGCCACATCGTGCAGCGCCGGCCCGCCATGGCCGAGGTACGGCGGCAGGTCGCTGACGAAGCGGATGCGGTCTGCTTCGCCGATGAAGCGCGCCGCCTGCCCGGTGCGTTCGTCGACTTCGAACACCGCCGAATGCGCCGACGCCAGCCGCCGGCGCAGGAAACCGTCCACGGCCCGCACGCGCTCGCTGTAGCGCGCCATCTGCTCGCCGCGCTCGACCGTGGCGGTGGCCGCGCGCAGGGTGGCGAACGCCAGCGCCAGCCCGGCGGCCAGCAGCGCGGTGGCCACCAGTACTTCAATAAGCGTGAATCCGCGCCCGCGCAACCCACCCGCCGGAACACGAACAGTGCCGTTGCAACGGCTTGCGAAAACGAATCGCCGCGCCCCCGCGAACCCGCCGCCGGGACACGAACAATGCCGTCGCAACGGCTTGCGCAAATGAACAGCCTGCTGCTTCACAGCGCCACCCCCTCCGCCGCCACCAGCCGCAGCGACTCCACCACCAGCCGCTCGCGCGGCCCGCCCTCGCCCCACTCGACCGTCAGCCGGATGGCCATCATCTGCGACCCGAACGGATCGGCCAGCGGCGCCACCGGCAGCTGCGGATCAACCCACGGCTCGACCTCCAGCTGCCAGCGGTAGCGCCCCGCGTCCAGCTCGCCCCCGCGCTGTCCGGGCACCAGCACCTCGCCCACGCCCACCTGCGCCACCAGCGACTGCGCGTGCAGTGCGGCGCGGCCGGCATCGGCCGACCAGCGCACCTGGCGGGTGGCGCCCGAGAGCGTTCCCAGCAGCACGGTCAGCGCCAGCGCCAGCACCGCGAAGGCGACCAGCACCTCGATCAGGGTGTAGCCGCGCGTACGCTGGCTCACCGCCGCCCCCGATGCACCCGCACTTCCCCCGTCAGCCAGGCCACGTCCACGTCCCAGCGCGCATCACCGGCCTCCAGCCGCACCCGCCCGCCCGACGATGCGCCGTCGTCGAAGAACACGATCACGCCCTCCCCGTCGCGCTCCTGCATCTCGCGCGCGCCGGTGAACTCCACCTCCAGCCGCTCCGGGATCGTGCCGCTGCGCTCGCGCGGCGCCTGCCAGCTGCGTTGAACCGGATCGATCGAGAACCGCTGCGGCGTCCCGGTGGCCAGCGCGTGGGCGCGGGTGAAGCGCAGGTTGGCGGCAATGTCCCCGGCCGCCGAACGCAGCTGCATCCGCTCCAGCCCACCGCCGAGGATCCCCACCGAGAGCACGCCGGCGATGGCGATCAGGCCCACCACCACCAGCACCTCGATCAGCGTGAATCCGCGCCCGCGCCCCCGCGAACCCACCACCCGGGCACGAACAGTGCCGTCGCAACGGCTGACGAAAGTGAATGACCGGCCGACACCGCTTTTCCCCCAGCCGCTTTCCCCCCGGCCACCTTCCCCCCGGCCAGTCCCGCCACCCGCCACGCGACGAACCGCCCTACTGCTGGATCCGGATATCCGCATTCACGCTCTCACCGCCCGGCTGCCGATCCGCGCCGTAGCTGACGATGTCGTAGCGCCTGCCATCGCCGGGCACGCGGAACTCGAAGGGCGTATTCCACGGATCGTTGAGCTCGGACTCGGTCGCATACGGGCCCAGCCAGCCGCTCACGCCCGAGGGCTGCACCACCAGGTCGGACAGCCGGTCGGGCAACGTGCCGGTATCCATCTCGTAGTTGTCGACCTTGCCGGCCAGGGTCTGCACCTGGGCCTGGGCCAGGTTGACCCGGGCGCGGTCGCCGCCGCCCAGGATGCGGCTGGCGGCGAAGGCGACGATGCCGCCGATCAGCACCACCACCACGATGATTTCAATCAGGCTGAAGCCGCGCTGCGCGGCCTTGCCGATGCGGGGCTGGTGACGTCGACTGTTGCGGAAGTTGTTCATGCATCAACCTATGACATTGGTGAGATCGTAGATGGGAACCAGCACCGCCAGGATCACCACCATCACGATGGCGGCCAGCAGCAGGGTTACCGCGGGAACCAGCGCCGCCAGCATGCGATCCAGCGCCTGGGCGGTCTGTTGTTCGAAGGTGTCGGCGGTCTTGAGCAGCATCGCATCCAGCGCGCCTGACTCCTCGCCGACCTGGATCATCTGCAGCGCCAGCCGCGGAAAGCGCTCCCCGCGCCCCAGCGCCGAGGACAGCCCGGCGCCGCCCTTGACCTGCTCGGCGGCGGCGTCCACGTCGGCGGCCAGGGCCCGGTTGCCCAGCACGTTGCGGCTGATCCCCAGCGCCGCCAGCAGCGGCACGCCGTTGCGCAGCAGGGTGCCCAGGGTGCGCGCCAGGCGCGCGGTTTCCAGTCGCGCGACCAGCGTGCCGGCCACCTTCGCACCCAGGATCCACTCGTCGAAGCGGGCCCGGAATTCCGGGTTGCGCAGCCTGCGGTCGAACCACAGCAGCGCCAGCAGCGGGATCGCCAGCAGCAGCAGCCACCAGTCGCGCACCAGCTCGCCCACGCCCAGCACCAACCGGGTGAACACCGGCAGCTCCGCGTCCAGGCTCTCGTACATGCCGGCGAACTGCGGCACCACGTAGCCCAGCAGGAACAACAGCGACAGCCCCACCATCACCACCAGGATCGCCGGGTAGATCAGCGCGTTGACCACCCTCCCGCGCAGCTCGCGGCTGCGCTCCATGTATTCGGCCAGCCGCTGCAGGGTCTCCTGCAGGGTGCCGCCGGCCTCGCCTGCACGCACCATGTTCACGTACAGCCGCGAGAACGTGCCGTGCTGGCGCTCCAGCGCCTGCGACAGCGGGCTGCCGCCGCGCACCGCCTCGCGGATGTCGGCGATGGTGCGCCTGGCCGCCTCGTCCTCGGGCAGGTCAAGCAGGATCGTCAGCGCCCGGTCGAGCGGCTGGCCGGCGTTGAGCAGGGTCGCCAGCTGCTGGGTGAACTGCACCAGCCGCTGGCCGGAGAAGGGCTTGGGCCTGAACAGCGTCCGCCAGCTGCGAGCGCCGCCGCCCTCGCCCGCCGGCCGCGCCTCCACCGGCAAATGCCCCTGCTCCTGCAGCCGCAGCACCACCTCGGCCTCGCTCGCAGCCTCCATCTGGCCATCGAGCGTCTCGCCGCGCGCGTTCAGTGCCTTGTAGCGGTACAGGGTCATGGCGCCTCCAGCAGCGGCGCCGGGGCCCGGATGCGGTCGTCCGCGGCAACCATGGCGCCACACCGCATGGCGCCCGCGTCTTTGCTGCCGGCCAGCATGCGCCCGTCATCATCAATGCAGAACAGCGCGGTCAGCCGCCCGCCCCCTCCACGATGCAGGTCGCGCACGCGCAACATCACTTCGTACGTCCCCGGGGGCAGCGGAAGCCCGCGCTCACCGATCACCGTCTGCACCCCACGGGGACGGGCGCCCAGCGCGATGCACTGCCCGCGGTCCAGCGCCCAGCCCGCGGTTCGCTCCGGGGCATCGATGGCCCACATCAGCGCATGCGGCGGCTGGCGCGAGCTGACACTGGCCGAGTACACGGTGAACCGACCATCCACGGGGCGGAACTTGCGCGTCCAGAACAGCGAGATCGGCCCCAGGTAACGCTCGACTGCAAAGCACGGGACGCCATCGACCGTTGACAGCGCCACATCGCCATCGTCATACCGGGACAGCGCATGCGCCGGTGCGGCGGCGGCCACGACCGCCACCGCGACCGCGCAGGGGACGGGAAGCCAGCGGGCCCTCACGCGTCCTCCGTCACCCGCAGCACCTCTTCGATGGTGGTCACGCCAGCCAGGGCCTTGGCGATGCCGTCCTCGTACATGGTGCGCATCCCGTGCTGGCGGGCGATCTGCTCGATCTCGCCCATGCCGGCGTGGCGCATCACCGCCCGGCGCAGCTCGTCGTTCATGACCAGGAACTCCATGATCGTGGTCCGGCCGAGATAACCGGTGGACGACATCTCCGACGGCCGCGGGCGATACAGGAAGATCTCGCCCTGCGGCTGGAACCTGCGCAGGCCGAACTTCTCGATCTCCTCCGGCGAGGCCGGGTAGCGCTCGGCGTGGCTGGGCTCGAGCCGGCGCACCAGGCGCTGGGCGAGGATGCCGTTGATGGTGGAGGTGAGCAGGTAGTCCTCCACGCCCATGTCCAGCATGCGGGTGATGCCGCCGGCGGCGTTGTTGGTGTGCAGGGTGCTGAGCACCAGGTGGCCGGTGAGCGCGGACTGGATCGCGATGCGCGCGGTCTCCAGGTCGCGCATCTCGCCGATCATGATGATGTCCGGATCCTGGCGCACGATCGAGCGCAGCGCGTTGGCAAAGTCCAGGCCGATCTGCGGCTTGGCCTGGATCTGGTTGATGCCCTCGATCTGGTACTCCACCGGATCCTCGACGGTGATGATCTTCACGTCGGGCGTATTGAGCTTGGACAGGGCCGTATACAGCGTCGTGGTCTTGCCCGAGCCGGTCGGCCCGGTCACCAGCAGGATCCCGTGCGGCTGCTCCAGCACCTTCTGGAACTGCGGCAGGAATTCATTCGTGAACCCCAGCCGCTCGAAATCAAACACCACCGTCTCGCGGTCAAGCAGGCGCATCACCACGCTCTCGCCGTGCGCGGTGGGCACCGTGCTCACGCGCAGATCCAGCTCCTTGCCCTGCACCCGCAGCATGATCCGCCCGTCCTGCGGCAGCCGGCGCTCGGCGATGTTGAGCTTGGCCATGATCTTGACCCGGCTGATCACCGCCGCGGTCAGGTTGGCCGGCGGGCTCTCGCCCTCGGTCAGCACGCCATCGACGCGATAGCGCACCTTGAGCCGGTTCTCGAACGGCTCGATATGGATGTCGGACGCGCGCAGCTCCACCGCGCGCTGGATCACCAGGTTCACCAGCCGGATCACCGGCGCCTCGCTGGCCAGGTCGCGCAGGTGCTCCACGTCGTCCAGGTCGCCGGCCTCGCCGTCGGCCGACTCCACGATCGCGCCCATCGCGCTGCGGCCCTGGCCATGCCAGCGCTCGACCAGGTCGTCGATCTCCGAGCGCAGGCCCACCAGCGGCAGCACCGGCACCCCGGTGGCCAGCTGCACGGCTTCACACGCGTACTCCTCGAACGGATCGGCCATCCACACCATCAGCCGCCCGCCCGACTCGCCCAGCGGGCACAGGTGGAACTGGCGCAGGAAGCGCGCCGACAGCGGCTGCGCACCCTCCACCAGCTCCGGCGGATCATCCGGCACCTGCTTGCCCGACAGCAGGCGCAGGCCCAGCACCCCGGCGCAGGTTTCGGCGTGATCGCGCTCGGACACCAGCCCCAGCCGCCCGAGCAGGCCCAGCAGGCTGCCGCCGGCCTCGGCGTGCAGGCGCCGGGCGCGAAGCAGGTCGGGTTCCTTCAGTTTGCCCTTGTCCACCAGGGCGGCAATCACGCGCTCCTCGGCGGTGACGGGTGCTGTCCCGGGGGCGTCGGGTGAAACCTGCGCGGTTTCAGGGGCCGGATTCACGTTCTCGGGTTCCGCTGGCTCATTGGGGCACTTTACAACGATGTGCTGCGCCGGGATCCGGCGCGGCACACAAAAAAGAATGAGCCCCGGACGGACCGGGGCTCGAATGGATCCACGCCGCTCCCGGCCGAAGCCGGGAACGGCTGCCGGCACTCAGTAGCTGCCGGTCAGGCTCACGCCGGAGAAGGCCGAGAAGCCCCGGATCATGACGTGCCAGGTCCCCGCCGCCGGTCCGGGGATCGTGCAGGTCTCGTTGTTGCCCACCTGGTACGGACGGCAGTCGTACTCGCCAGTGGTCGGCTGGGCGCCGTGGCGCACGTACAGATCCGCGTCACCGGTGCCACCGGCCATCGCCACGCTCAGCGAAGCAGTGCCGGCCGGCACTTCGATGGTCCAGTACTGCTGGCTCTGGGCATCACCGGAAATGCCGGTCACCGGCACTCCGTTCTCCAGCTCATTGCCGCCGGGCTCACCGCCGTTCTCCGGCGCTTCGAAACGCGCCTGCAGCGTCACGTTGCTGTAGGCACGCTCGCCGGCCAGCTTGATGTAGTAGATGCCCGCGCCCGGGTTGTTGATCCGGACCACCTCGTTGTTGCCGGGACGGGTCGAGCGCCAGTCGGACGCATCCTCGCTGGGCTCTTCATCCAGGCTCACGAACATCGACACGTTGCCGCTGCCGCCGCTGGTGGTGATGCTCAGCGGACCGCTCACGCCGGCCGGAACCTCGATGGCATACAGCACCTCGCTGCCGGCGGTGCCGGACAGGCCGCGCACCGGCACCTTGTTCACCAGCATCGTGGCGTCCGGCTCGCAGATTTCCTCGTCCGGGTTGCACGGTTCAACCAGGGCGTCGGCGAGTGCCTGGGCCGGATCGACAATGCCCGCGCCCATCGGCGTGTTGCTGGGGATCGACACCGGGAACGCCCGCGCCGAGCTCTTGAGCAGGGCTTCCATGTCGGCCGGCGACAGCGGATCGCGCTCGGCCTCCACCAGCGCGCTCTGCACCAGGGCCACGACCGCCGCCACGTGCGGGGCAGCCATCGAGGTCCCGATGTAGCCGGTGTACAGATAGTCGCCCGAATCCGGCGTGGTTGCCGCATCCGAGCCCGCCTGGATGATGTAGCCGTCCCAGCCGCCATTGCCCGGGTCGGCGCTGCCGCCGCCGCCGGGGGCGGACAGGTCGATCACGCTGCCCCAGTTGGAGTAGGAGGCCTTGCCGCCGGTGATGCGGGTCGCGCCCACGGCGATCACGTTGTTGCAGCTGGCCGGGCGCGCGTTCGCGGCGTTGGCGTTGCTGTTGCCCGCCGCCACCACCACGGTGCTGCCGTTGGCCACGGCGATGTCGATCGCGTCCTGGTAGACCGCATTACAGGCCGAACCGCCACCCAGGCTGAGGTTGATCACCTCCGCCGGGTTCTCGTTCGCCGGCACGCCCGGGACGTCGCCGCCCGACGCCCAGACGATCGCATCGGCAATGTCGCCCAACATGCCGCCGCAGCGACCGAGCACGCGCACCGGCAGCACCTTTGCACCGTGGGCAAGGCCGGCGGCACCGAGCGCGTTGTTGGTGGTTTCCGCCACCGTGCCGGCCACGTGGGTACCGTGCCAGGAACTTTCCTGTGCCGGTGAGCCGGCGTAGCATTCATCCGCCACCGGGTTCCAGTCGCCCATGTCCAGCGCGCCCGGGATGCGGTCGGCGGTGTCACGCCGCGACATCCACGGATCGGTGATGAAGTCATAGCCTTCAAGAAGCTGGCCGGCATTCATGTCGGGGTGGTCGGGCAGGATGCCGGTGTCGAGCACCGCCACCACCACGCCTTCACCGGTGGACACATCCCACGCGCTTTCCGCGTCGATGCCGCCCGGATTGTCGGTGCGGAAGTTCCACTGGTACACGGAGAAGAAGGTGTCATCGGGGGTAAAGCTCGCCTGCGCCTGCAGCCGCTCCGTGGGGCGCAGCGCGAAGTCGCGGTCGTTGACCACTGCATATTCCACCGCCGGGTCGGCCTCCAGCTCGCGGACCAGCCGGTCGAGCGAAGCGCGATCGAGCTTCTGGTTCAGGCGCATCACATCCGCACCGATGCCCATCCGGCGATCGATCGTCGCCGAGACGCGCGTACCACGCGGGGCCATCCGGGCCGCGCCCGAGCGCGTCGCGGCGGACTCGAACACCCTGGCCTTGGCCGCGCTGCTGGACGCTGCCAGCGTGCCGCTGCGGTACTTGACGATCACCCGGTCTCCAGCGGGGGCGGCGGCGGGCTGGTCGATGCGGGATTGCCCGATCTTCAGCTCCGGGCCCGCCGCGTGCGCGGCAGACATTCCGATCGCCGCGGCAACGGCGAGGCACAACAGGGACTTGTGTTTCATTTCTCTCTCCTTGGGAAACAACCTGGGTTCTTACTGCGTTCCAAACCTCGCCTGCCGGAACCGCTGCCCCCCCGCAGCGGCCCGGCCTGCGCATTCACTCACCAGCCAAAGCCCGCGCCCACGCCAACCGAGGACTCGTCTCCGCTGAAGGCACCGCCGAAGGTGACCGTTGCGCGCTCGCTGATCGCGCGCTGGTAACCGATCGAGAGCGCGCTTTCGCCACCCTGGAACCCGACGCCCACGCCCACCCGGTTCTGGGTGCGCAGGCCGGCGGCGCTGGTGGCCATGTTCAGCATTGCCGCGCTCATGGCGCCCTGGCGGTCCATGCGGCGATCCACGTCGTGGAACCGGCGCTCGACATCACCGCGGAAGGAATCGAAGTTGTCGTTCCAGACCGCGAACTTCTGGTCGGTGTAGGCGTTGGCGGACGACAGCGTCTGCGCCGATGCGGTGTTGACCTGGCCGACGTTGGCTGCATCGGTGTCCGCGGTACCCGCGGCCACGTTGGCAATCTGCCGTTCGCTGCCCGCGCTGCCCACCGATACGGTGTTGGCACGGTCGGCAACCGACCCCTGGCCCAGCGCAACCGCGCCTTCCGCGGTGACCGAGGCACCCTGGCCCACCGCCGTGCCGGAGGCCGCGCTCACGTTCGTGCCCTCGCCCACCGCCACCGCATTGGTGGCATCAGCCGTGATCGTGGCATTGGCACCCACCGCGGTGCTGCCGTCGGCGCCGACATGGGCATTGCTGCCGATCGCGATGTCGTTGTCGCCGTGCGCGTAGGCACCATCACCGACCGCCAGCGCATTGCGGCCGCCCGCCTGGGCTCCCGAACCAACCGCGATCGCATCGCTGTCGGCATTGATCAGCGCCGCATCGTTGTCGCCGCCCACCACAACGCGCCGGTTGTTGGCCTGTCCTTCGGCAACCAGGACCTCCACCCCGGCCAGCCTGTCATCCAGCAGTCCGATGTGGGTATCGAGCGCGCCGAGCGCCTCGCCGACGTTGCCGTAGTAGCTGCCCTGCACCGAATACACGGTGCCGATCAGGCGGCCGTTGGCATCGACCACGGTGCCGCCACCAAACGCGGTGGCAACCGAGTTCATCGAGCCGTACAGCTGCGCGCCGGTGACCGCATCGCTGCTGGTCGCGTTGACGCGGCCGGCGGCCAGGTTGGTCAGCACCGTTCCATCGGCACCGGCCAGCGTCGCGACACCCCTCGAGGCGTCGTCATAGACGATCGCGTTGGCAGCCACGCCCTCGACGTCGCCGATGCGGCCATCCAGGTCATCCACCCGGCCCTCGACCACCTCAACCCGCTCGTTGGTCTCGAACAGCTGGCCGCCGGTGATGGCGTCGGTGCTGCCTGCGCTCACCTCGCCGGCCTGCAGGTTGGTGAGCAACGTGCCATCGGCACCGGCAAAGGTCACCGTTCCGCGGCTGCCGTCGTCGTAGAACACCGCGGTGTCGTTGATGACGGCGACGTCGTCGGCCACCACGTTGAGCTGGGCCAGGTTCACCGCATCGGTGTCCGCGGTGCCCGCGGCCACGTTGGTGACCTGGCGCTCGGCACCCACCGAGCCCACGGACACGCTGTGGTCACGATCGGCCACCGAGCCGGCACCCAGCGCGACGCTGTAGTCGGCGGTCGCCTGCGCGGAGCTGCCCAGGGCGGTGGAGTAATCCCCCGCCGCGGAAGCCAGCTCGCCCCCGGCCGTGGCATGGATGCCACTGGCCGACGCACCCACGCCAGCCTCGCCGTCGCCGGCCGTGGCGGCGAAGAAGCGGTTGCCCTCGGCATCCACCGCGGCGATGGCGGCGCCCAGCTGGTCCAGGTTCACCGCATCGGTGCCCTCGGTACCAGCGGCCACGTTGGTGATCTGGCGTTCACCGCCCGCCTCGCCCACCGACACCGTGTCCTCGCGATCAGCCACCGAGCCCGAGCCCAGCGCCACGCTGTTGTTCGCCGACGCATAGGACCCGTAACCGAGCGTCACGGAATCGTCGGCCTCCGCCCACGACGCCGCGCCCACCGCGGTGGAATACGCGCCGTCGGCGCTGCTCAACCAGCCCAGCGCGGTCGACTCGTCACCCGTGGCCCAGGCACCGGCGCCAAACGCGGCGGCACCGTCACCCGAGGCCCGCGCCGGAACGAACCCGAACGCGGTACCACCCACGGCCACGCTCTCGATGCCCAGCGCCTCGCTGTACTCACCCACCGCGACGCTGGAAACCCCCTCGGCCAGCGCAGCCATGCCCACCGCGGTCGCGTACCCGTTGGTCGCCTCCGCGCCGTAGCCCAGCGCCGTTGCGCCAAACTCCGACGCGACGCTGTACCCGCCGTAGGCCGCAGCGGCATCGGCCGAAGCGATGCTGCGGAAGCCGCCGGCCGTCGACTGGATGCCCGAGGCGATGGACTCGGCACCCAGTGCGGTCGCCACGTCGCCCGAAGCCTCGGCCCAGAAGCCCAGGGCAGTCGCTTCCTCGCCCTGGGCCATGCTCATCGCGCCCACCGCCAGGCTGCCATCGCCCGTCGCGGCCGCAAGCGCGCCGGTCGCCGTGGCAAGCAGGCCCTCGGCCATGCTCTCTGCACCCAGCGCCACCGAGTATTCGCCCATTCCCTGGGCCATCGTGCCCAGGGCCACGGCGCCCGCGCCATCGGCATTGGTGTTGAAACCGATCGCCGTGGCGCCCTCGCCAAAGGCGAATGCACCGCTGCCGAACGCCGAAGCCCCGGCATCGATCGCCGTGCTCCCCGCGCCGGTCGCCGTGCTGTAGTCGCCTTCGGCGTAGGCATCCGAACCCGATGCAGTGGCGTCCTCACCCAGCGCATACGCCTCGCCCTCGCCGGTGGCGCGGAAGTACTGGTTGTACGCCGTCGCCTCCTCCAGCTGGCCCAAGTTCACCGCATCCGTCGCCTCGGTGCCGTCTGCCACGTTGGTGATCTGGCGTTCGGAACCCGCCGAGCCCACCGACACGCTGTCGGCACGGTCGGCCACCGAACCCTGGCCCAGTGCCACCGAGTTGTCCGCCGAGGCGGTCGAATCCGCGCCCAGTGCCGTGCTGTTGGCGCCGACGCTCATCGACCCGTTGCCCACCGCCGTGCTGTTGAAGCCCGGAGCCCACGCCTCACCGCCCACCGCGGTCGAGAAATCCCCGCTCGCCTCCGTACCCAACGTGGTCGCCCCACCAACCGCCACGCTGTTGAAGCCGCTGGCAATGCTGCCAGCACCCACTGCCGTACCTACCTCCCCGCTGGCAGCGGCACCGTAGCCCAGGGCGGTCGCGCCCAACGCCGCTGCATTTGCCTCGCCGCCGATGGCGGTCGTGTAGTCCGCGTTCGTGTACGCGTACTGGCCTACCGCCGTGGCCAAGGCCCCCTGGGCGGTACTGGCATCACCAACCGCCGTAGCACCCTCGCCGGCTGCCGTGGCCCAATAGCCCAACGCCGTCGTTCCAAATCCATCCGCCTGCGACCTGGTGCCCACGGCAACGCTGCCCTGGCCGAGCGCCCCGGCCTCCAGCCCCATGGCAACCGAATAGTCACCAGCCGCATTCGTGCCGGCACCAACCGCAACCGCATCAGCCCCGGTTGCGCTGGCGCTGCCCGCAACCGCGCATTCCTCGGCGATCTCCGAAGCACCGGTATCGATGGTGCAGGGCTGGTTGCCGCCCACTTCCACCGACTGCGCCATGGCCAGCGGTGCAGCCATGCCGAACAGCAGCACGCTCATCGCCACCGCCAGCAGGCGCGGCTGCATCACGCCTGCGCCGCCCTCGCCGCGGGCGCCGGGGCTGTCACTGCTTGCCAGTTCCGAGGCCACGACGAGCTGGCCGAGCGACTTGTTCCAAACCTTCCGGTAGATGCGATTCATGGCAGTGGGTCCCTTTGCGTTCCGTATCCGGGTGAAGAAAAAAACGGGGCCGCCGCACGTGCCCGAGGCAGTGCAGTCCGGCTTCGAATGGGTTCAGGGGGCTTGCAGGAGGCGGGGAGGAAGGAGCGCGCAGCGAGCGGCGCGATCCGTAGCGGCCAGCACATTCAGGCGTGTCACTCAACTCCCCTCGGTGAATCTTCCCTGACCGGAGAATTACGGGAGGTCGCGAGGAACGTCAAGCATTGCCGCAGTGCGTCAAAATTCTACGCGCTGATGTTTCACAGGACGATGAGCGTCACACTTTGCGAAACAACCTGCTTTTCAGCGTCCGCGTGATCCACGACGGATGCGGCCGCCACGAATTTTGAACAATTTGTTCCACGAAAAAGCATGACCGTCACGTGACAGTCGACGTCCGGTTTGCGCGAAACGCAATCCGGCACCGGGATCCGACACCCGGCACAACGGACGCCGGGCACGATCCCAGGCGGCGGTGAACGCATGGCTTTGACGCGGCAGGGCGTGTTGGAACCTGATCCGACACGCCGCCAGCGGGATCACCCCACCCAGCGGCGGGCGTTATGGAAGATCCGCATCCAGGGCGACTGGTCGGGCCAGTCGGCGGGATGCCAGCTGAAGTTGAGCGAGCGCAGGGTGCGCTCGGGGTGCGGCATCAGGATGGTGGCGCGGCCGTCTTCGCTGCACAGGCCGGCGATGGCATCGGTCGAGCCGTTGGGATCGTCCGGATACGACAGCGCCGGGCCGCCATCGCCGGCCACGTAGCGCAGCGCCACGCCGGCCGCGGCGCGGTCGGCTTCCGATGCGAACTCCGCCCGGCCCTCGCCGTGCGAGATCACCACCGGGATCCGCGAGCCGGCCATGCCCTCCAGGAACACCGAAGGCGAACCCACCACCTCCAGCATCGCCAGCCGCGCCTCGAACTGCTCGCTGCGGTTGCGCTGGAAGCTGGGCCAATGCCCCGCACCGGGAATGATGTCGCGCAGCTGCGCCATCATCTGGCAGCCGTTGCACACGCCCAGCGAGAACGTGTCTCCGCGGCGGAAGAACGCTTCAAACGCCGCACGCAGCTCCGCATGCTCCAGGATCGAGGTCGCCCAGCCGCGGCCCGCGCCCAGCACGTCGCCGTAGCTGAAGCCGCCGCAGGCCACCACGCCCTTGAACCCGTCCAGCGCCACCCGGCCGCTGAGCAAATCACTCATGTGCACGTCCACGGCGGCGAAGCCGGCCTGGTCGAACCCGACCGCCATCTCCACCTGCCCGTTCACCCCCTGCTCGCGCAGGATCGCCACCCGCGGCCGCGCCGCGCCGGTGACCGCGGGCGCCTGGCCTTCGGCCGGATCGAACGTCAGCTTCGGCTTCAGCCCCGGCGCATCGAACCGCCCGCGCGCCTGGCGCTCTGCGTCGGCCGATTCCGGGTTGTCACGCAGCCGCTGGATCGCATGGCTCACCGACCACCAGGCGTCGAACAGCTCCTCCCAGCTCCACTCCACCAGCACTTCATCGTCGTCGAGCACGCGGATCGACGAAGCCACCGTCGGCCGCGCGATGCGCTGCGCGCACTCGATCAATCCGTGCCGCGCCAGCAGGTCGGCGAAGTCCACGCGGTGCTCGTCGGCGATCTGCACCACCGCCCCCAGCTCCTCGTTGAACAGGGTGCGGAACACATCCTCGCTGCGATCCTCGCCCCAGCCGTCCAGGTCGATGTCCAGGCCGCGGCGCGAGCAGAACGCCATCTCGCACAGCGCGGCGAAGGCGCCGCCGTCGGAGCGGTCGTGGTAGGCCAGCAGCAGGCCCGCCTCGCGCGCCTCGCAGACCAGTTCGAACAGCGCGCGCAGGCGCTGCGGCTCGTCCAGATCCGGGCAGGCGCCGCCGAACGCGCCGTGGCACTGCGACAGCACCGAGCCGCCCAGGCGCTGGCGCCCGCCGCCCAGGCCGATCAGCCAGATTTCCGAATCCATCCGCTGCGACAGCAGCGGGGTCAGCTGCGCGGTCGCATCGCGCACCGGCGCGAACGCGGTCACCACCGGCGACACCGGCGAGACCGACTTGTGCTGCGCGCCTTCGTGCTGCCACTGCGCCTGCATCGACAGCGAGTCCTTGCCCACCGGGATGCTCAGCTCCAGCTCCGGGCACAGCTCCATGCCCACCGCCTTCACCGCGTCGTACAGGCGCGCGTCCTCGCCCTCGTGGCCCGCCGCCGCCATCCAGTTGGCCGAGAGCTTGATCCGCTCCAGGCGCTCCACCGGCGCGGCCAGCAGGTTGGTGATCGCCTCACCCACCGCCATGCGCGACGCCGCGGCCGCGTCGATCAGCGCCAGCGGCGTGCGCTCGCCCAGCGCCATCGCCTCGCCCGCGGTGCCGTCGAAGCCGGCCATGGTGATCGCGCAGTCGGCCACCGGCAGCTGCCACGGGCCCACCATCTGGTCGCGCGCGGTCAGCCCGCCCACGGTGCGGTCGCCGATGGTGATCAGGAAGCTCTTGGAGGCCACGGTCGGATGCGCCAGCACCCGCAGCCCGGCCTCGTGCAGGTCGATGACCTTGGTATTGAGCGCGCTGAACCGCTCGCGCGCCGGGCGTGCGGTATCGCGGTGCATCTTCGGCGGCTTGCCGAACAGCACATCCATGGGCAGATTTATCGGGTGCTCCGCGTCGGGATCGGCGCCAGGCACGCCGGCCTTCACCCCGTAGCCCACCAGCAGGTGCTCCTCCCGCGTCGCCGTGCCCACCACCGCGAACGGACAGCGCTCGCGTTCGCACAGCGCGGTGAACTCATCCAGCCGCCCGGGCGCGATGCCCAGCACGTAGCGCTCCTGCGACTCGTTGCACCACAGCTGCATCGGCGACAGCGACGGATCATCGCTGGGCACCTTGTCCAGGTCGATCACCCCGCCCACGCCGCAGTCGTGCAGCAGCTCGGGGATCGCGTTGGAAAGCCCGCCCGCGCCCACGTCGTGGATCGACAGGATGGGATTGTCATCGGCCAGTGCCACGCAGCGGTCGATGACCTCCTGGCAGCGCCGCTCCATCTCCGGGTTGTCGCGCTGCACGCTGGCGAAATCCAGCGCCTCGTCGCTGCTGCCGCCGGCCACGGAGCTGGCCGCGCCGCCGCCCAGGCCGATCAGCATCGCCGGCCCGCCCAGCACGATCACCAGGTCGCCCGGCCGCAGCTTCTTCTTTTCCACCTGGCCTCGGTCCACCGCGCCCAGCCCGCCGGCCAGCATGATCGGCTTGTCGTAGGCCCAGGCGAAGCCGTCTTGCACCGGCAGCTCGAAGCTGCGGAAATAGCCGGTGAGGTTCGGCCGGCCGAACTCGTTGTTGAACGCCGCCGCGCCGATCGGCCCGTCCAGCATGATCTCCAGCGCCGGCGCCATGCGCGGGTTCAGCGCGCGCGGCTGCTCCCACGGCTGCTCCAGCCCGGGGATGCGCAGGTGCGAGACCGAGAACCCGGCCAGCCCCGCCTTCGGCCGCCCGCCGCGCCCGGTCGCGCCCTCGTCGCGGATCTCGCCGCCCACGCCGGTGGCCGCGCCCGGATACGGGGAAATCGCGGTCGGATGGTTGTGGGTTTCCACCTTGATGCAGAACGCGGTCTCGGCCACAGGCTCGGCGCGGTACTCGGCCGTGGCCGGATCCGGGCGGAAGCGCCGGCCCTCGAAGCCCGCCACCACCGCCGCGTTGTCGCTGTACGCCGACAGCGTGTGCGCGGGGGTGGCCGCATGGGTGTTGCGGATCATGCCGAACAGCGAGCGCGGCTTGTCCTCGCCGTCCACCGTCCAGCTGGCGTTGAAGATCTTGTGCCGGCAGTGCTCGGAGTTCGCCTGGGCGAACATCATCAGCTCGACGTCGGACGGGTCGCGGCCGAGCGCACCGAAGCGCTCGCGCAGGTAGTCGATCTCGTCCCCGGCCAGGGCCAGGCCCAGGCGCGCGTTGGCTTCGTCCAGCCCGGCCAGCGGCACCCGCTCCAGGGCGCTGCGGCCCGGGGTGCGGAACAGCTCGCCCGCATCCTCGCGCGCCGACAGCAGCGACTGGGTCATCGGATCGTGCAGCAGGCGCCCCAGCGCCGCGGCCTCGGCCGCATCTTCCGGCCAGCCTTCGATATCCAGCCGGGTACCGCGCTCCACCCGCTTCAGCGCCAGGCCGGCACCGCGCAGCAGCTCGCCGGCCTTGCTCGCCCACGGGGAAATGGTGCCCAGCCGCGGTGCCACGTAGCGCGAGGCCGCGCCTTCCGCACGCGGCGCGGCGCCGGTGCCGGCCTGCAGGATCCGCCTCAGCGCATCCGCATCGGGCCGGACGCCCGGCTCGGGCTCGATCCAGTAAACATGCCAGGCCCCGAGCACCCGGGGCGACGAGGAAAACTGCTGCAGGCGGGCCTGGAGGCGCTCAAGCCTGAAAGGCGACAGGGCCGGCTGGCCCTCGAGGACGATCATGTCCGGCAGACACTGTAAAAAAGGGCCCGCAATTGTACCGGAACCCCGCCCCGCGCCGGTTACTGGCCGCCCGCGCCGGCCATCTCGTCCAGCGCCTTGCGCAGCTCGGCGGGCGGGACGTAGCCGGGCATCTGGTTGCCCTGCTCGGTCACGATCAGCGGCGTGCCCTGCAGGCCCACGCGCATGGCCAGCTCGTACTGCTCGGCAATCGGGTTGTCGCAGGTCCTGTCAGGCACCCGCTTGCCGCTCTTGGCATCGGTCATCGCCTGCCGGGGATCCTCCGCGCACCACACCGACACCATCTTGCGGTAGTCCTCGCCCTGCAGCCCCGCCCGCGGGAACGCCAGGTACTGCACCGCGATGCCCAGCCGGTTGTACTCGTCGATTTCCTGGTGCAGGCGCTGGCAGAACGTGCACTCCACGTCGGTGAACACCGCCACCGTATGGCGCGGGTTCTCCGGCGCGAACACGATCCGGTCCTCCACCGGCGCCAGCTTCATCAATTCCCTGCGCACCCCGGCCAGCGCGTCCTGGCTCAGGTCGCGGCGCTGCTCCACGTCGAACAGGCTGCCCTGCAGCAGATAGCGGCCGTCGTTGCTCACGTACACCACCTGGCCCGCCACCACCAACTCCTGGTAGCCGGCGATCGGCGCTGCCTGCACCGCATCCACCTGGATGTTCGGGTTGATCGAATGGATCGCCTCGATCGCGCGCGCCTCCGGGCTGCCCGGCTCGGCCACGATCTCCGGCCGCTCCAGCGCCGACGCCACCGGCACCGCATCCGCCCCCTCCGTCTCCGGATCCGGCGCCTGCGCGCAGGCTGACAGGCTGGAGGCGCCGAGCAGGACAAAAAGAAGGTGCTTCATGCGGTGAAAACCTCGAAGGCGGGCCAATCCATGGATTATCCCACGCCCCGCCCCAACCAAACCCAACCATGCCGCCGCCCCATGCAGGTCGGCCCTACGCCGCCTTGCTCCACGGCCGGATCTGCTCCAGCTCCGCAGCCAGCGCATCCCTGGCCTTCGCCGCGTCGTAATCCAGCTGCAAACCGGTCCAGAAGCCCTCGGACATGCCGAAGAAACGGGACAGGCGCAACCCGGTGTCCACCGTCACCGCCCTCTTCCCCGCCACGATCTCCCCGATCCGCCTTTGCGGCACGCCGATCTCCTTGGCAAGCCGGTACTGGGTAATGCCCATCGGCTCCAGGAACTCGTGCATCAGGATCTCACCCGGATGCGGCCAGGGAATCTTTCGCATGGTGATCTCTCCTCAGTGGTAGTCGACGATCTCGACGTTCGCGGGACCGGCGGATAGCCAGACGAAACACACCCGCCATTGCCGGTTCACCCGGATACTGTGCTGCCCCGCCCGATCACCCTGCAGCGCCTCCAGGCGATTGTTGGGCGGCACCCGCAGGTCGTCGAGGGCGGCTGCGCGATGAAGCATCGCCAATTTCCGCATCGCCACGGTTTCGATGTTCACGAAACGGCGAGTCCGTCGCCCCTCGAACATCGCCTGTGTGTCCTTACACCGGAACGACTGGATGGCCATGGCCAAACACTAACGCGGCACGTTAGTATCGTCAAGCATCCCTATGCAGGAGCGCGCCATGCGCGCTCCTGACGCCAAGCCGGGGTCAGGCGCGGGGGTGGTGGTGGGCGTGGAGCTGCTTGAGTTTCTCGCGGGCGACCAGCGTGTAGATCTGGGTGGTGGAGAGGGAGCTGTGGCCCAGCAGCATCTGCAGCGCGCGCAGGTCGGCGCCGTGGTTGAGCAGGTGGGTGGCGAAGCTGTGGCGCAGGCCGTGCGGGCTCACCCGCGCCGGGTCGATCCCGGCCACCGCCGCGTATCGCTTCACCCAGGCCCAGAACGCCTGCCGGGTCGGCGCCGCCTGGCCGGCGCCGAGGAACAACGGCGCGGCCGTACCCGACAGCGCCGGATCTGCAGCGCGCGTACCACCTGCCCCCCGTCCGCGCTTGCCCCCCCGGCTGCCCCGCCCGGCCGGTTCCCCACCCGCCAGCACCGGACGCGCCTCGTCCAGATACCGCTCCAGCCAGTGCCGGGCCTCCTCGCCCAGCGGCACCAGCCGCTCCTTGCCGCCCTTGCCGGTCACCCGCAGCACGCCCTGGCGCAGGTTCACGCCGTTGGCCGGCAGGTTCACCAGCTCGCTCACGCGCAGGCCGCAGGCGTACATCAGCTCCAGCATCGCCCGGTCGCGCAGGCCTTCGGGCGTGGCGTCGTCCGGGGCCGCCAGCAGCGCTTCCACCTGGCTCTCCGTGAGCGCCTTGGGCAGCAGCCTGCCCAGCCTGGGCGCCTCGATCAGCGCCGTCGGATCGTCCTTGCGCGCCCCGCGCTGCACCAGGTGCGCATAGAACGCCCGCAGCGCCGACAGCAGCCGCGCATTGCTGCGCGCCGAATACCCGCCACGCGTGCGCCAGGCCAGGTAATCATGCAGCCCCTGCCGGTCCGCCCCCGCCAGCCCGCCGCCGCGGCCCTCGCGCCAGCGCGCCAGCATCGACAGGTCACGCCGGTAGCTGTCCAGCGTCTGCCGCGCCAGTCCGCGCTCGGCCCAGATGGCGTCCAGGAAACCGTCGATCGCCCGCGCATCCTCGTCGCGCAGGGGTGGCAATTGCATGGCGGCCTGGCGGCGGTCGGCGGGCGTCGTGCTGGACATGGCGGAAACGATACCCCGCGGCCTATATCCTTGCGCGATGGAATCCGACGCACCCGCCAAGCCCCGCGCCCACCTCGCCTGGCGCTTCCTCTCGATCTTCTACGACATGTGGCCGGTGCTGGCGCTGTGGTTCCTGCTGTCGTTCCTGTTCAACCTGGCCTACACCCTGGCCGGCCACGACGCCCGCGAATACATCCAGCCGTTCACCCTGCTCGGCTGGCTGCTGTGGATCGCCTGCTGGGTGGCAGGCGGGCTGTACATGACCGTCAGCTGGCGGCGCGGCGGGCAGAGCCTGGGCATGCGGCCGTGGCGGCTGCGCCTGGTGAATGCCGAAGACCCCGGCAGCGCGCCCTCCTGGCACTCGGTGTGGATCCGCTACGCAGTGGGCACCGCCTCGCTGCTGCTGGCCGGCCTGGGTTTCTTCTGGGCCTGGCTCGACCGCGACCGCCTCACCTGGCACGACCGCGCCAGCGGCACCCGCCTGGTCCGGGTGCCCAAACGCTGACTTCCCCGTGACGGTTGAGAAGCAGGCGCCAATTGTCTGCAAGCATCGTTTCGGTCTCCACGGTAGTGCCGATCACCTCCTCGCCCTTGCGTACCGGCAAGTGGTCCTCCCGGCCGAAAACATGATCTTGACACCATATGCCTTGCAGAGCATTATCACGGCATGACATGGATCGTCGAATTTGCTGAGGAGTTCGAACCGGAGTTCGATCTACTCCCGGAAGTCGTTCAGGACGAAATCCTGGCGCAGGCACGCGTGATCGAGCGCTTCGGTCCAACTGCCAAGCGCCCGCGCGTGGACACGCTGAAAGGATCGCGACATCACAACATGAAGGAACTGCGCTTCAACGCCGACAACGGCGTCTGGCGTATCGCGTTCGCGTTCGACCCGCTTCGCCGCGGAATTTTGCTCGTTGCGGGCGACAAGTCCGGGGGTAGCGAGAAGCTGTTTTACAGAAAGCTCATCAGCACCGCTGATCAACGATTCGACAACCACCTGGCGCAACTGGCTTCACGTAAAAGGAAATAGCAACCATGGGCACCTCACTCGAGCAGAAAATCGCACGGCTTCCGAAAGAGCGGCGGGCACGTATTGATTCGCGGGCGGAGGAGCTCATTGCTGAAGAGCTTTCCCTGCGGGACCTGCGCAAGGCCATGAACCGCACGCAGGTCCAGGTTGCAAAGATGCTCAAGGTGGGTCAGGACACCGTCTCCCGGTACGAGAGCCGGACCGACATGCTGCTGTCAACGCTGCAGGAATATGTCCGCGCGATGGGCGGCGAGCTTGACCTGGTCGCCCGCTTCCCCAACCGGCAGCCGGTAAAAATCAAGACGCTGCGGGATCTTGCCGATCCCGGTCCATGAAGCCCGAGTACAACTTCCCCAATCAATCACCCATCCCGAACGGCACGTCATCGTGGGCCTGGTTCTGGGAGTCCACCTGCTGCAGGAGGACCTGCTGGACCTCGGGCGTGCTGATCCATTCCACGTAGGCGCCGCGCTGGGCGGCGGACATGTCTTCCAGGGGCATGATCTGCAGGCCACCGTTGCCGTCGGGCACGGTGAAGTCGGCGTCCACGGTGAAGCCCCAGTTGCCCATTTCCGCATACTCGGCCATCAGCCGCTGTTCGTAGGCCTGGATCGTGGCCGCCGGGCTGATGTCCACCGTCACCGGCGGGTTCTGGCCCAGGGTGTAGGCCTCCAGGTTGGAGGGGTTCACCAGCAGGTAGTTGGCCGCATCGCGGAAGGCGTCGCGGCGGTGGGCCACCACCTCGTCCACGTAGTCCGCCCGCGCCTGCGCCTGCTCGTCGGACTTGGGAATCAGCGCATCGGTGATCAGCTCCTTCACCGCGCTCTTGGCCGCCCCCGTCAGCGAGGAGCCCTTGGTCTCGATGGCGTTGAGCAGGATGCCCAGGCCCTCGCGCGCCGCCGCGTTGTCCGCGTCGGCCGCCTTGCCGTCATCGATCAGCCGGCTGGCGATGGACCCGCTCAGCATCGCCTCCATCGCGCCCAGCTCACGCCCGTACGCCGACGACAGGTTGGGATCGCCGCCATATTCAGCCAGCAGCCCGTCCTGCCACTCGCCCATCGCCACCATCAGTTCGCCCAGCGCATCCGGGCTGGCGCCGCCGGCCGCATACAGCAGGTGGTGGGCGGCCGAGAACGGCATCTCGATGCCGTCGCGCACGGTATCCTGCTGGTCCAGCGGGATATCCACCGGGCTGTTGGCCGCGTAGGCGATATCGTCGAAATATTCGGTGGCGATCGCCGCCATGGCGTCGTCGTAGCCGGGCGGCAGCTTGCCCTCGCGCGCATCCACCTCCCCGATCACCTGGCGGGCCGCGTACTCGGCCATGCCCGGGTCGGTGGTGCGATAGTCCACCGTCCCCACCTCGAACACCCGCGCCACATCCGCGTCGCTGACGTTGGGGTTGTCCATCAGCTCGCCGGCAAAGGCTGCCGTGGTCAGCGCCGCGGCCTCCGGATTGCGCGCCACCGCGTCCATGATCCAGCCCAGCCCGTTGTCTGCGTAGGACGAACCGCCCAGCGACCAGGTCACCGGCCCGTACGCATCGCCGTTGACCACCACCTCGCGCATCGCCTGGGTGAGGAACCCGGTGGAGAAATCGCCGCTGCGCATCAGCTGGCCCACCGCCCAGCGCGTTTGCGTGTGCTCCGCGGCGCCGCTGAACAGGCCGTCCACCCACTCGGCGGAAAGCTGGTCGCTGTGGGAAGCCGCGCCCAGCGCGTCCGACAGGTGCTCGACAAAGGCCACCTGCTGCTCCGCGCTGGCATGCGGGAACTGGCCGACGATCGTCTGCAGCCAGTCGGGCTCGAATGACTGGATGAAACCGGCCGCCACATCCGGATCCTGCAGCTGCTCCGCGTTCTCCTCGAAAAACGCCTCCACCGCCGCCGGATCGTTGATGACCTCGGGATCCTGCAGCTGCTCCGCCAGCGCCTGGCCCTCTTCGAGCTTCGTCTGCGGGGCAGCCTCCACCGGCGACCCGCCGGCCTCCATGGGCGCCCTGAACTCCATGGGCAGGACGGAAGGGTTCAGAACGTCGATTCCGGTCATGGCGTGGCGCCTCGCGTGGGGGTACGGGCACCGTACCCGCGTGGGCAGGCCGCCGGTAACTGGGGTCTTCCCTACCTGCGCGTTCAAACGGCGGGACGGCTGGCTGGACAGCCCTACGGACCAACGTCACACTCCGGCCGACCTCGGGTAAACCCCAGATCCAAAACTTGTCACTTTTGGCAATGAAGTGACACTTCGCGTCAGTCCGCAACCCTTTCATGGCGACTTATCTGTGACCCGCCCCAAGGGCCCCGCATGACGCACCCCACAATGCCCGCTTTGGCACGCCTCCTGCGTATATGATCCTGCACGTGCAACGTCGCACGGCTGCCCAGGGACCCGGCACCAGCCGGCCTCGCGGCACGTGATGTTCCAATCACTCCTAGGGGATACACCATGAAGAAGATGCAACAGGGCTTTACCCTGATCGAGCTGATGATCGTTGTGGCGATCATTGCCATTCTGGCGGCGATTGCGCTGCCGGCGTATCAGGATTACACCACCCGTGCACGGGTTTCCGAAGTGATTCTGGCGGCATCGCAATGCCGCACAGCCGTCACTGAAACGGCTCAGTCGGCCGCTAGCCTTCCGGGTGCTAACGGTTACGGCTGTGAAGTCACCACTGGCAATGCTTCGCAGTATGTCGGCACCGTCCAGACGAGCGCCACCGGGGTAATCTCGGTCCAGTCAACTGTTCCGAATGCTACTGGCGAGGTCACTCTGACTCCGTATGCAGGCGCGACCGGAACCACTGCTATCAGCGCGGGTAGTGGCGTAGGCCGCTGGGTTTGCGACAGCGCAAACATCGACGACAAGTTCCTTCCGAGCACTTGTCGTGGCTGATTGCTGTCAACAACAGTAGCTAATCATCCGCCGGGGGCTTCTTTGGAAGCCCCCGGCACGCTTTCGAAGGCGATGAATTCATGAAGGGGTCGCGTGGATTTACGTTAATCGAACTGATGCTCGTAGTCGCAATCATTGCCTTACTTGCAACGGTCGCCCTCCCAGCTTATCGGGACTATGCGATCAGGGCACGAATCTCCGAAGTAATTCTCGCGGGCTCCGTATGCAGAGACCGGGTCAGCGAAGTAGCGCAGAGCGAGGCAACTCTCCCGTCTTCCAACGCGTGGGGCTGCGAAGTCACGTCCGGCCAAGTGTCGAACTATGTGGGAACCATTACGACCAACGATAGCGGTGTAATTGCAATTCAGTCGCTGGTGCCTGGCGCAACCGGAATCGTCCGGCTATCGCCTTATGCAGACACCCATCAGACTACGTCCTTGAGCGTCTTGTCCAACGTGCGCAGCTGGTCGTGCGACAGCCCAGACATCCGCGGCAAACATCTACCAGCCACGTGCCGCAATTAAAGACTATGCTGAGGCCAATGGAGCCGCTGGGAAACTATGACCACCGCATGGTCACGGAGAGTAAGGATGCCTGCGGGGCAACTGGACAAAACACCGTATCGATCACAGGCGAAGCTGCGCCGCTACCGTCCATGGGCTTGGCTCACTCTTCTGGTGCTGACTATTATTTGGACCTGGATTGCAGGGAAAGAGTTGTCATGGGATGTCCTCAACCACCATCTCTATATCCCGCACGCATGGCTTAATAACCGTATATCAGCAGACCTGTTCGGTGCGGGCCCCCAAATTTATCAAAACCCGCTCGGCTATATTCCATTCTACACCATGGTTTCAGCTGATTGGCCCTCATGGTCAATCGGCCTCACTTTCGCGCTTCTTCATGCCATTAACGGAATCTTCATCTGGCTAATTTGCGAACGCGTCTGGGTAGCTGCTGGTAATGCCTCGCTCAAATGGATTGCACTTGCCACAATGCTGGCATTGACTGCGCCTCCCTTCCTTCAAGCGGTAGGCACCTCGTCAATTGATCCAACGGCGTCCTCCTTCGTGGTAGCCGGCCTCTGGATGGCACTGGAAGCTCCACATCGCACACGCGCGCACCTTTGGTGCATCTCGTCCGCCGCAGCTATCGGCGTTGCCTTTTCAATTAAACAGAACAATGCGGTATTCGTTATCGCGCTCGCCTGCATGGCTATATGGCAATGTGCAAGTGGGCAGCTACGCTGGCTCTCTATATTTTCCTATGCCGCGGGCGGCCTAGCAGCAATTGTTGTCGGCATGGGCTGGTACAGCCTCATACTATGGAATGAGTTTGGAAGTCCACTGTTTCCACTCTTCAACCACATATTTCATTCGCCTTATGCACCATATGAGCCCTTAGCAGCTACGCGATTTATTCCAGAAAATCTAAGCGAGTGGCTGTCGCGACCATACGACATGGCCTGGCCTCGCGCATATATTTATACGGAACTGTTCTCTCCTGACATCAGAGTGTTGTTTATAGCCACACTCGGACTCGGCGCAGCCGCAGCCTACGGTATTCGCAATATACGACGAAATAAACCCCGACCTTGGGGCGAAGCCGACTTTACCCCAATAGACGCAAATCTATTGGTTTTTTGCACGGCCAGCTATTTCCTATGGCTGGCAACCAGCGGCAACGGTCGCTACGCGATCCCGCTCCTGCTGGTCTTCGGCATCCTAGCTGCTCGCTGGGCTCACCTAGTCTTGGGTGCGTCGGCCGGGCGGATTGCCGTGCTGTGCGCCCTCATCGTGCAGAGCACTATCTTCATCATCTCTGCTGATTGGCACTCTAATTCGGAGCGCTGGGACTCACAACCTTACTATCCAGTTAAGATCGCCCCGGAGCTTCAGCAACAGCCCTATATGCACATCACAATCGGCGCCCAAACGATGGCGTCGCTTCTGACCACCTTGGATAACAGGGGAGTGCTATCCAATCCTGTTGGCCAAATGTCGATTCCCAAAAGCGGACCATTGGGCGCCCGGTTCCAGTCCTTAAGAAGCAGATGGACAG
>NZ_JBMPPO010000005.1:0-288534 GCF_049339425.1 Luteimonas dalianensis | reverse complement strand
CTAACACCTGAGTTAAGCCGAGCTGCGTAGTGGAGCCAACCACATGGCAAGCTTTACCTGCCATGTGGTTGGTGGAACGAAGCGGCTTCGGCTTGAACGCATTGTTAGCCACCACCCACGGATGGCTTGGTGACCACGTTGATCACCACCGAGTCACCATCCGTAAGGACCTCCACGCGGTTGGAACTGGGAAGGTAATCGTCGACCGAGGTAACGGGCCTGCCGTCGACCAAAAAGAGCACCGTGTCCGGAGAGATCAACGTGGTGCGATCTGTGTCCGTAACGTACCGCTCGACGATGCTGGCCACGTTATTGGCTCCTGCTGCTTCAAGCTCGGCAGTGGAGTAGGTGAGTTTGGCATCGGCTTGGCTGGTGCCCGCAAAAAGCATGAGGATTGATATGGCGATGAGCTTCTTCATGTGGTCCCTCAAATGTAAAGAATCGAGATTGCTCTGTGGGGGCTAACACCTAAGTCAAGCCGAGAAGCGTAGTGGAGCCAAGCACATGGCAAGCTGTATCTGCCATGTGCTTGGTGGAACGAAGCGGCTTCGGCTTGAACGCATTGTTAGGCCTACTTTGCTACGGCGCCGAGGGATGCCATGGCTTGAACAGGTGAAGCGGGATCCTCAGAGGTGGTAAGAGTGAAAAGCAACTCCGATGGATCCTGCTCTCGGGTCCAGGCGTAGGAAACAGTACGAGTTGAGCCAGATGCAGGCCCGTTGTTCTGACGCTGGACCGCAATCAACGGCTCAGGCGCGTCTCCCACCGTGGCTATGAAGTTGCGTTGGACATCTGTTGCCGATGCAGTCTGTGCGAAAACAGCGCACATGCCATCCTGCCGAAGTGACACCACAAACCTAGAGTTGTTGTGCTCTACCAGCCACGCCGTGCCCTCAAGGCCACCAAGGAAAAATGATGCTTCCTGTCCAGCGAGTTCTTGATGCGCTGCCAACTCCCCGCGCAGCTGGTCCTGCGAATAGAAGTGCTGCATACACGTACGGGCAAAGAGATCGGTAAAGCTATCCAGCTGCCCGGCTTGTGCTGACAAGGAGAGAGCAATTGAGAGTAAGCCCGAGCTGATGACCTTGTGCACTAGTTTTCCCTGTAGGCCTAACACCTAAGTTAAGCCGAACTGCGTAGTGGAGCCAAGCACATGGCAAGCTGTATCTGCCATGTGCTTGGTGGAACGAAGCGGTTTCGGCTTGAACGCATTGTTAGGCCGCGCCCCTAGTCAGGCCGTTGATTGTTATGACTGCGAGAAACGTAAAGGCCAGAGTACAAACCACCGAGTAGACAAGGGTCGAGTACGAAATGAGCGACAACATCCCGTCCCCGAAGCCCCGGTGCTCTCTGCGGAGCACAAATCTTAGGACAACCGGTATACCGCGGAGTCCACTGCGGAGACGGAGCGACGACCCGCCCATTGCTGCGTAAGTTTCAGGATGACGGAACTCTAGACAGTTGAGTAGTCCGTTGGCCATTAGAAGCCAAATCCCGAAGTGAACTGCAAGGCCGGGAAGTAGAATGGAAAGCATCGAAATGAGCACGATAGACCCCCCTAGCGGCCTAACACCTAAGTTAAGCCGCGCCGCGCAGTGGAGCAACCCATGTGGCAAGCTTTACCTGCCATATGGGTTGTGGAACGAAGCGGGGTCGGCTTGAACGCATTGTTAGGCCGATTACCGACCAACTCGATGGGAGTCCGTAAGAAGTATCTCTGTAACCTGGTCATCACTGACGGAGATCTCTGCCAGCAGCCCTCCGCCTTGTGAGTTATAGCCAACAACCCACGCTACCTCAGTTGTTACGAACCAAGCGCCCGCCGCAACGTCCGAGAATTGGAAATTGCCCTGAGCATCACAGGTTGACTGCTTAACGAGTTCTTGTGCCTCCACGTGGGCAGGCTGAATCTGACGGCCAGAGCGGGCGATGTCCAGTGCCTCGCTGAAGTACGGAGTTGATGGGATGAGCATGACCTCGCTGCCAGCACATGTGACCACTCCGCCTCCCTGTTGCCGAAGAAAGGCTTGGCCTTTAACCGCGCCACTTCCTGCCACCGCATATGCAGAATGAGCTGCAGAGTCAAACGGAGTACTTATTGCGACGGGTGGCTGCGGTGCAAAAGTGGCACAACCTGAAATTACCAGTGCCGCCGCAATGATAGAAATCTTTCTCATCGTCTCCAACTCCCCTGATTGTATGAAGAACAGCGCATGGACAAGGCTACACGCTCCCCGCAAATGTCCTAATCGGCCTAACACCTAAGTTAAGCCGCGCCGCGTAGTGGAGCAAACCACATGGCAAGCTGTACCTGCCATGTGGTTTGTGGAACGAAGCGGGGTCGGCTTGAACGCATTGTTAGGACTCATACTCACGGCAGGGCGGCGAGCGCCTTATCCGCGAAGTCCTCGTAAGCCTGAAGATAAACGAAGAAGTATTTGTTGGTGGCGCTAGCAGCGACAGGATAGTCTCGGATGTAGCGGCCTACACTCATGCCTTGTCGTTGAGCCGTTGGGATTCCTTCTGCGGTTAGGTGCTTCACAAATTTTGTCTGCGCCTGTCCGCCGGAGTGCGCGATCCTATTTCGCACCATGTGCGCTGCCACAAGGTGGTTGTACGTTGCCGCCCCAAGGGTGGCGTGGAGAGTAGCAAAAAAAGACGTGGGACCAAGAATATTGGCGCCACGCTCTTTCAGCTTTTGCGGGCTGCCCCAGCCGAGCTTGTTATTGAGGCCCTGATCAGGATCCCCCATTACGAAAGGGCTTTGTTTGACCGTGATCTTCAATCGAGAACGAACCTCGGCTTGGAACATGGTCTTTGCAAAGTCCTCGAATTTGGCCGCAATCTCAAAGAAGATGAACTGAGCAGCGTCTCGCGTATCTGGATTGGTCAGCCGTGCTGAAGCAGCGGCCGATGCGCCTGTGTAGCCATGCAAGACAATCTTCTTGTAGAGATCGCGCGCACGGTCAATGTTTGAATTAAAGCCGCTGACTTGGCTCGTCACGAATGCCTTGGTTACGCGAGGTGGTGGCATATGAGTCCTAACACCTGAGTTAAGCCGAGCTGCGTAGTGGAGCCAACCACATGGCAAGCTTTACCTGCCATGTGGTTGGTGGAACGAAGCGGCTTCGGCTTGAACGCATTGTTAGCCACCACCCACGGATGGCTTGGTGACCACGTTGATCACCACCGAGTCACCATCCGTAAGGACCTCCACGCGGTTGGAACTGGGAAGGTAATCGTCGACCGAGGTAACGGGCCTGCCGTCGACCAAAAAGAGCACCGTGTCCGGAGAGATCAACGTGGTGCGATCTGTGTCCGTAACGTACCGCTCGACGATGCTGGCCACGTTATTGGCTCCTGCTGCTTCAAGCTCGGCAGTGGAGTAGGTGAGTTTGGCATCGGCTTGGCTGGTGCCCGCAAAAAGCATGAGGATTGATATGGCGATGAGCTTCTTCATGTGGTCCCTCAAATGTAAAGAATCGAGATTGCTCTGTGGGGGCTAACACCTGAGTTAAGCCGACCTGCGTAGCGCAGCCGACAGCGTGGCAAGCTTTATCTGCCACGCTGTTGGCGGAGCGAAGCAGGTTCGGCTTGAACGATTTGTTAGGCCGCTCCGGCGGGTCGCTGGGTACACGGCTTGGATCGGCTACGGGAGATTGCGAACAGCCAGGAAACCGCAGCGAGTGAGGGCAGCACAAGAAATGTCATTGCGTCTGGCGCCTTAAGCGCCGCCGAAGCGATGATGGCAGATGCCCACAACAGTGAATTGGCTATTTGGAATTGCTTGTTCACGAGCTACTCCTGTGAAGACGCATACGCCGGGTGAAGCGTGACCACTTTGATACGCCGAGGCAGATCAGCGGGGAAGTGAAGAAAGTACTACCGCTGGAAGCTGGAAGCGATGTTGAACCTGCATATGGTCCGAGTGAGGGCTCTTGAGCGGCCTAACACCTATTCGATATCAAAACGGGGCGTATGCCCTGTGCGTAAGCCACGGTTTTCCCCCTTCAGAATCAGGTTTTTCCTACCGTCTACATCGGCTTGCGGCGAGTGCAGGTGTGTAACCCCGGTGCCTAATCTGGCCCTTGTAGTGGAATGGCCAAGGAAGGTCGATGGAACGCTATCACCGTGGGGCGGGAGGTACAACGAGGGTGGCTGGGCATGGTGTGGTCGGGGGGAGCAGGCCCGGCGGACTGCTTGACCAGCTGCGCGGCAGGATCCGGCGCCTTGGAATGGCCCGGCGCACGGAGGAGGCATATGTCGCCTGGGCCGTCCGTTTCATCAAGGCCAACGGCCGCCGTCATCCGCGTGAGTTGGGCGGGCGCGAGGTGGAGGCGTTCCTGACTTCACTGGCCCTGCGCGACAACGTTGCGCCATCCACCCAGAACCAGGCGCTGGCCGCGCTGCTGTTCCTCTATCGCGAGGTGCTGGGTCTGGAGCTGCCGTGGATGGAGGATATCCGCCGGGCGAAGAAGCCGCGGCGGCTGCCGGTGGTGCTGTCGCGGGACGAGGTGGCTGCGGTGCTGGGCGAGCTGTCCGGGGTGCATTGGCTGATGGCGTCGCTGTTGTATGGCAGTGGGCTTCGGCTCATGGAGTGCGCCCGGCTGCGGGTGAAAGATGTTGATTTTGGTCGCGCTGAACTGACGGTGCGTGGTGGCAAGGGCGGGCGCGACCGGCGCACGATGCTGCCGCAGAAGCTGTTCGCTCCGCTGCAGGCGCAGCTGGAGGAGAGCACGCGAGTGCACGGCCGGGATCTGTCGGCCGGTTTCGGCGAGGTCTGGCTGCCGTCCGCGCTGTCGGTGAAGTACCCGAACGCGGCCCGCGAGCCGGGCTGGCAGTACGTGTTTCCTTCGGTGAACCGTAGCGTGGATCCGCGCAGCGGCGTCACCCGCCGCCATCATCGCGACGAAAAAGGCCTGCAGCGGGCCTTCAAGGCGGCCGTCCGGGCGGCGGGCGTGGTCAAGCCCGCCACCTGCCACACCCTGCGCCACTCCTTCGCGACCCACCTGCTCGAATCCGGCTACGACATCCGCACCATCCAGGAGCTGCTGGGCCACAAGGATCTGGCCACCACGCAGATCTATACCCACGTGCTCAACCGGGGCGGGCTGGCCGTGCGCAGCCCGCTGGATCTGTGAGCGCGGGCTCCGGCGGCGTGCCGCGCCTGCGGCGCACGTCGCCGTTCGCGCTGCCGCTGGCGGCGGCGCTGGTGGCCGGGGCCACGCTGGCGCTGCAGCTGCCGGCGCTGCCGGCGGCCGGCTGGCTGGTGGCGGGCCTGCTGGCAGGAATTGCGGCGTGGCTGCTCGGGCGGCGGCTGGCGGTGCGGGTGCCGGGCGCGCTGCTGGCCGGGTTCGCGCTGTGTGGGCTGCATACGGCGTGGGCGCTGTCGCTGCAGCTGCCGGTGGAGCACGAGCGTTCGGACGTGGTGCTCACGGGCAGGGTGGTGGGGCTGCCCGAACACGACGACGACCGCACCCGGTTCCTGTTCCGGGTCGCCCGTTCCGAATCCGTCCCGGAGCATCTGCGCGGCCGCAGGCTGCGCCTGGCCTGGTACGACGGCTGGGGCGATGAGGAGTCTCGCCGTGGCGAGATCGAGGCGGGAAGCGAGTGGGGATTCACGGTGCGCCTGCGCGCCCCGCGCGGGCTGCGCAATCCGGGCTGGTTCGACGGCGAGAAGCAGGCGCTGGCGCGGCGCATCTCCGCTATCGGCTACGTGCGCGATGCCGAGCCGGTCGAACGGCTGGGCGGGGCGGGCGGCATGGATGCGTGGCGCGACAGGGTCGCCGGGCGCATCGACGCGGCGGTGGCCAGCGATTCCTCCCGCTACGTGCGCGCGCTGGCGCTGGGCGATACCCGCGAGCTGGCCGAGGCCGACTGGGAGGCGCTGCGGGCCACCGGGCTGACCCACCTGATCGCGATCTCCGGCTTCCACGTGGGCCTGGTGGCGGGCTTTTTCGCACTGCTCGGGGCGGGCGTCTGGCGGCTGCTGCCGGGGCTGGGCCGCTGGCTGCCGAGGCCGCAGGCGGCGGCGATCGTGGCCCTGGGCGGGGCGCTGTTCTATGCCGCGGTGGCCGGCTGGGAGCTGCCCACGGTGCGCACGGTGCTGATGATCGGGGTGGTGGTGGTGGCGCGGCTGGCACGGCGTTCGCTGCGGGTGGCCGATTCGCTGGCGCTGGCGGCGGTGGCGGTCACCCTGGTCGATCCGCTGTCGCTGCTCACCGCCGGGTTCTGGCTCAGTTTCGCGGGCGTGGCCTGGCTGGTGTGGTGCCTGCCGCGGGTGGACGAGCAGCGGCTGGTGCCGGGATTTCTGACCGCGCAGTGGGTGGCCACGCTCGGGCTGCTGCCGCTCACGGCGGTGCTGTTCGGCCAGGCCTCGCTGGCCGGGCCGCTGGCCAACCTGGTGGCGATCCCGTGGTGGAGCCTGGTGGTGGTGCCGCTGTCGCTGCTGGGCACCGGGCTGGAGGCGCTGCAGGCCGGGTGGGGCGGCTGGGCGTGGCGGCTGGCGGCGTGGTGTTTTGATCTCAGCTGGCCGCTGTTCGGCTGGCTGGCCGAAAGCCGGTTCTCGCTGTGGTGGCTGCCCGAGGCGCGCTGGTTCGCGCTGCCGCTGGCGCTGGCCGGCGCGTTCTGGCTGCTGCTGCCGCGCGGGGTGCCGGGCAAGTGGCTGGCGGCGCTGCTGTGGCTGCCGCTGCTGTGGCCCGACCGCGAGCTGCCGGGCCACGGCGAGGCCGAGCTGGTGGTGCTGGACGTGGGCCAGGGGCTGTCGGTGCTGGTGCGCACCGCCCGCCACGCGTACCTGTACGACATGGGCCCGGCGGTGCCCGACGGCTACGACGCCGGCGAGCGGGTGGTGGTGCCGGCGCTGCTGGCGCTGGGGGTGCGGCGGCTGCACGGGGCCATCGTCAGCCACTCGGATGCCGACCATGCCGGCGGGCTGGGCGCGGTGATGCGGCGGTTCCCGGCGTCGGCGCGGTTCGCGCCGCACGGCTCGGGCATCGAAGACGCCGCGCCGTGCCTGGCCGGCAGCGGCTGGGAGGTGGACGGGGTCGCGTTCCGCTTCCTGCATCCCACCATGCACTTTCCCTACATCCGCAACGAGGCCAGCTGCGTGCTGCGGGTGGAAACGGCCCACGGCGCGGCGCTGCTGATGGGCGACGTGGGCGAGATCATCGAGCGCGAAATGATGCGCCGCGAGCCGGAGGCCGTCCGTGCCGACGTGGTGCTGGCCGGCCACCACGGCAGCCGCACTTCGTCCGACCCGGGCTTCGTCAACGCCACCGGCGCCGGCCACGCCCTGGTCTCGGCCGGCTACGGCAACCGTTTCGGCCATCCGCATGAACAGGTGGCGTACCGCTGGACGCGCGCCGGGGCGGACGTGCTGTCCACCGCCACCGGCGGCGCCCTGCGGGTGCGTCTGGCGCAGGGCGGCACGGCGGTCGGCCAGCGCCGGCTGGCCCATCCCCGCCTCTGGGACGCCCAGCGCCGCCTGGCGGCAGCCGAAATCATCGAAGACCGGCAGCGGTGAAGCTCCACCCCGTCATTCCCGCGCCGTCCGGCAGCCAGCCCTCGGCCGGGGCGGCCGCTACGCTATCCTATCCGCCGGTTTGATCCGGCCCTCGGGGCCATGGGGATTTGCGTGCTGGAACTGGTCAAGGCCGGCGGCTGGCCGATGATCCCGCTGCTGATGCTTTCGGCGGTGGGGCTGGCGATCATCGTCGAGCGCCTGTGGGCGCTGCGGCGCAAGGCGGTGGTGCCCGCCGGGCTGGGCGAGGAAGTGCGCGCCTGGGCCGCGCGCGGGCGCCTGGATCCGGCCCACATCGATTCGCTGCGCTCCACCTCGCAGCTGGGCGCGCTGCTGGCCGCCGCGCTGGACGTGCGCAACCGCCCGCGTGACGAGATCCGCGAGCGCATCGAGGACACCGGCCGCCACCTGGCCCACGGCATGGAGCGCTACCTCAACACCCTGGGCAGCGTGGCCGCGGCCGGGCCGCTGCTGGGGCTGTTTGGCACCGTGGTGGGCATGATCCAGATGTTCCTGGGGGTGATGGAGGTGGGCGTGGGTGACGTGAACCAGCTGGCCGGCGGCATCGGCAAGGCGCTGGTGTGCGCGGCCACGGGCATGATCGTGGCGGTGCCGGCGCTGATGTTCCACCGCTGGTTCCGCGGCCGCGTGGACACCTACATCGTGGAGATGGAGCAGGAGGCGATCCTGCTGATGGACGCGCTGGATCCGCGCGCGCGCCGCGCCACCGCCGCTGCCGTCGCGCCGAGTGCCGCGGCCGGCGCCGATCCGGTTCCCGTCCAGGGCTGACCGGCCGTGCGCATCCGCAGCCGCCGCGCCGACGCCGAGCCCGAGATCAATCTCGTGCCGCTGATCGACGTGATCCTGGTGCTCATCATCTTCTTCGTGGTCACCACCACCTTCGACCTCAACTCCGCGCTCAAGCTGGAGCTGCCCAGCGCCAGCGCCGAGCAGTCCGAGGCCCCCGAGCACGCGCTCAGCGTCCTGGTCAACGCCGAGGGCCGCTACTTCATCGACGAGCAGGAGGCCCTGCGCACCGACGTGGAATCGCTCAAGCGCACCATCCTGGAAGTGGCCGGCGACGACCGCCAGCGCCCGGTGCTGCTGCGCGCCGATGCCCGCACCCCGCACCAGGCGGTGGTGACGGCGATGGACGCGCTGGGCCAGCTCGGCTTCCGCCAGATCTCCATCGCCACCGCGCCCGAGCAGGCCGCGGCGGGCGCGCAGTGAGCCGGCCGGCCTGATGGCGGACGCAGGGCAAACGCAGCAGGGGGCCTGGCCGATCTACCGGCGCCTGCTTGGTTACGCATGGCGCTACTGGCCGCTGCTGCTGGTGGCGCTGGTGGGCATGAGCATTGAGGCCGTCGCCGGCGCCGCCTTCGTGCAGCTGATGGATCCGCTGGTCAACGACGGCTTCGTCGATCCGCAGCCGCGCATGGCGGTGCTGCTGCCGCTGGCCATCGTCGGCCTGTTCGTGCTGCGCGGCATCGCCACCTTCGCCACCGACTACGGCATGGCCCGCGCCGGCCGCAGCGTGGTGCGCGACCTGCGCGAGCTGGTGCTGGCCAAGTACCTGCGCCTGCCCAGCGCCAGCTTCGACCGCGAGTCGGTGCCGGTGATGGTCAGCCGCCTGAACTTCGACACCGAGCAGGTCACCCAGGCCAGTGCCGACGCGCTCAAGGTCATCGTCGCCGACGGCCTGACCATCGTCCTGCTGCTGGCGCTGATGTTCATCACCAGCGTCAAGGTGACCCTGGCGATGATCGTGATCGCGCCGCTGATCGGCGTGCTGGTGTGGGTGGTGGGCAAGCGCTACCGGCGCATCAGCGGCGGCATCCAGACCGGCATGGGCGACCTGGCCCAGGCCGCCGAGCAGTCGCTGGCCGCGCAGCAGGACGTCAAGGTCCACGGCGCCCAGGAGTTCGAAAAGAGCCGCTATTCGGGCCTGGCCAACCGCATCCTGCGGCTGAACATGAAGGTCGAGACCACGCGGGCGATCGCCTCGGCGATGGTGCAGATCCTGGCCGCGATCGCGCTGGCGGCGATCGTCTGGGTGGCCACCCGCGAGGCGCTGGCCGGCCAGCTCAACCCTGGCGAGTTCGTCAAGCTGATGACCGCAATGATGGGGATCATTCCCTCGCTGCGGCGGATCACCAACGTGCAGAGCGTGATCGGGCGCGGCGTGGCCGCGGCCGAGCGCCTGTTCCAGGTGCTCGACAGCGAGGAGGAGCGCGACACCGGCAGGCGCGCCATCGATCGCGCGCGTGGCGAGCTGGTGTTCGACAACGTCGGCCTGCGCTACAGCCGCGACGGCGACGACGCCCCGGGCATGGCCCTGGAGGGCATCAGCTTCACCGCCAGGCCGGGCACGGTGACCGCCATCGTCGGCCGTTCGGGCAGCGGCAAGACCAGCCTGGTGCGGCTGGTGCCGCGTTTCTACGAGCCCAGCTCCGGCAGCATCACCCTGGACGGCGCCGCGCTGGACGACTACCGCCTGGCCGACCTGCGCCGCCAGGTGGCCCTGGTGGGCCAGCAGGTGATGCTGTTCGACGACAGCGTCGCCGCCAACATCGCCTACGCCGCCGATGCCGATCCCGAAGCGATCCGCCAGGCGGCCGCGGACGCCAACGCGCTGGAGTTCATCGAGCGCCTGCCGCAGGGCATGGACACGCCCATCGGCGAGAACGGCTCGCTGCTGTCGGGCGGCCAGCGCCAGCGCCTGGCCATCGCCCGCGCGATCCTGCGCGACGCCCCGATCCTGATCCTGGACGAGGCCACCGCGGCCTTGGACACCGAATCCGAGCGCCTGGTGCAGGAGGCCCTGACCCGCCTCATGCCCGAGCGCACCACGCTGGTCATCGCCCACCGCCTGTCCACCATCGAACACGCCGACCAGGTGCTCGTCCTCGACCACGGCCGCCTGGTGGAGCAGGGCACCCACGCCGAACTCCTCGCCCGGGGCGGCCTGTACGCCCACCTGCACAACATGCAGTTCCGCGAGGCCGCCGAATGACCCCGGGCAATGGCACGTAAACCTCCTTCCTGGTGGTTCGACGGCGCGAGGGTGCCGGTCTCCGCCCGCGCCCTGTCCCGCCTCTACGACGGCGCCGTCCGCTCCCGCCAGTGGCTTTACCGCAAGGGCCTGCGCCGCAGCGTCGGCGTCGATGCGCCGGTCATCGTCGTCGGCAACCTCATCGCCGGCGGCAGCGGCAAGACCCCGCTCGCCATTGCCCTGGTCGAACGCCTGCGCGCCGAAGGCTGGACGCCCGGCGTCGCCAGCCGCGGCTACGGCCGCGAGGACGACAAGCGCCCGCGCTGGGTCGACGCGGGCACCGACCCGCGCCAGGGCGGCGACGAGCCCGTCCTCATCGCCGCCCGCACCGGCGCCAGGGTTCGCGTCGACCGCGACCGCGCCGCCGCCGCCCGCGCCCTGGCCAGTGCCGGCTGCAACGTCATCGTCTGCGACGACGGCCTGCAGCACTACCGCCTGCGCCGCGACATCGAGATCGAAGTCATCGACGGCCGCCGCCGCTACGGCAACGGCCTGCTCATCCCCGCCGGCCCCCTGCGCGAGCGCCCCGCGCGCAGCGGCGACTGCGACTTCCGCATCGTCAACGGCGGCAGCCAGGCCATCGACGACCCCGCCTTCGGCGAATGGCCCATGCGCCTGGACACCAGCCTCGCCAGGCCCCTGCTCGGCGGACGTCCGCTGCCGCTGGACGCATTCGCCGATCGCCGCGTCCACGCCGTCGCCGGCATCGGCGACCCGGAACGCTTCTTCGCCACCCTGCGCGCCCACCGCATCGCCGTCGTCCCCCACGCCTTCCCCGACCACCACCGCTACACCGCGCAGGATCTCCAGTTCGGCAGCGACCTGCCGGTGCTCATGACCGAAAAGGACGCGGTCAAGTGCCAGCCCTTCGCCAGCGAGCGCCACTACGTCGTCCCGGTCACCGCCCAGCTCCCCGAAGCCTTCTGGATCGCCCTCCTGGATCGCCTCGGCGGCCCACCCGCGCCCTGACCCGCGCCACCCAGCCCGCACGCCTGGTTACCTCCCGCATACCCCATGCGAGAATCAAAACCATGACCGCACCCACCGACTTCGTCGTCGCCATCCCCGCCCGCCACGCCTCCACCCGCCTGCCCGGCAAGCCCCTGCAGCCGATCGCCGGTGAACCCATGATCGTGCACGTGGCCCGCCGCGCCCTCGCCGCAGGCGCGCGCGAAGTCCGCGTCGCCACCGACGACCCGCGCATCGCCGACGCCCTCCACGGCAGCGGCATCCAGGTCGCCATGACCTCGCCCGACCACCAGTCCGGCACCGACCGCCTGGCCGAATGCGCCGACATCGCCGGCTGGAACGACGACACCGTCGTCGTCAACCTGCAGGGCGACGAACCCTTCGCCCCCGCCGCCGGCATCCGCGCCGTCGCCGCCACCCTGGTCGAATCCGGCGCGCCCATGGCCACCCTGGCCGCCCCGGTCGAAGACGCCCGCAGCCTGTTCGACCCCAATGCCGTCAAGCTCGTCCGCGCCGCCGGCGGCGACGCCCTCTACTTCAGCCGCGCCCCCATCCCCTGGGCCCGCGACGCCTTCGCCGGCGACCGCAGCGCCATGCCCCCGGGCGGCCCCTGGCTGCGCCATATCGGCATCTACGCCTACCGCGCCGGCTTCCTGCGCCGCTTCGCCGCCATGCCGCCGGGCACCCTGGAGCAGCTCGAAGCCCTGGAACAGCTGCGCGTGCTTGAAGCCGGCCACCGCATCGCCGTCGCCCTCACCCCCGAGCCGTTCCCGCCCGGCGTCGATACCTCCGAAGACCTTGAGCGCGCCCGCCGCCGCATGGAGCAGGGCGCATGAGCCGCCCGACCGGCCTGCTGATCGTCTGCCTGGGCAACATCTGCCGCTCGCCCATGGCCGAAGGCGCCTTGCGCGCGCGCCTGGCCGAAGCCGGGCTCGATCACGTGCGCGTCGACTCCGCCGGCACCGGCGACTGGCACGCCGGCAACCCGCCCGACAGCCGCGCCATCGCCACCGCCGCCGGCCACGGCGTCGATATCTCCGGCCTGCGCGCGCGCCAGCTTCACGCCGACGACTACCGGCGCTTCGACTGGCTGCTGTGCGCCGACCTGCAGAACCTGGGCGACGTGCGCGCCCGCGCCCCCGCGGCCGCCAGCGCCCGCATCGAGCTGCTCACCCGCTGGGCCGGCATCCACGCCGATGTCGGCGAGGGCGCCATCCCCGATCCCTACACCGGCGGCCGCGAGGACTTCGAACACGTCTGGCGCATGGTCGACGAAATCGCGGCCGCGGCGGTGGCGCGCCTTCGCGGCCCGATTGACGCATAATCGGCCGATCGCCGAACCTGCCCAGGCCCATGGACGTACAGGTCGCCCCCGAGTTCCCGGACTCGATCGAATGGCTGAACCTCTCCGAGCCGCTGCGCATGGCGCAGCTGCGCGGCAAGGTCTGTGCGCTGGCCTTCGTCAACGCCGGCTCGGCCTGGTCGATCCAGCGCCTGAACGACCTGGTGACCCTGCTCGGGCGCCATCGCGAGGGCCTGAACGTGGTGGCCGTGCACGTGCCGCGCTTCGAACACGAGCGCGATCCGCGGCGGGTGCTCAAGCGCCTGCGCCGGCACGGCTTCCAGTTCCCGGTCGGCCATGATCCCGACTGGGCCCTGTGGCAGCACTACGACGTGCAGGCCTGGCCGACCGTGGTCCTGATCGACGGCGACGGCAAGGTCTGCGGCCGCCTGGTCGGCGACGGCCCGCTGCGCGAGCTCGACGCCCAGGTCGCCGACCTCGTGCGCGCGCTGGTGCCGCAGTCGCTCAACCCGCAGCCGATCGAGCTGCGCCGCGGCGGCGAGCCGGATCTGCCGCTGCGCTTCCCGGTCGGCCTGGCGGTCTCGGGCAACTATCTCTACGTCGCCGACACCGGACACAACCGGGTGCTCGAGTGCGACCAGGGCGGGCGCATCCTGCGCCAGTTCGGCAGCGGCGGCGTCGGCTTCATCGACGGCCCCATGGAGCTGGCCGCCTTCAACGGCCCGCATGGCCTGGCGGTCGAACGCGACCTGCTGTACGTGGCCGACGCCGGCAACCACGCGGTGCGCCGGATCCAGCTGCGCAGCGGCGACATCGACACCCTGTTTGGTGCCGGCCGTCCCGGCACGCCTGCCGATGGCCCGGTTGCCGATCCCCGCTCGGTGGTGATGGATCGGCCCACCGGCGTGGCCCTGGCCGCCGGCCGGCTCTATGTGTGCAGCGCCGGCGACAACCGGGTCTGGGGCTTTGGCCTGGGTGACCAGACCCTGCGCTGCCTGGCCGGCTCCGGCCGGCTGGAAGTCGCCGACGGCACCGGCGCTGAAGCCTCCTTCGCCCAGCCCGTCGCCCTGGCCGCGGTGCAGCAGATGGTCTACGTGTGCGATGCCGCGGGCTCGGCCATCCGCAGCGTCAATGCGCGCACCGGCCTGGTACAGACCCTGGTGGGGCGGGGGCCCTGGGAGTTCGGCGGCGAGGACGGCGTGCGCAGTGCCGCCAGCCTGCAGCAGCCGCTGGCGCTGGCGCTGGATCCGGAATCCCCCCGGCTGTGGGTTGCCGACAGCGGCAACGACCGCCTGCGGGTGATGCGCCTGGGCGGCGGCGAGGTGTCCACCTTCGAGCTGCCGCGGCCGCTGCACGGCCCGGCCGGGCTGGCGATGGCGCCGGGCGTGGCCTGGATCGCCGACACCGATGCCCACGCCGTGCTGCGCCTGGACACGACGAACGGGGACCTGCACCACATCCCCATCGGCGAATGAGCGCCTTCGACGGCAAGCAGTACGTTGCCGGCCTGACCAACGCACCCGGGGTCTACCGCATGCTCGCCGCCGACGGCAGCGCGCTTTACGTGGGCAAGGCCGGCTCGCTGCGCAAGCGCGTGGCCAGCTATTTCAGCGCCTCGCCCAAGGGCGCGCGGATCATGTCGATGCTCTCGCAGGTGGCCTCGATGGAGGTCACGGCCACCCGCACCGAGGTCGAGGCGCTGCTGCTGGAAAACCAGCTGATCAAGTCGCTCAAGCCGCGCTACAACGTGATGCTGCGCGACGACAAGAGCTATCCGTTCGTGCTGCTCACCGACCAGGAGTGGCCGCGGCTGGGATTCCACCGCGGCTCGCGCTCCATCCCCGGCCGCTACTTCGGCCCGTACCCCAACGCGGGCGCGGTGCGCGACACCCTGAACCTGCTGCACAAGCTGTTCCGCCTGCGCAGCTGCGAGGACAGCGTGTTCCGCAACCGCTCCCGGCCCTGCCTGCAGTACCAGATCGGCCGCTGCAGCGCGCCCTGCGTGGGGCTGGTGACGCAGGAGGAATACGACGATGCGGTGCGCCGGGTGGGCCTGTTCCTGGACGGCCGCAGCGACGAGCTGACCGGCGAGCTCACCGCGGCGATGGAGCGCGCCAGCCAGGCGCTGGAGTTCGAGGAGGCCGCGCGCCTGCGCGACCAGGTCGCCTCGATCCGCAGCCTGCAGGCGCGCCAGTACGTGGACGGCCGGGTCGCCGACCTGGACGTGCTGGCCTGCGCCATGCAGGGCAGCGACGCTTGCGTGCTGCTGCTGGCCTTCCGCGACGGCCGCAACCTGGGCACCCGCGCGTTCTTTCCGCAGACCCGCGGCAACGAGGATCCGGCCGAGGTGCTGTCCGCGTTCGTCTCCCAGTACTACGCCGAACAGCCGCCGCCGCCGGAGATCGTGCTCGACCGCGCGATCGAGGACGCGGCGCTGCTGGAGCAGGCGCTGACCGAAGCCGCCGGCAGGCGCGTGCGCCTGCGCAGCAGCGTGCGCGGCGACCGCGCCGGCTACCTCGACCTGGCCACGCGCAACGCCGCGCTGGCCCTGGCCTCGCGCGTGGACAGCCACTCCGCCCAGCGTGCCCGGCTGGAAGGGCTGCAGGAGCTGCTGGGCCTGGACGAGCCGCCGCAGCGGATCGAGTGCTTCGACATCAGCCACACCATGGGCGAGGCCACCGTGGCCTCGTGCGTGGTGTTCGATGGCGAAGGCCCGGTGCGCGGCCAGTACCGCCGCTACAACATCACCGGGGTCACGCCGGGCGACGACTACGCGGCGATGGGCCAGGCGCTGATGCGCCGCTTCCGCCGCGCGGCCGAGGAGGGCGGCGTGGTGCCGGACGTGCTGCTGATCGACGGCGGCGCCGGCCAGGTGCGCCAGGCGCGCGAGGTGCTGGCCGAAGCGGGCGTGGCCGACGTGGCCCTCGTCGGCGTGGCCAAGGGCCCCGAGCGCCGGCCGGGCGAGGAAACCCTGCTGCTTCCCGATGGCCGCGAGGTTCGCCCGGGCCCGGCTTCGCCCGGCCTGCAGCTGATCCAGCAGGTGCGCGACGAGGCGCACCGGTTCGCGATCACCGGCCACCGCGGCCGGCGCCAGAAGGCGCGCAGCGTGAGCAGGCTGGAGGACATCCCCGGCATCGGCCCGCGCCGGCGCGGCAATCTGCTGCGCCACTTCGGCGGCCTGGCCGGGCTGAAGGCCGCCGGCGCCGAGGAGATTGCCCAGGTGGAGGGCATCAGCGACGCCCTGGCCGAGCGCATCTACGCCAGCCTGCACGGCATCGATTCGGTCTAGGCACGGGGCCTGCGACATCTGCGGCACGGTCACCGTAGAATGGCCCGCGTGCAGATGACCCTGACCATTCCCACCTGGCTCACGCTGGCCCGGATCATGATGATCCCGCTGCTGGTGCTGGTGTTCTACCTGCCGTTTTCGTGGACCAACCTCGCCGCCGCGGTGATCTTCGCACTGGCCGCGATCACCGACTGGCTGGACGGCTGGATCGCGCGCCGCTTCCACCAGTACTCCGCGTTCGGCGCGTTCCTGGATCCGGTGGCCGACAAGCTGATGGTGGCGGTGGCGCTGTTCTTGATCGTGCAGGCGCACCCGACGCCGTGGATGGCGTGCTGGGCGGCGGTGATCGTGGGCCGCGAGATCGCGGTTTCGGCGCTGCGCGAATGGATGGCCGAACTGGGCCAGCGCGCCACCGTGCGGGTGGCCGCGATCGGCAAGTTCAAGACCGTGGTGCAGATGGTCGCGATCCTGTGCCTGCTGTATTCGGTAACCCCGCAGAGCCGGCCGCCGGGCCTGGTGCCGTGGTGGAACGACGTGGTGTTCATCATCGGCGACTGGCTGCTGGCCGGCGCGGCGCTGCTGACCCTGTGGTCCGGATTCATGTACTTGCGCGCGGCGTGGCCGGTATTGCGCGTGCAGGACCGCAAAACAGTTGACACCCCCGCCGCGAACGGTAAAATCTCGCATCCCACGACGCGGGAATAGCTCAGTTGGTAGAGCGCAACCTTGCCAAGGTTGAGGTCGCGAGTTCGAGTCTCGTTTCCCGCTCCAGTTTGCGTCGAAGGAACCCCGCACGCGGGGTTTTTTAGTGTCGGGCGCTTGAATTCGCCGCCCGCCTGCGCCAGCCTCGATGGCGCGCGTCACCGGCCTGGTGGCAGAGTGGTCATGCAGCGGACTGCAAATCCGCGTACGCCGGTTCGATTCCGACCCAGGCCTCCATCCCGGATCCATGAAAAAGGCCCGCCTGAGCGGGCCTTTGCTGTTTTCTGGTGCCCGGGGTGGGAATCGAACCCACATGGTGTTGCCACCGAGGGATTTTAAGTCCCTTGCGTCTACCGGTTTCGCCACCCGGGCAGGTGCGCTAGCGTGCCTGAGCGGCGCGGCGGTGGAAAGTCCGGGCGATAGCCGGACGCGTGCGGGCGGCGGGAGGCGTCAGCCGAAGCTGGCGACGACTTCGAATACGCCCTGCTCGTTCTCGGCCTCCACGCTGGCCGGCAGGCCGTGGTAGAGGCTGCGGGCGTCGGCCATGATCGTGGCGATCTCAAGGCCCTTGGCACGCTCGGGAAACCAGAAAACGGGATTGCCGGCGTCCAGAAGCTGCCAGCCGCCATACGACTTCACCAGTTGCAGCGTTGCCGTACTCATGGGCGCGCTCCATGCGGAATTGGGAGGGCGCCCCGGCCCAGCTGTGACTTGCTCAAGGTCGCGGTCGTTGTCCGTTGCTGAGCGGCATCCATTGCCAGGTGCAGGACCGTGCTGCCGGGGCAGGAAGAGCATGCGCCGGCGATGTTTCGGGCGCAGTCGGTACGGCCCGCGCCTGCCCGTAGGAAAAGTCCTACCCCGGGGGAGCGGCCGCTGCCGCAGCGGCGTCGCCGGCGTCGGCGGGGTGTTCGAGGTAGCGATCCAGATAGACCGTTGCTTTCGCCGCCTGGCCGCAGATCCGGCGCAGGATGCTGCCGTATTCCAGCACCACCGCCATCCGCCGCGGCGACACCTCGCCCGCCGAGCCGGCGCGCAGCAGGGCGGACGCCTGATCCCGGATCTCCTGCAGCAGGCGTGCCGGCCCGTCCACCTCCAGGTGCGCCTGCGGCCGCAGCCGGGCCAGCTCCGGCGCCAGTTCCGCCAGGTTGACGTGATACTGGGCCACCCGCAGCGCGTGCGGCAGCCGCGCGTCCAGGGCCGGGTCGTGAACCCGGTGGTGGATGCCGGCCGAGTACTCGCCCGCGGCGGCCTGCAGCGATTCGAGCACCTGGCGCCCGGCCTCCAGCCGCGGCCCGCGCCCCTGCGGATCCTCCAGCGCGGCCAGGCAGTTCCCGGTCGCGATCGCGCCCATCCGGCGCAGCTCCATGCCCAGCGCGTCCATCGCCACCGCCGGCGTCGCCAGCAGGTTCGCATCCAGGTGCTGCGGCCGGGCAAGGTCTTCCCCGGTGCTGCGGAAGCGGCGCTCCAGGATCGCCACCACCCGCGGCGTCAGCGGCCAGAGCACGCCCACGCCGAGCAGCTTGGTGAGGGTATGGAATACCGCCAGCGAGAGCGCGATGTGCGGGTCGTCGGAGACCAGGCCCGCGATGGCCGCGGACAGCCACAGCAGCCCCGGCAGCAGCGCCAGTGCGAGCGCCGCGGTGACCACGTTGAACAGCACGTGCGCGGCCGCCACGCGCCTGGCCGGCGAGGTCGCGCCGATGGCCGCGAACACCGCCGTTGAAGTGGTGCCCACGTTGGCGCCGACGATCATCGCCGCCGCTGCCTGCAGCGGCAGCAGCCCGCCCGCGGCCGCGGTCAGGGTGATGGCCAGGGTCGCGCTCGAGGACTGGGTGAGCAGGGTGGCGACGATGCCCGAGAGCACGAACGCGGCGATGCCGGCAACGGTGCCGGCGTCCTGTCCCTGTACTGCGAACATGCCGCCCAGTCCGTCGAACGCGTCGCGCAGCACGTCGATGCCCAGGAAGAACAGGCCGAAGCCGGCCGCCGCCTGCCCCAGCGCGCCCCAGCGCGATGAGCGCGAGATCGCCCACGCCATCGCGCCCAGCCCGATCGCCGGCAGCGCCAGCGCCCGCAGGTTGAGGTTGAACCCCGCCACCGCCACCAGCCACGAAGTCAGGGTGGTGCCCAGGTTGGCGCCGTACACCAGGCCGATCGCCTGGCCCAGGCTCAGCAGGCCGGCGTTGACGAAGCCGATGGTGGCGAAGATCACCGCGCTGGAGGACTGCACGCCGGTGGTGATGAGCAGCCCCGAGCCGAGCGCGCGCCCGCGGCTGCGGGTGGCGCCGGCCAGGATCGTGCGCAGCCCGCCGCCGGCCGAGGCGGTCAGGCCGTCGGTCATCAGCCGCATTCCCAGCAGGAACAGGCCGATGCCGCCGATCAGGGTGAACAGTCCGGTGTGCATCGCGCCGGGGCTCAGCGTTCCCGCACCCGGGCGCCGTCTTCCAGCGCGCGGTCGGGATGCACCACCACCCGGTCGCCTTCGCCCAGGCCGTCGAGCACCTCCACCCAGCCGCCGCCCTGCAGGCCGGCCTGCACCGGAGCCAGCCGCGCGCGGCTGCCGTCGATCCGGAACGCCGCGTGGCCCTCGCCGTGGCGGAACACCGCGCTGGCCGGCACCCGCAGCGCGTCCTCGCGCTCGTCGAGAACGAACCGGGCGTTGACCCGGTAGCCCTCGCCCAGGCGCTGCCAGGCGTCCGGGTCGCCCGCCAGTTCCACGATCGTCCACACCCGCTGCTCTTCCACCCCCAGCGCCGAGACCTTGGTGAAGCCGCCCGGCTCGATCCGCCGGACCCGGCCGGGCAGGGCGGGCCCGCCGCCCCAGCGCAGCAGCTCCACCCGCATGCCTTCGCGCAGGCGCACCGCGTCGGCGGAAAGCACGTCCACCTCCACCTCCAGCTGCGCGGGGTCGCCGATCTCCACCAGCGGCTCGCCGGCCTGCACCGGGCGCGCGCTTTCGAAGTGGCGGCGCAGCAGCACCCCGTCCACCGGCGCGGTCAGCTCGAACTCGATCGCGCCGCTGCGCCCGCCGCGTACCAGCATCGCCTCGGCCGCGCGCATCTGCTGTTCCGCCGTGGTCTGGCGGTGGCGCGCGCTGGCGGCCTCGCGCGCGGCGCGCTCGCGTTCGGTCTCGGCGCGCTCGGCGGCCTGCTCGGCCACCAGGCTGTCGCGGGCCAGCGCGCGCAGGCGCCGGGCTTCGGCTTCCGCCTGTTCCGCGGCGGCGGCGGCCGCGGCGGCGTCCTCGCGCGCGGCCGCCAGGCTGGCGCGGGCGCCGCCCACCCAGGCTTCCAGCGCCGAGCGGGTGCGTCCGTCCAGCGGCGCGGCGCTGCCGGCGTCCAGGACCACTACCGTCTGCCCGGCTTCGACCCGATCCCCCGGCTCCAGCGCGATGCGCCTGGCCGCCGCCGCCGCGGGCGCGGCGATCACGTAGCGCTCGCGCACCCGGGTGCGGCCCTCGGCCTCGACCGCCTCCTGCACCGCGCCGCGTTCGGCCGCGGCCGCGTCCACCGGTGCGCTTGACGGCCACAGCGCCACGGCCAGCAGGAGCAGCACGACCGCGGCAATGGCGGCATGGCGGAGACGGCGGGGATGTTTCATCGGGTTCATTCCTTGGTCTTGAGCGCGGCCACCAGGTCCAGGCGGTCGAGCCGGCGCAGCACCAGCATGCCCGAGAGCACGGTGGTCGCCAGTATCACCAGCCCGGCCTCCGCGAATCCGGAGGGAGCCAGCGCCAGCGGCAGCCGGTACAGGTCGGTGGCCATGGCCTGCACCAGCAGCGCCGACAGCCCGTAGCCGAGGGCGAAGCCGGGTAGCAGCGCCAGCAGGCTCAGGGTCAGCAGCTCGCCGAACAGCATCGCCCGCGCCTCGCCTCGGGTATAGCCGAGCACGCGCAGGCTGGCCAGCTCGCGGCCGCGCTCGGCCAGGGTGATGCGCGCGCTGTTGTACACCACCCCGGCGGCGATGGCGGCGGCCATGCCGGTGATCGCCAGGTTGAAGGTGAGCATGGTCTGGGCGATCGAGTCCATGAAGCCGCGGATGGTGGCGCCGCGGTCGGTGGCCGAGGCCACCTGCGGCCGTGCGCGCAGCTCGCGGACCACGCCTGCGCGCGCGGCGGGCGAATCCAGCGCCAGCCAGGCGCCGGAGATCGCGTCGCCTTCGCCGAGCAGCCGGTTCACCGTTTCCTGGCGCGCGTACGCGCCCACCCCCAGGTACTCGCTCACCAGCCCGGCCACCGGCACCTCCAGCGTGCGCCGGTGGCCTTCCAGGAACTCCACCCGCACGCTGTCGCCCGGGCCCACGCCCAGCAGTTCCCCGAGGAAGTCGGTCAGCAACAGGCCGTCGGCGGGCAATTGGACCGGCTGCAGGTCGCGGTCCAGCACCCGGCGCAGGTCGGAGCCAGGCGGCAGGCCCTGCAGCGCGGTGCGGTATTCGCGGTGGCCGCTGCGCAGGCGCACCGCGGCGTTGCGGAACGGCTCCACCGCGTGCACCCCCGGCAGCGCCGCCAGCTCCTGCGCCGCGCGTCCGGAGGCGGGTTCCACCAGGGTCACGGTGAAATCGTCGCGCTGGGCCAGGCCGAACTGGACCTCGACGATGCCGTCGATCGCCCCGCCGATGAAGCGCGACATCACCAGCACCCCCAGCCCCAGCCCGATCCCGAGCACCGACAGCGCGGTGCGCAGCGGCCGCCGCTCCAGGTTGCGCAGGATCATCCGCGCCGCCGGATCGAGCAGGGCGCCCAGGCCGATGCGCTCGGTGAGCGTGGGCCGGAACGTGGCCGGCGCCTCCGGCCGCATCGCCTCGGCCGGAGGCAGGGCGAAGGCGCGGCGCAGCGCGGCGAAGGTGCCGAAGCCCGCGGCCGCCACCGCGAACGCCAGCGCCGCCAGCACCAGCGACGGCTGCAGCGACCAGGCCAAGTAGGGGAAGCTGAAGTATTCGACGTAGATGCCGGCCATGGCGCGGCCGATCCAGGCGCCCAGCGCCAGCCCCGGCAGCACTCCCGCGCAGGACATCAGCAGCGCCAGCTGGGCGTAGTGCGCGCCCACTTCCCAGCGGCCGTAGCCGAACGCCTTGAGCAGGGCGATCTGCTCGCGCTGCGCACCCACCAGCCGCCCGACCACCACGTTGAGCAGGAACGCCGACACCCCCAGGAAGATCGCGGTGAACATCCGGGTCATGGTCCGCAGCCCGGCCAGTTCCTCGTCCAGCATCCGGTGCGAGAGCTGGTCGTCGCGGCCGTGCGCGCCGGTGCCGCCCCAGGGCGCCAGCAGGGCGTCGAGCGCGTCGATCACGTCGTCCGCGCGCGCGCCGCGCTCCAGCCCCAGCGCCAGGTCGTTGAAGGCACCGACCATGTCCAGCGCGGCGGCCAGCGGTTCGCGCTGCATCCACAGCACCGCGAAGCGCTCGAAGTCCGGGAACAGGTCGCCGGGCCGGACCTGGTATACGAACTCCGGCGACAGCCCGATGCCGCTGATCCGCAGGGTCTGCCGGCGGCCGTTGAGCACCGCCTCGATGGTGTCGCCCGGGCGCAGGCCGTGGGCCAGGGCGAAGGCCTCGCCCAGCACCACCTCCGCGTCCGCCGAGGGCAGTTCGCCCTCGCGCAGGAACACCCGGTTGAGGCCGTTCTCGCCGGGTACCGGCAGCGACACGATCTGCCCCGACACCGCCTCGTCGAAGCCGGCCACCTCCAGGTTGGCGAAGCCGCTCACCCGCGCCTGCACCTGTCCCACCCCCGGCAGCGCCCGCACCGCATCCACCGCGCCCAGCGGCGCGCGCTTGGCCTGCGCGAACACGTCGGCGAAGCGGTACTCGGCGTAGTACAGGTCGCGGGTCTGCGACAGCGCGTGGTAGTTGCCCTGGGCCATGACCATGGTGGCGATGCCGGCCACCATCACCGCGGCGATCGCCAGCACCTGGCCGCGCAGCTGCCGCAGTTCCCGCCACAGCTTGCGGTGCAGCGGCTTCACCAGTGCAGGTCCCGCGGGCTGGCGCGGGCCGCGTTGCGGCGGTCGCTTTCCACCCGGCCGTCGCTGAGCCGGATCACCCGGTCGGCCATGTCCGCGATCACCGCGTTGTGGGTGATCACCACGGTCAGCGCGCCGGTCTCCCGGTTGGTCCGTTCCAGCGCCTCCAGCACCCGGATCCCGGTCTTCGAGTCCAGCGCCCCGGTCGGCTCGTCGCACAGCAGCACCGTCGGCCGCTTGGCGATCGCGCGGGCGATCGCCACCCGCTGCTGCTCGCCGCCCGAGAGCTGGGCCGGGAAGTGGTCCATGCGCTGCTCCAGCCCCACCAGCTCCAGCGCCTCCTCGGGCGTCATCGGGTCCTTCGCGATCTCGGTCACCAGGGCCACGTTCTCGCGCGCGGTCAGGCTCGGAATCAGGTTGTAGAACTGGAACACGAAGCCCACGTGCTCGCGGCGGAAGCGGGTCAGCGCATCGTCGTCGGCGCCGGTCAGCGCGTGGCCGCGGCACTCGACCGTGCCGCTGCTGGGCGCGTCCAGCCCTCCGAGGATGTTGAGCAGGGTCGACTTGCCGCTGCCTGAGGCGCCGAGCAGCACCACGAACTCGCCTTCGTGCAGCTCAAGGTCCACCCCGCGCAGCGCATGCACCTCCACCTCGCCCATGCGATAGACGCGGGTCAGCCCCTGGGCGTGGAAGACGGGTTCGGTGCCGGAAGTCGACATGACCGGATCATCATAGCGATGCCACCCCGGGCAGGAGCGCGCTGCGCGCTTCCTACAGGTGGATGGTGTCGCCGTAGGCGGGCAGCCCGGCGTCCACGCCGTAATCGGTCTGCAGCCGCGCCGCCAGTCCTTCGCGCCCGCGCGCCTCGCCATGCACCAGGTGCACCGGCGGGCGGCCATCGATCGCGCCGTACCAGCGCGCCAGTTCGGACTGGCCGGCGTGCGCCGACAGCCCGCCAATGGTGTGGATGCGGGCGTTGACCCGGACATCGTTGCCGTGGATGCGCACCCGCTCGGCGCCGTCCACCAGTCGCCGGCCCAGGGTGCCCTGGCCCTGGTAGCCGATGATCATCACGTCCGTCTGCTGCCGGGGCAGGTTGTTGGCCAGGTGGTGCAGGATCCGCCCACCGGTGCACATGCCGCTGCCGGCGATGATGATCGCGCCCGAACGCACGGCGTTGAGCCGGATCGACTGCGCGGTGTCCGGCGTCTCGTGGAAGTTCGGCAGCAGCTCGTGCAGCCGGCGGGTGCCGATCATCTTCCGCGCGCCATCGTGGAACTGGTCGGCGTGGCGGTCGTGCACGGCGGTGGCCTCGATCGCCATCGGGCTGTCGAGGAAGATCCGCCAGCGGGCCAGCTTCCAGCGCTCGAAGTTCTGCGCGAACAGCGCCAGCATCTCCTGCGTGCGCCCGATCGCGAACGACGGCACCAGCAGGTTGCCGCCGTCGTCCCACGCCGCATCGAGCACCCGGCCGATCTCCTCCAGCGTGTCCTCGCGCGAGCGGTGGTCGCGGTCGCCGTAGGTGCTTTCCATCAGCACCACGTCGGCGGCCGCGGGCGGGCTCGGGTCGGGTATCAGCGCGGTGGCGTCGGGGCCGATGTCGCCGCTGTACAGCAGCCGTCGACGCATGCCGCCATCGCGCAGGTCCAGCAACACGCTGGCCGCGCCGAGGATGTGGCCGGCGTGGCCGAGGGTGACGGTGATCCCGGGCAGGATCTCGTGGCGCCCACCGAACGGCAGCGGCCGCATCTGGCGCATCACCGCGTCCACGTCGTCCTGGCCAAACAGCGGCTGCAGGGGTGGCTTGCCGCGCTGTGCCCGCCGCCGGTTCTCGCGCTCCGTGTCCGAGGCCTCGAGCCAGGCCGCGTCGCGCAGCAGGATCCGCACCAGGTCGATACTGACCGCGTGGGTATGGATCGGCCCGCGGAAGCCGCCGCGCACCAATAGCGGCAGGCGTCCGCAGTGGTCCAGGTGGGCGTGGCTGAGCACCACCGCGTCGATGTCCGCCGGGTTGAAGGGCAGCGGGCGGGCGTTGCGGGCTTCTTCCTCGCGCGTGCCCTGGAACAGGCCGCAGTCCAGCAGCAACCGGTGGTCGCCGCAACGCAGGTGGTGGCAGGAGCCGGTGACTTCGCCGGCGGCGCCGTAGCAGGTCAGTTCCAAAAATTCTCTCCGCCAATCGACCGCGACAGCATACCGGCGAGGCCGCGCGGAGCGGAGCCGCGTCGCGCCCCGGCCTGTAGACTCCAGTCCCTGGGTCGAACGCGTGGACATTGGATGAGCCGTTATTTCGCCTGGTGGGCTGCCATCGCCCTGGCGCTGCTGTCGCTGGCGCTGTCGCTGCGATGGCCCGGCTGGTGGTGGGGCGTTGCGGTGTTCGGCGGACTGGCTCTGGTCGGCGTGGCGGACCTGCTGCAGCGGCGCAGCACCCTGCGCCGCAACTATCCGCTGCTGGCGCACTTCCGCTATGGGCTGGAGTCGATCGGCCCGGAGATGCGCCAGTACCTGATCGAGGACGACACCGCCGAGGTGCCGTTCTCGCGCCAGCAGCGCGCGCTGGTGTACCAGCGCGCCAAGTCGGTCAGCGACGTGCGTCCGTTCGGCACCCAGCACGATGTCTACGCGCCGGATTTCGAATGGCTCAACCATTCGGTGGCGTCGCTGGAGATCGAGTCGCACGACTTCCGCATCGTCGTCGGCCCGGACTGCGCGCAGCCGTACTCGGCCAGCGTGTTCAACATCTCGGCGATGAGCTTTGGCTCGCTCTCGCCCAACGCGATCCTGGCGCTCAATGCAGGCGCGAAGGCCGGCGGCTTCTTCCATGACACCGGCGAGGGGTCGATCTCGCGCTACCACCGCGAACACGGCGGCGACCTGGTGTGGGAGATCGGTTCGGGCTACTTCGGCTGCCGCGACGAGTGGGGCAATTTCAACGAGGAGCGCTTCGTTGCCAATGCGACCGAGCCGCAGGTGAAGATGATCGAGCTCAAGCTCTCGCAGGGTGCCAAGCCCGGCAAGGGCGGGCTGCTGCCGGGGGCCAAGGTCACTACCGAGATCGCTGCCGCACGCGGGATCCCGGTCGGCGTGGATTGCGTTTCCCCGCCGCGCCATTCGGCTTTTTCCACCCCGGTGGAAATGATGCGGTTCCTGGCCCGCCTGCGCGAGCTTTCGGGCGGCAAACCGGTGGGTTTCAAGCTGGCGATCGGCCATCCGTGGGAATGGTTCGGGATCGCCAAGGCCATGCACGAGACCGGGCTGCTGCCCGACTTCATCGTCGTCGACGGCTCGGAGGGCGGCACCGGCGCGGCGCCGGCGGAGTTCATCGACCACGTCGGCGTGCCGATGCAGGAGGCGCTGATGCTGGTCCACAACACCCTGGTGGGGCTGGACCTGCGCGACCGGGTGCGGATCGGTGCGGCCGGGCGCATCACCAGCGCCTTCGACGTGGCCCGCACCATCGCCATGGGCGCGGACTGGTGCAACTCCGGGCGCGGCTTCATGTTCGCGCTGGGCTGCATCCAGGCCCAGAGCTGCCACAACGACCTGTGCCCGACCGGCGTGGCGACCCAGGATCCGTCGCGCTGGAAACACCTGGACGTGACCGACAAGGCGCTGCGCGTGCAGCGTTTCCATGACAACACCATGCTTGCGCTGCGCGACCTGATCGGCGCCGCCGGCCTGGTGCATCCGCAGCAGCTGGGCCCCGAGCACATCCTGCGGCGCGAGTCGCTCACCAAGATCCGTTCGCTGGCGGCGATGTACCGGTTCCTGGAGCCGGGGGAGCTGATCCACGGCGCACCGGAGCACGCGGTGTTCGAGGCGTTCTGGGCAGATGCCCGCAGCGACTCGTTCGAGCCCCCCGAACGCATGCGCCGCCTGCGCGAGACCAAATCCCGCTGAACGGCCCGAAAGGCGCGCGCCGCCTGGCGGCGCTCAGCCAACCAGTTCCAGCACCCGTTCCGGCGGCCGGCCGATGACCGCGCGGTCTCCGCGTACCAGCACCGGACGCTCGATCAGCCGCGGATGCGCTGCCATCGCCTCGATGATCGCGTCATCGCCCACCGACTCATCGGCCAGCCCCAGGCTGTGGTACTCGTCCTCGCCGGTGCGCAGCAGCTCCCGCGGGCGGATGCCGAGCTTGCGCACCAGCGCGCGCAGCGTGTCCGCGTCCGGCGGGTCGTCCAGGTAGCGCACGATCTCCGGCTCGATCCCGTTTTCCTGCAGCAGATCCAGCGCCCCGCGCGACTTGGAGCAGCGGGGGTTGTGGTAGAGAACATACGCGGCGGTCATGGCGATCCTCAGGATTCGAGCAGCTCGCGGATGCGCGCGGCGTCCTGGTCGAGCAACTGCAGGCGTTCCTGGCCATGTTCGCACAGCAGCACGAACACCAGATCCAGCAGCTGGTGCAGCGCCGACTGGTACAGCAGCGGCTCCACGTGCGCGCGCTCGTCGTGGCCGGACACCACCAGCGTGAGGTCGGCCTGGGCGCGCAGCGGGTTGGGAGTGTTGCGGGTCACGCTGACCACCGTGCCCACGCGGGTGCGGAACAGGCGCCCGAGTTCGGACAGCACCGTGCGCCGGCCGTGCTCGGAAAACACCAGCATCACGTCCTCGCGGCCGGCGTTGGCCAGGCTGGTCGGCATCAGCACCGGGTCGAAGTGGTACACCGCCAGGATCCCCAGCTGGGCCAGGCGCAGGGTGAAGGCGCGGGCGACGATGCCGTCCTGTCCCAGCCCGAGCACGAACACCGTGCGCGCGCCGTGGATCGCTTCCACGACGGCCTCGATCCGCTCGGGCGGGTTGAGCAGCCGGGTCTCGCGCACCGCGTCCGACTTGGCCTCCCACAGCTGTTCGCCCGGAGAGAGGACGTCGTGGCCCGGCGCGTCCTCTGCCGCCGGCGCGCCGTTGCCGTCCTTGCGGACGAGGTCTTCGCCGATCGCGTACTTCAGATCCGGATAGCCCTTGAAGCCGAGCTTCTGGCTGAACTTGACCACGCTGGACTGGCTGATTTCCAGCGCGTTGGCCAGCTGCTGGGAGGAGTAGTCGCGCAGCAGGTGGGCGTTGTCCAGGATGAAGTCGGCGATCCGGCGTTCGATTGCCGACATCCTGTCGCGCTGGGCGCTGATCCTGAGCAGCGAGGACATGGCGTGGCTCCGTCAGGGGGCCAGCGGCTCGAGCCCGCGGATCTCGCGGATGCCGAGCCCCGGCGCGTCGCCGATTGAAATCTCCGATTCGTTGAAATCCACCCCGCCGTCGACCGGGTCGAACGCGCACAGCGACGGCCCGTCCAGGTCGACCTTGCGGATGGTGTCCGATTTTGCCACCGCCAGGTGCACGGCCGCGGCCACGCTGATGCTGGTCTCGATCATGCAGCCGATCATGCACTCGATCCCGTACAGGGCGGCGATGTCGGCCACCTTGATCGCGTTGGAGATGCCGCCGGTCTTCATCAGCTTGATGTTGATGATGTCCGCCGCCTGCTGGCGCAGCAGCTCGATCACCTCGGACGGGCCGAACACGCTTTCGTCGGCCATGATCGGCGTGTGCACGCGGTCGGTGACGTACTTCATGCCGGCCAGGTCGCGCGCCTTGACCGGCTGCTCCACCAGCTCCAGCTGCACGCCCGCGTCCTCCAGGGTGCGGATGGCGTAGACGGCCTGCTTGGCCGTCCAGCCCTGGTTGGCGTCCAGCCGCAGCAGGGCGCGGCCCTCGACCGCGGCGTAGATCGCCTTGACCCGCTCAAGATCCACGCCGATTTCCTTGCCGACCTTGATCTTGAGCGATTCGAAGCCGCGGTCGACGGCCGACAGCGAGTCCGCCACCATCTTGTCGATGTAGTCCACGCTGATGGTGATGTCGGTGGTGATCGCCGGGTCGCCGCCGCCGAGCATCCGGTACAGCGGCGCGCCGTAGAGCTGCGCCCACAGGTCGTAGACGGCGATCTCCACCGCCGCCTTGGCGCTGGTGTTGCGCTCGGCCGAGCCGTGGATGACCTGCAGGATGGCGTTGAGGTCGGCCACCTCCATGCCCACCAGGCGCGGCGCGATCAGGTTGCGGATCACCTCGATGATCGAGCCGTGGGTGTCGCCGGTGATCACCGCCGTGGCCGCCGCCTCGCCGTAGCCGACGTTGCCGGTATCGGTGTGGATGCTCACGACGATGTCCTCGACCGCATCCACGGTGCGCAGCGCGGTCTTGAACGGGGTCTTGAGCGGAACCCGGAGCATGCCGAGCCGGACGTCTGTGATCTTCATCGTGCGTGGGCTCTCGCGGCTCAGGGGCGGATGCGCTGGATGCTGGTGATGCGGTCGGTGGTCGGGGTGGTGCGGTTGGACATCATCGGCAGCACCGGGGTCACCACCACGCCGCTCAGGCCCAGGCGCACCAGGTCGCCGTCCGGGTCGGGCAGCCAGCTCATGCCGGCGGTGTCGTGGATCACGAACGGTTCGCCGTCAACGTGGCCGATCATCATCATCACATGGCCGGGGATGTAGATCAGGTCGCCCACGCGGGCTTCGGCCAGCGCGGCGACGCGCGCGTCGTGGCCGTCGGCCTCGGAGAAGGCCAGCCGGTTGAGCACCGGGGTGATCGACTGGCGGCTGGTGTTGCGCGGGATCAGCACGCCGAAGCTGCGGTAGATCTCGGACACGAAGCCGCTGCAGTCGCGGGCGTTGTACGAATGCCCCCAGCCGTAGCGCTCGCCGAGGAACTTGAAGGCCTGGCGGATGATGTTGGCTTCGGTCATCGGCAGGTAGTCGTCGGCGACGTCGGCCGAGCGCGGCAGCAGCGCCGGCTCGAACGACAGCGCGCCGTCGTCGTCGCGCACCGGCAGCTCGATCACCCAGTGCGCGGCAGGCACCTGGCCGTTGACCTTTTCACCGGTGACCGGGGCGTCCAGCACCGGCACCCGCACGCCCATTTCCAGCTGCACTTCCGACACCCGCGGGTTCTCGGGCGTGTACACCGTGCTGGCGGTCGCGCCGGTCACCACCAGGAACGGTGCGGCGCTGGCCCGGGCGAGGATGCGCTCGCGCTCGCCCTCGGCCACGTACTGCTTTTCGATCCAGGCGGCGTAGCGCTGGCTGACCACGAACAGCCACTCGCCGTCGGCGCTTTCATGGGTGACCACCACCGGGTCACCGGGGAACAGCGCGCTCTCCTGGAAGCGGTCGATGTCGCTGTTGCCGGGCGCGCTGAACACCCGCAGCCGGGTGGGGAAGGCACGCAGGTCGGCGCGGCGCACGACCATGCCGAAGCGGGTGGCCTGGCTGGCGGGCACCGCGTCGAGCGCCACGTTGTCCTGGATGGCGGCCAGCACGGAGGCGGCCACCGGGTTGCCGTCGGCGTCGAACATCTCGCGCGTGGGCATGCTGGCCAGGTCTTCGATCCAGCCGCGCACCTGGTTGGCGTCCAGCTGGGCCGGCAGCGCGCCCAGGTCATGGATGGAAGCGTCCTCCGCGACCATGCGCGCGTTCTGCCGTGCGATCTGTTCGGGGGTCAGGATGATGCGATCGGGTTCGGCCAGGGCCTGGATCCAGTGGTCGGGCGTGAGGTGCGCCTCGACCAGGCCGGGAACCGCGAACGGCGGGGGCGCCGCGGCAGGTGCGCGGGCCAGCAGCTGGCCGGGCAGCGTCAGCGCCAGCCCCAAAAGCAGTACCGCAACGCGCATGAATCCCCCTTCCGACCGTTTGAGGTGGTTTGTCATCATGGAATACATCATTCATCAAAAGCAATAAGAAAGAATAAATTATTGACTGGCCACTCACGTGCATGTTACACAGCCTTGACAGCGTCCCTGGGGAGGAGAGGCCTGAAAGTGCGCAGCGCGTGCGTTCCATTCCGTTGTCCGGCGGCAGCCGGCAGCGGTTCACGACGGAAATGGCGGCCCGCCATGGCCCTGGCGGGGCTTGTGGCGGGTTTGGTCGTGGCCGCCCCGCACGTGACTGCTGCGGAAAGCGCTCCGGACGCCGGCCCGACTGCAATCGATATCGGCCAGCGCCTGATGGCGCCCGCCGCGATCGTGCAGCAGGTGGACGCCGGGGACTTCGCCGGTGCCGAGGCGGCGATCGCCGCGGCGCTGGAGGATCCCGCGCTGGGCGCCGATGAGCGCGCCGCGCTGGAGTTCCAACGCGAGCGCATGCGCCGGATCCTGATGGACTTCAGTCTGGACGAGGCCGGTGCGAAGGAGCGCCTGCTCCGCCATATCCCCGACATGACCGACGCCGACTTTGCGCGCTGGGACGCGGCCGGCCAGATCGAGGCGCGGGTGATCGACGGCGAGCGGCGCTGGTTCAATCGCGGCCCGTCCAACCTGTTCCGGGTCAGCGAGGAAGCGCGCCGGCGGCGGGTCACGCCGCTCAACTTCTACGACAGCCCGCTGGAGCTGGAAGTGCTGCCGCATCACGTGCAGGTGCGTGATGCCGCGCTGGCCGCAAAAAACCAGTCGGTGGCGCCGCAGCGCGTGCGGGTGACCCAGTCGCTGACGGTGAAACCGGATCAGGTGCCCGCTGGCGAGACGATCCGCGCCTGGGTTCCGTTCCCGCGGGCCATTCCCGGCCAGCAGGAAGACATCCATCTGGTCTCCACCACCCCCGGCAGCCACCAGCTCGCCCCCGAATCGGCCCTGCAGCGCACCGTCTACATGGAGGCGCCCGCGGTGGCCGGGGAGCCCACGCGGTTCTCGGTCGACTACGAGCTGACCGTGTATGGCCAGTACGCCGACATCGATCCCGCGCGGGTGGTGCCCGCCGACATCACCCCGGAGCTGGCGCCGTTCGTGGCCGAGCGCGCCCCGCACGTGGTGTTCACCGACGCCATGCGCCTGAAGTCGGCGCAGGTGGTGGGCGATGAAACCAACCCGTACCACATCGCCCGCAAGCTGTTCGCGGCCGTTGATTCGATTCCCTGGGGCGGCGCCCGGGAATATTCCACCATCACCAACATCAGCCAGCACGCGCTGGAGCAGGACCACGCCGACTGCGGCCAGCAGACCATGCTGCTGATCACCCTGCTGCGCATGAACGGCATCCCGGCGCGCTGGCAGTCCGGCTGGATCTTTTCCGACGGCAGCTACAACAACATGCACGACTGGGGCTGGCTGTACCTGGAGCCCTACGGCTGGGTGCCGATGGATGTGACCTTCGGCGACCTGCCGCATGCCGATCCCGGCCTGGCCGGCTTCTACCTCGGCGGCCTGGACGCCTACCGGATCGCCTTCAACGACGACTGGTCGCGCGAGTTCGTGCCGGCCAAGCAGCACCACCGTTCCGAAACCGTCGACCTGCAGCGCGGCGAAGCCGAGTGGCGGGGCGGCAACCTGTATTTCGACCAATGGAACTACCGATTCGAATGGGAGCTTGTCTCCCAGGGCGCGGATGGAATCGCCCGCTCAACCCCCGCCAACCCCTGATTATCTGTACCGGAGAGAACCACAATGAAGCCCAGACAAACCCGACTTCGCCGTGCCGCCCTGTGCATCGCCCTGGGCGCATGCATGTCCGCCGTGGCGCCGGTGGTGGTTGCGCAGCAGGTCACCGGTGCGGTCGCCGGCCGCGCCACCGCGGGGGACCAGGTGGTGGTGAACAACCCCGCGACCGGCCTCACCCGCAGCGCCAACGTCAGCGCCGACGGCAGCTATCGCCTGGGCCAGCTGCCTATCGGCAATTACAGCCTGCAGGTGATGCGCGACGGCCAGCCGATCGGCGAACCGCTTGAAGTCACCGTTTCCCTCGGCGGAACGACCACCGTCAACCTCGGCTCGCAGGGTGGCATCGCCGACCTCGCCGCCGTGCAGGTGGTCGGCAGCCGCGTGGTCAACCGCGTGGACGTGCGCTCGACCGAGTCGGCCACCAACATCACCCGCGAGGAATGGGCGCGCCTGCCCGTGGCCCAGAGCCTGAACTCGGTGGCGCTGCTTGCCCCCGGCGTGGTTACCGGCAACTCCAGCTTCGGCGGCATTTCGTTCGGCGGCGCGTCGGTGGCCGAAAATTCGGTGTTCATCAACGGCCTCAACGTTACCGATTTCTACCGTCGCCGGAGCTATTCCACCGCGCCATTCGCGTTCTTCGAGGAATACCAGGTCAAGACCGGCGGCTACTCGGTCGAATTCGGACGCGCCACCGGCGGCGTGATCAACGCCGTGAGCCGCTCGGGCAGCAACGAATTCGAGGGCGGCGTGCAGCTGACGTTCGAGCCGGATGCCTGGAAGACCTCGGGGCGCGACCGCATCATCACCGGGGAGAACTCCGACGGCACCACGTCCACCGCGACCTACCGGTCCAGCCGGGACCGCAGCAGCTTCTACAAGACCAACGTCTGGGGTTCCGGTCCGCTGATCCGCGACCGCCTGTTCCTGTTCGCCATGTACGAGCTGCGCGACAGTGACTCCAAGTACAGCAGCTCCACCGGCTCCACCTGGTACGAGAACTCCGGCGAGAACGGGTTCTGGGGCGCCAAGATGGACTGGCGCATCAACGACAACCACACCCTGGAACTGCTTGCGTTCTCCGACGAGGGCGACAGCGACCTGGTGACCTACGGCTACAACTGGGATACCAACGAAAGGACGCCGGCCACCGGCACCAGCAACACCGAGACCGGCGGCCAGAGCGGCTCGGTCACCTACACCGGCTACTTCGGGCAGAACTTCGTGGCCAAGGCCATGTACGGCATCAACGAGAGCCAGGCCTTCACCTCGTCCCCGGCCGATGCGCTGTGCGGGGGCGTGTTCATCAATGCCAGCTACAACGACATCTACAACGCCATGGGCCGGCCGACGCTGGGCTGCCATCCCACCGGTGGCACCATCGTTGCGCACGAGGACGAGCGCGAGGTCGGGCGGCTGGACTTCGAGTGGACGCTGGGCGACCACCAGCTGCGATTCGGCGTCGACCACGAGATCATGACCACCGACCGCGTCACCTACTACCCGGGCCCGTCCCGCATGCGGTACACCGCCTACCAGATGGCCCCGGGCTCGGAGCTGGACAACGGCGCAGTGGTTCCGGCGGGCGTCGACGAGATCCTGATGGCCCGCGAGCGTAGCGACGGCGGCGTGTTCGAGACCACGGCGACCGCGTATTACCTCGAAGACACCTGGAGCGTGACCCAGAACCTCCTGCTCAACCTGGGCGTGCGCGTCGACAACTTCAACAACAAGACCGCGGTCGGCACCAGCTTCATCAAGATGGACAACCTGGTGTCGCCCCGGTTCGGGTTCTCCTGGGACATGAAGGGCGACGGCACCACCAAGCTGTTCGGCAACCTGGGCCGCTACTACCTCCCGGTCACCAGCAACATCCAGTACACCTTTGCCGGCGGCCTGACCGACGAGCGCACCTTCTACCAGCTCGACGGCTGGCGCGAAGCCGTCAACCCGGTGACCGGTGGCAGCTACATGGAGCCGATCATCGGCGCCCAGATCGGCCCGGTGGACACCACCTGGAACGTGGAAGTGGGCGACCTGCGCCAGAGCGTGGACCGCGATCTCGACGCCGTGTACCAGGACGAAGCGATCCTGGGCTACCAGTCGATGCTCAGCCAGACCTGGTCGTGGGGCGTCAACGCCACCTACCGGCGCATGAAGAACGCGCTGGACGACATGCGCCTCAACCATACCCCGTGCGGCGCGCTGTCCTACTCGCGCTGGCCGATCGGCAACCCCGGCAAGGACCTGACCATCTGGGGTGACGCCAGCCTGGGCTGCGAGACCGAGGGCTGGATCACCATCGATACCTCGCAGGACGGCTACATCAAGGGCGGCAGCGGCGAAGTGATCGGCTACTTCGAGCCCAAGCGCACCTACAAGTCGGTGGAGCTGCAGCTCGACCGCGCGTGGGACGGCGTGTGGGCGTTCAACGCCTCCTACATCTGGTCCAAGCTGGACGGCAACCATGAAGGCCCGGTCAACTCCGACACCAACTACGGTGACACCGGCATGGTCCAGCACTGGGACCACCCGGCCAACAACGAGGACTACGGCCCGCTGTTCAACGACCGTCGCCACCAGATCAAGCTGCGCGGCAGCTACGCGCCCAACGACCAGTGGGCGTTCGGCGCGATGTTCACCGCGATGTCCGGCGCCCCGATCAACATGTTCGGCGTGACCTGGCCCGGCGATACCCTGGGCGGCGCGAGCTTCGTCACCGAGGGTTCGGGCGGCGGCACGTTCTGGCACTGCGTGCAGAACTGCTCGGGCACCTGGGACGAGCGCGTGTACGAGTACGCCGGGCGCGGTTCCGGTGGCCGTACCCCGTGGACCTACAACCTGGGCGCCAACGTGACCTGGACGCTGCCGGTGGACGGCATCGACCTCACGGCCCGGCTGTCGGTGTACAACCTGCTCAACAACGACGAAGTCATCAACGTGCGCCAGCGCTACGAAATGGGCCCGGGCGTGTCGCGTGGCCTGCACGGCACCGGCACCCGCTGGCAGTCGCCGCGCTACACGCAGCTGGTGGTGACCTGGAACTTCTGACCGGCCGGTTCCCGCCTGCGGCACGGGCCGCGGGCGGGATGGCTGGCAAAGTGGAGCAACGACAACCGTGATCCGTCATGTTTCCCTCTTCGCGGCCGCCCTGACGGCCGCGATTTTTTTTGCCCCGGCGGCCTCGGCCGATGAGCCGATCGCAGCGGTGGCCCGTGCGGTCGATGACGTCGTCGATCACTACGGCCTGCCCGGTATCGCCGTCGGCGTGGTGGTGGATGGCGAGGTGCGCCAGCTCGAACTGCGCGGCGAAGCCGCGGCGGGAGGCGGAGAGCCGATCACCGGCGACACGCTGTTCAAGGTCGCCTCCAACACCAAGGCCATGACCGCGGCGCTGCTGGCCCGCCAGGTGGACGCCGGCCTGCTGGCCTGGGACGACCCGGTGGCGAAGCACCTGCCGGATTTCCGCATGTACGAGGACTGGGTGACGCGCGAGATCCAGGTGCGCGACCTGCTGATCCACAACAGCGGCCTGGGCCCGGGCGCCGGTGACCTGATGCTGTGGCCGGAGCCGAACTCCTTCACCCGCGAGGACGTCATCGCCGGGCTGGCGCACCTGAAGCCGCTGTGGAGCTTCCGTTCGCGCTACGCCTACGACAACAACCTGTACATCGTGGCCGGCGAGGTGGCCGCGGCCGCGGGCGGCGCCCCGTTCGACGTGCTGCTTCGGCGCGAAGTGTTCGAACCGCTGGGCATGGATGGCTGCCGGGTGGGCGAATGGCGCGTTGCCGACGCCGCCAGCGTCGCCGCGCCGCACGCGCGCCGCGACGGCCAGTGGGTGGCCCGGCCCGACGGCGAGGTGGTGGCCGACATGCCGATGTCCGCGGCCGGCGGCGTGCGCTGCGGGCTGGGCGACATGCTGCGCTGGGTGCAGCAGTGGCTGGATCCCGGCACCGCTCCCGGCTGGCTGTCCGAAGCCCAGCGCGAGGCGGTGTGGACGGCGCACATGCCCATGCCCATGTCGCAGCGGATGCGCGACTGGAACAACAGCCACTTTTACGCCTACGGCTACGGCTGGCGCCTGACCGACGTGGACGGCACGGCCAAGGTCTCGCACACCGGCACCCTGTCGGGCATGTACTCGGCGGTGACGCTGCTGCCGGAGCTGGACGCGGGTTTCGTGATCCTGCTCCACTCCAACGCCGGCCAGGCGCGCACCGTGCTGGAACAGACCCTGGCCAAGCTCTTCACCGCGCCGGACGAAGGCCGGACGGTTGCCCATTACGTGGACGCCCTTGCGCGCGAGCGCGAACAGGCGCTGGAGGCGGGCACGGCGGGACTGCCCGCCGACGCACAGGCGCCGCGCGCGCCGGCCGATGCGGCGTCGATGGAACAGATGCTCGGCACCTGGCGCGACCCGTGGTTTGGCGAGGTCACCGTTTGCCCCGCCGACGGCGGCGTGCGCTTCGAGTCGGCCCGTTCGCCCCGTCTTGCCGGGCCGGTGCTGGCCGCCGCGGGACGGCTGCTGGTGGACTTCGACACCCTCGGCCCGGATGCCGATGCGTGGCTGGATTTCAGCCCGGCGGGCAACGGCCTGCCGGCGCGGCTGACGATGGCCAAGGTCGATCCGGAGGCCGATTTCAGCTACGACTACGAGGATCTGGGGTTCGTTCGAACCGGGGATTGCACGCCGCGGTGAGGAGGCTGTCGCCGGGGTTTTGCCCCTTTGTTGCAATCGTGTTAAACAGGTTCGGGACGGCGCCGGGGAGACGCCGTATCTTCAAACTGGCCAGGGGCGAGCCGGATACATCCGGGTCGGGCTGGATGACGAGGCAACCCGGCGTGACCGTTCGCTGCCTTCCAGGAGAAGAGTCGAATGTCACCCACAGTCACGTCGTTCGCCCGCTGCCGCCTTGCAACCGCCGTACTGGCAACCTTGTTGGTCCCCGGCTGGGCGATGGCCCAGGAGGATGGCGTTGATGATCCACCGGAGGAGCAGTCTTCCCGGACCGGGGAAGTCACGGAGCTCGACCGCGTTGCGGTGACCGGCTCGCGCATCGCGCGGGCCAACGTCGAAGGACCTGCGCCGGTGGTGGTGATCACTGCCGACGATATCGAGAAGCAGGGCTTCACCACCATCTGGGAGTCGCTGGGCACGCTGACCCAGTTCACGGGCCTGGTCACCAACGAGACGGACACCACCGGCACCCAGGCGCCCAACGGCCAGTTCATCAACCTGCGCGGCCTCGGCCCGGGCTACCAGCTGATCCTGCTCAACGGCCGGCGCATGGCCGACTATCCGGCGGTCTACGGCACCAACAACAACGCGGTCAGCACCGGCTCGATTCCGGCGGCGGCGGTGGAGCGCATCGAAGTGATGAGCGGCGGCGCTTCGGCCATTTATGGCTCGGACGCGGTGGCCGGCGTGATCAACATCATCACCAAGACCAACTTCGACGGCCATTCAGTGCGCCTGCGTGGCGGCACCACCAGCCAGGGCGGCGGCGACACCGGCCTGCTCCAGTACGTCGGCGGCGCGAGCGGGGACCGCTGGAACCTGCTGTGGACGATCGAGCACCTGGCGCGCGAGGAGATCATCGCCAGTCAGCGCGGGCTGACCTACTGGGCCGACCCGAGGTTCCAGACGCCCGCCGGCGACAAGCCGACCTGGCTGCTGACCGGCGTCGGGTACTGGGCGAGCGCGAACTCCAGCGTCTACCTCTGGCCGGACGGCAGCGGTGGCTACGCCAGCACCCATGAAGCCATGATGGCCGCCTGTACCCAGACCGATCCGGCATATCACCCCTTCTTCAGCAGTGCGGACCTTGACCAGGCCAACCGCTGCGGAAACTTCGACTACTACAACGGCCGCTCGCTGCAGAACAGCTACAACAAGACCTCCGGCTATCTGTCCGCAACGTTCGATTTCTCCGACAGCCTGCGGGGCTACGCCCAGGCCCTGATCAACAAGTCCGACGACAAGAGCAGCGCCCAAACGCACTACTACATGGGCGGCGACATCTTCACCCACTTCTCGCAGTCCAGGAACGAGGTCATGGGCGGGCAGCGCGCGCTCACCGTCAGCCAGGCGGGCATGACCCATATCGTCTCGGATGAAACGGCCTGGAACCTGAACTTCGGCCTGCAGGGCACCGCGTTCGGCGGCCGCTTCGATTGGGATGCGGGCGTGACCATGTCGCGGTTCGAGATGACATCGTCCATGCCGCGCTTCCTGCGCGACCAGTCGCGCGACTATTTCCTGGGCCCGGTTCAGGGTTACGTCAACGGCGTGGCGGCGCCTGATGGCCGCGATTTCTCCAACCAGATCCGCGAGCTCAATCCCGACCGGATGTTCGCGCCGGTCACGCCGGACATCTACGAGCAGATCACCACGCTCGTGGTCAACAAGGGCGAGTCGGAGAACGACAGCTTCCAGTTCGTATTCTCCGGCCCGCTGTTCGACCTGCCGGCGGGCAGCGTGGAGATGGCGGCGGTGCTGGAGGCGTCCCGCGCGGAATACTACCTGCGCCCCGATCCGCGCGTGGTCGAGGGCTACATCGGGCCCGAGAAGATCTACAACCTGGGCCGCACCCCCGGCGGTGGTCCGCGCGAGCGCTATGCCGCGGGCCTGGAGTTCCGCGTGCCGCTGCTGTCCTCGCTCGAAGCAACGGTGGCCGGGCGTTTCGACCAGTATGAAGATACGGACCTGGATCCGGCACTCCGGAGTTCAAAGGATGCGGTGACCTGGCAGGCCGGCCTGGAATGGCGCCCGACCGACAACTTCCTGATGCGTGCCACTCACGCCACCAGCTTCCGCGCACCGGACCTGATGTGGATCTATGCGGGCGAGGTGATCGGATACCCCTACATCTTCGACGAGTACTTCTGCCGGCTTGACGGCATCGATCCGCTGTCGTCCGACTGCCAGAACATCTCGACGCCCTATTACTACCAGCCGAGCCAGGCCCGCGTTTCAGCAGCCAGTCCGCTGCTGGAGCCGGAGACGGGCAAGTCGACCACGATCGGTTTCGTTTGGGATGTCCTGCCCAACCTGTCGGCCACGGTCGACTACTACCAGATCGAACTGGAGGATCGCGTGCGGCTGATTCCCGACGCGGTGACGTTCGAGCGTGAGGCGGACTGCCGCCTGGGCCAGGATCGGGAAGGCAACCCGGTGGACAGCAACTCGACCGAGTGCAACTTCTACACGTCCTACTACGTGGAGCGCCCGGTGGGCGAGCACAACCCGCTCGGCCGGATCACCCGGTGGAGGTCGTTCCCGATCAACGCTTCCATCATGAAGACCACGGGCGTGGACACCTCGCTGAGGTACCAGCACGACATGGGCCGCTGGGGCGGCTTGGGCGTGCAGCTGGGCTATACCCACGTGTTCTCCTTCGAGACCGCGGATTTCGCCGACTCGCCGCTGGTCGATTCGCGCAACGAGCTCGCCTACAACCCCGTGCGCTGGCGCGCGAACATGCGCGTGAACTGGGCCTACGATGACTGGAACACCAGCGTGTACGCCTACACGCAGGGCGGCATTCCGAACTTCAACCAGGCCACCCGTCCGGGCCGGGGTCCGAGCCAGACGATCTGGAACCTGGATGTATCCAAGCAGATCATCGAGAAAATGCGGCTGGGCCTGAGCGTGACCAACCTGTTCGACAAGATGCCTCCGGTCGATCCGTCGCACACCAGTTGGCCTTACCACCGCCAGCTTACCCACAGTGCAATTGGCAGGCAGTTCTTCTTCAACGTCAGCTACGATTTCTGATCGGCAACCTGCGCCGGCCGCATCCTCCGGGATGCGGCCGGTTTTCTTTCTTTTTGGAGTACTGACATGATCCGGGCCGTCCCACGCTTGCCTACGCTGCTGGCCATCTCGATGCTGGCCTGCATGCCCTCGGCCTGGGCCAGCCCCGCCCTCGACGAACTGTTCGACCAGGCGATGGAACGCTGGAGCCTGCCCGGCATGGCGGTCGCCGTGGTGGAAGACGGGGACGTCACCTGGATGCGGACCGCCGGCGAGCTGCGCGCGGGCGAGGGCGAGCCGGTCACCCCGGACACCGTGTTCAAGATCGCCTCCAACGGCAAGGCCATGACCACCGCCCTGCTGGCGCGGCTGGTCGACCAGGGCAAGCTGGCGTGGGGCGACCCGGTCACCCGCCACCTGCCGGATTTCCGCATGGATGACGACTGGGTTGGCGAGCAGATCCAGGTCCGCGACCTCGTGATCCACAACAGCGGGCTGGGCCCGGCGGCCGGCGACCTGATGCTGTGGCCGGGGCCCAACGCGTTCACCCGCGAACAGGTGGTGGCGGGCGTTGGCCACTTGCCGGTGCGCAGCAGCTTCCGCAGCCGCTACAACTACAGCAACGTGATGTACATCGTCGCCGGTGAGGTTGCCGCGGCGGCCTCGGGCGCAGGCTCGTACGAGGAAGCGCTGCGGCGCGAGCTGTTCGAGCCGCTGGGGCTTGCGGGTTGCCGCGTCGGCGAATGGCGCCTGGACGAAGTGGGCAGCGTCGCCCAGCCGCATGTCCAGCGCGATGGAAGCAACGTGGTGGTGCATGAGGACGGCGAGGTGGTCGCTGCGGTGCCCATGGCGGCGGCAGGCGGCATCCGCTGCAGCCTGCGTGACATGACGGCGTGGATGCAGATGTGGCTGCAGCCGGAGGTGCATGGCCTGGTAGACGGCGAGCCGTGGCTGTCGCAGCAGCAGCGCCGCACGCTGTGGAGCGTGCACATGCCCATGCCGCTGGGCGAGCGCATGCGCGAGTGGGAGGGCGCGAATTTCTACGCCTATGGCCTGGGCTGGCGCATCAATGACAGTGACGGTCATTTCCGGGTGGGCCATACCGGCACCCTGTCCGGGATGTTCTCGGCGCTGACCCTGTTGCCGGGCAAGGGTTCGGGCTTCGTGCTGATGATCAACGGTTCGGGCGGCGACGCGCGTACCGCGCTCTCCCAGGCGCTGGTGAAGCATCTCACCAGTCCCGGCAGCGGCCTGGACGTGCATCACTATGCCGATCTGATTGAAAGCGATCGCGCGGCCTCGTCCAACGATCCCGGTTCCGAGCCGGTGCCGGACACCAGCGATCGCGTTGCGGCCAGCCTGGCGGACCTGGAACCGTGGCTGGGCGTGTACGAGGATCCGTGGTTTGGACAGGCGTCGGCTTGCCCGGCCGGGGACGGCACGGTCCGGTTCGCTTCGCAACGATCGCCCAGGCTCACCGGTACCGTCATGGCCTCAGGCGGAAGGCTGCTGGTGGATTGGGACGATGCCAATATCGGTTCCGAGCCGTGGCTGGAATTCTCGCTGGCCGGGGACGGCAGCGAGCCGGAGCTGGCACTGACCCGGATCAATCCCGCGGTCGGCTCCAGCTACAACTTCCAGGACCTGGCGTTCGTACGTACCGCTGGCTGTCCGTGATCCTGCAGCCGGGTGGGGCGGATCCCGCCCGGCGCGTACGCAGTATCCTGTCGCCCCCGATTGAAGGAGTACCCCATGGCGCAACCGCCAAACGATGCCGATCCCCTGGTCGCCAAGATGATGGCGATGGAAGTCATGCTGCTGACCCTGGTCAGGCCGGTCGCCCGCAACCCGCAGTTCTGGGACGACGTGGACGCCATCACCAAGGCGTTCCAGAACGGTAACCCGCAGGCCATGAAGGACTACCCCCACCGCTGGCAGGCGATGATGGACAGCCTGGCCGAGTGGCGCCGGGCGCTTGCCCCGCCGGCCAACTGAGCGGCAATACCGGGCTTTACCCGGCGACAGGCAACAAAAAACCCCTGGTTTCCCAGGGGTTCCTGTTTGGTGGGCGGTAGTGGGATCGAACCACTGACCCTTGCCGTGTGAAGGCAATGCTCTACCGCTGAGCTAACCGCCCTTGTACTGCCGTCCGCGGGCCGGAGCCTGCGGCGGCCGCATAGTTTACGGGGCGGGCGGGGCGGGGACAAGCACCCGCGGGAAAGGAGCGATCAACCGACCTTTGCCGTGTGAAGGCAATCGCAGTGCTTGCCGGGTGCGGCCGTCATCCGTATCATTCCCGCTCCTGACGGCTTGGCCGTGCAGCGTTCCGGCCAGGTAGCTCAGTTGGTAGAGCAGGGGATTGAAAATCCCCGTGTCGGGGGTTCGATTCCCTCCCTGGCCACCATCAGGTTCCCGAAGCCCGCTTCCGAGCGGGCTTTTTGTTGTCCGCCCGCTCAGGCAGCTGGGAGCATCATCAGCATACGCCCGACTGCCGCGCACGGCAGGAGTCCGAAGATGATGAAGACCATTCCCGCGCTACTGGCATCGCTGCTGCTGGCCGCGTGCGCAACGACCGGCATGAGCGACGGTGAAAAAACCGCACTGTACGAGGCCAATGCCGGCGAGCCGGTACGCAGCTTCCGTTTCTTCGGCCGCCTCAACGGCTGGACTGCGCTGGGTGATTCCGCGGTCGCGGTCTGGACACGGCCCCGGGAGGCCTGGCTGCTCGACCTCTCCGGCGCCTGTCCCGACCTGCCTTACGCCCACTCCATCGTGATCACCAGCAACATGAATACCGTGCACGTGAACTTCGACAAGGTGCGGCCGGTGGGCGCAGGGGCCGGATCGATGACGATTCCCTGCCACATCCGCCAGATCCGGCCGCTGGATGTGGACGCGATCCGCGATGCGGAGCGCGACCTGCGCGAAGGCGGTGAAGTGGTGGACGAGCCGCGCGCTGACGATCAGTCGCCGGACTCGGGCACGTAGCCGGCCGGCTTGTCGGCGCCGCCCTCGAACAGGAACTTCTTCATCTCGCCTTCCAGGAAGGCGCGGTGCTTGGGGTCCAGCGGCGAGAGGCGGTTCTCGTTGATCAGCATGGTCTGGTGTGCCAGCCACGCCGACCACGCCTTCTTGCCGATGCTGTCGTAGATGCGCTTGCCCAGCTCACCGGGCCACGGCGCGAAATCGAGGCCTTCGGCCTCGGCCTGTTCGTACTGGCAGAAAACTTTGCGCACGAAGGCTCCTCACAAGGGGATTGATAATCCCCATTGTAGGTCGGGTCAGGCCGTCGACGCGCTGCCGGTGAGCAGGCGCCGGATCGGCGCGGGAATGCCAAGCGACTCCAGTTCGGCTTGCGGGACCCAGCGAAGGTGCGCGTCGTCAAGCACCTTCGCGCCCGCGCCCACCTCGCGCCAGCGCAGCGGCCGCAGGGTCAGCCGGTAGTGGGTGAACGCGTGGGCGATGGGGTCCAGCGCTTCGCCGCGGGTCCAGTCGCCACGCAGGTGCGCCTGGAACCAGGCGCGCGCGTCCCCATCGGCCTCGGCCTGGGGCAGCGACCACAGCGACGCCCAGACGCCGGCCGGCGGGCGCCGCTGCAGCAGCACGCGCCCGGCGTCGTCGTACACCAGCAGTACCACCGCCTCACGCAGGGGCAGCGGTTTTCCGGGCTTGGGCGTCGGCAGTTCGGCCACGCGGCCCTGGGCGAGCGCGGCGCAGCCGTGGCTGACCGGGCACAGCAGGCAGGCGGGATCATGGCGGGTGCACAGGGTGGCACCCAGGTCCATCTGCGCCTGTACGTAGTCGGCCATGCGCGCGTGGGGCAGGTGCGATTCGGCCAGCGCCCACAGATGGCGTTCGACCTTCGGCGTTCCCGGCCAGCCGTCAACGGCGTGCAGCCGGGCGAGCACGCGCTTGACGTTGCCGTCCAGGATCGGATGCCGATCGCCCCAGGCCTGGGCGAGGATCGCGCCCGCGGTGCTGCGGCCGATGCCGGGCAGCGCCACCAGGGCGTCGATGTCACGCGGCAGGTCGCCGCCGTGCCGCTCCACGCAGGCCACGGCCGCGGCGTGCAGGTTGCGGGCGCGGGCGTAGTAGCCCAGCCCCGACCACAGCGCGAGCACGTCGTCCAGCGGCGCGCGGGCAAGCGAAGGCAGATCCGGCAGGGCGGCGATGAAGCGCTCGAAGTACGGCACCACCACCCGCACCTGGGTCTGCTGCAGCATGATTTCCGACAGCCACACCCGGTAGGGCGTACGCGGGTGCTGCCAGGGCAGGTCGTGGCGGCCGTTGGCGTCGAACCATTCCAGCAGGCGGCTGGCGAAGGCGGCGTTCGCGTCCTGCTTCATTGCGTGCCGGTATCCGCGGGAGCGTCGTCGAAGGTGACCTCCACGCCGTGCAGGCTGGCGCCGGCAACGTCGATGCGCGGCACGGTCAGGCGCCCATCCAGCGGCGGCAGCGGCGTGCCGCTGTCGATGGCGGCGAACCAGGAGGTGACGTCCGCGACCCGCAGGCTGCCTTCGAAGCGGGCCTGGTCGTGCTGAAGCTCCAGGCGCAGCGGGTCGGCCAGGCTGGCCGGCCCCGAGTACGCCAGCCGGAACGGCAGCGGCGTGTCCGCATCGCCGATGGGCGGGGGCAGTGCCGGCCAGGTCTGCGGCCACCGCCTGATGTCGCCGGTGAGCTCCAGCGCCAGCGCCTGCGCATAGGCCAGGCGGCCGCGGCCGTCCAGATCCGGCACCAGATCTTTCCCGCGAAGCGCCAGTGCGGCCGGCTCCAGCGACAGCGCACCGCCGGCAAACGCGGCTTCGGCCGCCAGCCCGAGCGCGAACGCCTGCCTCGTGCCCGGCGATTCGTAGCGCGAAGCCGAGGAGAGCCGCAGCCCCTGCAGCCGGATTCCCGGCGCGCCGGGGGAGGCCGGGGCCAGCCGGGCGGAGAGCACGATCCGGTTGGGCAGCCGCCAGTCATCCGCCTGCGGACTGGCCGTGCCCGCGATGCCGATGCCGGCGCCGGCGGCGGGCCGGGTCATCGCCAGCCGCAGGTTGAACGGGGCGTCGAACGCCTGCGCCTCGTAGCGGCCACGTACCGCGCCGCGCACGCGCTCGCCGGGCGCGAAGTACGGCAGGTCGATGTCGATGTCCCGCAGCGACCATTCGCCGCCCTCCACATGGCCGCGCTTCACCAGCAGCCCGTCGGCCAGGGTCGGCAGCGGGCCGTCGCCGGGAGGGCGCTGTGACCACCAGTCCATGAAGGGCTGCAGCCAGACCTTCGGCGCGTCCAGCTCGATCCGGGTCACCGTCAGGTCGGCGCCGCGGGCGCGCAGGGTCGACCACGGCACCGAGATGAAGATCCGTTCGGCTTCGATCAGCGGCGCGTCGGCGCCGGGCACGCGCGCGCTGACCTGGCGCGCCACCAGCTGCGGGCTGCCGCGCAGCCGGTAATCGAATTGCCCGGCGCTGATCTCAAGTCCCAGCGCCCGGCCGGCCATGCCCAGCACCTGCGGCCCGAGCGTCTGCGGCCGCATCGCCCAGCGCAGCGCGAGCGCGGTGGCCAGCAGGAGCACCACGACCACGATCAACGCGATCGCGGAGCGGCGCTTCACCCGCCCAGCGCCTCCGGCAGCAGCGCGTCGACGAAGGCCTCCGCGTCAAACACCCGCAGGTCTTCGGAACGCTCGCCGATGCCGGCATAGCGGATCGGGATGCCGAACTCGCGCGCCAGCGCGAACACCACGCCGCCCTTGGCGGTGCCGTCGAGCTTGGTCACCACCAGCCCGGTCACCTGCACCGCGGCGTTGAACTGGCGCACCTGCGAGACGGCGTTCTGGCCGGTGGTGCCGTCCACCACCATCAGCACTTCGTGCGGCGCGACCGGATCGACCTTGCCCAGCACGCGGCGGATCTTGCCCAGCTCGGCCATCAGGCCCTGCTGGGTGTGCAGGCGGCCGGCGGTGTCGGCGATCAGCACGCCGGTGCCGCGCGACTTGGCCGACTGCAGCGCGTCGAAGGCCACCGAGGCCGCGTCCGCGTTCTGTCCCTGGGCGACGACCGGCACGCCGTTGCGCTCGCCCCAGGCCTGCAGCTGGGCCACGGCGGCGGCGCGGAAGGTGTCGCCCGCGGCGAGCATCAGGCCGTGGCCTTCCTCCTTGAAGCGGCGCGCCAGCTTGCCGATGGTGGTGGTCTTGCCGACGCCGTTCACGCCCACGGTGAGGATCACGAACGGTTTGGCGGAGGTGTCGATGGCCAGCGGCTGCGCGACCGGGCGCAGCAGCGCGACCATTTCGTTGCGCAGTCCGGCCAGCAGCGCGGCGGCGTCGGCGAACTCGCGCGCCTTCATCCGCTTGCGCATGGTCTCGACCAGGGCGGTGGTGGCGGCCACGCCGACGTCGGCGGTCAGCAGCGCGGTCTCGATCTCGTCGAGCAGGTCGTCATCGAGCTTGGGGTTGCTGGAGAACAGCCCGCCGAGGTTGCGGGCAAAGCCGCTGACGCCCAGGCGTTCGCGCCAGCCCTTTTTGCCCGGAGCGGCGGCCGGGGCCTGCGCCGGGCCGGTGTCGACGGCGGGTGGCGGCGCGACGGCCGGTGCAGCGGCCGGTGCAGCGGCCGGCGGGGCAGGGGGTTTCGGGGCTGGAGCCGGCGCGGGCGCTGGAGGCGGTGCCTCGCGCGCTTCCGGCGCGGCTGGAGGGGCCTGGACGGGCGGCTGCGCGGGCGGCGCTTCCCGAACCGGAGCTTCCTGCGCGGGAGCCTCCGCTTCGGCGGCGGGCGGCGCCTCGGGCCCGGCCTGGTGACTGTCGGGGAACGCGGCCGCCAGTTCCTCGATGCTGAGGCGGCGCCTGCTGCCGGCGGGGCCTTCGGGTTCGGGTTTGTCGCGTCGGAACCAGCTGGCCATGCCGCCGTGCAGTCCTGGATGGGGGAGAATGGCGGGATGTTACCACCCGCATCATTGCTCCCCGCCCGGGTCGCGAGGCTATGAAGTCGCCTGCAGGCAAGGTTCGCATCATCGGCGGGCGCTGGCGCGGCACCCGCCTGCCGGTGGCCGATTCGCCCGGCCTGCGGCCGACCTCCGACCGCGCCCGCGAGACCCTGTTCAACTGGCTGCAGCCGGCGCTGCCCGGCGCCCGGGTGCTCGACCTGTTCGCCGGCAGCGGGGCGCTGGGGCTGGAAGCGCTTTCGCGCGGCGCCGCCGAGGCGCTGCTGGTGGAGCGCGATCCCGCGCTTGCGCGCGCGCTGGAAGACAGCCTGCGCCGGCTGGACGCCGGGCCCGCTGCGCACGTGGTGCGCGCCGACGCGGTGGACTTCCTCGGCGCGCCGCTGCACGGGCGCTTCGACATCGTGTTCATGGATCCGCCGTTCGACGCGGGACTCTGGCAGCCGGCGCTGGACGCGCTGGGCCCCTGGCTGGCCGACGATGCCTGGCTGTACCTGGAATCGCCGGCCGGGGCCGTGCAGGAACCGGACGCCGCCTGGCAGCCGCACCGCGAGATGCGCACCCGCGACGCGCGTCACGCCCTGTACCGGCGCGTGCGCGGCGGTGCCGGGCGCGGGTGACGGTGACGCTGCTACACTTGGCGCCATCCCATCCGGTCGAAACGTGGAAGGCTTCTCCGACATGAGCGTGGCGCGCAACCGCATCGCGGTCTATCCCGGCACCTTCGACCCGATCACCAACGGTCACATCGACCTGATCCATCGTGCCGCGCCGCTGTTCGAGCGGATCATCGTTGGCATCGCCGAAAGCCCCGGCAAGGGCCCGACGCTGGAGCTGGATCTGCGCCTGGAACTGGCGCGGGTCGCCTTGGAAGGCCACGGCAACATCGAGGTGAGGGGCTTCGACTGCCTGCTTGCGGACTTCGTGCGCGAGGTTGGCGGCGGGGTGCTGCTGCGCGGCCTGCGCGCGGTGTCGGACTTCGAATACGAGTTCCAGATGGCCAGCATGAACAGGCACCTCATCCCGGAAGTGGAAACCCTGTTCCTGACGCCGGCCGAACAATACGGTTTCATATCCTCGTCGCTGGTTCGCGAGATCTCGCGCCTTGGCGGCGACGTGTCCGCCTTCGTACCGGCGGCGGTGGCCGAGGCGCTGCAGGCCGAATGGCAGCGCAACCACACACCATCCTGACAACCCGATATCCGCATCCCGAGGGGACAAAGCAAATGAAGACCATGACCCGCCTGCTGCTGAGCGCCTGCCTTGTCCTTCCGCTGGCCGCATGCCAGCAGGAAGAAGAAGTGCAGGTGGTCGAGACCGCTCCGCTGACCGCGCCGCAGACCGAAGACCGCAACGAATGGCGCGCCTACCTCAACGACGTGGTCGGCCGCCACATGGAAGGCATCTTCAACCAGCCCTACGTGTACCTGGTGCCGCCGAGGCGGGACGACGCGGCCGAAGTGGCGGCTGGGGAAGCTGACGCCGCCGAAGGCGCGGAAGCCGCCGAAGGCACCACCGGCCCGGAGCTGGTGAGCCAGGTCAACGAGGCCGATGCCGAGTACCTGCGCCTGGCCGAGCGCGCCGAGATGGACGTGGCGCGCGGCATCGTGCGCGGCAACCTGCTGGCCTATGCCGGCGCGGACTCCGACCGCGTCGCGGACCTGGTGGTGCGCGCGTTCGAGGACGTCCAGGAAGACACCATGGACGGCGTGCGCGTGCTGTTCATCGGCGACGAGGCCGACAACGAGCGGGTGCAACAGGCCGTTGCCCCGGCAGGCGTCGAATACATCTTCATCCAGAAGTAAGCTGGGGCCCAATGCCCCGAGCACGGCCCGGGCTTCGCGCCCGGGCCGCGCAACGCCCGGGCGCGGCAGCGCCCGCGGCCGGCACGGGTGGCGCCTGAGCCGCATCGAGCCCATATGTCGCTGAAAATCAACGAGCTTTGTGTCAACTGCGACGTCTGCGAACCGGTCTGCCCCAACTCGGCGATCTCGCAGGGCGAAACCATCTACCTGATCGATCCGGCGCTGTGCACCGAATGCGTCGGCCACTTCGACGAGCCACAGTGCGTCATGGTGTGCCCGGTCGAATGCATCGACCCGGATCCCGACAATCCCGAAAGCGAGCCGCAGCTGCTGGCCAAGCTGCGCCGGCTGCAGGAGCAGGGCGCGGCGCCGCCCGACGTCGCGGCCTGACGCGCCATCAAACCGCAGCACTGGAGTGAGCATGAAGCCCTGGTACGCCCTGTTCCTCGCCCTGGCCCTGGTGGCCACTTCCGCCTGTGACAGCACCACGGCCGCCACGCCCGCGCAGGCCGACGGCCAGCAGCAGGCGCCGGACACGCCGCCGGGCGTTGCCATCGCCTCCGCGCACTCGCTGGCCACCGAGGCCGGGCTGGAGATCCTGGGCGATGGCGGCAACGCCTTCGACGCGGCCATCGCGGTGTCCGCCGCGCTGTCGGTGGTGGAGCCGATCAGCTCGGGCATCGGCGGCGGCGGCTTCTTCCTGCTGCACGAGGCCGACACCGGGCGCGACGTGTTTGTCGACGCGCGCGAGACCTCGCCCGCGGCGGTCAGGTCGGAGCACTACCTGACCGAAGACGGGGAGTTCGACCGCGACCGCGCCACCAACGGCGCCTGGGCGGCCGGCATCCCCGGCCTGCCGGCCGCGTTCGTGCACATGGCCGCCGAGTACGGCGAGCTGCCGCTGGCGCGATCACTGGCGCCAGCGATTCGCCTGGCCGACGAGGGCTTCCCGGTGTACGGCCGCATGGTTCGCGGCTACGAGCGCCGCGCCGAGGTGATGGAGCGCTACCCCGGCACCCGCGACACCTTCCTGATCGAAGGCCGGGCGATGCGCGAGGGCGACACCTTCCGCCAGCCCGACCTGGCCCGCACCCTGGAGCGGCTGGGCGCCGAGGGCTTCGACGGCTTCTACCGCGGCCGCACCGCCGAGCTGCTGCTGGAAGGCGTGCGCGCCGAAGGCGGCGAGTGGACGGCCGAGGACCTGGCGGCCTACAAGGTGGTCGAGCGCGAGCCGCTGCGCCTTGGCTACCACGAGTGGGAGATCGTGACCGCGCCGCCGCCGTCGTCGGGCGGCGTCGCGCTGGCGCAGATGCTGCAGATCCTGGCCGGCTGGGATCTGGAGGAGCTCGATCCGGCCCTGCGCGCGCACCTGACCGTGGAGTCCATGCGCCGCGCGTTCCGCGACCGCACCTTCTACCTGGGCGACCCGGACTTCGTCGACATCCCGATCCGCACCCTGACCAGCCGCGACTACGCCGCCGGCCTGCGCGCCACCATCCATCCCGGCCGCGCCACCCCCAGCGAACTGCTGTCGGGCCTGCCGACCCCGCTGGAGGACGAGGAGACCACCCACTTCTCGATCATCGATGCCCAGGGCAACCGCGTCGCCGCGACCCAGACCGTCAACCTGCTGTTCGGCTCGGGCCTGGTGCCGCCGGGCACCGGCGTGCTGCTCAACAACGAGATGGACGACTTCGCGCTGGTGCCGGGCGAGGCCAACGCCTTCGGCGTGACCGGCTACGATGCCAACGCGCCCGAGCCGGGCAAGCGCATGCTCAGCTCGATGACCCCGACCTTCATGGTCTCCGACGATCGCATCGCCGTGCTCGGCACGCCGGGCGGCACCCGCATCATCACCATGGTGCTGCTGGGCATCCTGGGCTACGACGCGGGCCTGGACGCGCAGGAAGTGGCCGCGCTGCCGCGCTTCCACCACCAGTGGACGCCGGACAGGATCTCCGCCGAAGGCGGCGCGTTCACCCCGCAGGTGGTCACCGAGCTGCGCGCGATGGGCCACGAGGTGGACTCGCCCGACGAAGAGGACGAGATGCGCCGCGCCCAGGGCCGCACCTCCAGCCACAGCTGGGGCAACCTGCAGACCGTGGCCTGGAACCTGCGCGACAACACCCTGGAAGGCGGCACCGACCCGCGCAACGAGGTCGGCTCCGCCCGGGTCGAGCAAACGCAGACCCCGTGAATCCCGCAGGTCGGGGCCGCGCCCCGACGCCAAGGAGCCATGCCATGAAACTCTGGTCAATCGAAGGCAACACCCAGAAACTCGACGGCGGCGCCATGTTCGGCAACGCCCCACGTGCGCTGTGGACGCGCTGGATGCAGCCCGACGAGCTCAACCGCATCCCGCTGGCCTGCCGCGCGCTGCTGGCGCAGCCGCTCAACGGCAAGACGGTGCTGTTTGAAACCGGCGTGGGCGCCTTCTTCGACCCGAAGATGCGCGAGCGCTACGGTGTGGTCGAGGATCGCCACGTGCTGCTCGACTCGCTGCGCGAGGCAGGCTTCTCGCACGAGGACATCGACGTGGTGGTGCTCTCGCACATGCACTTCGACCACGTCGGCGGCCTGCTGCGCGAATACCGCGAGGGCGAGCCGCCCGAGCTGCTGTTTCCCAACGCCGTCTTCCTCACCAGCCGTCCGCACTGGGAGCGCGCCAAAAATCCGCACCCGCGTGACCGCGCCAGCTTCATCCCCGAGCTGACCGCGCTGCTGGAAGCCAGCGGCCGGCTGCAGTTCGTCGACGGCGGCCGCTCCGACGTCCTCGGCGACGCGGTCAGCTTCACCTACAGCGACGGCCACACCCCGGGCATGATGCTGGCCGAGATCCATGGTGCCCCGGGCCCCGACGGCAGGCCCCGGGGCGGCGTCGCCTTCTGCGCCGACCTCGTCCCCGGCCGTCCCTGGGTGCACGTGCCCATCACCATGGGCTACGACCGCAGCGGTGAACTGCTGATCGACGAAAAGCGCGCCTTCCTGGAGGACAAGCTGGAGCGCAACGTCCACCTGTTCCTCACCCACGATCCCGAAATCGCCCTCGTCCAGCTCACCCGCGACGATCGCGGCCGCTTCGCCCCGAGCCACGAAACCGCCAAGCTGGAAGCAAGACCCCTCGCAATGTAGGAGCGCGCATGGCGCGCTCCTACCGGGGATTGCGGTTCTCAGCCGCCGGGCGTGCCGAAGATCTTGTCGCCCGCGTCACCCAGCCCGGGCAGGATGTAGCCGCGCTCGTCCAGGCGCTCGTCGACCGACGCCGTGTAGACCTCGATGTCCGGATGCGCGGCCTCCACCGCCCGCAGTCCCTCCGGCGCCGCCACCAGGAACAGGCCCCTGATCCGCCGCGCGCCCGCGGCCTTGAGCATGTCGATCGTCGCGATCAGCGTCCCGCCGGTGGCCAGCATGGGATCGAGGATCAGCGCGATCCGGTCGTCCATGTTGTCCACCAGCTTCTCGTAGTAGGTGTGCGCCGCCAGCGTGTCCTCGTCGCGGGCAAGGCCGACCACGCTGACCTTGGCCGCCGGGATCAGTTCCAGCACCCCCGGCAGCATCCCGATGCCCGCGCGCAGGATCGGCACCAGCGTCACCTTGCGCCCCTTGATCCGCCGCACCCGTACCGGCCCGGCCCAGCCCTCGACCTGCGCATCCTCCGTTTCCAGATCCGCCGTCGCCTCGTAGGTGAGCAGCGTGGCCACTTCGGCCGACAGTTCGCGGAAGGTCTTGGTGGAGTTGTCGGCCCGGCGCATGAGGCCGAGCTTGTGCTGCACGAGGGGGTGGCGGACTTCGACGACTTTCATGGGCGCGGGCGGTTGGGATCGGATCCCCGGGAGGATACCGCCCCGAAGCAAAAAAAACGGGGCCGGATCAACCGGCCCCGCAAGGGATTCCCATGGGAGGGGAGATCAGTAGTCGTAGCGCACGCCCACCAGCCACGAGCGGCCGAAGCCTTCCATTTCCAGCACCCGGTTGCGCTGGCCCTGGTAGCGGACCTGGCGGGTGTCGTTGATGTTGTTGACCTCGCCGAACAGGCTGATGCCGTTGCCGAACCGGTAGCTGGCGGTGAAGTCCAGGCTGGAACGGCCGTCCCAGAGGATGTTCAGCTCCGGATTGGTGATGTTGAACTCCTGGATGAACTCCGAACGGTGGTTGTAGGCAAGGCGCGCGTTGAAGCCGGCCTTTTCATACGTCAGCGCCAGGTTGTAGTTGTGGCGCGAGGTGCCGGGCAGTTCGGTCTCGCCCAGGCCGAACGGCAGCTCGGCCTTGGACTTGGCCCAGGTGTAGTTGGCGTACACGCCCAGCCCGTTCCACGCGCCCGGGAGCATGTCGAAGGTCTGCTGCCACGCCAGCTCCAGGCCGTAGATGCTGCCCTTGTCGCCGTTCTCCGGACGGGTGACGTCCTGGCGGATGTCGCGGATCTCGCCGTCGTCCATCACCACGTCTTCCCACAGCACGGTGCTGCTGGCGACGAACAGCGGATCGTTGATGCGCTTGTAGAACGCCGCGGCCGACACCAGGCCCAGCGGGCGCAGGTAGCGCTCGAAGGACACGTCCAGGTTGTGGGCGTAGGCTGCCTTCACGTTCGGGTTGCCGATCTCGATGTCGTCCCAGTCACGCTCGCCGCGGATCCGGTAGGGCGCGGTGTGCATGAAGTCCGGGCGGTTCAGGCCGGTCGAGTACGAGGCGCGCAGGATCGTGTCCTGGTCGAGCTCGTAGCGGAAATGCACGCTGGGCAGGAAGTGGCCGTAGCTGCGGCTGGCGAACTGCGGCACCGCCTCCTCGGTCTCCTCGTTGAACTCGGCCGCGCTGCCCTCCAGCTCGGTGCGCTCGTAGCGCGCGCCGGCCACCATGGTCAGCTTGTCCCAGGTCGCGTCCAGGCGCACGTAGCCGGCGTAGACGTCTTCCGAGGCGCTGTAGTCGGCGGTGATCGAATCGGCGATCAGGCGCTCGTGGTTGGGGCTTGAGGTGAGCGGGCCGGCGTAGTTCTCGAAGGTGTCGCGGCGGAAGCGGCGGCCGGTCAGGAAGTAGTCGAAGTTGTTCGACCAGCTGTCGAACAGCATGTCCGAATAGCCGATGCCCAGCGCGTTGAAATCGTCTTCCTCGCCGTTGCGGTGGCGCTCTTCGTTGAACAGCTTGTCACGCTGGCGCGCACGCAGGCCGAACTTGATGTCGCCATGCTCGCCGAGGAAATTCTGCGCCCGGGTCAGGTCGACGCGGAAGCTGTTCTCCTTCTCCTCGCTGTATTCGTAGCGGTCGTTGAGGCGGCGGAAGTTGTACCAGTCCTCCGGCAGGTTGACCCCGCTGGCCGGCGCATCGGCCACGTCCAGGATGTTCCACACCGGGAAGTCCGGGTTGGAGTAGTCGTAGGCCATGCGCGGGCGGACTTCCGAGCGGAAGATGTACTGCATGCGCGGGCTGGTGGTCTTGTCGGCCTTGCTCTGCGCGGCCTGCCAGTCCAGCTTCCAGTCGGCGCCCAGCCAGTGCTCGCCGCCCAGGTTGTAGGTGCGGATCGACTTGTCGTAGGTGCGCTCGCGCAGCTCCTTGTCGAAGGTGGCGCGGCCGGCCACGCCGGTGACGTCGTTGGAGCCGGCCTCGTGACGCTCCAGTTCGATCGCCAGGGTGTCGCGGAACTCGCGATCCTCGAAGTTCGAGTCCGAGGCGATGAAGTAGAGCAGGTTGTCCGGGTTGATCCGGAAGTCGAAGCGCCCGGTCAGGCCGGTACGGGTGCGGGTGCCCTCGTAGTCCTTGATTTCCACGACTTCCGGCATGATCTCGCCGTCGAAGTCCTCGAACACCGCTTCCACGTTGTCGGTGAAGCGCTCCTGCTCGCTGCGCGAGGCGGAGATCAGCAGGCCGATGTTGCGGTCGGCGCCGAAGGCGTTGCCGATGGTGGCGTTGTAGCGCGTGTTGTCACCGCTGCCCAGCTCGAACTCGCCCATCGCGGCCGAGGCGCGCAGGGTCAGACCGTCGCGATCCAGCGCGCTCTGGGTGCGGATGTTGATGTTGCCGGCGATGGCGTCGGCGTCCATGTCCGGGGTCAGCGCCTTGGTCACTTCCAGCGCGGCGATCACGTCCGCCGGGATGGTGTCCAGCTCCACGCCACGGCTTTCCGCGTCGGGGTTGGCGAGCTGCACGCCGTCGATGGAGACGGTGGTGAACTCCTTGGGCGCGCCGCGCACGGTCACGTAGCGGCCTTCGCCCTGGTCGCGCTCGATCGACACGCCCGGGATGCGCTGGGTGGACTCGGCGATGTTGTGGTCGGGGAACTGGCCCAGCAGGTCGGCCGAGACCACGTTGATGTAGTTGGTCGAGGCGCGCTGCTGGTTGAGGGCCAGCGCGTTGGCGTCGCGGGTGGCGCGCACTTCAACCGTGCCCAGGGTGGTGGCGTCGGCGGCGCCGGCGTTGCTGTACAGGCTGATCTCCACCTGCGCACCGGAGTCGGCCGGCACCACGATCTCGGTGTCCACGCTGTGGTAGCCCAGGTAGTCGACGGTCAGCTGGTAGGTGCCCGGGGCGACGCCGCTGATGCGGAACTCGCCGTTGCGGCTGCTGGTGGTGACCTGCTCGCCGTTGAGGGAGATCACCGCGCCGTCGAGCGAGGCGCCGAAGTTCGATTCGCGTACCCGGCCGACGATGGTGCCGGCGGAAGCGGTCTCGCCAGCCACGATTCCCAGCTGGGAGTCGGCGTGGGCGCGTGGGGCGACGGTGAGGGCGAGCGCGGAGGCGACCGCGGCGGCGATCAGGGTGCGTTGGATGGTCATCAGGTAACGGATCCGGATTCGAATGGATACCCCGCCAATCCGGCAGGGCAGCGGCGCATATGTTTATGACAACGGGTTGCAGACACGTGACCGAATTACTGCAAACGTATTTCAGCGCTGCCTGTGGGGCCGTCCGCCATCTGTAACGGGGCTGAAATATCCGGCGGCAAAAATCGGGATCCCGTTCTCGATTGCCGGATTCTTCATGTCAGTTTGTGGTTTTGATCGGCCTTCGTCCGCTTCCGGCCGCGCACCCGACGCCGTTTCGTATGTCAGCCGCGTTGCACGAACGGGGCTGCTGGTGGCGGCGCTGCTGGCTGTTTCCGGCATCGTCCTGGCCGATACGGGGGCCGCGCGCGAGGTCGAGCCCAACGTGCTCGTGCCGGCGGGTGACCTGCACCATGCGCCGGCGGCGCGTCCGGACAGGATCGTGGCCTCGCCGGCGGCGGACCCGGCGCGCGGATTCCAGGTGGCCTGGCGCACGTCGCTGGGCATCGAGAGCCCGTTGCTGGAGCTTGCCGTGGCCGATGATTCGCCGGACATGGGCGAGCCCCTGCAGCTGGCCGCGCGCAGCAGCCGGCTGGACTCGGAAACCGGCGCGGCCGGCTACCACCAGGTCGAGATCGAGGGTCTGGAGCCGGACACCCTGTACGTGTTCCGGGTCCAGGGCGCCAACGGCTGGTGGAGCCCGTGGCGGCAGCTGCGTACCGCCGCCGCCCCCGGCGCGCCGCTGGAGTTCCTGTACTTCGGCGACACCCAGAACAAGAACGCCAGCCACTCCACCCGGGTGCTGCTGGAGGCGCAGCGGCACGCGCCGCGGGCGCGCCTGGCGCTGTTCACCGGTGACCAGGTCAGCGGCGGCGACGGCGAGGACGACAGCGAGTGGGGCGAGTGGTTCGACGCCGTCGCGCCGGTGGCCGGCACCATGCTGGTCGCGCCGGTGGCCGGCAACCACGAGTACTTCGAGGAGTTCGAGGACACGCCGCAGGAGCGGCGCGTGCTTGGCCTCCACTGGCCGCAGGTGTACGCGCTGCCCGGCAACGGCGCGCCGGGCGCGGAAGCCACGACCTACTGGTTCGACATGCACGACGCGCGCTTCGTGGTGCTCGACGGCACCTCGGCGCTGGACCTGGGCACCGCGGTGGCGCAGGCCGAATGGCTGGACGGCGTGCTGGCCGCCAGCCCGCGCGAATGGTCGATCGTGGCCATCCACCAGCCCATGTTCTCGCCACGCCAGGATCGCGACAACGCGCTGCTGCGCGAGCACGTGCTGCCGGTGCTCGAGCGCCACCGCGTGGATCTGGTGCTGCAGGGCCACGACCACGTCTACGGCCGCCGCGGCGGCCTGGTCGACGGGCAGGGCACGCCGCAGTACCTGGTGAGCGTGGTCGGGGCCAAGCAGTACCGGCACTCGCCCGAGGCGCGGGCGACGATGGCCCCGATCGCCGAGGACACCCAGCTGTTCCAGGTGGTGCGCATCGAGGACGGCGAACTGCGCTACGAGGCGCGCACCGTCACCGGCCGCCTCTACGACGCGTTCTCGCTGGTGGGCGACCGCGCCTCCGGGCGCCGCATCGTCGAACACCCCGAGGGCCGCATCGGCCAGCGTGACTGCCCGCGCGATGCCACCCTCAAGGGCCGCACCGACCGCTGCTGGGAATGAACGGCGCAACGGCCGGCAGGCGCCATCGCTCCCGCGCAGGCGGGGGCCCATGGGCGCTGCTCTTGCTCCTGCTCACCGTCACCGGCTTCGCCGCTGCCGCCGGACGCCCGGCGCTGCTGGAAGTTCCGCAGCCGGCGAGCGCCCCGGACGAAGCCCTGCTGGCGGTGGAAATCCCCGCCGGCGGCTTCACCAAGTACGAGCTCGACGACGACGGCCACGTCTACGTGGATCGGTTCCTGTCGATGCCGGTGACGTACCCGGCCAACTACGGCTCCATGCCCGGCACCCTGGCCGGCGACGGCGACCCGCTCGATGCGCTGGTGATCACGCGTGCGCCGCTGCATCCGGGCGTGCTGATCCGGTTCCGCCCGGTCGGGGTGCTGCGCATGCGCGACGGCGGCGAGGCCGATGACAAGATCATCGGCGTGCCGGCGGACGACGTCGACCCGCACTATGCACAGGTTCGCGACATCGGCGACCTGCCGCCGATGGAGCTTGCCCGGATCGAGGCCTTCTTCCGCGTCTACAAGGATCTGCCGGACACCGGTGCGGCGAATCCGGTCGAGCTGCGGGGCTTCGGCGACGCCGCTGAAGCCCGTGACATGATCCGCGGCGCGCTCCCGTAGAAGCGCGCCGCGTACAACACACGCTTACGGCTTGCGCGGGCCTTCCTTCAGCGCCCGGCGCACCATGTCGACCACCAGGTCGAGCTCGTCCTCGCCCATCTCGAAGCGCGGGGTGAAGCGCAGCGAGTTCTCGCCGCCGTGGATCACGCCCAGGCCGTTCTCGCGCAGCCATTCCTCGCTCGAACCCGCGCCGTAGCCCTTGAACTCGGGCGCAAGCTCGCACGAGAACAGCAGGCCGGTGCCCTGGACCTTGGTGACCAGCCCGCCGAGCTCGTCCTTCAGCGCTTCCAGCTTTTCCACCGCCTGGCGGCCGCGCAGCTGGATGTTGGCGCGCACCTGCGGCGTCACCATGCCCAGCACCGCGGCCCCGACGTCGGCCGCGCGCGGGTTGGCGGTCATGGTGTTGCCGTAGGTGCCGCGCTTGTAGATGCCCGCCGCGCGCTCGTTCATCGCCAGCACCGACAGCGGGTACTGGCCGGCGTTGAGCGCCTTGGAGTAGGTTTCCATGTCCGGCGCCTCCTGGTCCTCGAAGCCGGGGTAGTCGACGATCGACAGCGTGCCGGTGGCGCGCAGGCCGGCCTGGATGGAGTCGACCAGCAGCAGCGCGCCATGCGCCCTGGTCAGCTCGCGCGCGGCGGCGTAGAACGCCGGCGGCACGCTGCGGCCGGGGTCGCCTTCGCCCATCACCGGCTCCAGGAACATCGCCTCGATGAACCAGCCGTTGGCGTCGGCGTCGGCGAAGGCCTGCTTCAGGGCGTCGAGGTCGTAGGGGGCGACCACCAGCACGCTGTCCTCGTTGCGGTAGCTGGCCAGCGCGTTTTCATAGGTCTTGCGGGTGGAGTTGGAGTACAGCCCCGGGGCTTCGGTGCGGCCGTGGAAGCCGCCCTTGACCACCAGGCGCTTGACCGCGCGCCCGGCGTGGCGGCCGCCTTCGTCGGTCATGGTCTTGGCGTTGGTGTCGGCGATGCGGGCGGCCAGCGAGACCGACTCGGAGCCGGAGTTCAGGCACATGAAGGCCTGGAACGGGCAGCCGCCGCGGGTGTGGCCGATTTCCGCGCGCAGGGCCTTGTCCAGCTGCATCTGCGACAGGCTCGGGGTCATGATGTTGGCCATCGCCTGCGGCCTGGCCATCGCTTCGATGACGGCCTTGGGCGCGTGGCCGAAGCCGAGCATGCCGTAGCCGCCGGTGTCGTAGAGCACCGCGCCCTTGAGGGTCACGATCCAGGCGCCGCGGGCGGTCAGGGCGACGTAGGGGTTCACGCCGTCCTGCGGGTAGAAGTTGACGAAGCCGGCCTGGATCTTCTGCAGCTGGGCGTCCTCGTCCAGATCCAGCAGATCGGCGTGCTCGTTGCGCAGGGCCTCGTAGGCCTCGGCCGCGGCTTCGATGGCCTCGACCAGATCCGGATGGCCGGCGGCAAAGCGCTCGATGGTGGCGTCGTCCAGGCCCGGGGTGCGGCGGGTGCCGGCGTGGGCGCGAAGGGGGGAAAGCTTGTTGATCACGGACATGCAGGGGTCCTCACGGGGTCTGGAAAGGGAGCGGTCGCGCGGCGCGCTGGACACGCATGCCTTCTATTGTGGGAAAATAAATCGTCGTTTGAAAGGTATGAATTGATCGCTCTGGTGCATAATTTCATCGCTTCGACGAAATCCAGGTGCCGCACATGAAGCTCACCCCCGCCGATGAGCAGCTGCTGTCGCTGCTGCGCGAGAACGCCCGCCTGTCCACCGCCGGGATCGCCCGGCGGCTGAAGCTCTCGCGCACCACGGTGCACAGCCGGATCGAGCGCCTGGAGCGCCTGGGCGTGATCAAGGGCTACACGGTGCGGGTGGCCGACGCGCACGAGCGCGCGCAGATCCGCGCCCACATCCTGATCGCGGTGATGCCGCGGCAGATGCAGGCGGTGGTGGCGGCGCTGCGCGACATTCCCGAGGTGCGCACCCTGCATTCGGTCAGCGGTGCCTCCGACCTGGTCGCGCTTGGCGCCACTTCCACGGTGGAGGACATGGACGTGCTGACCGACCGCATCGGCGCCATCGATGGCGTGGAGCGCACCACGTCCTCCATCATCCTGTCCACCAAGTTCTCGCGGTGACGCTTGAAGAAATCCGATTTCCACTACGACCTGCCGCCCGAGCTGATCGCCCAGGAGCCGCTGGCCGAACGTTCGGCCAGCCGCCTGCTGCTGGTGCCGCCGGGCGAGGCGCCGTTCGATGACCGCCAGGTGCGCGAGCTGCCGGAACTGCTGCAGCCGGGCGACCTGCTGGTGTTCAACGACACCCGGGTGATCCCGGCGCGGCTGTTCGGCCACAAGCAGAGCGGGGGGCGGGTGGAGATCCTGATCGAGCGGCTGTTGCCTGGGAACCAGGCCCGGGCGCAGATCCGGGCCAGCAAGGCGCCCCGGCCGGGGACGGTGATCGAACTGGATGCGGGTGGCAGCGCCGAGGTGCTCGAACGCGACGGCGGCTTCTACCAGCTGCGCTTCGACGTGCCCGATGCGCTGGAATCGTGGCTGCTGGAGGCCGGCCGGCTGCCGCTGCCGCCCTATATCCAGCGCGTCCCTGACCGGGACGACGCCGAGCGCTACCAGACCGTGTTCGCCCGCGAGCCCGGGGCGGTGGCCGCGCCGACGGCGGGGCTGCATTTCGACCAGCCGCTGCTGGAGGCCCTGCGCGGACGCGGCGTTGAAACCGGCCACGTGACCCTGCACGTGGGCGCGGGGACCTTCCTGCCCATGCGCGCCGAGCGGCTGAGCGAGCACCGCATGCACAGCGAGTGGCTGAACGTGGGCGCGGGCCTGGTGGCGCAGATCCGCCGCACCCGCGAGGCCGGCGGGCGGGTGATCGCGGTGGGCACGACGGTGGTGCGGGCGCTGGAAAGCGCGACACGCCTGAATGAAGCCGGTGAAGGCGAACTGCACCCGTTCTCGGGCGAAACCAGCATCTTCATTTTCCCCGGCTACCGCATCCGCAGCGTCGACGCGCTGCTGACCAATTTCCACCTGCCCGAGTCGACCCTGCTGATGCTGGTGTCGGCGTTCGCGGGCAGGGATCGGGTGCTGCAGGCCTACGCCCACGCCATCGACCGGCGCTACCGGTTCTTCTCCTACGGCGATGCAATGCTGCTGTTTCCTTCGTGAATGATTATAATTCCCATCTTGCTCAAGCCATCCCGGTGCCGGGTTCCAGCCAGAGTCGACTCCCGCACACGAGGAAACTGCATGATGAACACGACAATCCGCAACCGCCGCGCCCCGCGTTTCGCCAGCCTGCTTTCGGCGGCCTGCGCCACCCTGCTGCTGGCCGCCTGCAGCCAGCAGGAAGCCCCGGCCACCGCCGCGCAGGGCAGTGACGCCGCTCCCGCCGGTGCCGGTGAGGTCAACCTGTACACCACCCGCGAGCCGGGCCTGATCCAGCCGCTGCTGGACGCGTTCACCGAAAACAGCGGCGTGCAGGTCAACACCGTGTTCCTCAAGGACGGCCTGATGGAGCGCCTGGGCGCCGAGGGCGAGCGTTCGCCGGCCGACGTGCTGATGACGGTGGACACCGGCAACCTGCTGGACGTGGTCAACGCCGGCCATACCCAGGCGGTCGATTCGGACGTGCTGGAAGAGGCGATTCCCTCCCACCTGCGCGGCGAGGACGGCCAGTGGTTCACCCTGTCCCTGCGCGACCGGGTGCTGTACGCCGACAAGGATCTGGATCTGGAAGGCTTCGCCTACGAGGATCTGGCCGATCCGCAGTGGAAGGGTCGGGTGTGCATCCGCTCGGGCCAGCACCCGTACAACACCAGCCTGTTCGCGGCCATGATCGCCCACTCCGGCGCCGAGGCCACCGAGCAGTGGCTGCGCGGGGTCAAGGACAACCAGGCCCGCAAGGCCGCCGGCGGCGACCGCGACGTGGCCCGCGACATCCTCGCCGGCATCTGCGACATCGGCATCGCCAACGCCTACTACGTGGGGCGGATGAAGAACGCCGAGGAAGGCTCCGAGCAGCGCCAGTGGGGCGATGCCATCCAGGTGGTGCGGCCGGTGTTCGCCAGCGCCGGGGACGGCGGCACCCACGTCAACATCTCCGGCGCCGCGGTGGCCGCCAACTCGCCCAACCGGGACAACGCGGTGCAGCTGCTCGAATACCTGGTGTCCGACGAGGCGCAGAGCATGTACGCCCGTGCCAACTACGAGTACCCGGTGAAGGCCGGCGTGGAGCTGGATCCGGTGGTGGCGAGCTTCGGGGAAATGAAGATCGACGCGCTGCCGCTGACAGAGGTCGCGCGCCATCGCAAGCAGGCGAGCGAGCTGGTCGACAAGGTCGGCTTCGACAACTGATGGCGGAAGGCCGGGCCGGCGCGGTGGCGGGATGACGCCGGCGATTGCAGGCCGGGCGCCGGCAGTGCGCCTGCGCCCGGACTTCTGGCGGCTGGCGGCCACCGCGATCGCGGTGGCGATGCTGCTGCCGCTGCTGGCCCTGGGCTGGAGCGCGCTGCAGGGCAGCGACGGGCTGTGGTCGCATATCGCGGTGCACGTGCTGCCGCGCTCGGCGCTCAACACGGTGCTGCTGCTGGCCGGGGTGGGCGCGCTGGTGGTGGCGATCGGCACCGGCGCGGCCTGGCTGGTCACCGCCTACGAATTCCCCGGCCGCCGCTTCGCCTCCTGGGCGCTGCTGCTGCCGCTGGCGGTGCCCACCTACATCGTCGCCTTCGCCTACCTGGATCTGCTGCATCCGCTGGGCCCGGTGCAGGGCACCCTGCGCGCGCTGCTGGGCATCGACAGCCCGCGCGATTTCCGCCTGCCGGACATCCGCTCGCTCGCCGGCTGCATCCTGCTGCTGGGCTTCGTGCTGTACCCGTACGTGTACCTGACCACCCGGGCGATGTTCATGACCCAGGCGGCCAGTTTGCTGGAGGCGGCGCGCTCGCTGGGGGCGTCGCCCACGCGCGTGTTCCTGCGCGTGGCGCTGCCGATGGCGCGCCCGGCGATCGCCATCGGCGCGGTGCTGGCGCTGCTGGAAACGCTCAACGACATCGGCGCCTCCGAGTTCCTCGGCGTGCAGACGCTGACCGTGGCGGTCTACACCACCTGGGTCACCCGCAGCGACCTGCCGGGGGCTTCGCAGATCGCGCTGGCGATGCTGGCGATCGTGGTGGTGCTGATCGTCATCGAGCGGTACGGCAGGCGCCGCCAGCGCTATTCGGCGACCCAGCGGCCGCGGCCGATGCGGCCGCTGCGGCTGCGCGGCGCCCGGGCCTGGCTGGCGCTGGGCCTGGCCGTGGCGCCGGTGATCATCGGCTTCGCGGTTCCCGCGGCCTACCTGGCCTGGGAAACCGCGGAGCGGCTGGGCAATGGCGGGGTGTCGCGGCAGCTGCTTGAAAGCGCGCGCAACACCCTGCTGGTGGCGCTGGCGGCCACCGCGGCCACGGTGGCCGCGGGGCTGACGGTGGCCTGGGCGCTGCGGCTGGCGCAGGGCCGGCGGCAGGCGCGGCTGGCGGCGCTGAACCTGCGCGTGGCCAGCCTGGGCTACGCGGTGCCGGGCACGGTGCTGGCAATCGGCCTGCTGGTGCCGCTGGCGTGGTTCGACGACGGCGCCAACGTGGTGATCGCCGCGTTCGGCGGCGCGCCGCAGATGGTGCTGATGGGCTCGGCCACCGCGCTGGTGATCGCCTACATGCTGCGCTTCCTGGCCGTTTCCGCCGGCGGCATCGAGGCCGGCCTCACCCGCATCCCGCGCTCGCTGGATCAGGCCGCCGCGGGCCTGGGGCATTCGCCGGCGGCGGTGCTGCGGCGGGTGCACCTGCCGCTGCTCAGGCCGGCGATGGCCGCCGCCGCGCTGCTGGTGTTCGTGGATACCATGAAGGAGCTGCCGGCCACGCTGCTGCTGCGGCCGCTGAATTTCGAGACCCTGGCGACCTGGCTGTATGCCGAGGCGTCGCGCGGGACGTATGAGGAGGGCGCCGTGGCGGCGCTGATGATCGTGCTGGTGGGGCTGCTGCCGGTGGTGCTGCTGGCGCGCACCGGCCTGCGCTACGGACAGGAGCGGATGGCTTGAACATGCAGGCGCTGCTGCGGCTGGACGGGATCGACGTGGGCTACCCGCTGCCCGGCGGCGGCATGAACGTGGTGGTCGACGGCCTTTCTCTGGCGCTGGAGCCGGGTGAAATCGGCTGCCTGCTGGGCGCGTCGGGTTGCGGCAAGACCACCGTGCTGCGCGCGATCGCCGGGTTCGAGCCGCTGCTGGCCGGGCGCATGGAGCTGCAGGGCGAGGTGATCGCCGACGGGCAGTCGGGCCAGCCGCCGGAGAAGCGGCGTGTGGGCATGATGTTCCAGGACTACGCGCTGTTCCCGCACCTGGACGTGGCCGCCAACGTCGGCTTCGGCCTGGAGCGGATGCCGCGCGCGCAGCGCGCCGAACGGGTGCGGGCGATGCTGCAGCTGGTGGGACTGGAGCGCTCGGCCGCCGCGTTCCCGCACGAGCTGTCCGGTGGCCAGCAGCAGCGGGTGGCGCTGGCGCGCGCGCTGGCGCCCGGGCCGGCGCTGCTGCTGCTCGACGAGCCGTTCTCCAACCTCGACATCGACACCCGCCAGCGCCTGGCCGGGGAGCTGCGCGACCTGCTCAAGGCCGCCGGAACCACCGTTTTGATGGTGACCCACGACCAGGCGGAGGCGTTCGCCATGGCGGATCGGATCGGGGTGATGGAGCGCGGCCGGATCCTGCAGTGGGACAGCGCCCAGGCCCTGTACCGGCGGCCGGCGGATCGCTTCGTGGCCGACTTCATCGGCCGCGGCAGCCTGGTGCCGGCGGCCGCGCTGGGCCTGGCCGGAGGCGGCGACGTGCTGCTGCGCCCCGAATCCCTGGCCTGTGATCCGGCCGGTGCGATCCGCGGGGAGCTGGTGGCGGTCGGCTTCCGCGGCCCGCACCACGTGGGCAGCGTGCGCCTGGCCGGCGGCCAGATGGTCGAGGTCGACCTGTGCGACGGGCACGCCGGCCAGGTCGGCTCGGACATCTTCCTGCGGCTGCTGGACGCGCCGCTGGCGTTTCCCGTCGGCACGGCTGCGGACTGAGGGGGCGCGCCGATGTCCAGAATGGAGTTCGAACTGCTGGCCACCGACGGGGCCGCGCGCCGCGGGCGCATGACGTTCCCGCGCGGGACGGTGGAAACGCCGGCCTTCATGCCGGTGGGCACCTACGGCACGGTCAAGGGCGTGCTGCCCGGCCAGATCCGCGCGCTGGGCGCGCAGATGATCCTGGGCAATACCTTCCACCTGTACCTGCGGCCCGGGCTGGAGGTGATCGGCGACCACGGCGGGCTGCACGGCTTCACCCGCTGGGACGGGCCGATCCTGACCGATTCGGGCGGCTTCCAGGTGTTCTCGCTGGCGCACAAGCGCAGGATCACCGAGCAGGGCGTGACCTTCCAGGCGCCCACCGACGGCAGCACCGTGTTCCTGGGACCCGAGGAGAGCATGCGCATCCAGAAGGTGCTCGATTCGGACGTGGTGATGATCTTCGACGAGTGCCCGCCGGTGCACGTGGACGGCAAGCCGGTGGATCCGCGGGTGATCGAGCGCTCGATGGAGCTGTCGCTGCGCTGGGCCGGGCGCTCGAAGCGGGCCCATGAAGGCAACGACGCGGCGCTGTTCGGCATCGTCCAGGGCGGGGTGCACCATGACCTGCGCACGCGGTCGGCGGACGGGCTGAAGGACATCGGCTTCGACGGCTACGCCATCGGCGGCCTGGCGGTGGGCGAGACCGAGGACGAGCGCAACGCCATGCTCGACCACACCTGCCCGCAGCTGCCCGGTGACCGCCCGCGTTACCTGATGGGGGTGGGGCGGCCGGAGGATCTGGTGGAGGCGGTGGCGCGCGGGGTGGACATGTTCGACTGCGTGATGCCCACCCGCAACGCCCGCAACGGCCATTACTTCACCTCCACCGGCACCGTGCGCATCCGCAACGCGCAGTACGAGCGCGACCTGCGGCCGATCGAGGAGGGCTGCGGCTGCCCGGCCTGCGCCGGCGGCCATACCCGCGCCTACCTGCGCCACCTGGTGCGCTGCAATGAGATGCTGGGCCCGATCCTGGGCACCCTGCACAACCTCTGGTACTACCAGCGGCTGATGGCGAACATGCGCGAGGCGATCGCCGCGGGAACCTTCGCCGCCTTCCGCCAGTCCTTCTACCTGCAACGCACCCCGTAGCCCGGGCCCCGGCCGGCCCGCGAGCGCCACCCGGGGCCGGCGTGGCATAATTCCCGGCTGTTTTCCATCCACGGACTCCCCGATGAACCCCATCGACCTGCTGATCGCCCCCGCCCACGCCGCCGCTGGCGCCCCCGCCGGAGGCAGCATGCTGTCGGCGCTGATGTTCCCGATCCTGCTGATTGCGATCATGTACTTCCTGCTGATCCGTCCGCAGATGAAGCGCAACAAGGAGCATCGGGCGATGCTGGAGAAGCTCTCGGTGGGCGACGAGGTGATCACCGGCGGCGGCATTGCCGGCGTGGTGCGCTCGATCGGCGACAGCTTCGTGACCGTCGAGATCTCCGACCGGGTCGAGATCCGCGTGCAGAAGGGCGCGATCGGCAACGTGCTGCCCAAGGGCACCCTCAAGTCCGCCTGACCGCAGGCGCTTACTCCACCATCAGACAGGCGCCGGCCCATGGCCGGCGCGCAGGGCTCGGCAATGCTGGAATTCCCACGCTGGAAATACGTCGTGATCGTACTGGTCGCCCTGCTGGGCACCCTGTACGCGCTGCCCAACCTGTATCCGCAGGATCCCTCGGTGCAGGTGACCGCCTCGCGCGGCAGCCAGATCACGCAGGCGCTGGGCGAGCGCGTCCAGGCGCAGCTGGACGAGGCCGGGATCGCGGTCAAGGCGATCGACGTGGATGCCGAAAACGGCAACATGATCGTGCGCCTGCCCGACCTGGACACCCAGACCCTGGCGTCCGACCTGCTGCGCGACAGCCTGGGCCAGGACTACACGGTGGCGCTGAACCTGGCTTCGACCGTGCCGGACTGGCTGAGCAGGTTCGGCGCCAAGTCGATGGTGCTGGGCCTGGATCTGCAGGGCGGCGTGCACTTCGTGATGCAGGTCGACCAGCAGGCGGCGCTGGAGCGGCGGCTTGACTCCTACGCCGAGGGCATCCGCGCCACCCTGCGCGACAACCGCGTTCGCTACAGCTCGGTCGAGCGCCGTGCCGACGGCACCATCCAGACCGTGCTCTCGGACGAGGCCGACGTCAGCAGGGCAATGCAGCTGATGGCCGCCGACCAGCCCACGCTCAACCGCTCGGTCAGCGGGAACCGCATCACCACCCGCGTGCCGGAGTCGGAGATCAACCAGATCGCGATGGATGCGATCGACCAGAACATCACCACCCTGCGCAACCGCGTGGACGAAGTCGGCGTTGCCGAGCCGGTGATCCAGCGCCAGGGCGACGACCGCGTGGTCGTGCAGCTGCCGGGCGTGCAGGACACCGCCGAGGCCAAGCGCATGATCGGCGCCACCGCCACGCTCGCCTACCACGCGGTGCTGGACGGGGACGCCTTCGAGGCCGCGCGCACCGGCGTGGTGCCGCCCGACGGGCGCATCTACTACAGCCGCGAGGTGGGTATCGACGGCAATCCGGTTCCGTACATCCTCAGCCGCCGGGTCATCGCCACCGGCGAGGAGATGGTGACCGCGCAGTCTTCCTACGACCAGAACGGCCTGCCGGCGGTGAGCGTGACCCTCAACGCGTCGGCCGGCAAGCGCATGTTCGACTTCACCAGCATGAACGTGGGCAAGCCGATGGCGGTGGTCTACATCGAACGCGTGCCGGTGGTGCGGATGGTCAACGGCGAGGAGGTGCGCTCCTTCCGCGACAGCGAGGAGATCATCAGCGTCGCCAACATCCAGGGCGTGTTCAGCCGCGAGTTCCAGACCACCGGCCTGGAGAAGCAGGAGGCCGACGACCTGGCGCGGATGCTGCGCTCGGGCTCTCTGGCCGCGCCGATGGACTTCATCGAGGAGCGCATCGTCGGCCCCAGCCTGGGCGCCGAGAACGTGTCGCGCGGCATCACCGCGGTGGGCTTCGCGTTCCTGTTCACCCTGGTCTTCTTCATGATCTATTACCGCATGTTCGGCCTGGTCACCAGCGTGGCGCTGCTGCTGAACCTGGTGCTGGTGGTGGCGGTGATGTCGATCTTCGGCGCCACCATGACCCTGCCGGGCTTCGCCGGCCTGGCGCTGTCGATCGGCCTGTCGGTGGACGCCAACGTGCTGATCAACGAACGCATACGCGAGGAGTTGCGCAACGGCATGCCGCCCAAGTCGGCGATCGCGGCGGGCTACGACAAGGCCTCGTCGTCGATCCTGGACGCCAACATCACCGGCATCCTGGCGGGCGTGGCGCTGTATGCCTTCGGCACCGGCCCGCTGCGCGGGTTCGCGATCACCCTGGTGGTCGGCATCATCGCCTCGATGTTCACAGCGCTGGTGGTGACCCGCGGGTTGGTGACGCTGATCTATGCGCGCCGCAAGAAACTCAAGACGCTGGCCATCTGACGGGAGAACCGAAGACATGAGCATTTTCCCGCTGACCCTGATTCCGGCCGAGCCGAAGATCGATTTCATGCGCATGCGCTGGATCACCCTGGGCGTGGCCCTGGTGGTGTTCATCGGCGCGATCGCGGCGATCGGGCTGAAGGGCTTCAACTTCGCGCTCGACTTCACCGGCGGCACCGCGGTGACGCTGCGCTTCGACCAGGCGCCGGACGTGGACGAGGTGCGCGCGCAGCTTGCCGATGCCGGCCACGGGAACGCCCAGGTGCAGACCTTCGGCAGCGGCGCCGACCTGCTGGTGCGCCTGCGCGCGGAGGAAGAGCAGCTGACGGTGGACCAGAACACCCAGCTGGTGGACGAGGTGGTCGCGGCGGTTACGGCGGACGGCAGCCGGGTGGAGGTGATCAGCAGCGAGTCGATCGGCTCCCAGGTCTCGGCCGAGCTGGCGACCAAGGCGGTCAACGCGGTGATCTTCGTGCTCGTGGGGTTCCTGATCTACATCGGTTTCCGGTTCGAGTGGAAGTTCGCGGTGGTGGCCAGCCTCACCACGTTCTTCGACGTGATCGCGGTGGCGGGGTTCTGGGCGCTGACCGGGCGGGAGTTCGACCTGACGGTGCTGGCCGGACTGCTGGCGGTGATGGGCTTTTCGATCAACGACAAGGTGGTGGTGTTCGACCGCGTGCGCGAGAACTTCCGCAGCATGCGGGCCGATCCGCTGACGGTGTTCAATGCGTCGATCAACCAGACGCTTTCGCGCACGATCATCACGTCCTTGGTGTTCCTGCTGTCGGTGTCGGCGCTGTATTTCTACGGCGGCGGTTCGCTGGAGGGGCTGGCGCTGACCCAGATGATCGGCGCGGTGATCGGGACGCTGTCCTCGATCCTGCTGGCCTGTCCGATGCTGACGGTGGGGTTCCTGAAGGTGACCAAGCAGGATCTGCTGCCCAAGGCCAAGGACGAGGCGGCGCTGGCTCGCCGGCCCTGATCGGGGGTTGTTGGTTGATTACGGAAAAGGCCGCGCACTGCGCGGCCTTTTTTGTCGGGTTCTTTTTCCGGGTTCGGGGGCTGCCCCTTTCCTTTGCCTCGCGGTGACCTGAGGGGCCCCGCCGCGGCCGGCAGGCCTTTGCGCTCCATGTCCCCCGGCCTGCGCTGCGCTGCGGCCTTCTCCTTTACTTACGCGCAAAGGCCTGCCGGCCACGGCGGGGCGTGGCTCCGGGGAGTGCCGGGCGGGGTGCCCGGATCAGTCCTGGGCGACGGAGGCCAGGCCGGTGAAGGCGTTGGCGTAGCCGGAGTCGGCCAGGGCCTTCTGCAGGGGAGGGGTGATGCGCACGTTGCCGGCCATCAGCTGGCGGCTGGCGGTGCCGCGGGCGTCCATGGGGCCGGTGGCGGCGCCCTTGAAGTCGGCGATGCGGCCGCCGGCCTCGCGCACCAGCAGCACGCCGGCGGCGATGTCCCAGGGCTTGAGGCCGGCTTCGAAGTAGGCGTCGACGCGGCCGCAGGCCACGTAGGCCAGATCCAGGGCGGCCGAGCCGGTGCGGCGCACGTCTTCGGCCTCGCGCAGCAGCTGGCGGATGCATTCGAGCTGGGCGCCGGCGCGGGCGCGCTCGCGCGGGGCGAAGCCGGTGGCGAGCATGGCGCCGCCGAGGTCGCGGCGTTCGCCAATGCGGATCCGGCGTTCGTTGAGCTGGGCGCCGCCGCCGCGGGTGGCGGTGAACAGTTCGTTGCGCAGGGGGTCGAAGATCACCCCGTGGATCGGCTCGCCGTCTTCCACCAGGGCGATGGAGACGCACCAGTGGGGGAAGCCGCGCAGGTAGTTGCTGGTGCCGTCTAGGGGGTCGATGACCCAGGTGTAGCGGCTGGCGCCGCGGTTGCCCTTCATCACGCCGCCTTCCTCGCCGAGGATGGCGTACTCGGGGTTGGCGCGGCGCAGTTCCTTGATCACCTCGGCCTCGGCCATGCCGTCGACTTCGCTGGCGTAGTCGTGGCGATCCTTCTCGACCACGTTGAGGGCGTCCAGGCGGTGCATGTGGCGCAGCAGGACGTTGCCGCCGGCGCGGGCCGCCTTGATCATGACGTTGACGGCAGGTTTCAGCATCGCGGGGGACTCCGGGCGCAAGGGGGATCGGCAGGGGAAAAGAGCGTGCCAGCGCTGCGGCTGGCCGCGACAGTTTAACATTCACCCATGTCCCAGGAACCCGAACAGACCTCTCCAACACCGGCGGCCCAGGCCGCAGCGGGCCGTATCCGCATCGTCCTGGTGGGCACCCAGCACCCGGGCAACATCGGCGCCGCCGCGCGGGCGATGCGCACCATGGGGCTGCAGCGGCTGGCCCTGGTGGCGCCGCGCCATTTCCCGCACGCCGAGGCGGCGGCGATGGCCGCCAGCGCAGGCCAGGTGCTCGAACAGGCCACCGTTCACGCGGATCTGGCCGAAGCGGTGGCCGACTGCCGGCTGGTGCTGGGCAGCACCGCCCGCGATCGCCGCATCGCGCTGCCGCAGCTGGCCCCGCGCGAGGCGGCCGGGCGGGTGGTGGAGGCCGCCGGCGGGAACGAGGTGGCGCTGGTGTTCGGCCGCGAGCGCACCGGGCTGGAGAACCACGAGCTGCAGCTGTGCCACTGCGCGGTGCACATCCCGTCGGATCCGGACTGCAGTTCGCTCAACCTGGCATCGGCGGTGCAGGTGCTGGCCTACGAGGTCAGGCTCGCCCTGCTGGAGGCCGGTGTGACCATGGCCACCGAACCCAGGCACGGCGATGACCCCGCCAGCCACGCCGAGGTGGAAGGGTTCTTCGCCCAGCTGCATGACACCCTGGACCAGATTGATTTCCACAAGGGACGCAACCCCGACGCCGCGATGCGCAAGCTGCGGCGGATCTTCCTGCGCACCGATCTGCGGGCGGGCGAGGTGCGCCTGCTGCGCGGCGTGCTGGCCGACGCCCAGCGCATGGCCCGGCTGGCGGGGCGTTGACGACGGTGCGGATGTCACTGTCCCGGCGGCGGCCTTTTGGGCTAGTCTCGCCTGCATCCACAGCGCGTGATCCCCGTTTGAGCACTGCCCGCGTCCGTCTTTCCCACCTGTTCGGCCTGCTGTGCGCCGGGTTGCTGGCGGCCTTTTCAGCTGTCGCCGAGGACGGCGTGCTGGTGCTGGGCCGGATCAGCGACGACCCGGCGCGGCATTACGCGCAGCTGCAGCCGCTGCTGGACTACGTGGTTCCGAAGATGGCGGACGTGGGGATCCGCGAGGGCCGGATCCTGATGGCCCGCGATGCGCAGCAGATGATGAGCTACCTGCGCCGCGGCCGCGTGCACTGGGTGACCGAGACGGCGGCGGCCTCGATGCTGCTGCAGGAGCGCACGGGCGCGCAGCCGCTGCTGTTGACCGAGCGCAGCGGGGTCAGCCATTACCGGACCGTGTTCTTCGTCCGCCGTGACAGCGGCATCGAGGCGCTGGAGGAGCTGCAGGGACGCACGGTGGCATTCCAGGTCCGCACCTCGACCAGCGCCTATTTCGTACCTGCCACCGAGCTGCTGGCGCGCGGGCTGGCGATGGAGATCCTGCTGTCGCCGCGGGACGAGCCGTCGGTGGACTCGGTCGGCTACCTGTTCGCCGGCTCGGAGGCCAACATCACCACCTGGGTTCACAAGGGCCTGGTGGACGCCGGGGCGATGAGCGACCTGGACTGGGAGAATCCGCGCGCCACCCCGCCGGCCTATCGCCGCGACCTGGTCCTGATCCACCAGACGCCCGCGTTCCCGCGCGCGGTGGAGCTCACCGGCCCCGACATGGCCCCGCGGGTGCGCGAGCGGCTGCGCGAGGTGCTGCTGGAGGCCGCGGCCGACCCGCAGGCCAGCGAAGCGCTGCTGCATTTCTTCCGCACCACCGGGTTCCTGCCGATCGACGAGGGCGCCGCCGGCCAGCTCGAATACCTGCGCAACGCGGTGCTCCGCGTCAGCGAGGAGGTCGAGTGAGGATGCGCTACGGACTGCAGGCCAGGGTGCTGACCGTGCTGCTGGTGGTGCTGCTGGTCACGCTGGGCGTCATCGGCCTGGTGCTCCAGCGCCAGCAGACGATGCGCGAGGAAATGCTGGACCAGGCCGGCGATGCGATGCACGGCCTGGTCTACAGCCGCCTGCGCAGCTACGGCGAGGCCCAGGTCGAGCGCCTGGCCGGCAATCTCGTCAACCCGCTGTACTACTTCGACCTTGAAGCCATCGGCCAGGTGATCGGCAACGTCCAGCGCCAGCCCGACGTGGATTACGTGGTGGTGTATTCGCCCACCGGCGAGGTGATCCACGACGGCTCGCGCGAGATCGCCACCTACGGCCACGTGATGGACGACGCGCTGGGCGCGGGGGCGATCGCCGCCGAGGTGCCGACGTCGCAGGCCGGCAGCGGCGTGTACGACGTGTCCGCGCCGATCCGGATCGGCGGCGAGCGCCTGGGCGGGGTGCGGATCGGCTATTCGCTTGAGTCCATCCGCCTGGACGAGGAGTCGGCCACCGCGGGCCTGCGCACGAGCCTGGAGGAGATCGCCCGCAACCACCTGGTCTGGATCGCCGCCCTGCTGTCGCTGCTGGTGGTGCTGGGCGCGGCGCTGGTGCTGGTCGCCGATCGCACCCTGGTGCGTCCGGTACGCCGCCTGGCCGCCGCTGCGCGCGAGATCGAGTCCGGCAATTTCGCGGCCCGGGTGCCGGCCAGCAGGCGCCTGGACGAGATCGGTGACCTGGAGCGCGGGTTTGCGCGCATGGCCGAAAGCATCGCCCGCCACGACCGCGACATCCGCAGGATGGCCTACACCGATGCGCTGACCGGCCTGCACAACCGGGTTGCGTTCCGCGAGATCCTGGACGAGCGCATGCTGCGCTCCAACGGCACCGGCGGCAGCATGGCGCTGCTGTTTGCCGACATCGACAACTTCAAGCGGGTCAACGATTCGCTCGGCCACGATGCCGGTGACGAGGTGCTGGTGCAGTTCGCCGAACGCATCCGCGAGGGCGTTGCCCGGCACTCGGAGGAGGCGGTGGTCGCGCGTTTCGGCGGCGATGAGTTCGTGATCCTGCTGCCGATCGCGGCGGACGGCAATGCGCGCGAAGCGGCCGGGCGGCTTGCCGGGATCCTGGTCCAGGATCTGCGCAGCCCGCTGATGGTTTCGGGCAACCAGGTGTTCCTGGGCCTGTCGATCGGGGTGACCCTGTTCCCCGACGATGCGGCCAGCGCGGGCCTGCTGATGAAGAACGGCGACATCGCCATGTACCAGGCCAAGGTGGCGGGGAAGAACTGCCACCGCTTCTACAGCCGGGCGATGGACCAGGCGGTGGAGCGGCGGGTGCGGATGGAGCAGGATCTGCGCGGGGCCTGGGATCGCGGCGAGCTGAGCGTGGTTTACCAGCCCCTGTTCCGCATGTCCGACAGCCGCCTGGTGGGCGCCGAGGCGCTGCTGCGCTGGCACCATCCCACCCACGGCATGGTGGCGCCCTCGGTGTTCATCGAGGTGGCCGAGCAGAGCGGGCTGATCGAGGCCCTGGGGCCGATGGTGCTGCTGGCGGCCTGCGAGGAAGCGGCGGGCTGGCAGGAGCGTTGCGGCCCGGACGGCATGTTCGTGTCGGTGAACGTATCGCCGCGGCAGCTGCGCGGCGGCGACCTGGCCCAGCAGGTGGAGGGTGTGCTGGACGAGACTTCGCTGGCGCCGGGGCTGCTGCACCTGGAGCTGACCGAGACCGCGGTGCTGGGCGACGAGCTGCGCACCAACCAGCACCTGGTGCGGCTGCGCTCGGCCGGGGTCAAGGTGTGGCTGGATGACTTCGGCACCGGGTTCTCGGGCCTGAGCCACCTGCGCCGGATCCCGATCGACGGGGTCAAGATCGACCGCAGCTTCATCGCCGACGTGCTGCGTGATCCGGACGACCTGGCCCTGACCAGCGCGATCATCGCCATGGCCCATTCGCTGGGGATGACGGTGGTGGCCGAAGGGGTGGAGAAGGAAGGGCAGTACGAGCTGCTGCGCGAGCGCGGCTGCGACCTGGCCCAGGGGTTCTGGCTGGGCCACCCGGTCAGCGGCGAGGAGCTGCGGCTGCTGATCTGACGCCGCGCTGCTACAGCAGGACGCCGATCCAGTGGGCCGCGGCCGCGGCCAGCGCGCCGCTGGCGACGCCGAACACGCCGATGGCCAGCAGCCCGGCGCCCCAGCACACCAGCATCAGCGCGCCGTCGCGCTCGAGCAGGGCCAGGGCGAAGGCCATCATCAGCGCGCCGAACAGGTAGTTGGTGAACGGGATGGGCAGCGCCAGCAGGATGCCCAGCAGCACCACCAGCAGGCCGGTGAACATCGCCGCCGGGCGATAGTCCAGCACCGCCGACAGGCGCGGCTTGATCCTGCGCTCGATCCGCGCCAGCAGCGGCGAGATCCGGCGTTCGAACCCGATCAGCGTGTGCCGGTAGGGCCCGCGCCGGGCCATGAACCGCGGCAGCCACGGCTGGCGCAGCCCCAGCAGCAGCTGCAGCCCCACCAGAACCGTCAGCGGCCCGCTGATCGCCCCGGCCAGGCCCGGCACCGGGATGAAGGCGGGGATCGAGGCGATGACCAGCAGCATGCCGAACACCCGCTTGCCCAGCCCGGCCAGCAGGTCTTCCAGCCGCAGTGCCTCGTCCGGATCGCCGACCGTGTACGCCGCCAGCAGGGCCCTGGTGCCGGCTTCGCCGCGGGCCGCCCCGTCGGCACCGGGGTCATTCGTCATAGGGGGCGGGTTCGGGCAGCTTCTGCAGCAGCAGCTTGTCGATGCGTGGGCCGTCCAGGTCCACCACCTCGATCCGCCAGCCTTCCCACTCGAACCACTCGCCGGTATTGGGAATGCGGCCGAAGTGGGCGATCACCATGCCCGCGGCGGTGTGGAAGTCGTGCTCGTCCTCGTCCGGCAGCCGGGCGCCGCCCAGCAGCTCGCGCACGGTGTCGGTGGTGACGGTGCCGTCGACCAGCAGGGTGCCGTCGTCGCGGGTGACCACCAGCGGCGTGGCATCGCTGCCTTCGCCGCTGCGGGTGCGGCCGATGACCGCCTCCAGCAGGTCGTTGACCGTGATCAGGCCGGTGATGTCGCCGTACTCGTCCACCACCAGCGCCAGCGACTGCTTCTCTTCGCGGAAGATCTCCAGCAGCTTCAGCGCCGGCGTGGATTCGGAAACGAACAGCGCCTCGCGCAGCTGGGCGAACAGGTCGAAGCTGTCGCGGTCGATGCGGTGCAGCAGTGACTTCACTTCCAGGATCCCGATGACGTCGGCATCCGAATCCCGATACACGGGGTAGCGTGAAAACGGCGTCTCGCGCATCGCCGCCAGGTTGGTCTGGAAGTCCTCGTCGGCGTCCAGCCAGGCGATCCGGGTGCGCGGGGTCATCAGGCTTTCGGCGCTGCGGTCGCCCAGCTGCAGCACCCGGTTCATCATGTTGCGCTCGTCGGCGTCGATCACGCCCTGCTCGTGGCTTTCGCTCACCAGCAGGCGGATCTCCTCCTCGCTGACCTGGGCGGCCTCGGTGTCCGAGAGCCGCAGCAGGCGCAGCATCGCGTGCACGCTGGAGCTGAGCAGCCACACCGCCGGCTTGGCCACGCGCGAGATGCCGTGCATGGGCAGGGCGATCACCGAGGCCAGCCGCTCCGGCGCCAGCAGCGCCAGGCGCTTGGGCAGCAGCTCGCCGAACACGATGGTCAGGTAGGTGATCAGGCTCACCGCCAGCACCAGGCCGATGGTGGCGGCCCAGCTGGACTGCACCAGCGGCATCGTGGCCCCCAGCGCCGGGACGGCGCCCAGCAGCACGTCTCCGATCGACTGGCCGATGGCCTGGCCACCGAACATGCCGGTGAGGATGCCGATCAGGGTGATCCCCACCTGCACCGTGGACAGGAAGCGTTCGGGCTGGTTGGCCAGCTCCAGCGCGGTACGGGCGCCGCGGCTGTCGTCGGCCTGCTGCTTCAGGCGCGACTTGCGCGAGGTGACCACCGACATTTCCGACAGCGCGAAGAACGCGTTGCAGGCGATCAGCACCAGGACGATCAGGAATTCCACCATCAGCCGGATCCCCGGGTCGGGTCGGGGCGGATGGAGCGGCTGGAACCGGTGGTGCGGAGCCCGGCGGGGGGCGGCGGTCTAGGGTCGTCGTCCATGGAGTCGATGGGGCGCGGCAGCGCGGAAGCGGATGATAGCAGCCGCCGGGGCCGCGTGGCCGCCGGCCCGGGAAGCCGCCGGGGCGGCTATCCTGCGGCGATGGAATCCAGCGCGGCACGCGAGCGGATCCTGGCCGCGGTGCGGGCGATACCGCCTGGCCAGGTGGCCGGCTACGGCGAGGTGGCGCGCCGCGCCGGGCTGCCGGGGCGGGCGCGCTTGGTGGCCCGGATCCTGTCCGCCAACGAGGATCCCGCGCTGCCCTGGCACCGCGTCCTGCGCAGCGACGGCCGGATCGCGCTGGAGCCGGGCAGCGATGGCTGGCGCGAGCAGGCGCAGCGGCTGCGCGCGGAGGGCGTTGAAGTGGTGGAAGGCCGGGTGCGGCCTGCTCCGCGCGCGCCCGGCGACGGCCTGGACGCGCTGCTGTGGGGGCCGGGCGAAGGCCCCGCGGGGCCTGCGGGCGGAGGAACGCCACGCCGCAAGCCTTGAACCGCCGGCCACCGGCGCCCGACAGGCCGGGCTGGGGCCGGTATCATGCAGCGTCACTCCAGGAGCCCGGATGTTCTCCAACCTGCCTTCCATCACCAGGACGCTGTTGATCATCAACGTCGTCGCGTTCCTGCTCCAGCTGCTGGCCGGGAACCAGCTCGTCTATCCGTTCATGCTGTGGCCGCTGGGCGGCGCGGAGGCGGGCGGGATGTCGTTCCTGCCCTGGCAGCTGGTGACCTACGGGTTCCTGCACGCCGACCTGTTCCACCTGCTGTTCAACATGCTGGTGCTGTACATGTTCGGCGCGCCGCTGGAGCACACCTGGGGCCAGCGCCGGTTCCTGACCTACTTCATGGTGTGCGTGGTCGGCGCCGGGCTGTGCCAGCTGGTGGTGGTGTCCTGGTCGCTGGCCCAGGGCGGGATGCCGTATCCGACGCTGGGCGCCTCGGGCGGGGTGTTCGGGGTGCTGCTGGCGTTCGGCATGCTGTTCCCCAACCACCGGGTGATGCTGCTGATCCCGCCGATCCCGATGAAGGCGCGCACCCTGGTGATTGCGCTGGGCGTGATCGAACTGTTCTTCGGCATCACCGGCACGCGCTCGGGCGTGGCCCACTTCGCCCACCTGGGCGGGATGCTGTTCGGCTGGCTGCTGATCCAGCAGTGGCGCGGCCGCCCGCCGTTCAGCAGGCGGCCGCCGCGCGGCGGCGACAACGTCCGCCGCCTGTAGGCCTCAGCGCCAGATCCTGACCTGCTCCGCCTCGGGGCGCTGCATCGGCGCGTCCGCGTCGCAGCCGAACGCCTCGCCGAAGGCCGGCAGGTTGGCCAGCGGGCCGTTGGCGCGCCACTTGCCGGGCGTGCGGGCCTGGTTGGCCGCGGCCACGGTGACCGCGTCGGGCGACATCTGCTGGCGCCACAGCCCGGCCCAGGCCTGGAAGAACGCCTGCGAGGACTCCTGGCTGCGCTGCGGGCTGGCCTGCTCCAGCGCCTGCCACGCCAGCTCCACGCCGGCCAGGTCGGCGGCATTGGCGTCGCGGTGGCGGGTGCCGTCGACCATGGCTTCGCTCGAGCCGGGAAACGCATAGGCGTGGTACTGGGTGGCCAGGCCGTGGGCGCGGTCGTTCCAGGCGATGTCGTCGGCCTCGGCCCACCAGTTGCGCACGTTGCGGTCGGCATCCACGTTGCGGCCGAGGATGTCGATGCTGCGGCCCAGTTCATGGCCGACCAGGGCGCCGAGGCTGCCGTAGTGGGCGGCGGGATCGGCGGCCATGTCCAGCACCGGCGGCTGCAGCACCGCGGCGGTCACCACCAGGTGGTTGCGGCCCAGGTCGTAGGCCAGCGCCGGCTGCTGCGGCTGCACGTCCCAGCGGCGGGCGGCGTTCTCCTGTCCGATCCGGCGCATCTCCTGGGCGTGGCGCCAGGTGGAGGCGATCAGCATGTTGGCGCCGAAGCTCTCGCGGCCCATCGGCTGGATGCTGAAGTCCACGTTCCAGGCCGGTGAGCCGACCTCGATCCGCAGCGCCTGCAGCTTGCGTCCGGCCTCCACCTTCGTGGCCGGGGCCATCCATTCGTTGCGCTCCAGCGCCCGCACCAGCGCGTCGCGCACCTGGCCGGCGATGGTTTCGGCGCGATCGCGGGTGGCGGCGGACAGGTGCGCGGCCACGTACTCGCTGGCCAGCATCGGCCCGGCGGCCTTGTTGATCGCGGCCAGCACCTGGTCGGGGCGTGCCGCCGGGGCGGTTTCCCCGCGCAGCACCCGGCCGTGGAATTCGAACTCGACGTCTCGGAATGGTTTGGATAGATACGGCGCCATGGCGTTGGCGATATGGAAGCGCAGGTAGGACTTCCACTGCTCCGGCGGCGTGTTGGCCACCAGGTGGTCGAGCAGGGCGAACAGCTCGGGATTGGCCAGCGAGACGTGCTCGGCCTCCACCTCCTGGGCCTGCAGGAACTGGTCCAGGCGCAGGTTGCGGTACTGCCGGCGCAGGCCGGCGGTGGGAACCAGGGCGTAGTTGTTGCGCGGGTCGCGCATGTGCTCCAGATCCTGCCAGTAGGCGGCGATGTGGCGCTCCATGTCGATCACGGCCTGGGCCTGAGCGTCCAGCTCGCCCTCGGCGACGCCGGTCAGGGCCAGGATCGCCCGCACGTAGTCGCGGTAGCGTTGCAGCAGCGCACCGGTGTCCGCGTCCTGGCGGCTGTAGAAGTCGGGGCCGGGCAGGCCGAGCCCGCCCTGGGTGAAGTAGCCGATGTGCCGATCCAGGTCGGCCAGGTCGAGGTCGGCGTTGAACTCGAAGGCCACCGGGATGCCGACCTGGTGCAGGGCGGCAATGGCCGGCGCGATGTCGCGGGCGCGGCGGATGCCGTCGATGCGCGCCAGCAGCGGCGCGATCGGCAGGGCGCCGTCGGCCTCCACCGCTGCCTCGTCCAGGCCGCTGGCCCAGAAGTTGCCCAGCAGCCGCTGGATCTCGTTGCGCGGCGCGTTCATGGCCCCGTCCAGCAGCTGGCGCTGCTGGCGTCCGGCCAGGTCGCGCAGCTCCTGCAGGGACGAAGCGGTGGCGATGCCCGGGCCGGGCAGGGCGTTGGCCTGCATCCAGTCCTGGTTGGCGAAGGCGTGGAAATCGGTGCAGGCGGTGGGTGCCGCAGGCGCGGCGCCGCGGCGCTGGGCGCCGGCATCGGCGGCCAGGCTGGCCAGCAGTACCGCGGCGGCGGCGAGGGCGAGGGGGCGGGCGGACGGGAAAGTGGTGCTCGGCATCACAGCTCCATTGCGGTTGGCGCCGGGGGATCGGAGCGCAGAAGTCTAGCAAGCGGCCCGCCGACCCGGTGACCGCCGGGCCGGCGCCGCGCGGCGGCGTTTACTGCAGCGTCACCCGCCTGCGGTTGTCGTCCGAGGCGCGGTCGATCAGCTTGTTGTACGGGTCGATGCCGGCCTCGTAGGGCGCCTCGTCGACCACGATTTCCAGCGTGGTTTCCTGATCCGTGATGCGGTGCTTTTGCAGGTACAGCACCCGCTCCTCCGATTCCGGGGCGCCCGGCGCGCGCGCGAACACGCCGATGTCGACCTCGTAGTCCACCGGCTCCGGAGTCTCCTTGCCGCGGCCGTCGGTGACCAGCTTCTCCGCGTGCACGGTGAGCGTGACGGCGTACCTGCCGTCTTCGCGCTGCACGGCTTCGGATGACACCACGCGCTGGTTCCAGAACACGATGCGTTCGAACAGGTCGCCGATCAGGGCGTGGTGCTCCGGACCGGTACCCGCGTAGAGCAGGTCGAGGAAGTCGCGGGTGGTCGGGTAGGGCGGGCCCTGGAACGCCCACTGCTCCAGGAACCGGGCCAGCACCGCGTTCAGCGCCTCCTCGCCGATGGCGTCGCGCAGCGCGTAGAACACCAGCGAGCCCTTGTTGTAGTGGATGTACTGCTGGTTCTCGTTGAGCGCCAGCGGCAGCTCCTCGACCCGCTCGGTGGAGCGCATCATCAGGTACTGATCCAGCTCGTACTTGAGGAACCGGCGCATCTGCCGCGCGCCGTATTCCTGCTCCATCACCATCAGCGCCGAATATTGCGCCAGCGACTCGGACAGCATGGTCGCGCCCTGCACGTTGGCGCCCACCACCTGGTGCGCCCACCACTGGTGCGCGGCCTCGTGGGCGGTGACGTAGAACACGTAGTCGATGTCCTCTTCGTCGCGCAGGTCGGCGATGAAGCCGATTGACTCCGAGTACGGGATGGTGCCGGCGAAGGCCTGGGCGAAGCTGCTGTAGCCGGGGAACTCCAGGATCCGGAACTGGCGGAACTGGTAGGGCGAGAACTCGCGGCTGAAGTACTCCAGCGACTTCTTCGTGGCCTCGATCATCCGCGCCACGTTCCAGTGGTGGGCGGGGTGGTGGTAGACCTCGATTGCCACGTCGTTCCAGCGGTCGCGCTCGACCAGCCAGCCAGCCGAGAGCCAGGAGAAGAACGGCAGCAGTTCGGATTCGGACCTGTAGTGGAAGTACCTGCGCCCGTCCTCGACCCACTCGCGCTGCAGGTAGCCGGGCGCGAGTGCGATCTGCTCTTCGGAAGTCGAGACGATGGTTTCGAAATCGACCCAGTCGCCGCTGTCGGTGATGTAGTTGGCGCCGGGCCCGGCCGGGTCGTCGATCGGGTTCATCCGTGGCAGTTCCGGCAGGCCGTGCTTGCGTCGCTCGTTGCGATCCTGCAGCTGCCGGTTCTCGTCGTAGCCGAACTGGGGCAGGGCGGCGTAGTTGTTGAAGAACGTGCCGTTGGCCACCACCGAGGTGCCGCCGCCGTTGAGCGGGAAGCCGTCGGGCTCGCTGGACAGCTCGAATTCGAAGTCCATCGCCGCGCCGGGCGCCAGCGGCCGCCCGAGCCGGTAGATGGTGTAGCCGTGGACCTCGTCGGCCTCGACCACCGTGTGCGGGCCGAACTCCAGCCGCCCGACCTCGACCTCCGGGTCCAGGCTCACGTGCAGCTCGGAGATCGACTGGCCGGTGCGGTTCTCCAGCCGGTAGCTGCCGCGGATGGCGACGGTGCGCCGGTCCGGGAAGATATCCACGTCGGCGCGGATCGCAGCGATGCGCGGCTTGGGCATGTCCTTGTACTGGCGGTACGCCTTCTCGTAGGCCGCCTGGCGCTCGCGCGCCTCGTCGCCCGGCACGTACTCGTTGAGCACGTTGGTGTTGTAGAAGATCCAGCCGCCCGTGCCGATGGCGGCCAGCACCGCCACCGCGATCGTCGCCAGCGCCGGGCCGCGGAGCCGCGAGCGCGCCTGCCGCAGCCGGTCGCGCCAGCCCAGCGAGGTGCCGCGCGGCCAGAACAGCGCCGCCACCGCCAGCAGTGCGACCGCGACCGCCGTCCAGTAGCCGCGGAACCACAGGTGCGGGCCGACGAAGTGGCCGTAGCCGTTCATGTCCGAATACGGGATCCGGCTGGCGGCCGGGTAGCGGTACAGCAAGTGGTCGAAATCCAGCATGCCCATGGCGAAGCTGGCCACCAGGTACACGATCATCAGCAGGTAGCCGAGGAATCGGTTGCCGCTGAGCACCTGCAGGAACAGCGCCAGCGCCGCCATCAGCAGGAACGTCATCGACGCCAGCCCCAGCCCCTTCAGGTACAGGGGTAGTTCGATGTCGGTGAACCCCAGCGCAAGCTGGTAGCCGATGGTGAACACCGCGCCCGCCGCCAGGAACACCGCCACGATCCCGGCCAGCGCCGTCAGCCGCGATGCCAGCGGGATCCAGTCCGGGGTGGCGTAGGCGTCGGTGGCCTCGGCCACCCGCAGCCCGCGCTCGCGCCAGACCAGTTCGCCGGCGTAGAAGATGATCACGATCACCAGGAACAGGCTGAGGCCGCCCTGGATCGCCGAGAGCATCGTCCGGGTGACCGGGTAGCGGTCGGTGCCGAACGTCATCCCGCTGAACTGCAGGGTGGTGAATATCAGCAGCAGGCCCAGCAGCAGCATGATGATGAACGGCGCGCCGCCCATCGACTGGCGCAGGTGGAACCAGCTCTGGCTGCGGTACTGGGCCCAGCGGGTGGCGGCGTCGCCGCGCAGCGCGACCGTCGGCAGGTGCACGTACGACGCGGCGGCCGGTGCCTGCGCGGGCGTGCCGGCGTCGCCCGTCCGGGCGCGGCGGCGACGCAGCCGCAGCCCCTCGCGGTCGGCGCGGAACAGGGTGAACGAGGCGGCCAGCATCGCCACCGTGATTGCCAGCCACAGCGCGCGGTTGGCCAGCAGCGGCCCGGTCAGCTCCGGCAGCAGGGTGTTGTACTGCTCGCTCGACCAGTAGCGGATGTGCTCGACGATCGCCGCGTTGCCGGACGGATCGACCAGCGCGGCGATCCAGCGCGTGTCCAGATCCTGCGCCAGCAGGTCCGACATCGACCACAGCACGAAGAACGCGATCACCCCGATGTAGGTGTAGAGCATCGAGCGGGTCAGCGTGGCCAGCAGGAACAGCAGCGCCGACAGGAACAGCAGGTTGGGGATCACCAGCACCGCGAACGCCCAGGCGTAGGCGCTCCACGGCGTCGGCCCCAGCCGCGCCTGGTCCAGCCACGGCATCTGGCTGCCCAGCCACAGGCCGAAGGCGATCGCGAGCATGATCCCCAGGCTGGCCAGGAAGCCGCCGCCGAAGCGCCCAAGCAGGTAGTCGCGCTTCTTCATCGGGGTGGCGAAGAACAGCTCCGCCGAGCGCATCTCGAAATCGCGCAGGGCGATGCCGGCGACGAAGATCGTGGTCAGCAGCACGCTGATCACGCTGAAGGCGCCCAGCAGGGTGATGATCACCGCCGGGGAGTTGCGCAGAATGTTGCCCACGCCGCCGCCGAAGCTGACGTCGTCCGAGGCCATGGCGCCGAAGCCGATCGCGGCGAAGGCCAGGGCCACGACCCAGAACAGGCCGCTGCGCAGCAGCAGGCGCCGCTCGAAGGCAAGCAGATGGCGGAGCATGGCTCAGGCCTCCCGGGCGACGGGGGCCGCGGCGCGCCGCAGCTCGCCGAAGTAGACGTCCTCCAGATCCGGCGGCACCGCGCTGAAGCCCTCGCCCGGCGCGCTGTCACTGAGCACGTGGATCACCGGCGTGCCGGCCACCAGGCGGGTGGACAGCACCGTGTGCGCGGCCATGTGTTCGTCCAGCGCATCCTTGTCCACGGACTTCTTCCACACCCGCCCGTCCAGCGAGCGGATCGCCTCGCGCGGCTCGCCGGCCAGGCGCACCTGGCCCTGGGCGATGATCGCCATGCGCGGGCACAGGTCGGTCACGTCCTCGACGATGTGGGTGGACAGGATCACCACCGTGTCCTGGCCGATCTCGGCCAGCAGGTTGAGGAAGCGGTTGCGCTCCTCTGGATCCAGGCCCGCGGTGGGCTCGTCGACGATGATCAGAGACGGCTTGCCGATCAGCGCCTGGGCAATGCCGAAGCGCTGGCGCATGCCGCCCGAGAAGGTGCCCAGCTTGCGCTTGCGCACGTCCCACAGGTTGACCTGGCGCAGCAGCGCCTCCACCAGCTCCCTGCGCTCGCCGCGCCGCGACACGCCCTTGAGGATGGCGAAGTGGTCGAGCATGGCCCCGGCGCCCACCTTCGGATAGACGCCGAACTCCTGCGGCAGGTAGCCCAGCCGGCGCCGGGCCTGGGTGGGCTCGGCCAGCACGTCCAGCTCGCCCAGGTGGATGCTGCCGGCGTCGGGCGCCTGCAGGGTGGCGATGGTGCGCATCAGGGTGGACTTGCCGGCGCCGTTGGGGCCCAGCAGCCCGAACATCCCGCTGGGGATGTCCAGGCTCACGCCGCGCAGCGCGTGCACGCCGTTGTCATAGGTCTTGGACAGCTCGCGGATCTTCAGCATCTGTGCGGCTCCTTCGCATTCCCCATCGGTGCAGCCTATCGTGGCAGGGCCGCCCGTGCCGCAAAACGTGCCGGATGTCACTGTGCCCCGGGGCAGGGTACGCGGGCCGCGGCGTCCGTGCCGGGCCCGCGGTCGCGCCTACCAGATGTCGATGCGATCCCCGCCCTCGCGCACCATGGCGTCGCCGGGCTTGCAGTCGAAGGCCGCGGCGAACGTCGGCAGGTTCGACGGCGCGCCGGCAGCGCGGAAGCCGGCGGGGGCGTGCGAATCGGTGGCCAGCCGCACCTTCAGCTCCTCGTCGGTGAAGTTGCGGCGCCACACGGTGGCCCAGTTCAGATAGAACCGCTGATCCTGGCTCAGGCCGTCGATCATCGGGTCCTCCTGGCCCTCGCGCGCGCGCTGCAGGGCGTCGTAGGACACCGCCAGGCCGCCCAGGTCGGCGATGTTCTCGCCCAGGGTCAGCTTGCCGTCCACGAACTGGCCGGGCGCGGCCTCGTAGGCGTTGAACTGTTCGATCAGCTGGCCGGTGAGCTCGCTGAAACCGGCCGCATCGGCCTCCGTCCACCAGTTCTCGAAGTTGCCCTGGGGATCGAAGCGGCTGCCCTGGTCGTCGTAGCCGTGGATCATCTCGTGGCCGATCACCGCGCCGATGCCGCCGTAGTTGAGCGCGTCGTCGGCCTCCGGGTCGAAGAACGGCGGCTGCAGGATCGCCGCCGGGAACACGATCTCGTTGCGCTGCGGGTTGTAGTAGGCGTTGACCGTCTGCGGCGGCATGAACCACTCGCCCGGATCGACCGGCTGGCCGATCTTGTCCAGGTTCCAGCGGTAGTTGAACGCGTTCGCCGCCAGCACGTTGCCGATGTAGCTCTCGCGCGAGGTCTCGAGGCCGCTCCAGTCGCGCCACTCGTCGGGGTAGCCGATCTTGGGGTCGAACGTGGCCCACTTCTCCATGGCCCTGGCCTTGGTCTCCTCGCTCATCCAGGCCAGGTTCTCGATCCGGATCTTGAGCGCGTCGGACAGGTTGCCCACCAGCTCATCCATGCGCGCCTTGGATTCGGCCGGGAACGCGACCTCGACGTACATCTGCCCCAGGGTCTCGCCGACCTGGCGGTTGATCGTGCCCAGGGCACGCTTCCACTCCGGCTCCATTTCCTGCTGGCCGCGCAGGGTGCGGCTGTAGAAGTCGTAGTTGGCCTGGACGAAATCCGAGGACAGGTAGGGCGAGGCGGCGTCCACGCGGTGGAAGCGCAGGTAGGCCTTCCAGGTGTCCACCGGCACTTCGGCCAGCATCGCGTCGACCTCGCGGTGGAAGTCCGGCATCGCCAGCGAGAACATCTCCGGCGCGGCTACGCCCTGGGACTGGAAGAACGCGCTCCACGGGAAGCCGGGAGTCAGCGCATCCGCATCGGCAAGGCTGACAGGGTTGTAGAACAGCTCCGCGTCGCGGGCCAGCTCCACGCGCGACTTCGACCTGTCGGCCAGCCGGGTCTCGAAGGCGACCACGTCCTTCGCCTGCGCCGCGGCGTCTTCGGCGCCCACGCCCGACAGCTCCAGCACCCGCGCCACGTGCTGCTCGTAGGCGGCCAGCTTGTCGGCATGGGCCTCGTCGAAGTAGTAGGTCTTGTCGGGCAGGCCCAGCCCGCCCTGCGAAGCGTAGGCGATGTTGACGCTGGAGTCCTTGAAGTCGGGCGAGGCGCCGAAGGAGAACAGCACGTTGTGGCCGTCCGCGGCGCTGCTGCGCAGGTAGTCGGCGACGGCCTGGGGCGTGTCGAGCGCGTCGATGGCGTCGATCACGTCCTGCACCGGGGCGATGCCCTGCGCGTCGATCCCGGCCCGGTCGGTGCCGGTGGCCCAGAAGTCGCCGACGATCTTCTCCACGCCGCTGGCGGCTTCGCCCGCGGCGGCCTGTTCGGCCAGCTGGCGCTGCACCGCCAGGGTGCGCTCGGCCAGCATCTCGAACGAACCCCAGGAGGTGCGGTCGCCGGGGATGTCATTGGCCGCCAGCCACTGGCCGTTGGCGTAGGCGTTGAAGTCCTGGCAGGCGTTCACGGTGGTGTCCAGGTCGCTGGCCTGGAAGCGGTTGACCGGAGGCAGGCTGCTTTCGTCCAGGCTCAGGCGGGGCGCGGAGTCCGCATCGGCCGCCTGGTCTGCGGTGGGTGCCCCGCCGCCGCATGCGGCCAGTGCAAGTGCGACGGACAGGCTGAGCAGCAGGATTTTCGGTTGCTTGGCGTTCATGGCGATCCTCGGCCCGGCGGGCCATCAGGGGAAGGAAATTACGCCCCGGCAGGGGCAGCGCGGCTACTTTACGCTCAAGGGCCGACGCGGGTGGATGCAGAAAGTCACGGCGGCCGGCAGGCGACAGCGGGCCGCGTTTGCCGTAAGATCGCCGCATCTGCAACACGGCTGCCCCTGCTTTCGAGCAGTGACGATCCTGGTATGCCGGCCGCGGCCCACGCCCCGGCTTCTTATCCCGCACGTCCTTTTCGTCGCGCAGACACGGCCCGGAACCATCCGGTTGCCGTCATCCCTTTGCTCGCAGCGCGGTTCTGGATAGCTCCGGGCAAGCCATGGTCAAGACCGGCCAATCGCCACGCCCTGCGTGCCGGTTGCCGCGTCGGGCCGTTTTTCGGAGTGACAGGACAATGACGTTTGAAACCCTCGGGCTTTCGCCCGCGCTGCTGCGCGCGCTTGCCGAAACCAACTACACCACGCCCACGCCGATCCAGGCCCAGGCGATCCCCGCCGGGCTGGAAGGCCGCGACGTGCTGGGCGCCGCCCAGACCGGCACCGGCAAGACCGCCGCCTTCGGCCTGCCGCTGCTGCAGCGGCTCGCAAAGGAAACGCCGCCCAAGGGCCCGCGCAAGCCGCGCGCGCTGGTGCTGGTGCCCACCCGCGAGCTGGCCGTGCAGGTCGCCGACAGCCTCAAGGCCTACGGCCGCCACATGCGCCTCAACGTGACCATGATCTTCGGCGGCGTCGGCATGCAGCCGCAGATCGACAACCTGCGCCGCGGCGTCGACATCCTGGTCGCCTGCCCGGGCCGGCTGCTGGATCATCTTGATTCGGGCCACGCCAAGCTCGACGCGATCGAGATGCTGGTGCTGGACGAAGCCGACCGCATGCTCGACATGGGCTTCCTGCCCTCGATCAAGCGGGTGCTTGCGCGGGTGCCGAAGCAGCGCCAGACCATGCTGTTCTCGGCCACCTTCGAGCCGCGCATCCGCCAGCTGGCGATGGAGTTCCTCGACCGGCCGGTGGAAGTGCAGGTAGCCGCGCAGAACACCATCGCCGACACCATCGTGCACCGCGTGCATCCGGTGGACTCGTCGCGCAAGCGCGACCTGCTGGTCGACATCCTCGCCGCCCGCCACACCGACCGGGTGCTGGTCTTCGGCCGCACCAAGCACGGCTGCAACCGGCTTGCCGAGCAGCTGGACAAGGCCGGGCTGCCGTCGGTGGCGATCCACGGCAACAAGAGCCAGGCGCAGCGGCAGAAGGCGCTGGACGCGTTCAAGGCCGGCCGCGCCCGGATCCTGGTGGCCACCGACGTGGCCGCGCGTGGACTGGACATCCCTGACCTGCCGCTGGTGATCAACCACGACCTGCCGATGGTGGCCGAGGACTACGTGCACCGCATCGGCCGCACCGGCCGCAACGGCGCCACGGGCGAGGCCCTGTCGCTGGTGGCGCCGGAGGAGGGCGGGCTGCTGCGCGACATCCAGCGCATGCTCAAGGCCGAGATCACCATGGAGACGGTGGCAGGCTTCGAGCCCAGCCAGCCGCTGCGCATGGACGCCAAGCCGGCGCAGGGGCGTGGCGGGCAGAAGCCCGGCGGCCAGCGCAAGCCGGCCAACCGTGGCCACGGCAAGCCGCAGCCGCGCAGCGCCAGCCCGCACGCCGGGCCCAAGCAGCATCGTGGCGGTGGCCGCAGGCGGCGCAGCGCCTGAGCCGGGGTCAGGGTTCGCGCACCAGCCGGAACCCCACGTCGTCGTAACCGCGTCCGGTCTGCCTCGGGCCGGACGCTTCGCGCCGCCAGCTGCTCCCGCCCACCGCGCGCGACTCGCAGCTGCCTTCGCAGTCCAGCAGCCACTCCGCCAGCGGGGTGGCGCCGGTGGCGGCCGGGAACTCGGCCGCTTCGCCCGCCGTGGGCAGGCGGTAGCGGGCGCCGTTGCGCTGGCCGAGCCAGCGCGCATAGGCGTCGGCATCGTCCCAGGACACGCAGGCCACCCCGTCGCTTCCCGACTGCTCGAAGCCGGGTGACGACCAGTCGCGCGGAGAGAACACCCGCAGCAGCGATGCACGTTCGCGGCACAGCGCCGGCTCGCGGCCGCTGGCCGTTGCGAAGCGCGCGTATTCGTCCAGGCTGATGGTGCGTGCGGTCAGGGCGTAGGCCGCGTCGCCATCCTTGCGCACCGTCATCCGGCCCGGGTCGCCCGGAACCACGTCACCGACTCCCGGGATGGCCCGCGCCTGCCTGGCCAGCCGCTCGCGGGTGGCCGCATCCACGCCGGCCGCCTGTGCCGCCTCCAGGCTGCGCAAGGCCGCCTGGCGGTCGAACCGCCCCGCGGCCCGGTCGATGCCGGCCTGGATGGCTCCCGCGGCCTCGCGCCGGATGGTGGCAAGGTCGGCGTCTGCGGCCGGGGACACCATTGCGGCCATCTGCGCCGCCCGCTCCAGCGCGGCCATGGCGCCATCGGGGTCGTTGGCACGCAGCCGCCGCACGCCGTCCTGGCCGAGCGCGGCAACCAGCGCCTTCGCGGCTTCGGGCAGCTCCAGGTGCTCGGGGTCGATCTTCGCGGCGGCCGTCAGGCTGTCCCAGGCGTTGTCGCCCCCGGGGGTGGTGAGGCGGCGCGCCCGGATCTGCCTGTGGGCATCGCTGATCAGGTGGCTGGCCCGCGATTGCGGCGCCGCCGGGTCGACCAGCGGATCCATGCTGACCGCCTCGTTCGCGACGGGGCTGACCTCCACGCCCGTGCCCTCGCCGGTGCCGGCGCGGAAGAAGCGCTCGGATCCGGTGCCTGTCCCGCCGTCGCGCAGGGCCAGGCCGAGGAGGCCTGCAAGCACCAGCCCGGCCATGACCCAGGCATAGCCGGGCACCCGCCGGACGAGGGCGGTGGCTGCCGCCGGCCATTGCGAAGGCGGCGGCCACCGCCGTGGCCCCGGCTGCGGCACCTGTTCCATCGCCTGCAGCATGTCGGCGGCGTCGTGGAACCGCTTCAGCGGGCCCTTGGCCAGCGCCCGATCCATGAAGCGCTGCCAGTGGCGCAGCTCGCGCGGCAGCCTGGGGACGGGGTCGCGCGCGTGCATGACCGCCATCGCCAGCGCGTCCTGGCCCTGGAAGGGCAGGTCGCCGGTCAGCATTTCCCAGGCCAGCACGCCCACGCTGTACAGATCCGCGCGCGGATCCACTTCTTCGCCGCGCGCCTGTTCGGGGGCCATGTAGGCGGCACTGCCCACGGCCAGGCCGGCGCTGGTCACCCGGCTGCCGTAGCCGCGGCGCAGGGCGATGCCGAAGTCCGCAAGCAGCGGTTTGCCCGCGGCGTCGAACAGCACGTTCTCGGCCTTGACGTCGCGGTGGATCACGCCGCGCCCGTGGGCGTAGGCCAGCGCCGACAGCAGTCCGCGCAGGACTTCGCGCACCGCGGCCTCGTCGCCGCGGAAGTCGCGCTGGCGCAGGTGCCCGTGGGCGAGATAGGGCATGGAGTAGTAGGGCAGGCCGTCGGCGGTGCGGCCCAGGTGGTGGATGTCGACGATGTGCGGATGATCCAGACGGCCGATGGCCCGGATCTCGTTCTCGAACCGGCGCCTGCCGACCTCGTCATCCAGCGCCTCCGCACGCATCACCTTCAGCGCGACCTGCCGGCCCAGCGACTCCTGCTCGGCCAGGTAGATGACCGAGGTGGCGCCCTCGGCGATCACGCGCAGCAGCCGGTAGCCGGGGACTTCCGGCAGCGGCGGCGCGTTGTGTGGTGACGACTGCATCGACATCCGGCATATCCCCCTGTAGCGCGGCAAGCATACGTTGCCGGGATGACCTCGTGCTGTGAAGTGGCGTACGGTTATGGGCGGGGAATCACGGAGAGGGGGCGACGCATGATGCGGGTATTGCGCTGGGTCGGGATCGCGCTGCTGGCGCTGTTGCTGGTGGCCGCGGCGCTGTGGGGCGCATCGCGGCTGCTTGGGCCCACGGCCGAGCAGCGCCAGGCGGTGGAAATGTTCGAAGCGCTGCCGCCGCCGCAGGGAAGCAATGCGTTCCCGGCGCTGTGGCTGCTGCAGTGGGATGTGCCGGAGACGGAACAGGCAGCGATCGCCGCCGGGGATGCGGAACGCTTCGGCGCCCTGCCTGCGCTGGGTGATCCCGCGCGCACGGCGGCCCTGAAGGACTTCCGCAGCGCTGCGACCGGACGCTACCCGGACCTGGAAGACACCCTGGCATCCGAACCGGCCTCCTGCGGTTTGCGCGCGGCGGGGTGCCTGGAGCACGTGCGCGCCGATCGCGATGCGCACGCCGCCCGCCTGCAGCGGGCAAGCCGGCTGGTGGAACGGGTGGAGGCGGTGGCCGATCACGACCATTACCGCAGCCTGCTGCCGCCCGCGCTCGACATGCCGTTCCCGAAGCTGCAGCTCACGACGCTGGCCCAGACCCGTCATGCCCTCCAGTTCGTCGATGGCGACGTCGACGCGGCGCTGGCCGGTACCTGCCGTGCGCTGGGCGGCTGGCGGCAGCTTGCCGGCGACTCGGATTCGGTGCTGGTCGCGATGTTCGCGGTGGCCGGCATCGAAGGCCACGCGGGGCTGCTGGCGGAGATGCTGGCCGAGTTGCCGGTTGACCACCCGCTGCCCGCTGCCTGCGGCCAGGCCCTGGCGCCGCCGCAGGCGGGCGAGTTCGGCCTTTGCACGGCAATGCGCGGTGAGTGGGAGTACGGCCTGACGGCGCTGGATATGATTGAACCGGAGCAGGGGTGGTATGGACGCATGAGTCGATCGCTGGTCCTGGACCGCGACGCCACTGCTGCGCTCTCCGCGGAGAACCTGGCGTGGTCGTGTGGGGAAGCGGCGGTACGGGCGGTGGCGGAGGATCACCCGATGAGTCCTCCGCATCAGGACCGCGGGATTTTGCGGTTTGAATGCGTGGCCAACGCCGTGGGCTGCATCCTGATGGACATCGCCCGGCCGGCGTATGCCGACTACGGGCTGCGCATGCAGGACGCGCGGGCGCGGATCGGGCTGCTGCGCACCCTGGAATGGATGCGCGGTCGGGCCGCGGCCGGGGACGGGCGCACCGCAGGTGAACTGCTGATCGCGCTGCCCGATGACCTGCGCGGCCCGGTGCGAACGGTCGATATCGACCCCGATACGGGCGGGCTGCGCATGGCGTTGTTTTTTGCTCGCCGCGACGCCTACTGGAGCCTCCCGCTGCCGCCGACGCTGCGCGCGTCCGGTGCCGGGAACGCGGCGCCCTGAATCTCAGCGGTCGGGCTTGCGGCGGGCGTAGACCTGCTTGCGCACCCGGGCGACCGTGTCGCCTTCCGAATCGACCACCTCGGTTTCAAACCAGCGCAGGTGCTTGGCGCCGTCGGCGGTGGCGGCGCGGATGGCTTCAACGGTGTCGTCGTCCAGTTCGAAGCTGGCGTGCACGGTGCCGCGGCCCGGCTTGAGGAACTCGATTTCCCCGGCCTGATCCCACACGTAGTGTCCGCGACCCAGGCGCTCCTTCACCAGGATCATCCAGAACGGATCGGTCATCGCGAACAGGCTGCCGCCGAAGTGGGTGCCCACGTAGTTGCGGTTCCACGGCCGCATGCGCAGCTCCACCCGGGCGCTGCGCCAGTCCTCGGCGATCGCCGCCACGTGGATGCCGGAGAACAGGAACGGCGGCCACAGGTTCATGCCGTGGCGCAGCGTGGAAGGCTTCATGGCGCGGCTCAGAACAGCAGGGAGGACATCTTCCTGCGGTAGCGACCCACGATCGCCGGATCGCCGACGACCTGGAACGCGTCGATCAGCGCCCGGCGCGGCAGGCCGTCGTCGAAGTCGCGGTCGCGCCTGAGCATTTCGATCAGCTGATCCAGTCCGGCCTCCGGCTCGCCGGCCACGATCCGGTGCACGCCAAGCAGGTGGCGCGCGCGCAGGTCGGACGGGTCGGTGGCGATCGCCTGCTCCAGCGCATCGGGCGCCGGCGCGTCGGCGAGCACGGCGGCGAAGCCCAGGTGGGCGCGCGCCTGCACGGTGCGGTCGTCGGTGGCCAGGTTGGCGGGCAGGGCGTCGAGCAGCTGCCCGGCCTCGGCGGTGGCGCCGGTGCGCAGCAGCGCCAGCGCCAGATCCAGCTTGAGCTCGTCGCGATCTGGCTCGGCCTGGACCTGCCCGCGCAGGCGGGCCACGTCGGCGTGCGGGTCGGAGGGGGGCGCTGCGGCCGGCGCATCGCCGTCGGCGCCTTCGAAGCCTTCCAGCGCGGGCGCCGCCGGCTCCACGCCGTTGCGCTTGAGGAACTCGCGCAGCTCGCCCTCGCTGATCGCGCCGGGGAAGCCGTCCACCGGCTGGCCGTTGACCAGCAGGAACACGGTCGGCACCGAGCGGATCTGGAACGCCGCCGCCAGCTGCTGCTCCTTGTCCACGTCGACCTTGGCCAGCACGAACGCGCCGTTGTACTCGCCGGCCAGCTTTTCCAGGGTCGGGCCCAGGGTCTTGCACGGGCCGCACCATTCGGCCCAGAAGTCGATCAGCACCGGCGTCTGCGTGGATGCCTGCAGGACGTCGGTTTCAAAGTTGGCGGCGGTGGCGTCGAAGACGTGGGTGGGGGGCTGGTTGGTCATGCGGGTTTCCTGTTTTGCTGCGCCCAGCATGGTGGCGGGCATGCCCGAAGCCAAGCCAATGTAAAAAACACTTGACATGCGGCGGGAATGATGTAAAAAGTGTTTTACATCAAGTCAAGTGGGGGATACATCATGCACATCAGAAGCCTGGGCTGGGCGGGGTTGGCCGCGGTGGCGGGGTTCGGCCTGTGGCTGCTGCTGGGCAGCGGGCGCGTGTTCGGCGTCGACATCGGCGGGCTGGGCGTGAGCCTGCTGGCCGTGGTCGCCTGGGGATCGCTGTACGCGGTGTCGCGGGCGCCGGCCGGCGGGATCGAACATGCGGTCTCGCCGGGAGAGTGGAAGGCGTGGATCGGACTGGGCTTCATGCTGGTCGGCACGAGCTATCTGCTGGGCAGGATCGAGCTGATGGATGGCGAATCGATGGCGCAGGCTTCGGCGGTGGCCCGCAAGCTGGTCATGCTGCTCATCGCCTGGATCGTGCTGTCGAAGGTGCTGGCCGACCGCTGGAAGGGCCGCGTCCAGGAGGACGAGCGCGACCGCGAGATCGAAGTGCGGGCCGCGGGCTGGGGCAGGGGCGCGCTGGTGTTCGCCGTGGTCGGCCTGGCGGTGCTGCTCGGCTTCTCCCCGGCCGACCGGCTGCAGTGGGCCACCCACTTCATGATCGGCAACCTGCTGATCCTGTCGCTGATGGTCGCCTGGCTGGTGGAGTACGCGGCGACGGCGGGAATGTACTGGTGGGATCGGCGGTGAGCGGCACGCCCATCGCCAACGTGATCCGCAGGCTGCGCTTCGACAACGGCGAGATGACCCAGCAGGCGCTGGCCGATGCCTGCGGGGTGACCCGGCAGACGATCATCGCGCTGGAGGCGGGCCGCTATGCGCCGTCGCTGGAGCTGGCGTTCCGGATCGCGCATGCGTTCGGGGTCGGGGTGGAGGAGGTGTTCCAGTGGGAGGCGAGGCGATGAGCCGCTGGATGGTTGCGGCCGGCCGCGCCGCCGCGGTGGCCTGCGTCGCGGCCGCGGTGGTGGGCGGCATGCGGCTTGACGGCTACTCGCACGCGCTGCATCCGCTGGCGCTGCTGGGCGGGCGGGGCGTTCCGGGGTCGGTCGTGTTCAACCTCGTCGGGTTCGTGCTCCCCGGCCTGCTCGCGGCGCTGGTGGCGCTGGGGCTTTATCGCGGACTGCCCGCGGCGGCGCGATGGTGGCCGCGGATCGGCGCCCGGCTGCTGCTGCTCTCGGCGCTGGCGTTCGCCGCCCAGGGCCTGCTGCCGCTCGACCCGCAGCACCTGGACGGGCCGCAAAGCGGGCTGCACGCCAGCGCGTGGATGGCCTGGTGGATCGCCTTCGCCGCCGGTGCGGCGCTGCTGGCGGCCGGCGCGCCGCGCCTGCGCGCGGGCACCCTGGCGGCAGCGGCCGTACTGCTGGCGATGATGTTCATTCCGGCTTCGCTGCTGGAACCGGTATTTGCCCAGCGCATCGCGCTCGCCGCGTGGCTGCTGTGGCTGGCCCTGGTGCCCGCGGCGGCCTCAGCCGTGGCGGAGCTTGAGCGCCAGGATCACGGCGGCCAGGGCGAAGGTGGTGATGTTGGCCAGGATCATCGGCCATGAGCCCAGCGCCAGCCCGTACAGGAACCAGAAGCCGATGCCGATGGTGAAGATCACGTACATCCCCAGCGAGATGCCGCTGGTGTCGCGGCTGCGGATGGTCTTGAGCGCCTGCGGCACGAACGCCAGCGTGGTCAGCACCGCGGCCGCATAGCCGAGCCATTCGATGCTCACCGCGCCTCCGGACGCTTGTACACGGTGCCGTCCTTCATCACGAAGCGCACGTCCATGACCGCCTCGATGTCCTGCAGCGGGTCGCCGGCCAAGGCGATGATATCGGCGCGCATGCCGGGCGCGATCCGGCCCTGGTCCTCGACTCCCAGCACCGTTGCCGCGTGGATCGTGGCCGCCTGCAGGGCCTGGGCGGCGGGCATGCCGGCCTCGACCATGTACAGGAACTCGCGCGCGTTGTCGCCGTGCGGGCCCACGCCCATGTCGGTGCCGAACGCGATCGGCACGCCGGCCCGGTAGGCCCGGGCGAAGGTGTCCTGGATCTTGGCACCGATGGCGGCGGCCTTGGGCCGCACGATTTCCGGGAAGTAGCCGTCCTCGCGCGCCTTGTCGGCGACGAAGCGGCCGGCGTGGATCGTGGGCACGTACCAGGTGCCGCGCTCGCGCATCAGCGCCATCACCTCGTCGCTCATGTGGGTGCCGTGCTCGATGCTCGTGACCCCGGCCTCGACCGCGCGGCGCATGCCTTCCTCGCCGTGCGCGTGCGCAGCCACGCTGTAGCCGTAGTCGCGCGCGGTCTCCACGACCGAGCGGATCTCATCGCCGGTGAACTGCGGCGCGTCGCCCGAGCGTGCATAGCTGAGCACGCCGCCGGTGGCGGTGATCTTGATCACGTCGCTGCCCTCCTTGTAGCGCTGGCGCACCGCCTGGCGGGCGTCTTCGACCGAGTTGATCACCCCTTCGGTGGGGCCGGGCGGCCCGAGCAGGTGGGAGAGCATCGAGTTCCAGCCGTTGCTGGGGTCGGCGTGGCCGCCGGTGGTGGCGATCGACTTGCCGGCGGCGAAGATCCGCGGTCCGTCCACCAGCCCCTGGTTGATGGCGTCGCGCAGGTGCGGGCTCACCTCGCCCCCCAGGTCACGCACGCTGGTGAACCCCGCCAGTAGGGTCTTTTCCGCGTAGCCGACGGCGCGGAAGGCGTAGTCCACCGGGTCCAATCGGAAGCCTTCGGCGTAGCTCTGCGGGCCGGACTGGCTGCCCAGGTGCACGTGCAGGTCGGTCCAGCCGGGCATGCAGGCGTGTCCGCCGAGGTCGATGTGCTGGGCCCCGGGCACGGCCGCCGCGGCGCCGGCGGTGACGCTCTCGATGCGGCCGTTGCGCACCGTGACCACGTGTGGGCCGAGCATGCTGCCGCTGCGGCTGTCGAACAGACTGCCGCATTCAAGCACCGCGGCATCGGCGGCGTCGGCGGCCGCGGGAGCGAACAGGGCGACAAGCGCCGCAAGGGCGGCGGTCGGCAGTCTGGGCATGGCGGCAGGGTCCCCGTGGTGGTTGCGGGCATTGAACCACGCCGGCGCCTCCTGAACAGCATCGGCACGCTGCATTCCTGCCCGCAACGGCGTAACCTGCGCACCCGCCGGCCGCAGGCGCCGCAACCCGGACACCCCGTTGAACCCCGCACGCACCTTCCTCGACTTCATCCGCGGCGCGCTGATTGGCGTGGTCGAGATCATTCCCGGCGTCAGCGGCGGCACCGTGGCGCTGATCATTGGCGTCTACGAGACCCTGATCGATTCGATGGGCGAGTTCGTGCACGGTGCGGTGGCGCTGGTGTCCGGCCTCCTGCTCGGGCGCGGCACCGCGCAGGCGCGCGAACACTTCGCCCGGGTTCGCTGGGACGTGGTGATCCCGCTGGGCATCGGCATGGTGCTGGCGCTGGTGGTCTCGGCGCGCATCGTCGCGCCCCTGGTGGAGCAGTATCCGCAGGCGGCGCGGGCGTTCTTCGCCGGGCTGATCCTGGTGTCGCTGCGGGTGCCCTACCGGATGGTCGGCAGTCGCTGGCGCGGCCACGAATGGGCCCTGGCCATCGGCGGCGCCGTGCTCGCGTTCTGGCTGACCGGGCTGCCGGTGCCGGCCGGCGACGGCGGGGCGCCGCCGCTGTGGCTGGTGGGGCTGGCGGCCGCGGTGGCGATCTGCGCCCTGGTCATGCCGGGCCTGTCGGGCTCGTTCCTGCTGCTGCTGTTCGGCCTGTACGTGCCGACGCTGGAGGCGCTGAACCGGCTGGATTTCGTCTACATCGGCACCGTCATCCTCGGTGCGGTGGTCGGGCTGGCGGTGTTCGTGCAGGTGTTGCGCTGGCTGCTGGCCCACCGCCGGCGGATCACCCTGTCGCTGATGACCGGGATGATGGCCGGCTCGCTGCGCGCGCTGTGGCCCTGGCAGGGGCCGGATCGCGAGCTGCTGGCACCGTCCGGGCAGGTGGGCGTGCTGCTGGGCTGGTTCGCGCTCGGGGTGGTGCTGGTGCTGGCGATGCTGGTGGTCGAGCGGATGGTGCTGCGGCGCCGGTACGCCATGGCGCGCAGGTCGCCGGCCGGGTAGGCGGGCGCCCGGCACGCGTGCCGGTTCCAATGGCGGGAGTTTGTGCGCTGCGGTAGGCTGCATGGCCCTTCCCCAGCCTTCCACGCCCGTGCCCGAGTCCACTGCTTCCCACGCCTCCGATCTCTCCGGCTACAGGCCCGCCGAGGTCGAATCCGCCGCCCAGGGGTTCTGGGATCAGACCCGCAGCTTCGAGGTGGTCGAGGATCCGGCCAGGCCCTCCTTCTACTGCCTGTCGATGCTGCCGTACCCGTCCGGGGCGCTGCACATGGGCCACGTGCGCAACTACACCATCGGCGACGTCATCAGCCGCTACCAGCGGATGATCGGGAAGAACGTGCTGCAGCCGATGGGCTGGGACGCCTTCGGCCTGCCGGCCGAGAACGCGGCGATCAAGAACCGCACCGCGCCGGCCAAGTGGACGTACGCCAACATCGAGCACATGCGCGGCCAACTCAAGGCGCTGGGCTACGCGATCGACTGGAGCCGCGAGTTCGCCACCTGCTCGCCGGACTACTACGTGCACGAGCAGCGCATGTTCGTGCGGCTGATGAAAAAGGGCCTGGCCTACCGCAAGAACGCGGTGGTGAACTGGGATCCGATCGACCAGACGGTGCTGGCCAACGAGCAGGTGATCGACGGCAAGGGCTGGCGCTCGGGCGCGGTGGTGGAGAAGCGCGAGATCCCGCAGTGGTTCCTGAAGATCACCGATTACGCCCAGGAGCTGCTGGACGGGCTGGACACGCTCGACGGCTGGCCGGAGTCGGTCAAGACCATGCAGCGCAACTGGATCGGGCGCAGCGAGGGCCTGGAGTTCGGCTTCCGTGTGGACGGCGAGGAGGAACTGCTGCAGGTCTACACCACCCGCCCGGACACGCTGATGGGGGTGACCTTCATCTCCATCGCCGCCGAGCACCCGCTGGCGATCAGGGCGGCGCAGGACAATCCGGAGCTGGCGGCCTTCATCGACGAGCTGCGCCAGGGCGGGGTGTCCGAGGCCGACCTGGAAACCCAGGAAAAGCGCGGCATGGCCACCGGCCAGTGGGCGATCCACCCGGTCACCGGCGAGGACATTCCGATCTACGTGGCCAACTTCGTGCTGATGGGCTACGGCACCGGCGCGGTGATGGCGGTGCCGGCGCACGACCAGCGCGACTGGGAATTCGCCACCCGCTACGGACTGCCGATCCGGCCGGTGATCGTGCCGGCGGCCGTGCATGACGCGCTCAACGAGCTGGTGCACGACGTGGGGGTGGATGCCGATCCGTTCCAGGCCGCGCTGTCGGGCACCTCGGTGGACGCCTACGACACCTCGGCCGCCGTGGCCGTGGTGCGCGAATACCTGGAGCAGGTGGAGCAGAAGGGGGCGTTCGCGGAGCGCGGGTTCCTGATCAACTCCGGCGAATACAACGGCATGGATTTCGATGCCGCCTTCGACGCGCTGGCGAAGCGGTTCGAGGACGAGGACATCGGCCGGCGCACGGTCAACTTCCGCCTGCGCGACTGGGGCGTGAGCCGCCAGCGCTACTGGGGCTGCCCGATCCCGGTGGTGTACTGCAACGCCTGCGGCGCGGTGCCGGTGCCCGAGGAGCAGCTGCCGGTGGTGCTGCCCGAGGATGTCGAGGATGCCTTCGCCGCCGGCACGGTGCTCTCGCCGATCAAGGCCGACCCCGAATGGAGGAAGACGACCTGCCCGCAGTGCGGCGGGCCGGCCGAGCGCGAGACCGACACCTTCGACACCTTCATGGAGTCCAGCTGGTACTACGCCCGCTACACCTCGCCCGGCGCGGACGACATGGTCGACGCGCGCGCCGGCTACTGGACGCCGGTGGACCAGTACATCGGCGGCGTGGAGCACGCGATCCTGCACCTGCTGTATTTCCGCTTCTACCACAAGCTGCTGCGCGACCAGGGCCTGGTGGACAGCGACGAGCCGGCCCGGCGCCTGCTCACCCAGGGCATGGTCATTGCCGACACCTACTTCCGCGAGAACCTGGACGGGTCGAAGGAGTGGTTCAACCCGGCCGAGGTCGATGTGACCCGCGACGACAAGGGCAAGGTCACCGGCGCCCGGCTCAGGGCCGACGGCCGGCCGGTGGGCATCGGCGGCGTGGAGAAGATGTCCAAGTCGAAGAACAACGGTGTCGACCCGCAGGAAATGATCGACCGCTACGGCGCCGACACCGTGCGCATGTTCTCGATGTTCGCCTCGCCGCCCGAGCTGTCGCTGGAGTGGAACGAGGCCGGCGTGGAGGGCATGGCGCGGTTCCTGCGGCGGCTGTGGAGCCAGGTCGAGCGGCACGTGGAGGCCGGCCCCGCGCCGGCGCTGGACACGGCGGAGCTGGACGCGGCCGGGCGCACCCTGCGCCGGCAGCTGCACGCCACCATCCAGAAGGTCGGCGACGACTACGGGCGCCGCTACAGCTTCAACACCGCGATCGCCTCGGTGATGGAGCTGCTCAACCACGTGGGCAAGTACGACGACCCGGCGCCGAACGCGCGCGCGCTGCGCCAGGAGGCGTTCGAGGCCATCGTGCTGCTGCTCAACCCGGTCACCCCGCATGCCAGCCACGCCCTGTGGCAGCGGCTGGGCCATGCCGAGACGCTGGTGGAGGACGTGGCGTTCCCGGCCGCCGACCCGGAGGCGCTGGCCCGCAACAGCGTGACCCTGGCGGTGCAGGTCAACGGCAAGCTGCGCGGCACCATCGAGGCGCCCGCGGACGCCTCGCGCGAGGATGTTGAGCGCCAGGCGCTGGCCGAGCCCAACGTGCTCAAGTTCATCGGCCAGGGCCAGGTGCGCAAGGTGATCGTCGTGCCCGGCAAGATCGTCAACATCGTGGTTGCCTGAACCCCGCCACCGCGGCGGGCCGGCGTGCACGCGCCCGGCCGCGCCCGGTTGCTAACCTTGTCGCCTCCGCCACCCTGGCCCAGACTGCGCCCATGATCCGATCCGCGATTGCCCTCGTCCTCGCCCTGACCCTTGCCGGCTGCGGTTTCCAGCTGCGCAGCGCGCTCAGCCTGCCGCCCGACCTGGGCCCGATCCAGGTCGAAGGCCAGGGCCGCTACAGCAAGCTGGCCGATTCGCTGTCGCTGTCGCTGCAGCGCGCCGGCGCCACCGTGGTGGAAGGGCGCGGGGGCGAGGAGGAGGTTGCCCGGCTGCGGATCCTGTCCGAGCGCTGGGGCAGCACCCCGATCAGCATCGACGCCCGCGGCCGCGCCCAGGAGTACACCCTGCGCTACGCGGTGGTGTTCGACCTGGTGCGCGCCGACGGCAGCGACCTGGTGCCGCAGCAGGCGGTGGAGCTGGCCCGCGACTACATCCGCAGCCCCACCGACCTGACCGGTTCCGACAGTGAGCAGGAACTGCTCACCCGCGAGATGGAGCGCGACATGGTGGCCTCGATCGTGCGCCGGATCGACGGCGCCTCGCGGCAGCCTTGAGCGTGAACATGGCCGTGGCGGGCCAGCGGGCCGGCGCATGGAGCTGAAGCCGGATCAGCTCGCCCGGCAGCTGCAGGCCGGCACCCTGCATCCGGCCTACCTCATCGCCGGGCCTGAGACCCTGCAGGTGCTGGAAGCGGCCGACGCGGTGCGCGTGCAAGCGCGCGCGCAGGGCTACAGCGAGCGCGAGGTGTTCGACGTGGATGGCCGCGGCTTCGACTGGTCGGCGCTGGAGGCCTCAATCAATGCGCCGAGCCTGTTCGCATCGCGCCGCATCATCGAGGTGCGCATGCCGACCGCCAAGCCGGGCAAGGAGGGCGCGGCGGTCATTTCCGCCTTCTGCGCGGATCCGCCTCCGGACGTGCTGCTGCTGGTCACCGGCGGGGAGTGGAGCAAAAAGCACGCGGGCAAATGGAGCGAGGCGATCGGCCGGATCGGCTGCGTGGCCATTGCCTGGGCGATCCGGCCCGACCAGCTTCCGGGCTGGATCGAGCAGCGCCTGCGCAGCCGCGGGGTGTCGGCCGACCGCGACGCCGCCCAGTTGCTGTGCGACCGGGTCGAGGGCAACCTGCTGGCGGCGGCCCAGGAAGTGGACAAGCTGGCGCTGCTGGCCGGCGGGGAACGGCTGGACGCGGCGCGGATGGAATCGCTGGTGGCCGACGCCGCCCGCTTCGACGTGTTCCGGCTCATCGACGCCGCGCTCAACGGCCAGCCCGGCCAGGTCTCGCGCATGCTCGCCGGGCTGCGCGCCGAGGGCGTGGTGGTGCCGGCGCTGATGGGCATGGTGGTGATGGAGCTGCAGCGCGCCGCCGCGCTCGCCCACGTGCAGTCGCGCGGCGGCAACCTGGCCGGCGAGTTCCGCGCCCAGCGGGTGTGGGAGTCCAAGCAGGCGGTGTTCCGGCGCGCCCTGCAGCGGCACGGCGCGGGGCGCTGGGAGCAGTTCCTGGCCGAGGCCGGGCGGATCGACCGCATCGCCAAGGGGCGCGCCGCCGGCGATGCCTGGCAGGCGCTGGAGCGGCTGCTGCTGGCGGTGGCCGAGCGCCGCGCCCTGGCGATGCTGGCCTGATGGCCGGCTCCGGGCTGGTTGTCCTTTACGGCGGCACCTTCGACCCGGTGCACAACGGCCACCTGGCCATCGCCCGGGCCGCGGCGCGGGCCCTGGGCTGCGTGGTGAGGCTGATGCCGGCGGCCGATCCGCCGCACCGGCCGGCCCCCGGCGCCAGCGCCCGGCAGCGCGCCCACATGCTCGACCTGGCCGTGCAGGATGAGCCGGAGCTGCGGGTGGATCTGCGCGAGCTGGAACGCCAGGGCCCCAGCTACACCGTGCAGACCCTGCGCGAACTGCGCGCCGCCGATCCGCAGGTGCCGGTCGCGCTGCTGGTCGGGGCCGACAGCTTCATCGGCCTGCCGTCCTGGCGGGACTGGCAGGCGCTGTTCGGGCTCACCCATTTCGTCATCGCCGACCGTCCCGGCGAAGCCTGGGGCCCCGGGAGCCTGCCCGGGCCGCTGGCGGCCCAGGCGCAGGGGCGCTGGAGCGATGATCCGGCCGAACTGTCGGCGCAGCCGGCCGGCCGGCTGCTGGCCCTGCGCCAGCCGCTGCACGAGGCCTCGGCCACGGATCTGCGCGCCCGCATCGCCGCGGGCCGGCCGTGGCGGCACCTGGTGCCCGCCGCGGTGGCCGGTTATATCCAGGCCCACGGCCTGTATCGCGACGCAGCCGACACGGCGTCTTCGCTATAATCCCGTGCAAACTCCACGAGCCATCCTTTTGAGCAACCCCGCCCAAGTCATCAAGACCCGCCTTCCCGACCCGCCGCCGGCCCCCGATGTGCTGCTCGACCACGTCCGTGCCGCCCTGGAGGAGCTCAAGGCCAGGGAGTCGGTGGAGATCGACGTGCGCGGCAAGACCAGCGTGTGCGATTTCATGGTGGTGACCTCGGGCACCTCCACCCGCCACGTGAAGTCGATCGCCGACGAGGTGGTCAAGCACGCCAAGCGCCTGGGCGTGCAGCCGCTGGGCGTGGAAGGCGAGCGCGAGGCCGAGTGGGTGCTGGTGGATCTGGGCGACGTGGTGGTGCACGTGATGCTGCCGCGGGTGCGCGAGTTCTACGCCCTGGAGCGGCTGTGGACGGTCGGCGACGAGCCGCCCGGGGAGTCTTCCGCCGAAGGCGATGACGCCCCGCGCTGACCATTCAGGCCGCGACGCGGCCGGACGCAAGGGTTTCCGGTGAAGGCGCGCCTGGTCGCGGTGGGCGAGCGTGCGCCCGGCTGGGTGGCCGAAGGCTTCGGCGAATACCGCAAGCGGCTTTCGCACTGGCTGCCCTTCGAACTGATTGAGATTACTCCCGGCCTGCGCGGCAAGGGCCGCGACACCGCGCGCGCGACCCATGACGAGGGCCAGCGGGTGCTGGCCGCGCTGCCGCGCGACGTGCACGTGGTGGCGCTGGACGGCCGCGGCCGCGAATGGGATTCGGAGGCGCTGTCGCAGCGGCTGGAGCACTGGCGCGGCCAGGGCCGCGACCTGGCCTTCCTCATCGGCGGGCCCGAAGGCCACGCCGACGAGGTGCTGGCCCGGGCCGACGAGTGCTGGTCGCTGGGCCCGCTGACCCTGCCGCACATGCTGGTGCGGCTGCTGGTGGCCGAGCAGCTCTACCGCGCCAGCGCGATGCTGGCCAACCACCCGTACCACCGGGCGGGATAGCCCGGCTCAATCGTCGTCGGCCGGATCCTTGCCGTCCCCGGGGTCGCGCTCCAGGCCGCCGTCGTCGGGCTCTTCCGGCGGGCGCTTGCCAAGGTTGCGCGCCTCGTCCTTGTCGCGCGGCTTGCGCTCGGCGTAGCCGGATCCGTCGTCGTCGCGGCTGGCCGGGGTGGTTTTCCTGTTCTTGTCCGTCATGCGATGGGGCCCTCAGCGGCCAAGTTCGAACACCACGTCCAGATTGACCGACAGGGTGCTTTCACCGGGTGAAACCGGGCTGGCCGCCACCGAATCCATGGCCCGCATGGCCATTCCCATCGGCCGCGGCATGAAGCCGCCGCCCTCGCTGATGCTGACGATGCGGCGCACCTGCATGCCCAGCGCTTCGGCATACAGCCCGGCGCGGGCACGGGCGGCGTCCAGGGCGGCGCGGCGCGCCTCGTCGTAGGCCGCGTCGGGCTCGCCGATCTGGAAGTTCGGGCCGTGCACCTGGTTGGCGCCGGCGGCCACCAGGGCGTCGATCACGCTGCCCAGGTCGTCGATGTCGCGGACGGTGAGGTTGACCGTGTTGCGCGCCTGGTAGCCGGAAATCTCCCGCGCCTCGCCGTCGGCGCGGTGGTACTGGGGGGACACCCCGAGGTCGCTGGTGCGGATGTCGCGTTCGGCGATGCCGGCCTTGCGCACCGCCTCCATCAGGCGGTTCATCTGCGCGGCGTTGGCGCGCAGCGCCTCGTTGGCGTCTGCGGCCTGGGTGACCACGCCGGCGGACAGGGTGGCCACGTCGGGCACGCGCGTGGCCTCGCCGGTGGCCGACACCGAAAGCAGGGTGCCGTCATTGGCGGTGACCTGGGCCGGCGCCTGGGCGTGCGCAGCGGTGGCGGGAACGGCCAGGGTGGCGGCCAGGAGCAGGGCGGACAGGGGGTTGCGGGGCATGGGGATTCCTCCAGGTGACGGGTTCAGGTTCGGGGCAGTCCGGTGAACGGCCCGTGAGCCGGAACGGGGTCGACCGCCCGCGGACGGGCGGTGCCGCGCGGCCTGCAGGGTATCCTTGCAGCAATGCTGCACCTTGCCTCCAGATCGCCGCGCCGCCGCGAACTGCTCGTCCGACTGGGCGTGCCCTTCGCGGTGCTGGACGTGGACATCCCGGAAGTGCGCGCCGCGCAGGAGCCGCCGGAAGCCTACGTGGCCCGGGTGGCCGCGCAGAAGGCCGCCGCGGGCCTGGCGCAGCTGGCCGGTGGTGATGACGCGCTGGTGATCGGGGCCGATACCGAGGTGGTGCTCGACGGCGAGGTGTTCGGCAAGCCGGCCGGCGCGGACGAGGCCGCGGCCATGCTCTCGCGGCTGTCCGGGCGCGTGCACCAGGTGCTGACGGCGGTCGCAGTGCGTTCGCGCGGCGGCCTGCTGCAGGCGCTGTCGGTGTCGGAGGTCGGGTTCGCGCCGCTGCCGCCGGCCTGGATCGACGCCTACGTGGCCAGCGGCGAGCCGATGGGCAAGGCCGGCGGCTACGCCATCCAGGGGGCCGCCGAGGCGTTCGTGGCCCGGCTGCAGGGGAACTGGTCGGGCGTGATGGGCCTGCCGCTGCACCAGACCGCGCGGCTGCTGGAGCAGGCCGGGATCCAGGTGCTGCCCGGGGCCCGTCCGGATGCGCCCATGGATGCCGCCGCGGGCGGCGGGGGCGGGGGATGAGCGAGGAGATCCTGATCAACGTCACCCCGCGCGAGACGCGCGTGGCGGTGGTCGAGAACGGCATGCTGCAGGAGCTGCACATCGAGCGCGGCTGGAGCCGCGGCGTGGTGGGCAACATCTACAAGGGCAAGGTGCAGCGGGTGATGCCGGGCATGCAGGCCGCGTTCGTGGACATCGGCCTGGATCGGGCTGCGTTCCTGCACGCCAACGACGTGCTGCGCTCGCTGCCGGCGCGGGAGATCGAGGCCGAGACCGGCCCGCTGCCGGTGCCGCCGATCGCCGAGCTGCTGCGCGACGGCCAGGACGTGGTGGTGCAGGTGCTCAAGGAGCCGATCGGCACCAAGGGCGCCCGCGTCACCACCCAGATCAGCATTCCCTCGCGTTACCTCGTGCTGCTGCCGCATTCGACCGTGGTCGGAGTGTCGGTGCGGATCGAGGACGAGGGTGAGCGCAGCCGGCTCAAGGGCATCGTCTCGGCGCTGTCGGCCGCCGGCAGCGGCCACGGCTACATCGTGCGCACCAACGCTGAGGGCCAGCCCGCCGACGCGCTGGAAGAAGACATCGCCTACCTGGCCCGGGTCTGGTCGCTGGTCGAAGAGCGCTCGGGCAAGGTGAAGACGGGCAGCTGCATCTACGAGGATCTGACCCTGCCCATGCGCGCGGTGCGCGACCTGATGCGCCGCGACGTGGAGAAGGTGAAGGTCGACTCGCGCGAGACCTGGGAGAAGCTGCGCACGTTCGCCGCCCAGTACGTGCCGGGGCTGGCGGAGAAGATCGAGCACTACGCGGGCGAGCGTCCCGTGTTCGACCTGTACGGGGTGGAGGACGAGATCAGCCACGCGCTGGAAAAGGAGGTGCCGCTCAAGTCCGGCGGCTACCTGGTGATCGACCAGACCGAGGCGATGACCACGGTCGACGTCAACACCGGCTCCTTCCTGGGCCAGCGCAACCTGGAGGAAACCGTCTACCGCACCAACCTGGAGGCGGCGCAGGCGGTGGCGCGGCAGCTGCGGCTGCGCAACCTGGGCGGGATCATCATCATCGACTTCATCGACATGACCGATCCCGAGCACCGCCGCCAGGTGCTGCGCACGCTCGAGAAATCGCTTGCCCGCGACAACGCCAAGACCACCGTCTACGACTTCTCGCCGCTGGGCCTGGTCGAGATGACCCGCAAGCGCACGGTGGAAAGCCTGCAGCGCCAGCTCAGCGAACCCTGCGGCGCCTGCGGCGGGCGCGGCATGCTCAAGACCCCGGAAACGGTGACCTACGAGGTGTTCCGAGAGATCACCCGCGCGGTGCGCCAGTTCGATGCCCAGCAGCTGCTGGTGATTGCCTCGCCGCGGGTGGTCGACCTGATCACCGAGGAGGAGTCGGTGGCGGTGGCCGAGCTGGAGGAGTTCCTGGGCAAGTCGATCCGTTTCCAGGCCGACGAGCAGTACCCGCAGGAGCAGTTCGATGTCGTGCTGCTCTGAGGCCGGGTCGGGCAGGGCGACGGGCCGATGAAGAGGATCGCCCTCGGCGGCCTGCGCCTGACGCGCAGGGCGCTGGTGTTTGCCGCCGTGATGCTGGTGGTGCTGATGGCGCTGGTGGGCGTGGTGGCCAGCCAGCTGCTGCCGATGCTCGAGCGCCATCCGGAGCGGGTGGAGGCCTGGCTGGGCGAGCGTGCCGGGCACCCGGTGCGCTTCGATACCCTGGACACCGAGTGGACACGGCGCGGCCCGCTGCTGCGCCTGGACGGCCTGCGCATCGGCCGGGACGGCGACGCGGTGACCATCGGCGAGGCGGAGGTGCTGGTGGCCCAGTACGGCGGGCTGCTGCCCGGGCGCTCGCTGACCGAACTGCGCCTGCGCAACCTGGCGCTGACCCTGGCCCGTGACGACGACGGGCGCTGGCACGTGCGCGGCCTGCCCGGGCAGGACACCGGCGGTGATCCGTTCAGCGCGCTGGAGCGCCTTGGCGAGCTGCAGGTGATCGGCGGCAGCCTGACCGTGGACGCGCCGGGGCTTGGCCTGCACGCCACGGTCCCGCGGATCGACGTGCGCCTGCGGGTGGACGGCCGCAACGTCCGCGCCGCCTCGCGGGCCTGGATGGGCGGAGCGGACGCGCCGCTGCGGGCGGCGGCGCGGTTCGATCGCGACAGCGGGGACGGGCGCCTGTACGCGGGCATGGATGACGGCGACCTGGACGCCTGGGCGCCGCTGCTGCGCATGGCCGGGATGGCGGTCGACGACGGCCACGGCCGGGCCGAGGTCTGGGCCGGGCTTCGTGACGCCAGGATCGACAGCGTGGTTGCGCGGCTGGATCTGGACGGGGTCGGCCTGCGTGGTGCCGCCGGGGCTGACGGTGCGCCGCTGCGGGTCGCCTTCGACGAGGTCGCAGGCGGATTTGATTGGCTCCGGACGGATGACGGCTGGCGGCTGGACGTTCCCCGGCTGCGGGTGGCCACGGACGAACGCGAATGGCGCAGCGATGGCGTGGCGGTGCAGGCCGGCGGCCATTATGCGCTGGTGGCCGAGCGGATCGAGGCCGCGCCGCTGCTGCAGCTGCTGGCCCTGAGCGATCGCCTCGGCCCGGGCACGCGTGACTGGCTGGCGCGCGCGGATGCCAACGCGGTGCTCGTGGACGTTGCGATGGCCGGGGCCGATGGCGTGGCGCCGGAGGGCCGGGCGCGGGTGGAGTCGGTTCGGTTCGCGCCCGTGGGCGACCGCCCCGGGCTCGATGGGCTGGCCGGCGAGCTGCTGGCCGACGGCGGCGGGCTGGTGTTTGAATTCGACCCGCAGGCGTCGTCGCGCTTCGACTGGCCGAGCGGCTTCGGCGTGGTGCACGAGGTGGCGCTGCGCGGGGAGGTCTCCGTGTGGCGGCAGGAGGGCGGCTGGCAGGTGCAGGCGCCGGCGCTGCGCGTGGACGGTGACGGCTACGGCGCGGATCTGCGCGGCGGGCTGTTGTTCCAGGGTGACGGCAGCCGCCCGCGGATCGACGTGGCCGCGCGCCTGGACGAGGCCAGGGCCCCGGTCGCGAAGCGATTCTGGGTGCGCTACCTGATGCCCGAGCAGGCGATCGAATGGCTGGACGCGGCGCTGGTGGACGGACGCATCGTCAACGGCCGGGCGGTGGTGTCCGGAGACCTGGACGACTGGCCGTTCGACTCCACATCCGGACAGGCCGCCAGCGGGCTGTTCCACGCCCAGGCGGATCTGGCCGGCGGCGTCCTCCAGTTCCAGCCGGACTGGCCGGCGGTCGAGGGCGTGCAGGGCACCGTCCGGTTCATTGCCAGGGGCTTCGACTTCCGCGGTAGCGGCGCGATCGCCGGGGTCGCGCTGGAGCAGCTGGAAGCGGGCATCGGCGACTTCGAGCGGGCCGAGCTGGCCGTATCCACCCGCACCGCATCCGACGCCGGGCGCGTGGTTGCGATGCTGCAGCAGTCGCCGCTGTCGGTGCAGGTGCTGGAGGGCCTGCAGGTGGACGGTGCGATGGAAGGCGATTTCGCCCTGGTGCTGCCGCTGCACGGCAACAAGACCGGGCCGCGCATCGAAGGCACGGCGCGGCTGGCGGGCGTGCAGGCGGCCATGCCCGGATGGGCGCTGGCCCTGGACAACGTGCGCGGCGCGCTGGAGTACGACCAGCACGGTTTCCTGGCCCCGCAGCTGAGCGTCTGGCAGTCCGGCCGCCCCGGCATGCTGGCGCTGCGCGCCGGTACCGGCCACGTGCTCGCCGATGGCAACGTGTTCGAGGGTGAGCTGCGGGCCGGCCTGGAGGCCTCGGAGCTGCTGGCGCGGGCGCCGCAGCTGGGCTGGCTGGAGCCGCGCGTGAGCGGGCGTTCGACCTGGACGGTGGGCGTGGCCATGCCCCGCGAGGATGCGGGCGGGGTGCCGCAGTTGCTGCTGCAGTCCGAACTCGTCGGTACCCGGCTCGACCTGCCGGAGCCGCTGCGCAAGGCCGCGGCGGCCCCGCTGCCGGCCCGGATCCGGATCCCGCTGCCGCTGGGCGATGGCGACATCGGCGTGCAGCTTGGTCAGCGCATGGCGCTGCGTGCGCACGCCGGCGAAGGCCCTCCCGCGGTGCGGGTGCGGATGGGCGGCGGCCAGGTGCAGGCGCCGGCCGCCGGGCTGGTGATCGAGGGCCGGGCAAACGAGCTGGCGGCGCTGGAGTGGGCCGGGCTGGTGGCCGCCGACGGCGGCCAGGAGCCGGGTGATGGCGCAGCCGCCGGCCCCGCGCTGGAGCTGCGCCAGGTGGACGTGCAGGTGGATCGGCTGCTGCTGGCGGGCGGCGGCTTCGGCGGCGTCCACGTGACCGGCGGAACGGGCGCGGGAGCCGGCGGCGGGATGGCGCTGCGGTTCAACGGCGAGGCGATGACCGGAACGCTGACCCTGCCGGGGCCGGACAGCACCGTGCTGGCGGGCCATTTCGAACGCCTGCACTGGCAGCGGCAGGCTCCGGCGGCGGACGCCGGGGCGGAGGCAGCAGCGGCTGCGGCGGAGGCGCCCGGCACGGGGCCGGATCCGGCGCTCATCCCTCCGATCCAGCTGTCCGTCGCCGATCTGCAGGTGGACGAGGCCCGGCTCGGCAACGCGACCCTGCAGACCAGCCGGATCCCGGGCGGCATGCGCATCGAACAGCTGGAAACCCAGTCGCCGCTCCACCACCTCACCGTCAGCGGCGAGTGGGTCGGCCGCGGCGAGCACGCGCGCACCCGCACCCGGACGCGGGTGGCGAGCGGGAACTTCGGCCAGCTGCTGGAAGGTCTGGGCTACCGCGGGCATCTGCGCGGTGGCGACGGCCGCCTGGAGCTCGCCGCATCGTGGCCTGCCAGCCCGGCCGGCTTCCGCGCCGAGCTGCTGGAAGGGCACCTGCAGCTATCGGTGCAGGACGGGCAGATCGTCGAACTCGAGCCCGGCGCGGGCCGCCTGCTCGGGCTGCTGAGCATCGCCGAACTGCCGCGCAGGCTGTCGCTGGATTTCCGCGACTTCTTCAATCGCGGGTTCGCCTTCAACGGGATCGAAGGCGACATCCACGTCGAATCGGGCCGCGCCCGCAGCGATGGCTTGGTCATGGACGGGCCGGCCGCCACGATCAACATCGCCGGCCACACCGACCTGCGTGCGCGCACCTATGACCAGACCGTGGAAGTGCTGCCCAAGTCCGGCAACGTGCTCACCGCGGTCGGCGCCATCGCAGGCGGCCCGGTGGGCGCCGCGGTCGGCGCGATGGCCAACGCCATGCTGCGCAAGCCGCTGAGCGGGCTGGGCGCCACCACCTACCGCATCACCGGCCCCTGGGACGAACCGCAGGTGGACGTGCTCCGCCGCGATCCGCCGCAGGTGGCCGGCAACAACGAGAGGACGCAATGACTGCAGACCAACCGCTGGCGATCGCCAGCAGCCGCCTGCTGCGGCCCGCAGGCCTGGACGAGTCCGCGCTGCAGCGCGCGTTCGGCGCCCTGATGGGGCCGGGCATCGACTTCGGCGACCTGTATTTCCAGCATGCCCGGCGCGAGAGCTGGACGGTGGAGGACGGCATCGTCAGGGACGGCGCGCATTCGATCGAGCAGGGCGTGGGGGTGCGCGCGATCTCCGGCGAGAAGACCGGCTTTGCGTATTCCGACGAGATCGACGCCGAAGCCCTGCTGGCGGCGTCCGGTTCGGCGCGGGCCATCGCACGCGCCGGTGACGCGCATGCGCCCAGGGCCCTGGTGGCCGGCCCGGGCGCGGCGCTGTATCGGCCGGACGACCCGATCGACGCGCTCGGCAGCGAGGCCAAGGTCGAGGCGCTGCGTCGGGTCGACCGCCTGTTGCGTGCCGCCGACCCGCGGGTGCAGCAGGTGATGGTGAACCTGTCCGGTGCGCTGGACACGATCCTGGTGGCGCGCTCGGACGGCGTGCTGGCCGGCGACGTGCGGCCGCTGGTGCGGATGAACATCCAGGTGATCGTGGAGCAGGGTGGCCGGCGCGAGTCTGGCTACGCCGGCTTCGGCGGCCGCCATTCCTACGCCGAGCTGCTGGCCGACGACCGCCCCGAACGCTTCGCCCGCGAGGCGCTGCGCCAGGCGCTGGTGAACCTGGAGGCGGTGGACGCCCCGGCCGGGGTGATGCCGGTGGTACTGGGTGCGGGCTGGCCGGGCGTGCTGCTGCACGAGGCGGTCGGCCACGGCCTGGAGGGTGACTTCAACCGCAAGGGCACCAGCACCTACGCCGGCCGCATCGGCCAGCGGGTGGCCGCGCCCGGGGTGACCATCGTCGATGACGGCACCCTGGCCGCGCGCCGCGGCTCGCTCAACGTCGACGACGAGGGCACGCCCACGCGCAGCACCACGCTGATCGAGGACGGGGTGCTGGTGGGCTACATGCAGGACACCCACAACGCCCGGCTGATGGGCGCCGAGCCGACCGGCAACGGCCGCCGCGAGTCCTTCGCCCACCTGGTGATGCCGCGCATGACCAACACGTACATGCTGGCCGGCAGGCACTCGCGCGAGGAGATGATCCGCTCGGTGAAGAAGGGCCTGTACGCGGTCAATTTCGGCGGTGGCCAGGTCGACATCACCAACGGCAAGTACGTGTTCTCGGCCACCGAGGCCTACCTGATCGAGGACGGCCGCATCACCGCGCCGGTCAAGGGCGCCACGCTCATCGGCAACGGCCCGGAAACCATGCAGCGGGTGGCGATGGTCGGCGACGACTTCGCCCTGGACGACGGCGTGGGCACCTGCGGCAAGGACGGGCAAAGCGTGCCGGTCGGCGTGGGCCAGCCGTCGCTGCTGATCGACCGGCTGACGGTGGGCGGAACCCGGGCTTGACCAGCCGCGGCCGGCGTCAATCCGTGGCCGGGTCTTCGTCCGCTCCAGCCTCGGCGTGCAGCTCGCGCAGCATGCGGAACAGCTCGCGGAAGGCGTGCGGCGGCTTGTTCTTCCTGCGCTCGGCGTGGACGTTGCGCACCAGCTGGCGCAGCTGCTGGCGGTCGGCCTGCGGGTGCTCGGCCAGCAGCGCTTCCAGGGCCGCGTCGCCCTCCTCAAGCAGGCGCTCGCGCCAGGCTTCGATGCGGTGCAGCAGCGCCGTCTCCTGGCGCGCCGACTCGCCGCCGGCGTCCATCGCGTCGCGGATGGCGTCCAGGGTCTCGTCGTCCTGGCGGCGCATCTGCTTGGCCAGGTACTGCAGCTGGCGCTTGCGGGCGATGTGCGAATCGATCCGCCGGGTCTCCAGGATGTGCGGCAGCAGGTCGTCGGGGATCGGCAGTTTTTCCAGCTGCCCCGGAGACAGCGCGATCAGCTTCTCCCCCAGTGCGCGCACCTCCAGCGCCTCGCGCCGCTGCTGGCTGCGGCTGGGGCCCAGGAATTCACCGGTTTCTTCGTCGATGCCGCGCATGGCTCTGGTGTCCGTGATGTTGCGTATGGCCGCGGATTTTCGCGGATGGGCACCGATAATGCACCCTGCCGCGTCGAAGCCGCATTGAACCGCACCCATCCAAGGACAGTCGATTGAACGAATCCATCTCCCGCACCGATGACAGCGTGGCCGACGACAGCGCCGCACGGCTGGAGGCGCTCTCGGGCCTGTCCCGGCGCCTGCTCGAGCTGTGCCGGGCCGCCGGCGCCGACCAGGCCGAGGTCAGCTGCTCGGAGGAGCGCGGGCTGAACGTGGGCGTGCGCATGGGCGAGGTCGAGACGGTGGAGGCCACCCGCGACCGCGGCATCGCCGTGACCGTGTACTTCGACCACCGCAAGGGCAGTGCCAGCACCGCCGACCTGCGCGAACAGAGCCTGGCCGCGACCGTGGAGCAGGCCTGCGCGATCGCCCGCTTCACCGAGGCCGACCCGGCCGCGGGGCTGGCCGATGCCGACCGCATGGCCGCCGATCCGCTGGAGCTGGACGCCTGGCACCCGTGGGCGCTGGACGCCGATCGCGCGGTGGAGCTGGCGCTGGCCTGTGAAGCGGCCGGGCGCGATTCCGACCCGCGCATTACCAACTCCGATGGCGCGGCGGTCGGCAGCGGCGCGTCGCTGGGGGTGTATGCGAACAGCCACGGTTTCGTCGGCGCCACCCGCGACACCATGCACAGCATGTCCTGCGCGCTGGTCGCCGGCCAAGGCGAGGGCATGCAGCGCCAGGGCTGGTACACCATCGGCCTTGCGGAAGCCGACCTGGAGCCGGCGGCCAGCGTCGGCCGCAGCGCCGCCGCGCGCGCCGTTGCCCGGTTGGAGCCGAAGGCGCTGGCGACCGGGCAGTACCCGGTTGTGTTCGACGCCGAGGTCGCGCGCTCGCTCATCGGCCACCTGGTCGGCGCGGTGTCGGGCGGGGCCCAGTACCGGCGCGCCAGCTTCCTGCTCGACAGCGTGGGCGAGCGCCTGTTCCCGGAGTGGTTCGGCATCCACGAGCAGCCGCGCCTGGTGCGCGGCCTGCGCTCGGCCTGGTTTGATGCCGAGGGCGTGGCCACCCGTGAGTCGGCCCTGGTGGAGGACGGCGTGCTGCAGCGCTACGTGCTGGGCAGCTACTCGGCCCGCAGGCTCGGGCTGGAAAGCACCGGCAACGCCGGCGGCGTGCGCAACCTGCGCGTGGCCGCCAACGCCGGCGGCCGGGAGGAACTGCTGCGCGGCATGGGCACCGGGCTGCTGGTGACCGACCTGATGGGCCAGGGGGTCAATACGGTGACCGGGGACTATTCACGCGGTGCGGGCGGGTTCTGGGTGGAGGACGGCGAGATCGCCTATCCCGTGGACGGCATCACGATCGCAGGCAACCTGAAGACGATGTTCCAGGCCATCGAGGCGGTGGGCAGCGACATCGATGCGCGCTCGCACCTGCGGGTGGGCTCGATCATGCTCGGCCGCATGACCGTAGCCGGCGGCTGAGGGGTTATCCTTGGCCCAGGGCAATGGAGCCCATGGGGAGAACGAGCAATGTCCGAACACGATCCAGCTGCACCGCCGCCGGCGGATTCCGGGCCGTCCGTGGGCGGCGTCAGCGCCGACCAGCGGCAGTGGGCCCTGTTCGCGCACCTGTCCGCGCTTTCAGCGCTGCTGACCGGTGGCCTGGGCGCCATCCTCGGCCCGCTGATCATCTGGCTGGTGAAGCGCGAAACGATGCCGTTCGTCGATGACCAGGGCAAGGAGGCGCTGAACTTCAACATCACCTGCTTCGGGATCTCGGTGATCCTGTGGGTGGTGGGCACCATCCTGCTGGTGATCCTGATCGGCTTCCTGTTCTACCTGGCGGCGTTCGCGGTGGGCGTCTACTGGCTGGTGATGACCATCATCGCCGCCCTCAAGGCGAATGAAGGCGTTGCCTACCGGTATCCGCTGACTCTGCGCCTGGTGAAGTAGCGCCCGGCGCTCAGTTGCGCCGCGCGCTCCTGTCCAGCCGGTCCATGCGCTCGTCCAGCGGCGGGTGGGTGCGATACAGCTGGGCCAGGCGCGCGGGGCGCTGGCCGAAGGCGGCCATCTTCTGCAGCACCGAATAGAACGCCAGCGGGTCGAACCCGGCCCGCTCCAGGTACACGCCGGCCGCGTGGTCGGCGCGGTATTCGGCGTCGCGGTCGAGGCTGGTGAGCAGCACCGCGGCACCGTGCCTGTCGACGTAATCCTTCGCATACGCGGCGGCCCCGGGCGCGGCGACCTGTGACAGCAGCGCGTCCTTGCCCGCTTCGCGCACCTGCTGCCTGCGGATCACCTCGAAGTGGTCGCGCTGGACCACGTGGCCGAGCTCATGCGCGATCACCGCCGCCAACTCGGAGTCGTCGGCGAGCAGCTCGTACAGCCCGCGGGTGACCAGCACGTAGCCGCCGGGCGCGGCGAAGGCATTGATCTCGCCGTCGTCGATGATGCCGAAGGTCCACGGCAGGTCCGGCCGCGAGGTCTGCGAGGCCAGCCAGCGACCCACCAGGTTGACCCGTCGCTGGGCATCTTCGTCGTCCCACAGCGGCGCCACGCCGAGCACGCGGCCTGTCACGGCCGGGCCAAGCGCGCGCTCTTCTTCCGCGATCTCCTGGTCCGACTTGCCCATGGCGCGGTCGGCCACGCGCGCGATCCCGCTGTCCCCGAGCGCCCCGCCACCGACCCTGGACAGCAGGCCGCGCGCGGACGCCAGCGCGCCGCGCTTCTCCGATCGGGTCGCCTGGTGGCCGGACACCTCGAGCTCGCGTGCCTCGCCGGGCCACGCCACGCTGCGCGGCTGCCAGCCCTGCGCGTGCGCGTGCGCGGCCGCCGTGGGCGCGTCGATGCGCCACGCCTCCATCCGTGCGAGCGCGGCGGCGTCGTGCGACCCGGCCGCGAGGTCGCTGGCGTCGATCCCGCGCACGGTCGCGGTCTCGGTCACCCGCCCGCGGCCCGCGCCGCCCTGCAACAGTGCCCGGCGGCTGGCGCCGGGGGTTTCATCGCCGGCATAGGCCATGCGCACCTCGTTGACCCGGACATAGCCGCTGCGTCCGTCGTCGAGCGCGAGTTCATACCAGAGCCCCTGCTGGCTGCTGATCTCCACCCGCGCGTCGCGTCGCAGCGTAGCGACCGCGGGCGCGTCGAAATCCGGCGCCTCGCGGACATCCACCGAGCGCTTGTGGACCACTGCCGGCATGCCCGCCGCCAGGGCTGCGGCGGTCGTGGCAATGCAGGCCAGTGCGACCATGCTCAGGGTGCGGATGGTGTTGCGCATGGCTGGTTCTCCTTGGATCCGTCGATTGGGGGCAAGAGCGGGTTGCCGGCGGCCAGGGGCCAGTGTTCGAGCTGGTCGAGGTCCTGGCCGAGCAGGGCGCGCAGGCGCAGCCGGCGCGCATGGGGGTCGTTGCCGGATCCATCGTCGATCCGGGCGGTGGCGGTGCAGACCATGATCCGGCCGCTGCCGTCAAGGCGTTCGCTGGTGGCATTGAGGGCCGCGTGCAGCGCATCCAGGTCGCGCCCCGCCTGTTCGCGCACGCCGGCCTCCGCGGCGCCCTTCCAGGTCAGCAACACCAGGTCGTCCAGGATCGCCTGCATCCAGTGCTTGCGCTCGATGACGCCCTCGATCATCACGATGTGGCTGCTGGAATGGACCAGCTTGCGCAGGATCCGGCGGTACTCGCGCCAGCGGCGCCTGGCCAGGCGGCGGGGCAGCCCCGGATCCGGCTCGAAGCGCAGCCGCGCCAGCAGCAGCCAGGGATCGGTGGCAGGGTCGTACGCGGGCAGGTAGTCGACGTTGCCGGTGGCACGCCCCCGCTGCACCGCAGCGTAGCCGCGGCACAGGCCGAAGCACAGCGCGCCGTAGCCGAGGCTGGCGAAGATGTCGATGAACCATCCGAAGAGCGTCAGCCCGGCGAACGCGATCGCCAGCAGCGCCAGGTTGAGCGCGACGAACACCGGATCGACGTCCCGGTGCGGCTCGCCGCGCCAGAACACGAAGCACGACAGCAGGACCAGCAGCGTGGCCAGCGCGTACTTGAGCCAGCCCGGCGGCATCCGGATCCAGCTGCCGGTGGACAGCGCTTCGACCGCCTCGGCGAGGATCTCCACGCCCGGCATCGCCATGTCCACCGGCGTCGGCTTGGCGTCGTTGATGCCGGCCGCGGTGTGGCCGACGACGGCCAGTGCGCCCTCAAGCGAAGGCAGGGCCTTGCCGCACACCGGAGAGCCTTCGATGAGGTCGGCGGCGCTGGCGTAGGGCAGGCGCGAGCGTCCGCGCCAGTTGATCCGCAGGTTGCCGTCGCGCGCTGCGACCGCCACCCGCGCGTCGGCCCCGCCGGCCCGGGCAAGGCGCAGCGCCAGGGACGGCATCGCCCACCCGCCGGCGACCTCGTACAGGCGCACGTCCCGCAGCACGCCGTCGCTCGCGCGCCGGATGTTCACCAGCCCGGAGTGGCGCGCCATCGCCGTCCCGAAAGGCTGGATCATCGCCACCCCCGGTCCCGGCATGGTGGCGCCGGGATCGAGGCGGAACGCGCCCGGCACCTCGCCCGCATGAAGCCCGGCCGCGTGGTCGAAGTCCGGGTGGAGGCGGGTGGCGGCGAAGATGAAGCGGCCGCCGCCCGCGTCGGCAGTCGCTTCCAGCAGGGCATCGCCGCCGGGGTCGTCGCGCGACGGGTCGGCGAACAGGACGTCGATTCCGACCGCGCTCACCCCGGCGCGGTCGAGCGCGTCGATCAGGTCGGCATGGCGTTCCCGGCTCCAGGGCCAGCCGCCTTCGCCGCGTGCGCGATAATGCTCGATCGAGCAGTCGTCGATTTCCACCACCACGGTGCGGCCGCTGGGGAGCGGCTCGATCGGCCGCCAGCTGATGACCCGGTCGAACACCGCGTCCTCGGCGTCGTCGAGCGAGCGCCCGTGCTGCCAGTCCCAGGCAAGCGCGCCGACCATGACCAGTGCCAGCAGCGGATAGAAGGTGAACCCCAGCCGCTGCGAACACCACGCCAGCGGCCGGCGGTAGCCGCGTTCGACCACCGCCCACGCGTCCATGAAGCGCACGCTGGCGCCCGCCATGGCCGAGTCCACGATGCCGGCCAGCCAATTCCTGATCTTCCCCGACACGCCTGTCCCTGGTTCCCGCGTTTGCCATGCCCATCCGGAACGTAAACGCCAAACGGGGGCGTGGACGGACAGGCCCGGGGCATGTCCCGCTTTCCGCCCGGAACCCGTCATGTGGAGAAGGAGTGGCGTGACTCCGGACCTTGTGGAGCAGCGCCAGCAAACGGGAGCGCGACCCATGAACAGGATGCTGACGTTGTTGTGCACGCTGGTGCTTGTGTCCAGTGCGCTGTGGCCCGCCTTTGGTTCCGCGGGTGGCGACGATGTGGCAAACACCGAAACGCCGGGCGGTACCAACCTGCTGTTCATCCTCGATGCGTCGGGCAGCATGTGGGGTCGCGTCGACGGCCAGCCGAAGGTCGTCGTCGCCCGGGAAGTGATGTCCGGACTGGTCCGGCAGCTGCCGGAGGACGCCAGGGCGGGCTTGATCGCCTATGGCCACCACCGCAAGGGCGACTGCACGGACATAGAGACCCTGGTGGCGCTGGGACCGCTGGACCGCGACGCCATGATCAGGCAGATCGAGGGTCTCAACGCGATAGGGATGACACCGCTCACGGCCTCCGTGCAGCAGGCGGTCGACCAGCTGCGGCAGATGGAGCAGTCGGCCAGCATCGTGCTTGTCTCCGACGGCCTGGAGTCCTGCGGCGGCGACCCCTGTGAAGCAGTCAGGGCGGCAAGGCGGTCGGGCGTCGAGTTCAGGCTGCACGTGGTCGGCTTCGATCTTGGCGACAGCGATACCGGGCAGCTGCAGTGCATGGCCGACGCCGGCGGCGGCCGGTTCTTCAGCGCGGACAATGCCGACGAGCTGGCCGGCGCGCTGGACGAAGCGGTACAGGCCGGGCCGGAGCCCGTCGCTGCGTCCACCGGGGCCATTGAGTTGAGCGTCACGGGGAATGGTGAGCCGATCGGCGCCTTTACCTACGTCTACAAGGCCGGGACCGACGAGGAGGTCGCACGGAACCACGCGCTGGAAGAGGGCAAGGCCCGCTATGAACTTGCCGCGGGCGACTATGACATCAGGGTCCGTGCCAAGGGGATTTCCGCGCCGGACCAACGACTGGAAGACATCCCGGTCACTGACGGTGGGACCACCGAACGGAGCGTGGACTTTTCCACCGGAACGGTTGAGCTCACGGTTACCACCAACGGCATTCCGTTGAAGGCCCGCACCTATATCCAGTATGCCGACAGCCACGAGGAGGCCAGCCGCGACGGCACCAACGGCGATGGCGTTGCCCGCTACACCATTCCGGTCGGTGAGTACCGCATCCAGGTCCGGCCCGATGGCATCAGCGCGCCGGACCAGTTCATTGACAGCGTCATGGTGGAAGCCGGCCAGACCACCGTGAAGCGCCTGGAGATCCCCAGCGGCACGGTCCGGATCAGGGTCACCGCCAACGGCCAGCCGTTGAAAGCCCGCACCTATATCCAGTATGCCGACAGCCACGAGGAGGCCAGCCGTGACTGGACCGATGGCGAAGGCTTCGCGGGTTACACGATCCCCGTCGGCGAGTACCGCATCCAGGTCCGGCCGGACGGGATCAGGGCCGACGACCGCTTCGTCGAGGGCGTGACGGTCAACGCGGCCGAGACCACGGAGGTCAGCCTTGATTTCCCGGTCGAGTAGCGGCTTCAGCCGACGCTATGCGCCCGCGTCGCGCGCCTCACGCCATCTGGCGAGGCGTCTGCGCGCCTCGCGGGTGTTCGGATCCTCTTCGCCCAGCGCCTGTTTGAGCCCGGTGTAACCCGTCTCCAGCAACGGCTCGGCGGCATCCGGTTCGAGGACGTCGCCGGCGTCGGTGACGAGGCGCGGTTCGCGTTGACGGTGGGCGCCGGCGACCTGCATGTCCGCACCGGCAACCTGTACTTCACCGTGTCGGCCTATTCGGGCCCGGCCATGGAAATGCCTGAAAGGCTGACCGGCGCGTCGATCATGGCCGCAGACAGGCAATGGCGGCAGGACACCATGCCGCAGCGCAGGGAAGCGGCGGTCGCGCTGGCCCAGGCTGTCGTCCAGTCGCTTGCGGGGCGTGGAGTGCAATGAGGGCGTTCGGGGTGGTCATGATTGCCGGCCTGGCATTGCTGCAGGCCGGCTGCGCATCCATGAGCCAGGGTGAATGCCTGTCTGGTGACTGGGGGCCGGTGGGATACCGGGACGGCGCCGACGGCCACCCGCCATCGCGCCTGGACGACCATGTGAGGGCCTGCGCCGCCTACGGCGTGCGCCCGGATGCGCAGGCCTACCTGGCCGCGCGTGATCGCGGGCTGGGCGAGTATTGCCGGCCGCAGCGCGGGTATCGCGAGGGCCGGATGGGGCGCCGGTACCACGGCGTATGCCCGCCGCAGCTGGCCGGCGGGTTCCTTGCCGGCTACGACGATGGCCGACGCCTGCACGCCGCCGAAGAACACCGCGACGCGCTGCGTGACGAGGTGCGTCGCCATGACCGGCGCATCGGCGACATCGACGATGAACTCGATGAGATCGGGGAGCGGCTCGCTGCGTCGGGGCTCGACAGGCACACGCGCGAATCGCTGGAAAGTGATCGCCGCAAGCTGCGGCGTGAACTGCGCGACATCAGGACCAGGCGCGAGCGTGCGTGGCACCAGGAGCGCATGGCCGAAGAGCATGCCAGGCGCCTGCGCATCGACCTCACGGGCTACTACCGGGACTGACCGGGGCTGCCGTGCTCAGCGGTCGCGTTCGACGGCCAGCCGGGCCAGCGTGCGCAGCGGCCCGGCGTCGTCGCCGAAGCCGGCCAGAGCCTGCTCCATCGCGTGGCTGAGGGCGCGCAGGCGTTCCCGCGAGGCTTCGAGTCCAATCAGGGCGGGGAAGGTGGCCTTGTCCTGCGCCGCATCCTTGCCAACGGTCTTGCCGAGGGCTTCGCTCTCGCCCTCGACGTCGAGCAGGTCGTCGCGGATCTGGAAGGCAAGCCCCAGCGCGTCCGCGTACGCGTCCAGGCGCGCGGATGCGTCCCTGCCGGCGCCCGCCGCGATCGCGCCCAGCCGCACGGCGGCGCGGATCAGGGCGCCGGTCTTGAGCGCGTGCAGGCGCTCGAGCACGTCGAGGCCGGATGCGGCGCCGGTGCCGGTCGCCGCCAGGTCCAGCGCCTGCCCGCCGCACATGCCGGCCGCGCCGGCGGCCGAGGCCAGCTCGCGCAGCATGGCGACCCGGCGGCCGTCGGGGAGCGGCGCCTCGGCCAGCACCTGGAACGCCAGCGCCTGCAGGGCGTCGCCGACCAGGATCGCGGTGGCTTCGCCGAACGCCACGTGCACCGTGGGCTGGCCGCGGCGCAGGTCGTCGTCGTCCATCGCCGGCAGGTCGTCGTGCACCAGTGAATAGGCGTGGACAAGTTCAACCGCGGTCGCGGCCGCGTCGAGCGCCCCGGGATCGACGCCGCAGGCGTGGCCGCTGGCGTGGACCAGCAGCGGGCGCATGCGCTTGCCGCCGAGCAGGACGGCGTGGCGCATGCCCTCGGCCAGGCGGGGCTCGGGACTGGCGGGCAGGGCGAGGGCGGCTTCCAGCGCGGCGTCGATGCGCGTGCGCCAGGCGTCAAGCAGCGGGCCGGTCTGCAGGCCCTGCGATTCAGACATCGTCGGCCAGGCCGGGGAAGGGTTCGGCCTGGTCGGGCTTTTCCGGATCGCTGAGCAGCTTCACCCGCAGCTCGGCCTGCTCCAGTGCCTGCTGGCAGCGGCGGTACAGGCCGACGCCCTGTTCGTAGGCGGCCAGCGACTGCTCCAGGCTCAGCTCGCCACGCTCCATGTTGTCGACCAGGGTCTCGAGCTGTTCGAGTGATTTCTCGAAGTCGGCGACGGGGGAGGGTTCGGGGGTGCGTTCTTTGGCCATGCCGCAAGTCTAAGCGATGGCCAAAGAAAAACGCCCCGCGAAGGGGCGTTTTTGCGCAACTGGCGGAGAGGGAGGGATTCGAACCCCCGAGGCGCTATAAACGCCTGCCTGATTTCGAGTCAGGTACATTCAACCACTCTGCCACCTCTCCGGTGGTGTGCGATCAAGCTTCGCACAGCCCTCAATGATACGACCCCTCCCGGCCGACGACAAGACGGGCCGGGGTCAGCGGTCAGCTTCCTCGACCTGTTCATTCATCATTTCCACCGGCCCGTAGCCCAGCGCCTCCAGCCGTTCGGCCTGGGTGGCGGCATCGCCGACCACCACGTAGATCATGGCGTCGGTACGCAGGTGGCGGTCGGCCAGCGTGCGTACCTGGGCCAGGTCCAGGCCACTGATCTGTCCGGCCTCCCGCTCCAGGTAGTCGGCGGGCAGTCCGTGGTCGCCGATGGCGGCGAGGATGCCGAGCTTGGCGCCGGGGGTCTCGAAGGCGAGCGCGCGGCGCTTGCCCATCGACTCGCGCGTGGTCTGCAGGTCGTCGGCGGTGAAGCTGGCGCCGTAGTCGCGGGCGATGTCGCGCGCGAGCTGCGCGGCTTCCAGGGTGACGTTGGCGCGGACGGCGCCGCCCATTGTGAAGTGGCCGACGTTGGTGTCGCCCGAAAAGCCGCTGCGGAACCCGTAGGAGTAGCCCTTTTCCTCGCGCAGGCTCTGCATCAGCCGTGAGGCGAAGCCGCCGCCGCCGAGGATGAAGTTCATCATCGTGGCGGGGTGGAAGTCCGGGTCGGCGCGGGTCAGCGCCGGGTAGCCGAACAGCAGCATGGACTGGGTGGCGCCGGGCATGTCGTGGAAATGGATGCGCGAGGCGGCGGGCGGCGCGGGCGCGGGGTAGGCCGGGATGCTCACGTCGCCGGCCTGCCAGCGCTGGCCCAGCGAGGCCAGCGCGTCGGTGGCCTGGTCGTGGCCGACCGGGCCGACGAAGCGGATGCGGGCGTGCTGCGGCGCCAGGCTGCGGGCCATGAACCGCCTGAGGTCGTCCATGTCGATCGCGGCCAGCGCGCTTTCGCTGCCCAGCGCGTTGCGCGACAGGATGTGCTCCGGGCCGTAGGCGACCAGATCGTACACGCGCCCGGCCATGGCGCCGGGCTCGGCGCGCGAGGCGGCGAGCTGGGCTTCGGCGGCGGCCCTGGCAAGGGCGAGTTCGTCCTCGTCCCAGCGCGGTTCGAGCAGCATTTCCTCCACCAGCGCCAGGGTGGCGTCGAGGTTGCGCGAGAGGGTGCGCCCGGAAATCACGAAGCGCTCGTCGCGCGCCTCCACGCCGACGGCCGCGCCCAAGGCCTTGAAAGCGTTCTCCATCTCGGCGGCGGTGCGGTTGCGGGTGCCGCGGTCGAGCATGCGCGCCAGCAGGCCGGCGGTGCCGGGCAGCTGCGGATCCTCGAACAGGCGCCCGCCGTCGATGGCCAGCTGGAAATGCACCAGCGGCGTTTCATCATGCTCGATGCCCGACACCTGCAGCCCGTTGGCCAGGGCGCTGCTCCACACCTGCGGCGGCGTCACCACCGGCGGCGGGCCGAACGGCGGTTCGATGGAGCGGTCGAAGGAGGAGGGCGTGCGCGCGTAGTCCGCGGCGCTGGCGGCCGGATCGATCGCGTCCTCGGCACCCTGCACGATCGGCTCCTCGACCACCGGGGCCACCTGCGAGCCCTCCAGCGCAAGCGCCGCCTGGCCGCGCGGGACGAAGCTGGTGGCCACGTGCGGCCGCTCGCGCAGGTAGGCGTTGTACACGCGCACGACGTCCTCGGCGGTAACCGCGCGCAGCGCGGCCAGGTCGGCGTCGGGGCTGGTGCCATACAGGTCGTGCCGGGCCAGCGCCGCGCCCTTGCCCAGCACGCTGGCCTGGCGCGCGTACATGTCGGCCTCGGACATGGTCTTGATCCGCTCCAACGCCTGCGCGTCCACGCCATCGCGCTCGAACCGGGCCATGCCGGCCTCAACGCCCGCCAGCGCGTCGTCCAGATCCACGCCGTCGAAGGCGGTGGTCTGCAGCATCACCATGCCGGCGATCTGCTGGCTGGTGTTCCAGGCCGACACCGCGCTGGCCAGCTTCAGTTCTTCCACCACCACCGCGGTCAGCGGCGAGTCGCGGCCGTCGGTCAGCAGCTCGGCCAGCACGTCCAGGGCGGCTTCGTCGGGATGGCCGCGCTCAACGCCCGGCCAGGCCAGGGTCAGTGCCGGCAGGCGGGCCAGGTTGTCCTCGTGCAGCAGGCGCGTGGAGGCCTCCAGGCGCGCCGGCTGTGGTGCCGGCGCGGCCGCTTCCTCGCCGCGGGCGATCTCGCCGAAATACTTCTCCACCCACTCGCGGGCCTGGGCCGGATCGAAGTCGCCGGCCACCACCAGGGTGGTGTTGTTGGGCGTGTACCAGCGGTGGTAGAAGCCGTGCACGTCCTCCAGCGTGGCCGCGTCCAGGTCGGCCAGCGAGCCGATCACCGGCCAGCTGTACGGGTGCCCCTGCGGATACAGGTGCTCCAGGATCACGCCGTAGTTGTGGCCGTAGGGGCGGTTGTCCACGCTCTGGCGCTTCTCGTTCTTCACCACCTGGATTTCCTTGGCCAGCACCGCGTCACTGACGGTGTTGATGAAGAACCCGAGCTTGTCCGCCTCGGCCCACAGCAGCTTCTCCAGCGCGTCGCTGGGCACGGTCTGCAGGTAGTCGGTGAGGTCGAAGCTGGTGCTGCCGTTGGCGCCCGAGCCGCCCACGCGGGTGCTCAGCCGATCCAGGCCACCGGGGCCGAGGTTCTCCGAGTCCAGGAAGAACAGGTGTTCGAACAGGTGGGCGAAGCCGGTGCGTCCCGGCAGCTCGCGCGCCGAGCCGACGCGTGCCGCCAGCACCACCGCCACCACCGGGTCGGAGTGGTCGAGGTGGAAGATCACCCTCAGGCCGTTGTCCAGTTCGAAGCGCTGGGCCGGGATCAGCTCGCCGGCCGGTTGGGCGGAGGGAGTGGTTACACCGGCGCCGGCGGGCACGCTGATGGCAAGCAGGAAGGCGGCCGCGATTGCCGGCAGCAGTCTGGACAGGGGCATGGGCTCGGTTCCTGGTCGGGTCTGGAGGTTTGCGGCAGATTACACCGCGGGTGAACGGCGCGGGGCCGCGTTCCGGGGCGGCGACGACGGCGGTTACACTGGCCGCATCACGTCATCCGGTGCCATGCCATGCCCGAAGTCCAGGTTCCCGTTTCATTCGGCGAGCTGCTCGACAAGATCTCGATCCTGCAGATCAAGTCCGAGCGGATGAGCGATCCCGCCAAGCTGGCCAACGTGCGCCGCGAGCTGGCCGAACTGGAGAAGACCTGGATGGCGCACCCCGCGGCCGGCCGCGACATCGCCGGCCTGCGCGCCGAGCTGAAGGCGGTGAACGAGCGGCTGTGGGAGATCGAGGACGAGATCCGGCTCAAGGAGAAGGCGCAGGCCTTCGACGAGGAGTTCGTGCGCCTGGCCCGCAGCGTGTACTTCGAGAACGACGGCCGGGCGCGGATCAAGAAGGAGATCAACCTGGCGCTGGGCTCGGCGTTCGTGGAGGAGAAGTCCTACCAGGATTACCGCGGCGAAGGCGGCGCCTGACGCCGGTCAGCAATGGTCGGCGCGGAAGCGCTCGAAGGCGGCGATCGCGTCGTCCACGGTCACCAGCTCCATCACCTTGTCGAATTCGATCTTGGTGCCCCATTTGAGTTCGGCCGCCGGCCGCTTGAGATGGCGGCGCGCGGCGGCGTCGTAACGATCCACGCAGTAGCGCCGATCCGAGTACGGGCCGCTGCGCTCGGGGTTGCTGGCCGCGTGCAGGCCCAGCACCTTCGTGCCCATGGCGTTGGCAATGTGCATCGGGCCCGAGTCCGGGGTCATCACCAGGTCGGCGCGGGCGAGCAGGGCGGGCAGCTGCTTGAGGGTGTCCTTGCCGACCAGGTCGATGGCAGGCGCGCGCGTGGCGGCGATGATGGCATCGGCGGTGCGCCTCTCCAGCTCGCTGCGGCCGCCGCACAGCACCACCCGCCAGCCGGCCGCGGCGGCGTGGTCGGCCACCGCGGCGTAGCGGTCGGCGTACCAGTTGCGGCGCTCGTGGCTGGAGCAGGGCGAGATCACCAGGGTGCGGGTGTCGTCGTCGGGCCACTGGGCCCGCGCCCATGCGTGGGCGTCGGCGGGAACCGGCATGTCCCACACGGTCTTGCCGCGCAGCAGGCCCAGCGGCTCGCAGAAGCTGCCGATCGCGTCCAGCACGTGGATGCCGGGGCGGTCGGCGATGCGTTCGTTGATGAACAGCCCGTGCAGATCCTTCGAGCGGCGGCGGTCGTAGCCGATCCGCCGCCGCGCCGGGATGAAGGCCGACAGCAGGTTGGCGCGCCCGGCCACCTGCAGCTGCAGCAGGGCGTCGAAGCGCCGGCCGTCCAGGCCGCGGCGCAGCGCGCGCATGCCGGCCAGGCCGGTCTTCTTGTCGTAGACGATGAACTCCACGCCTTCCAGGCCGTCGAGCAGGCGCTGCTCGGCCTTGCCGATCACCCAGGTCAGCGCCGTTTGCGGCCAGGCGTCCCGCAGCGTGTGCACCAGCGGCAGCACGTGGGTCACATCGCCCAGCGCGGACAGCCGCAGCAGGCAGATGGAGGCCGGTGCAGGGGCGGCCGGGGACGGCGATGGATTGGCCATTCGGCTTGCTAGACTCGCTGGATGGTTCGATTCGACGCCAGCGAAAGCCTGACGCCATTCCATGATGAGCGCGGCCGCGGCGCAGGCGGCGGTTACGGCTCGATTCTCAGCGATGCGGCGATCTCGGGGCAAGTCGGGCACGGCTGGTTCGATCCGGAACACTGGGGCGGGGATGCGCAGCCGGTGGGCAGCGGCGGCCGCGGCGGGGCGTGGTTCGTGGACGGCCCGTTCGGCCACGCGGTGCTGCGCCACTACCTGCGCGGCGGGCTGGCGGCCAGGTTCAGCCGCGACCTCTACCTGTGGCGCGGCAGCAACCGCACCCGCAGCTTCATGGAGTTCCGCCTGCTGCGCGATCTGCGCGGCGACGGCCTGCCGGTGCCGGCGCCGGTGGCGGCCTGCTACCTGCGCCGCGGGCTGTTCTACCGGGCCGCGATCCTGGTCGAGCGGCTGTGCGGGGTGCGCAGCCTGGCCGAGCTTGCCGCCGCCGGCCAGGCGCCGTGGCGGGAGGCGGGCGAGCTCATCGCCCGCTGCCATCGCGGCGGCCTCGACCACGTTGATCTGAACGCACACAACATCCTGTTCGACGAAGGCGGCCGCGGCTGGATCATCGACCTGGATCGCTGCCGCAGGCGGCTGCCGGAAACCGGCTGGCGCGCGCGCAACCTGGCGCGGCTGGAGCGCTCGCTGCTCAAGCTGCGCGGCGAGCGCACGGAGGACGTTGTGCGCGCCGATTTCGCCCGCCTGCGGGCGGCCTACGACGCCCGCTGGGCGAAGGGATACTGAGCATGGGCTGGGCGCTGCGCTTCCACGGGGTCGGCAACGCCGACGCGGTCGAGCTGGGCAATTCGATGGCCACCATCGAGCGCGACGGCGAGCCGTGGCTGACCATCGACTGCGGCAGCGAGGGCCTGACCGCCTGCATGGCGCACTACGGCCACCCGCCGCGGGCGCTGTTCATCACCCATACCCACATGGATCACGTGGGCGGCTTCGAACGGCTGTTCGTGCACCAGTACTTCAACGAACAGCGCCGCGGGCGCATGCCGGTGTACGTGCCGGCCAGCGTGGTGCCGCTGCTGCACCAGCGGGTGGGCGACTACCCCAACGCGCTGGCCGAGGGCGGGGTGAACTTCTGGGAGGCGTTCCAGGTGATCCCGGTCGGGGACTGGTTCTGGCACGGCGGCCTGCGCCTGGAAACCTTCGCCGTGCGCCACCACTGGCCGCGCACCGCGTTCGGCCTGCGCCTGCCGGGCAGCCTGGTGTGGACGGGCGATACCCGCCCGATCGCGGAGCTGCTGAAGGTCTACGCCGACGCCGGTGAAACCGTGGCCCACGACTGCGCGCTGGTGGGCAATCCTTCGCACGCGGGGCTGGATGAACTGGAGCGCGAATACCCGCCGGAGCTGCTGCAACGCTGCGTCCTGTACCACTACGCAAGCGCCGCGGACGGCGAGGCCATGCGCCGGCGCGGCCGCCGCGTGGCCGCGCCGGACGAGGTCTTGACGCTGCCCGAGCCGGTATCGGGCATCATGGGCAGTTGAGATGAGCGCCGTTCCCGCCCCCGCTGATTCCCCGCTGCCGCTGGACAGGCTTGGCCGCCCGCTGCGAGACCTGCGGCTGTCGGTGATCGAGGCCTGCAATTTCCGCTGCGACTACTGCATGCCGGCCGACCGCGTGCCTGACGACTACGGTCTGGATTCGGCCTCGCGGCTTTCCTTCGACCAGATCGAAACCCTGGTGCGTGGTTTTGCCCGCGTCGGCATCCGCAAGCTGCGCATCACCGGCGGCGAGCCGCTGCTGCGGCGCAACCTGCCGGAGCTGGTGGCGCGGCTGGTGGCGGTGCCTGGGATCGAGGATCTGGCCCTGACCACCAACGGCAGCCTGCTGGCGCGCCAGGCGCGGGCGCTGCGCGAGGCCGGGCTGCAGCGGCTGACGATCAGCCTGGATGCGCTGGATCCGGACGTGTTCCGGCGGCTGAGCGGCGGGCGCGGCGAAGTCGCCAGGGTGCTGGAGGGCGTGCGCGCCGCCGAGGACGCCGGCTTCGGGCCGATCAAGTTCAACTGCGTTGTCCAGCGCGGCATCAACGACGACCAGGTGCCGGTGCTGGCGGAACACTTCCGCGGCAGCGGCCACGTGCTGCGCTTCATCGAATACATGGACGTGGGCACCTGCAACGGCTGGGATCGCGAGCGGGTGGTGCCTTCGGCCGAGCTGCACGCGCGCATCCACGCGCGCTGGCCGCTGCGCGCGCTCGAACCGCTGCAGCGCGGTGAGGTGGCCGAGCGCCACGCGTTCGAGGACGGCGGCGGCGAGATCGGCTTCATCAGCTCGGTCACCGCGCCGTTCTGTTCGGACTGCAACCGGGCGCGGGTATCCGCCGACGGTCATCTGTATACCTGCCTGTTTGCCGCCGGCGGCGCCGACCTGAAGCCGGCCCTGGCCGACGGCGAGCTGGCCCTGGCCGACCACGTCGGCAACCTGTGGTCGCGCCGCGCCGACCGCTACAGCGAAGAGCGCGGCAGCGCCCGCGGCTCCGGCCGGCGGGTTGAAATGTTCCTCATCGGCGGTTGAATCGATGCCCAGATCCACTCCCGGCCAGGCCGGGCTGACCCATATCGACCCGGACGGCCGCCCGACCATGGTCGACGTGTCCGGCAAGGCGGTGACCGCGCGCGAGGCGGTGGCCCAGTGCAAGGTGCGCTTCCCGGCCGTGGTGGCCGCGCAGCTGCGCGAGAGCGGGCTGCGCAGCGCCAAGGGCGGCATCGTCGATACCGCGATCGTGGCCGGCACCATGGCGGTCAAGCGCACCCACGAGCTGATCCCGTTCTGCCATCCGCTGCCCATCGACGGCGTGCGCCTGGGCATCGACTGGCACGGCGAGCGCGAGCTGCTGGTGGAGTGCACGGTGCGCACCACCCACCGCACCGGCGTGGAAATGGAGGCGCTGACCGGCGCCACCGTGGCCGCGCTGACCGTCTACGACATGTGCAAGGCGCTCTCGCACGCGATCGTGCTGGGGCCGGCCAAGCTGGCCGGCAAGCGCGGCGGCAAGCGCGACTTCGGCAAGGCCGGAGCCGATGGAGGGAACAGGTGACCAGCGTGACCGTGCTGTATTTCGCCAGCCTGCGCGATGCGGCGGGCGCCGAGAGGGAAACCCTCGCCAGCGACGCCGCAGACCTGCGCGCGCTGTACGCGCAGCTGCGCGAGCGGCACGGCTTCGCGCTTGCGCCCGGGCGCCTGCGGGTGGCGGTGGACGGCAGCTTCGCGCGCTGGGAGGACGCCCTGCGCGAGGGCTCCGAGGTGGCCTTCATTCCCCCGGTCAGCGGTGGCTGAGGCGATGACGCGATTCCGGATTGCCGACGAGCCGTTCGAAACCGCGCCCCTGCGCGAGCGCCTGCTGCGCGACGAGGCCGGGGCCTGCAGCATGTTCGAGGGCTGGGTGCGCAACCATAACGAGGGCCGCCCGGTGCACGGGCTGCGCTACGAGTCCTACGTGACGCTGGCCGAGTCCGAGGGCGCGCGGATCATGGCCGAGGCCGTGGAGCGCTTTTCGCTTGGCGAAGCCGTCTGCGTGCATCGTATCGGCGAGCTGGAGATCGGCGACCTGGCCGTATGGGTTGGGGTCTCGGCCGGCCATCGCGACAAGGCCTTCGCCGCCTGCCGCTGGATCATCGACGAGGTCAAGGCGCGGGTGCCGATCTGGAAGCACGAGCGCTACGCCGACGGCGACACCGGCTGGCTGCACCCGGACGAGGGCGCGCCGGCCCGAAAAGGTGGCGACCCCGCCAGTTGACCTCGGCACCCGCGTCGATCGATACCGTTGCTGCCTTCCGGCCCTGGCGGGGTTTTCAACCTAGCGTTGCGAGGGACCGACGGGGTCACCATAGATTGGCGGAGAGAGGGGGATTCGAACCCCCGAAGCGGGTTAAGCCGCTTACACACTTTCCAGGCGTGCTCCTTCAACCACTCGGACACCTCTCCGTCCTGGCCCGGCGGGGCCTGTGGCCGCACCGGGCCGGCAATTCTACGCCGCGGCCGGGGCCGGAACAAGGAATCGCCTGAACCGGCGGGAAGCCCCCGCCGGCATGGCAGAATGGCGCCATGTCCTACCTCGTCCTCGCCCGCAAGTGGCGCCCCCGCCGTTTCGCCGAACTGGTTGGCCAGGAACACGTGGTCCGCGCGCTCAGCAATGCGCTCGACAGCGGCCGCGTGCACCACGCGCTGCTGTTCACCGGCACCCGCGGGGTCGGCAAGACCACCATCGCCCGCATCTTCGCCAAGAGCCTGAACTGCGAGCAGGGCACCTCGGCCGAGCCGTGCGGGCAGTGCAGCGCCTGCAGCGACATCGACGCCGGCCGCTTCATCGACCTGCTGGAGATCGACGCGGCCAGCAACACCGGCGTGGACGACGTGCGCGAGCTGATCGACAACGCCCAGTACATGCCCTCGCGCGGGCGGATCAAGGTCTACCTGATCGACGAAGTGCACATGCTGTCCAAGCCGGCGTTCAACGCGCTGCTCAAGACGCTGGAAGAGCCGCCGGAGCACGTGAAGTTCCTGCTGGCCACCACCGACCCGCAGAAGCTGCCGGTGACGGTGCTTTCGCGCTGCCTGCAGTTCAACCTCAAGCGGCTGGACCTGGGCCAGATCGAGGGCCAGATCAGCAAGATCCTGGGTGCCGAGGAGATCCCCGCCGACGAGGGCGCGGTGCGCCAGCTCGCCAGGGCGGCCGACGGCAGCCTGCGTGACGGCCTGTCGCTGCTGGACCAGGCGATCGCCTACACCGGCGGCAAGCTCGACGATGCGGGCGTGGCGGCGATGCTGGGCACCGTCGACCGTACCCGCGTAGGCGCGCTGCTGGACGCGCTGGCCGAAGGTGACGGCGAGCGGCTGCTGGCGGAGGTGGAGACCCTGGCCGGCTTCTCGCCCGACTGGGGCGGCGTGCTGGACGCGCTGGCCGAGGCCCTGCACCGGATCCAGGTGCGCCAGCTGGTGCCCGGGGTGGCGCTGGACGCGGACTCGGAGGGCGTGGACGTGGACGCGCTGGCCGCCGCGCTGCGCGCCGAAGTCGTGCAGCTGTGGTACCAGATGGCGCTGACCGCCCGCCGCGACCTGCCGCTGGCGCCCAGTGCGCGCGCGGGTTTTGAAATGGGCGTGCTGCGGATGCTGGCGTTCCGGCCGGCAGGTGGAGCGGGCGGGGCGACGGCAGCGGGCGGCACCGGCAGCGGCCGTTCGGCAGCGGAAGCGGCGAGGGCGGCGCTGGAGTCCGCGCCGCCGCCTGCACCCGTGAGCGCGTCCGCATCCCGGCCGCCGGCACGTCCGGCCGGCGCGGCGCCCTCGCGGCCGGCAGCGCCCCCGGAAAATCCATTCACCGCTCCGCCCGCGTCCGCGCCAGAGCCCGCACAGGCAGCGCCGGCGTCCAATGCCCCGGCAGCGCCGCCCGCCACACCCGCAGCCCCGGCACCGGCCGCGCCGCCCGCAATGTCTGCAGCTGCGGCACCGGCCGCGACCACCGATATCGACGCCGCCCGCTGGCCCGACCTGGTCACCGGCCTGGGCCTGCGCGGCCCGGTTCGCGAGCTGGGCGCACACACCGCGTTCCTGGGCTACGCCAACGGCGTGCTGGAACTGTCGCTGCCGCCCTCGGACGACCACCTGAAGGCGCCGTTCCTGGTCAAGCAGCTGGCCGATGCGCTGGCGCCGCACTTCGGCACCGCGCCGACGATCCGCTTCTCGGCGGCCGCGCCGGCCGAAGCCGAGACCCTGCACGAGCGCAACGTGCGCAAGCAGGACGCCCGCCAGCGCGAGGCCGAAAGCACGTTCCTGGCCGATCCGGACGTGCAGCGGCTGATGTCGCGTCCGGGCGCCAGCGTCGTGCCGGATTCCATCCGGCCCTTCGACGACAATTGATTCCCCCACCCAGAGGTAGACACGATGCGTGGAAACATCGCCCAGTTGATGCAGCAGGCGCAGAAGATGCAGGAAAACATGCAGCGCGCCCAGGAAGAGCTGGCCAGTCTCGAGGTCACCGGCGGCGCCGGCGGCGGCATGGTCGAGGTGACCCTGTCCGGCCGCATGGAGTGCCGCAAGGTGCGGATCGATCCGAGCGTGATCTCGGATCCGGAAATGGCCGAGGATCTGGTGGCGGCGGCGTTCAACGACGCGGTTAACAAGGTCAACGCCGAATCGGCGGAAAGGATGTCCGCGGCCACCGCCGGCATGGCGATGCCGCCCGGCATGAAGATGCCGTTCTGATCCAGCGCGCCCGGACGTGACCGCTTCACTGCTCGAACAGCTCATCGAGTCCCTGCGGGTATTGCCCGGGGTGGGGCAGAAAAGCGCCCAGCGCATGGCCTACCACCTGCTTGAGCGCGATCGCGAAGGCGGCAAGCGGCTGGCGACGGCGCTGGCCGGCGCGGTCGAGCGCATCGGCCACTGCGAGCGCTGCCGCGACTTCAGCGAGAGCGAACTGTGCGCGATCTGCGCCAGCGCCTCGCGCGATGCGCACCTGCTGTGCGTGATCGAGACCCCGGCCGACCGGCTGGCGATCGAGCAGGCCACCGACTACCGCGGCCTGTACTTCGTCCTGCACGGGCGGCTGAGCCCGCTGGACGGCATCGGCCCGCGCGAGCTGGGCCTGGATCGCCTGGGCGAGCGCCTGGGCGACGGCCAGGTGCAGGAAATGATCATCGCCACCAATCTCACCGTGGAAGGGGAGGCGACCGCGCATTACCTGGCCCAGCTGGCGCGCCAGCACGGCGTGCGGCCCAGCCGGCCGGCGCACGGCCTGCCGTTGGGCGGCGAGCTGGAGTACGTGGATCGAGGCACGCTGTCGCACGCCTTCGGCAGCCGCTCGGAGATCGCGTAGGAGCGCAGCGCGCGCGCTCCTGCAATGACGTTTCCATCAAGGAGGTGCGCTGTGAGCGAAGACACCATTTTCCATCGGATCATGCGGCGGGAAATCCCGGCCGACATCGTCTACGAGGACGACGACATCATCGCCTTCCGCGACATCGCGCCGCAGGCGCCGGTGCACATCCTGTTCGTGCCGAAGAAGACGATCCGCGGACTGGACGATGCCCAGGCCGACGACGCCGAAATGCTCGGGCGCCTCGCCCTGGCGGCGGCCGGCTACGCGCGCCGGGAAGGCTTCGCCGAGAAGGGCTACCGGGTCGTCATGAACTGCAACGAGGAGGGCGGCCAGACCGTCTTCCAGATGCACCTGCACCTGCTGGCCGGGGCGCCGCTGGGCCACTTCGGCACCCCGTAGGCCGGGCCTGCGCCCCGGTTACCACCACCACATGCCGTAGGGGTGCCAGTAGTACGGGTGCGGGTGGTGGATCACCCGGGTCTCGCCGCGCTCGGGCCACAGGTAGACCACGTCGGCGTCGATGCGCGGCATGCGGTAGGCGTACTCGCCGATGCGCGCGTCCTCGTGGCCGGCGATGCGGCCGGTGAAGGTGACCTCGCGCTCCTCGGTGAACACCGCCGGATCGTAGAAGCCCGCCCGGCAGGCCATGAAGCGGCCGCTGCTGCCGTCCTGCGCGCCGTAGGGGCGGCCCTGGCCGTCCAGGTGCGAGGAGAGCATGGTGAAGCAGGTGCGGTCGGCGCGCGGTTCGACGTCGATCACCTGTCCGCCCCAGCGCACCATCGCGCCGGTGTGGTCGCCCGCGCTTGCCTGCTGCGGCGTGACCGGCAGGTACTGGCCCTGCAGCGGCGAGGGCTGGGTGGCGCAGCCGGCGAGCATGGCTGCGAGCGACAGGGTGGTGAAGGTCGTCAGCAGCTTGCGGTGGGTTGTCATGTCGGATCCTCCAGTGGAGCCCGGCGATCCGGCCGGTGCGCGTCCAGATCACGCGCCAGGGCACGGCCGGTGGCCGGGTCGGCCTTTTCACCAGCGTAGCGCCAATCAACGAAACGCGCGCTGAGCGGAGCCAGGCCGGCGGCGGCACCCGGATGCGCCTGCACGATCCGTCCGGCCCAGGCCGTCGCCGGCTCGTGCGCCTCGGGCGCCAGGCCCAGCGGCGCGTAGCGCCGGCCCAGGCGCCGCCAGGCGCGCAGCACCGGGTCGCGCTCGCGTTCGCCGCGGGCCACCAGCCACAGCATCCACGCCAGCGCCAGGCCGGCCAGGGCGGAGAACAGGATGATCAGCTGGGAGATGCCCAGATCCCGGATCCCGATCGGGGACAGCAGCTGGCGCTGGCGCGCGGCGTCGAAGCCGAGGAAGGCGGTGTTCCAGCCGCGCCGCAGCCAGTCGCCCAGATCGCGGGCGGCGACGAAGTTGCCCAGCGCGTCCAGCCCTCCCGCCTGCTGGCGATCCTCCAGGGTGTCGAAGATGCGCTCGGGCGCAACCGCGGCGGTCGGATCCACCCGCACCCAGCCGCGCCCCTCCAGCCACGCCTCGACCCAGGCGTGGGCGTCCATGTTGCGCACGATCCAGTAGTCGCCGAAGCGGTTGCGGTAGCCGCCCGCGTAGCCGGTCACCACCCGGGTCGGGATCCCGGTGGCGCGCAGCAGCACCGCGAAGGCCGAACTGTAGTGCTCGCAGAATCCTTCCTTCTGGTCGAACAGGAACTCGTCGACGGAATGGCGGCCGGGCAGCGGCGTGGCCATGGTGTAGGCGAACTCGTCGGTGACCCACTGCAGCGACCGCCGCACGATCGCCGCGTCGGCGGCGGGGCCGACGCCGGCCTCCGCGCGCCATTGCAGCCCGAGCGCCCGGGTGCGCGGGTTGAAACCCTCGGGAAGCCGCAGCGCCAGCTGCCGCAGCATCTGCGGCAGCTCAGGCTCGAACGCCGCCGGTGGCGCCGAGCGCAGGCTGAAGCGTCGCAGCTGCGACAGCGGCCGCGGCGAGGTCATCGAGAAGTCGCGCGACAGGCGCACGCCGTCGGGCGCCGCCAGCGGCAGGTCCAGCGCCACCACGTGGCGCCGGTCGGTGGGCTCGATCTCGATCTCGTAGTCCCACACCGGCTCGCCGCGCGCGGCTTCCGCCGGCGGTAGGCCGGCAAGCCACTCGGAGCGCTTCCAGGTGCGGCCGTCGAAATCCAGCATCACCGGCCCGCGCCAGTACATCTGGTGCGGCCCGGGCACGGGCCCGTTGAACGTCACCCGCGCCGCTGGCGAGTCGTCGCTCATGAAGTCGATCCACTCGCCCGGAGACATCGTGTCCGACAGCCCCGGGCGCGCCATCGCCCGATCCGGCACGCCCCACATCGGCGAGGCCATGCGCGGGAACAGCCAGAACGCGGCCAGTGCCAGCGGCAGGCCCACCGCCACCAGCCGCCCCACCGTGCGCAGCCGCCGCCAGGCGCCGCGCGCGGTGGCCTCGGTTTCCCCGGTGCGGGCCGGGCCCCGGTCCACCGACTCCAGCTCCGACAGGCGCAGCAGCGCCATCAGCGCCAGTACCACCCCGGCCAGCCCCAGCAGCAGCGACAGCGGGCCCTGGTCGAGCAGGAAGGTGGCGAAGGGCGCGAACAGGGCGAACCCGAGCAGGCTGCGGGCATCGCGCAGGTCGCGCAGCTCCATCGGCTTGATCGCCAGCATCGCCGCCAGCAGCGCGCAGCCGGTGTCGCGGCCGAAGTGGAATCCGTAGTTGGCCAGCACCAGCCCGAACAGCGCCAGCGCCAGCAGCGGCCGCGGCCACGCCGGCAGGTTCACCCGCAGCGACACCACCGCGCCCAGCAGGCCCAGTCCGCCCACGCCCAGCGCCACGTGGCCGGGCAGCTGCAGCAGCAGTGGCAGCAGGCAGGCGCCGGCGGCGGCCAGCGCCCAGCGCCTGCTGGCCTGGTCGAGCATTGCCGATCTCCTGCGCCGCCTGGCCATCACGCGTCTCCCGCGCCGGGCAGCAGCGCCAGCGCCCGCAGGCAGGCGTGGCGGTGCGCGGCGCCCCCGGCCGGGCCCAGCGGCGGCTGCCCGGGCAGCACCAGCCGGTAGCGGCGCTGGTCGCGCTCGGCCTCGTCCACCCAGCGCGCCAGACGCTGGATCCGCGCTTCAACCGGCAGCGCGGACAGCCCGTTCCAGTCCAGCACCACGTCCGCGCCCTGCGGCTCCTCGTACTCGCGCACCAGCAGCGAGTCGCGGCGCGCCGAGGGCTTCCAGGCGATCGCGCGGCGGCTGTCGCCTCGGCGCCACGGGCGCAGGTGGTGCACGTCGTCGCCGGCCGGATGCAGGCGCGCCTGGGCGTTGTCGCCCGCGCCCAGCGGCAGCGGCGGGCCGTGCGGCTCGGGCGCCGGATAGACCAGTAGCGGCTTTTCCGGCCACAGCCACGACCACGCGCGGGCCAGGCCCAGCGGGCGGGTGGTGGAGATCCGCAGCCGGCCGGGGTGGAGCCAGCCGCGCACCGTGGTCGGCAGTTCGACCGCGGCCTCGCCGGCGCCGCGTTCCAGCGACAGCACCGAGGCGGCCTCGCCGGACTCCACCAGCAGCCCGCGCCGGGCCCGACGAGGATCGGCGCGCACGTGCACCCGCAGCAGCAGCGGCTTGCCCGCGGCCACGGGCTCGGCGTTGACGGCGTGTACTACCAGCCCGCTCAGCTGCAGGTGGGCGGCGATCAGGCTGGCCAGCGCGGTTCCGGCCAGCACCAGTCCCAGCAGCAGCGCGGGGTTGTTGTTGTAGTTGAGCGCGCCCACGCCCATCGTCACCAGCAAGACCAGGAAGAACAGCCCGAACCAGGTCGGCAGCACGTAGATCCGCCGGCGGTCGAACCGCACCGGCAGCGGCTCGGGCCTGCGCGGAAGGGCGAGCAGCTGCAGCCTGGCGCCCAGGCTGCGCGCGCCCGGCTCAGTCCACCGGGACCGCATGCAGGATCGACCGCGCCAGCGCCGCGCCGTCGGCGGCTTCGGTCTCGGGTACGAGGCGGTGGGAGGCCACGGCGGTGAACAGGGCCTGCACGTCGTCGGGCAGCACGTGCTGGCGCCCGGACATCAAGGCGTGCGCGCGCGAGGCACGCAGCAGCGCGATCCCGGCGCGCGGGGACAGGCCCACGCGCACGCCGTCATGGTGGCGGCTGCGCGCCACCAGCGCGTGCACGTAGTCCACCAGCGCCTCGCTGGCGTGCACCCGGCCCACGGCCTCGCGCAGCCGGTGCACGTCCTGCAGGGTCATCACCGCTTCGGCGCTGGCGATCAGGTCGCGCCGGTCACGGCCGTCCAGCAGCGCGCGTTCGGCATCCTGGTCCGGATAGCCCAGGCTCAGCCGCAGCAGGAAGCGATCCAGCTGCGAATCGGGCAGCGGATAGGTGCCGGCCAGATCCAGCGGGTTCTGGGTGGCGATCACGAAGAACGGGTCGGGCAGGGCGTGGGTGTGGCCGTCCACGCTCACCTGGCGCTCGGCCATGGCCTCCAGCAGGGCGCTCTGGGTGCGCGGCGGGGCGCGGTTGATCTCGTCGGCCAGCAGCACGTGGGTGAAGACCGGGCCCTGGTGGAACTCGAACTTGCGCGTGCCCGTGTCGTAGATCGACACGCCCACGATGTCCGAGGGCAGCAGGTCGGAAGTGAACTGGATGCGCTGGAAGCCGAGCCCGAGGGTGGCGGAGATCGCGTGGGCGAGGGTGGTCTTGCCCAGTCCGGGCAGATCCTCGATCAGCACGTGGCCGTCCGAGATCAGGGCCACGAACGCGAGCCGCACCGCCTCGCGCTTGCCCAGCACCAGGCCGTTGACCTGCTCCTGCGCCGCGTCGATGGCGCTTAACAGTCCGTCGGTTAGCATGTCCGCCGGCGCTGGGGATGCTGACATCGATGTCTCCGGTTCAAGGGCGCGCAAGAGGTGTGCGCCGGCCGGCGCCAAGCCAGTGTAACGGGGTCTTTGTACGGATGCCGAAAGACATCGACATGCGTGACGGCGGGCTGCGGATCGCGGAAGCGCGGCGCGCCTTCATCGTCCTGTGGGCGGTGGTCGCGGTGCTCAAGCTGGTGGTCGCCAGCCAGCTGCCGCTGTTCGTGGATGAAGCCTTCTACTGGCAGGAAGGCCAGCACCTGTCCTGGGCCTACTCCGACCTGCCGGGGCTGACCGCGTGGCTGATCCGGCTCGGCGTAGAGGTCGCGGGCAACAGCCATCTGGGCGCGCGCCTGCCGTTTCTGCTGATGGGCGCGGCGCTGCCGTGGATGATGGTGCACATCGTGCGGCGCGAGTTCGGCGAGGGCCGGGCGCCGTGGCTGGCCGGCAGCGCCACCGTGCTGCTGCCGCTGGCCGGAACCCTGGGGATCATGGCCCTGCCGGACGTGCCGATGGCGCTGGCGACCGTGCTGTGCATCGATGCGGGCGCGCGGCTGCTGCGCCGGGTCGACCACGGCGCGGCGGTGGTGCTGGCGCTGGGCCTGGCGATCGGCGCGCTGAGCCACTACCGCTTCATCGCGGTGATCGGCGTGGGCGTGGTGGCGCTGGCGCTGCTGCCGTCGGGCCGCCGCGCGCTGCGCGATCCGCGGGTCTGGGTCGCGATCGCGTTCGGCGCCGCGGCGTGGGTGCCGCTGCTGGCCTGGAACCTGGAGAACGCCGAGGCCGGCCTGCGGTTCCAGCTGGTCGAACGCCATCCCTGGGCGCTGCATGCCAGCGGCCTGCGCTTCATTCCGCTGCAGGCGGTGTTCGTGACCCCGCTGCTGCTGGTGGCGCTGCTGATGGGCGCCTGGCGCGCGGCCCGGCCCGGCAATCCGGAGACGGTGCGCCTGTTCGGTCTGCTGGGTGGGCTGGTGGTGCTGGGCTTCTTCGGGCTGGGCTTCTTTGCCGATACCGAGCGGGTCAGCTTCCACTGGCCGCTGCCCGGCTACCTGGCGCTGATCGCGCTGGTGCCGGCGGTGCTGGCGGGCTGGCCGCGCTGGCTGCGGCGGGCCACCTGGGGGCTGGCGGGGCTGGGGCTTGCGGCGGTGTTCGCCTACTACATCGCGGTGTCGATCCCGTCGCTGCGCGCGCACAGCGCGGCGTGGAAGTGGTATCCGTCCAACTTCGCCGGCTGGGACGTGCTCGCCGACGCGGTGGAAGACGAACTGGCCGGCATGCCCGAGGGCACGCGGCTGGTGGCCGACAACTTCAAGATCGGCGCCGAGCTGGGCTTCCGCATGGACGATGCACGCATCGAGGTGCTCGACCATCCGCTCAACCGTTTCCACGGCCGCGCCCCGCAGCTGCAGCTGTGGGGGCTGGAGACGACCGGGCGCGCGCAGTGGGGTGACGATCCGGCGCTGCTGGTGGTGGGTGCCAGCGACGTGCCGTACCACGCCCTGCTGCAGCGCTATCACCAGCTCTGCGGCCGGGTCGGGCCGCTGCCACCGCCGCGGGCGCTCAACATCGATCACGGCAGCCAGCGCTTCCTGCTGTTTGCGCTTGATCCGGCCGCCGGCCCCGATGCGCCCTGCGTGGCGCCGGCCATGGCCTGGATCGACGCGCCGGTGAGCGGGGCCAGGGTGGGGCGGCCGTTCGAGGTGGAAGGCTGGGCGTTCAAGGACGGGGTGGGCCTGTCGCGGGTGGAAGTGCTGCTCGACGGCGAGGTGGTGGCCGAGGCGGAGTACGGGCTCGACAACCCCGGGGTTGCCGGCTATTGGCGCATCTCCACCGATCCTTCGCACCCGCAGGTGGGTTTCCGGGCGACGGTGGATGCCGAAGCCCTGGCGCATCCCGGCCGCCACTGGCTTGGCCTGCGGCTGCACGGCAGCGACGGCAGCGTCGAGGACTGGCGCGAGCAGCCGGTGCTGGTGGACTGACCCGCCCGCTCAGGGCGCGGGGAAGCCGGCCTGGCGCAGCAGCCGGGCGGTGGCGATCAGCGGCAGTCCGACCAGCGCGGTGGGGTCGTGGCTGCCGATCGCCTCGAACAGGGTGATGCCCAGCGCCTCGGCCTTGAAGCTGCCGGCGCAATCGAACGGCTGCTCGGCATCGACGTAGCGCTCGATCTCGGCGGCGGCCAGCTGGCGGAAGTGAACCGTGGTCAGATCCAGCGCCGCGAACGCCTGCCCGCCACCCACCAGCGCCACCGCGGTGTGGAAACCGATCGTCCGCCCGGACATGGCGGCCAGCTGCGCCATCGCCGCTTCGCGCCCGCCGGGCTTGCCCAGCGGCGCGCCGTCCAGCTCCGCCACCTGGTCGGAGCCGATCACCCATGTGTCGCGGGCCGTGTTCGCCACCGCCGTGGCCTTGGCGCGGGCCAGCCGCTGCACCAGCGCCGCGGGTTCCTCGCCTGCCAGCGGGGTCTCGTCCACCTGCGGCCTGGCGGTGTCGAACGGCACCCGCAACCGCTGCAGCAGTTCGCGGCGGTAGGGCGAGGTGGAGGCCAGGATCAGGCGCATCGCGGCCGGCCGGCTCAGTGCAGGGGCGCGCGGGCGCGCTCGACCTGCAGCAGCTGGTGCTCGATCCGCTGGCTGGCCTGTTCGATCGAATCGCGCACGGTATCCAGCTCCTGCAGCGACGCCTGTGCGCCGTGCTGCTGCAGCCACAGGCGCTGGCGGAGCATCTCCTGCATGGCGTCGCGCACCGGGTTCTCGCCGTCGCCGGCGACCGCCTCGATCTCCGCCCGCGCCGTGCGCAGCCGCGCTTCCAGCGCATCCGCCGCGTCCAGCACGCCGGAGACGGCCCGGTGGCGGCGGCCGGCGGCGCGCCGGCGCGAATACAGCCGGGCGCAGGCGAACACGGCGGCGGCTGCAAGCAGCGCGGACAGGAGTTTGATCACGGGCCGGAACCGGGCGGGCGGACGGGCAGTCTGCCGCGCCGTGCCGGAACCGGCAAATTGCCCGCCGGGACAAGGGGTTGCCCACGCGGCCGGGTTTGACAGCGACGCCCGCGATGCCTAACATTCCGCCTCTTATGTCCGCGGAAGTGCCCGGAAAGGTCGACGGGTGGCGCATGGCCGCCACAGGTCGGGTGTACGAAGGGAGGCTGCCGCTGGCCGGGATGGCGCGTCTTCGCGACCTGCTGTTCGACGCGGAAGGCATTGCCGACTGGTCAGCCGCCTTCGGGCGCGACGAATTGGAAGTGCCGTACGTGGAGGTTCGGGTACAGGCCGTGCTGCCGCTGGAATGCCAGCGCACGCTGCGGCGGTTCGAGCATCCCGTCCAGGTCGAGCAGCGCTACGGTCTTGTCCGCAGCGAAGAGGACGAAGCCGCGCTTCCGGAAGGCTACGAGGCGCTGCTGGTGCCCGAGGACGGCGGCCTGGAGCTGCCGGCGCTGGTGGAGGATGAACTGATCCTCGCCGTGCCGCTGATCCCGGTGGCCCCCGGCTCCGAATCGGTCGAGCGCGACTGGCCGGTGACCGCGGACGAAGAAACACGCGCCAACCCGTTTTCGGCGTTGGCGGCCCTGAAGAAGAAGTAGCAACAACCGAACCCTGCTGGAGCAACTCCCATGGCTGTGCAGAAATCCCGCGTCTCCCCCTCCCGTCGTGGCCAGCGCCGCGCGCACGACAGCCTGTCGGCCAAGCAGCTGTCGACCGACCCGACCACCGGCGAGACCCACATCCGCCACCACATCACCGCCGACGGCTACTACCGCGGCAAGCAGGTGATCGCGCCCAAGGCCGTCATCGTCGACGAAGACTGATCCATCCGCGCCGCCGTCCCGCTGACGGCGGCCCCGCGGGCAACGCGCTCCGTCGCGCCCGTGTAGCATGCCCGTTGGCGTGCAAGGCACCAGGTCGAGGACGGTTTTGCAGATGAACCAGACGGGCACGGCCCAGCGCGTGTACTCGCGCATCGCGGGCACCGGCAGCTACCTGCCGGAAAAAGTCGTCACCAACGACGATCTGGCAAAGATCGTCGATACCAGCGACGAATGGATCGCCGCGCGCACCGGCATCCGCCAGCGCCACATTGCCGCCGACGGCGAAACCACGTCCGACCTGGCCTACCACGCCTCGATGCGTGCGCTGGAGGCCGCGGGCGTGCGGCCCGAGGAGCTCGACCTGATCGTGGTCGGCACCACCACCCCGGATCTGATCTTCCCGTCCACCGCCTGCCTGCTGCAGCACCGGCTGGGCGCCAACGGCTGCGGCGCGTTCGACGTCAACGCCGCCTGCTCCGGCTTCCTGTTCGCGCTGTCGGTGGGCGACAAGTTCATCCGCACCGGCGACGCGAAGACCGTGCTGGTGGTCGGCGCTGAAACCCTGACCCGCATGGTCGACTGGGAAGACCGCACCACCTGCGTGCTGTTCGGCGACGGCGCCGGCGCGGTGGTGCTCAAGGCCGATACCGAAACCGGCATCCTCAGCACCCACCTGCACGCCGACGGCGGCAAGAAGGAGCTGCTGTGGAACCCGGTCGGGGTCTCGGTCGGCTTCAAGGAAAACGAGAAGAACGCCGGCGTGGTCATCCGCATGGCCGGCAGCGAAGTCTTCAAGCACGCGGTCAAGGCGCTGGATGCAGTGGTCGACGAGACCCTCTCCGCCAACGGCCTGGACCGGCACGACCTGGACTGGCTGATCCCGCACCAGGCCAACCTGCGCATCATCGAGGCGACCCGCAAGCGCCTGGACCTGCCCGAGGAGCAGGTGGTCGTCACCGTCGACCGCCACGGCAACACGTCGTCGGGTTCGGTGCCGCTGGCGCTGGACGAGGCGGTGCGTTCGGGCCGCATCGAGCGCGGCCAGCTGGTGCTGCTGGAAGCCTTCGGCGGCGGCTTCACCTGGGGCTCGGCGCTGCTGCGCTACTGATCGCGGCGGCCACGCACGGGCCCATCGGCCGCGGCGCTACATACGCCGCGGTACAGACATCCCGGCGCGCGGCCCCGTATCATTCGCGGTTGTTTTCCCGATCCTGGACGTGCGCGTGACCGACTCCCGCCTTGCCTTCGTATTCCCCGGACAGGGATCCCAGTCGCTGGGCATGCTGTCCGAACTGGCGACCGCGCACGAAGCGATCATCAACGATTTCGCCGAGGCCTCCCAGGGTGCCGGCGTCGACCTGTGGGCGCTGTCGCAGCAGGGCCCGGAAGAGCGCCTGAACACCACCGAATTCACCCAGCCGGCGCTGCTGGCGGCCGGCGTGGCCGTGTACCGCCTGTGGCTGGCACGCGGCGGTGCCCGTCCGGCCCTGCTGGCCGGCCACAGCCTGGGCGAGTACGCCGCGCTGGTGGCGGCCGGGGTGCTCTCGCTGCACGACGCCGCGCGCCTGGTGCGCCTGCGCGGCCAGCTGATGCAGGACGCCGCGCCCGCCGGTACCGGGGCGATGGCCGCCGTGCTTGGCACCGAAGACGAGGTCGTGGCCGAGGTCTGCGCCGAAGCCTCCGGTGAGACGGTGGTGGTGCCGGCCAACTTCAACTCGCCCGGGCAGGTCGTCATCGGTGGCCACGCGGCCGCGGTGGATCGCGCGCTGGAGCTGCTCGCTGCCCGCGGCGTGCGCAAGGCGGTCAAGCTGGCCGTGAGCGTGCCCTCGCACACCCCGCTCATGCGCGAGGCCGCCAACCGCCTGGCCACCGCCATGGGCGACATGCAGTGGCGCGAGCCGGAGCTGCCGGTGGTGCAGAACGTCGACGGCGAAGTCCACGACGGCGCGCACGCCATCCGCGACGCGCTGGTGCGCCAGCTGTACCGGCCGGTGCAGTGGACGGGCTGCGTGCAGGCGCTGGCCGCGCGCGGCGCCACCCGCATCGGCGAGTGCGGCCCGGGCAAGGTGCTCGCCGGCCTGGTCAAGCGCATCGACCGCTCGCTGGATGCCCGCCCGCTTGGAACCCCGGACACCTTCGACGCCGCCCTGGCGGAGTGGAAGGACTGATCCGCGGCAACGACTGTCCCTGAGGAACCCGTACACATGACCGAATCCCTGAAAGGCGAGATCGCCCTGGTCACCGGCGCCAGCCGCGGCATCGGCGCGGCCATTGCCGACGAGCTGGCCGCGCGCGGCGCCACCGTGGTCGGCACCGCCACCACCCAGGGCGGCGCCGACGCGATCGGCGAGCGCCTGTCCGCCCACGGCGGCCACGGCCGCGTGCTGGACGTCGCCGACGGCGCCGGCATCGATGCCCTCATTGACAGCATCGGCAAGGACATCGGCCCGATCTCCATCCTCGTCAACAACGCCGGCATCACCCGCGACAACCTGCTGATGCGGATGAAGGACGAGGACTGGCAGGCGATCCTGGATACCAACCTGACCAGCGTCTACCGCGCCTCCAAGGCGGTCATGCGCGGCATGATGAAGGCGCGCAAGGGCCGGATCATCAACATCGCCTCGGTGATCGGGGTGACGGGCAACGCCGGCCAGGCCAACTACGCGGCGGCCAAGGCCGGCGTGATCGCCTTCAGCAAGTCGCTGGCGCGCGAGATCGGCTCGCGCGGGGTGACGGTCAACGTGGTCGCGCCGGGCTTCATCGCCACCGACATGACCCGCGACCTGCCCGAGGACGCGAAGAAGGACATGGCCGCGCAGATCGCGCTGGGCCGCCTGGGCGAGGCGGCCGACGTCGCCGGCGCCGTGGCCTTCCTGGCCGGCCCCTCGGCCGCCTACATCACCGGCGAGACCCTTCATGTCAACGGCGGCATGTACATGCCCTGACCCATGCATTCCGGGGCGCAAGCCCCTGAACAGGAAAGGGTGGCGGAGCCCTTAGCCCCGCGCCCGGCTTTCCCTTAAACTATCGGGCCGCAAGATTTCGGCCCCACGGAGCAGAGAACCCATGAGCAGCATCGAAGAACGCGTCAAGAAGATTGTGGTGGAGCAGCTGGGCGTGAAGGAAGACGAGGTCAGCGCCAGCGCTTCGTTCGTCGACGACCTTGGCGCCGACTCGCTGGACACCGTGGAACTGGTGATGGCCCTCGAGGAAGAGTTCGAGTGCGAGATTCCGGACGAGGAAGCCGAGAAGATCACCTCGGTGCAGCAGGCCATCGACTACGTCAAGGCCCACGTCAAGTCGTAATACCGTCGGGCGAGGATGTGCCGGCCCCTGGCCGGGACATCCTGCCGTTGCGTGCCACCCCGGACTGGTCCATGGGCGGCGCGCCGATGGACACGGGGCCGCGCATGCGGCCCCGTTTGTTTCCGGGCCCGCATGCCGGCGCGTCCGCATCCCACTGATTGAAGGAGCACTCCATGTCCAAGCGTCGCGTGGTCGTCACCGGTCTGGGCATCCTGTCGCCGCTGGGCAATGACCTGGTTTCCAGCTGGGAAGGGATCACCGCCGGCCGCTCGGGCATCGGCCCGATCACCCATTTCGACGCGTCCGCGTTCCCCACCCGGATCTCGGGCGAGGTCAGGGACTTCGACGCCTCGAAGTGGATCGCGCCCAAGGACATGAAGAAGATGGATCCGTTCGTCCATTACGGGGTCGCGGCCTCGATGATGGCGATCGGGGACGCCGGGCTGGAGATCGCGGGCGACGACGCCGAGCGCATCGGCGTGGCCATCGGCGCCGGCATCGGCGGCCTCAAGGGCATCGAGGAAACCACCCTGAAGTACAACGAAGGCGGCCCGCGCAAGGTGTCGCCGTTCTACGTACCCAGTACCATCATCAACATGATCGCCGGCCAGGTCTCGATCATGACCGGGGCCAAGGGCCCCAACATCGCCGCGGTCACCGCCTGCACCACCGCCACCCACAACATCGGCCTGGCGATGCGCATGATCCAGTACGGCGACGCCGACGCGATGATCGCCGGCGGCGCCGAGTACGCCACCACCCCGACCTCGCTGGGCGGCTTCTGCTCGATGAAGGCGCTGTCCACCCGCAACGACGCGCCGGAGCAGGCCTCGCGCCCCTGGGACGAGGGCCGCGACGGCTTCGTCATGGGCGACGGCGCCGGGATCCTGGTGCTGGAGGAGTACGAGCGGGCCAAGGCGCGCGGCGCGCGCATCTACGCCGAGCTGGCCGGGTTCGGCATGAGCGGCGACGCCTTCCACATGACCGCGCCGAGCGAGAACGGCGACGGCGCCGGGCGCTGCATGAGCGCGGCCATCGCCGACGCCGGCGTCGACCTGGCCCGGATCGGCTACATCAACGCCCACGGCACCTCGACCCCGGCCGGCGACCTGGCCGAGACCATGGCGATCAAGTCCGTGCTCGGTGCACACGCCGAAAAGGTCGCGGTCAGCTCGACCAAGTCGATGACAGGCCACCTGCTCGGCGCCGCCGGCGGCGTGGAAGCGGTGTTCTCGGCGATGGCGATCCAGAGCGGCGTGCTGCCGCCGACGATCAACCTCGACAACCCCTCCGAGGGCTGCGACCTGGACTACGTGCCGCACACCGCCCGCGAGGCGAAGGTGGACGTGGTGCTGTCCAACTCGTTCGGCTTCGGCGGCACCAACGGCACCCTGGTCTTCGCCCGGGTCTGACCCCGCTTTTCTTCGGGCCCGCAGGGCGGAGCAAGCTCCTCCCTGCCCGGACAGGACGCCACATCCGTGCTGATCACCCGTCCGCTGCCCTCCGACATCGGCCTGCTGGCGCTGCACCGGCTGGATCCGGCGCGCTACCCCGTGCTGCTGGAGTCGGTCGCGCACGGTACCGCCCAGGGACGCTGGGACATGCTGCTGGTGTCCACCGGGGCCGAGCTCGTGCTTGGCAAGGACGGCATCACCCGCGATGGCGCCGGCGTGGCGCTGCAGGGGCGCTTCCTCGACCTGCTTGACGGCTGCTGGCAATCGCTGCGGCTGCCGCGCGAGGAGCCGCGCTGGCCGTTCCGCGGTGGCTGGGCGCTGCTGCTGGGCTACGAGCTCGGGATGCAGGTCGAGCCGGTGCTTCGGCTGCCGCCGGCCCCCGGCCACCTGCCGGTGGCCATCGCCCTGCGCTGTCCGGCGGCGGTGCTGCGCGAGCGCGGTACCGGCGAGTGCGTGGCCCTGGCCGAACGCGGCCACGAAGCGCTGCTCGATCGCATCGCCGCCGACGCGCACGCCGCGGCCGGCCAGGCGCCCCTGCCACAGTGGCGGCCGCCGTCTTCGCTTGGGGAAGACGACCCGGATGCGTTCACCGCCGGGGTGGAGCGCATCCTGGAATACCTCGCCGCCGGGGATGTGTTCCAGGTGAACCTGTCCCGGGCCTGGCGGGCGGGCTTCGACCACGTTCCGCAGCCCGCCGAACTGTACGCGCGGCTGCGCCAGGCCAGTCCCGCGCCGTTCTCCGGGCTGTTCGCCTGCCAGGGCGGTGCGATCGCCAGTGCCTCGCCCGAGCGGCTGGTGTCGGTGCGCGGCGACGTGGTCGAGACCCGCCCGATCGCCGGCACCCGGCCGCGCCTGCCCGGCGACGACGACGCCGAGCGGATCCGGGAGATGGCCGGCGATCCCAAGGAGCGCGCCGAGCACGTGATGCTGGTGGATCTGGAGCGCAACGACCTGGGCCGGGTGTGCACGCCGGGCAGCGTCGAGGTGGACGAGCTGATGACCGTGGAAAGCTACGCCCAGGTGCACCACATCGTCAGCAACGTGCGCGGGCGCCTGCGTGGTGACGCCACGCCGGGCGAGGTGATCGCCGCGGTGTTCCCCGGCGGCACCATCACCGGCTGCCCCAAGGTGCGCTGCATGCAGATCATCGCCGAACTGGAGGGCACCGGCCGCGGTGCCTACACCGGCGCGATGGGCTGGCTCAACCGCGACGGCGACCTCGACCTCAACATCCTGATCCGCAGCGCCGAACTCGAGGGCGACACGCTGCGCTTCCGCACCGGCGCCGGCATCGTCGCCGACTCGCGGCCCGACCGCGAACTGGCCGAAACCCGCGCCAAGGCCCGCGGCATGCTCCTCGCCCTGCGCGGGTAAAGCGGCCATGCGCGCGAAGCCGCGTGAATCCAGGCAGCGCACGATCGCCGCGAACACGAGGGCCCGACGGCCCGCGAACCCCACCGCACAAACCGTCACCCGGCTTCGCACGCCTGGCGTGCCCCTACAGCCGGGATGGCCAAGGTATCCTGAGGCGATGATCTTCTTCTCCAAGACAACGCTGGTGGATCGATGAGCAGGCGCGGGCTGGGAATCGGGCTGTTTTTCGTGGTTTCGGCGCTGCTGGCCGGGGTGCTGGCGTACCTGGCGTGGAACCACCATCAGGGCTTCGCCAACGGGCCGCTGTCGGGCATCGACGAGGGCGATACCGTGATGGTCGAGCGCGGGGACTCGTTCCTGCGCGTGCTCGGCAGGCTGCGCGAAGCCGGCATCAGCGACGGCCACCGCGTCGAATGGCAGCTGCTGGCGCGGCGGCTGGACGCCGGCGGCCGGCTGCAGGTGGGCGAGTACCAGCTCGAACCCGGCATGAGCGCCACCGACGTGCTGGTGAAGATGCGCGACGGCCGGGTCATCCGCCACCGCTTCACCATCGTCGAGGGCTGGAACATCCGCGAACTGCGCGCCGCGCTGGCCCGCGCCGAGCCGCTGCTGCAGGAAACCGCCGACCTGGACGACGCCGCGCTGATGGACGCGCTCGGCCGCCCCGGCGTGCATCCGGAAGGCCGCTTCCTGCCCGAGACCTACCTCTACACCCGCGGCGACAGCGACCTGGATCTGCTGCAGCGGGCCGCCGCCGCGCTTGATGGCGCGCTGGAGCAGGCCTGGGACAAGCGCGCCGACGGGCTGCCGCTGGAGACCGCCGAGGAGGCCCTGGTGCTGGCCTCGATCATCGAGAAGGAAACCGGCCTGGCCTCCGAGCGCGCCCGCATCTCCGGCGTGTTCACCCGCCGCCTGCAGCGCGGCATGCGGCTGCAGACCGACCCCACCGTGATCTACGGCATCGGCAGCGCCTACGACGGCAACATCCGCCGCCGCGACCTGCAGACCGATACCCCCTACAACACCTACACCCGCGACGGCCTGCCGCCCACCCCGATCGCGATGGCGGGCGCGGACGCGATCCGCGCCGCGACCCGCCCGGAGCCCGGCGACGAGCTGTACTTCGTCGCGGTCGGCGACGACAGCGGCGGCCACGTGTTCTCGCGCACCTACGCCGAGCACCAGGTGGCGGTGCGCGAATACGTGCGGCGCTATCGCCAGCGCTTCGGCCCGGGGGCGCGCCAGGAATGAGCGCATTGCCGACGCACCCGCGCTTCGTCAGCCTGGAAGGCGGCGAGGGCGCCGGCAAGACCACCGTGCTCGGCGCGCTGCGCCGCGAGCTGGCGGCCGCCGGCGACGAGGTGGTGGTGACCCGCGAGCCGGGCGGGACGCCGCTGGCCGAGAGCATCCGCGGCCTGCTGCTGGATCCCGGGCATGAGCCGGCGGCGCCGGAGACCGAGCTGCTGCTGATGTTCGCCGCCCGCGCCCAGCACGTGCGCGAAGTGATCCGGCCCGCGCTGGAGCGCGGCGCCTGGGTGCTGTGCGACCGCTTCACCGACTCCAGCTACGCCTACCAGGGCGGCGGCCGCGGGCTGGATCGGGGCCTGATCGAAACCCTGGAGCGCGCCGTGGTCGGCCTGCGCCCGGGGCTGACCTTCCTGCTCGACCTGGACGTGGCCACCGGCCGCGAGCGCACCCGCGGCCGCGACCTGGTGCCCGACCGCATCGAGCGCGAGCGCGACGGCTTCTTTGAACGCGTGCGCGCCGCCTTCCGCGAGCGCGCCGCCGCAGATCCCGGCCGGTTCCGGGTGATCGATGCCTCGCAGCCGGCCGATGCCGTGGCCGCGGCCGCGCTGGCCGCGCTGCGCCAGTGGCAGGAGGCCGCATGAGCGGCATGCCGACCGCCCCGCTGGCGCCGTGGCAGCAGCGCATGTACGAGCGCGCCGTGGAAGCGCTCGACTCCGGCCGCATGGGCCACGCGCTGCTGCTGTCCGGCCCGGAGCGGCTGGGCAAGCGCGCGGTGGCCGAGCGCCTGGCGCAGTACGTGCTGTGCACGGCGAAGGAGGGCGCGCGCCCCTGCGGCCGCTGCCGCTCCTGCGAGCTGTACGCGGCGCGCTCGCAGCGCGACCCGCTGGAGCACCGGCCCGACGGCAGCCTGTCCCATCCGGACGGACACCCGATGCACCCGGATGCGGTGTTCGTCAGCTACGCGTGGCGGATGTCGCCGAGCCCACAGCGGCAGCTCACCCAGGTCAGCGTCGACCAGATCCGCGAGCTGTCCGAGCGCCTGGGCAAGTCGGCGCAGTACGGCGGCGGCAAGGTCGCCATCATCGAGCCGGCCGAGGCGATGAACGAGAACGCCTGCAACGCCCTGCTCAAGACCCTGGAAGAGCCGCAGCCGGGCCGCTACCTGTGGCTGGTGGCGGCCAACCCGATGCGCCTGCCGGCCACCATCCGCAGCCGCTGCCAGCGGCTGGAGTTCCGCCTGCCGCCGCGCGAGGAGGCGCTGGCGTGGCTGGGCGCGCAGGGGTACGACGACAGGGCCGCCACCGAGGCCCTGGACGCCGCGCGCGGACATCCGGGCCTGGCCGCGTCCTGGCTGCGCGACGGCGGCATGGAACTGCGGCGGGAGGTGGCGGCCGACCTGGCCGCGCTGGCCCGCGGCGAGCTGGCCCCGTCCGAAGCCGCCAGGCGCTGGACTGCCGAAGGCGCCGATGCCGTCTCGCGCCTTGGCCACGCCGCTGACATCGCCGTGGGCAAGGCCTCAGGCTTGACCGACCCGGAGCGAACCCGCAGGCTTGCGGCGTGGTTCGATGAAGCCAACCGCACCCGCGACCTGCTGCGCACCACCGTGCGCGCGGATCTCGCGGTCGCCGGGCTGCTGTTGCGCTGGCGCGAGCTGGCCGCGGCCGGGCGTTGAACCACCACACAGGAGGGGAGTGATCGATGGGGGCAACCGGGCCAGGCGCGCGACAGGGCATCCTGTCGCTGGCGGTGAAGGACAAGGCGGCGCTGTACAACGCCTACATGCCGTATCTCAAGCACGGCGGCATCTTCGTGCCGACGCCCAAGCGCTATTTCCTCGGCGACGAGGTGTTCCTGCTGCTGACCCTGCCCGAGACCAGGGATCGCCTGCCGGTGGCCGGCAAGGTGGTCTGGGTCACTCCGGCCGGCGCCCAGGGCAACCGCACCGCGGGCGTGGGCGTGCAGTTCGCCGACACCAACGAGGGCGAGACCGTGAAGGGCCGCATCGAAACCCTGCTGGCCGGCATCCTGACCTCGGAAAAGCCCACCCACACGATGTAGCCCGGCCCGCTTGGCCCCGCCTTGGCAGGAGCGCGCATGGCGGGCTCCTGCGGGAAAAGGTCAGGGCCGCAGCGCGGGGTTGTCCCAGCCCGGACGCGGGGCGAAGCGCTCGCCGTACTTGCCCTGCAGGGCCTTGAGCCGCTCCAGCAGCTTGTCGGCGCCGGTGTCGCGGATGTGCTGGATCGGGCCGCCGCGGAAGGGCGCGAAGCCGGTGCCGAAGATCACCCCGGCGTCCAGCAGGTCGGCATCGTCCACCACGCCATCGGCCAGCGCCGCCACGGCTTCGTTGAGCAGGGCCAGCACCAGCCGGTCTTCCAGGTCGTCCGGCGCCCTGTAGTCCTTGGGCAGTTCGGGCTTCTTCGCCTTGCCGTCCTCCCAGGCGTACAGGCCCTGGCCGTCCTTCTTGCCGCGCTTGCCCGCCTCGGGCGGCTGCGCCAGCGCCGCGGGGATCCGCAGGCCCAGGAACGGGGCCAGCTCCGCCGCCACGCCCGCGGCCACGTCCAGGCCCACGGTGTCGATCAGCTCGATCGGCCCCATCGGCATGCCGAACTTCACCGCCGCCCGGTCGATCGCCGCGCCCGGGATGCCCTCTGCGTACGCGGTGGCGGCCTCCAGCATGTACGGGAACAGCAGCCGGTTGACCAGGAACCCGGGGCTGCCCGCCACCGGCACCGGCAGCTTGCCGGTGGCGCGGCAGAAGCCGGCCAGGCGATCCTGCGTGTCCGCCGCCATCGCCTCGTGGCGCACGATCTCCACCAGCGGCATCAGCGCCACCGGATTGAAGTAGTGCAGGCCGGCGAACTGCGCCGGCCGCTGCAGGCCCGGGGCCAGCGTGTCCAGCGGGATCGAGGAGGTGTTGCTGGCCAGCAGCGCGCCCGCGCCGAGCCCGGGCTCCACCTGCGCGTACAGTCCGCGCTTGGCGTCGGCGTCCTCGATGATCGCCTCGATCACCAGGTCGGCCCCGGCCACGCCCGCGCCCTCCAGGTCGGACTTCAGCCGCGCCGCGACTTCCGGCCGCCTGGCGTCGTCCTTCACCTTCTTCGCAAACAGGCCCTGGGCCCGCTCGATCGCCTTGTCGATGTAGGCCTGCTCGCGATCCTGCAGGGTGACCTGGAAGCCCTTGTAGGCCGTCCAGGCGGCGATGTCGCCGCCCATCACGCCCGCGCCGACCACGTGCACGCGTTCCACGCCGTGCTCGCGCGTGCCCAGGCCCTTCAGCCGCTCCTGCAGGAAGTACACGCGGGTGAGGTTGCGCGCGGTCGGCGTGCCCGCCAGCTTGACCACCGAGCGCCGCTCGGCGTCCAGCTTCGACTGCAGGCCGCCGCCGCTGCGGCGCCAGGTCTCGATCAGCGAATACGGCGCCGGATAATGCTCCCTGCGCGCCTTGCCGGCGACCTGCTTGACCAGGATCGGCGCCAGCGCCTGCCGCACCGGCCAGGTGTTGGTGGCCCAGCCCATGAAGCGCTGCTTGAACGGCCGCGTGGTGCCATTGAGCGCAAGCCCGGCCGCGGCGTCCAGCAGCAGCGCCGGCTCGGCCACCTTGTCCACCAGGCCGATGCCGCGCGCCGCCTTCGCCGACAGCGCGCGGCCGGTGAGCATCATGTCGAACGCGGCCGGCGCGCCGACCAGCCGCGGCAGGCGCACGCTGCCGCCCCAGCCGGGGTAGATGCCCAGCTTCACCTCGGGCAGGCCGATCCGGGTGGAGTCATCACTGCTGGCCACCCGGTAGTCGCAGGCCAGCGAGATCTCGGTGCCGCCGCCCATGCAGAAGCCGTGGATCGCGGCCACCGTGGGGCAGGGCAGGTCGGCCAGGCGCTGGAACACCTGCTGGCCGCGGTGGATCGAATCGCCGATGGTGCCCCTGGCGTCGAACTCGGCGAATTCGCGGATGTCGGCGCCGGCGATGAAGCCCTTGTCCTTGGCCGATGCCAGCACCAGTCCACGGGGCGGATCCAGCGCCAGCCGCTCCAGCAGGCCGTCAAGCTCGATCAACACGTCCTGCGCGAACGTGTTGACCGACTCGCCCTGGCGGTCGAACGACAGCACGAGCACGCCGTCCTCGCGCAGCGCGGCTTTCCAGTGGCTGAAGCGCAGTCCGTCGAGGCCTGCAATCATGCGACACCATCCGTTAGGGTATGGGGGAAACCCCCTATCATCCAGAGGTCGTTCGCCTGCCGTCAAATCCCCGGCGTGGCGGGAGCGCGCGGCTACGGGGGTTGTCGGCAAGCCGCTGCGCCCCCAAGTCCAAGCGTTCAAGCGCACGAACAGGAGCCCGGCCCGATGGCCGACAACGATCCCCAGCATCCGGACAACGAACTGGTCAGGCGCGTGCAGCGCGGCGACAGTGCCGCCTTCGACCTGCTCGTGCGCAAGTACCAGCACCGGGTCGCGGCCCTGATCGGGCGCTACGTGGCCGACTGGAGCGAATGCCAGGACGTGGCCCAGGAAACGTTCATCCGCGCCTACCGGGCCATCGGCAACTTCCGTGGCGACGCCCAGTTCTACACCTGGCTGCACCGGATTGCCGTCAATACCGCCAAGAACCACCTGGTGGCGCTGGGCCGCCGCCCGCCGGGCGCGGATATCGATGTCGAGGACGCCGAACAGTTCGATTCGGGCATCCGGCTGCGCGACACCGACACCCCCGAACGGGAAATGATGCGCCGGCAGATGGAACAAACGGTGCTGCGCGCGGTCGAAGGATTGCCCGAGGAGCTTCGGGTCGCCATCTCCCTGCGGGAGGTCGACGGCCTGAGCTACGAGGAGATCGCCCGGCGGATGGACTGCCCGGTCGGGACGGTGCGTTCGCGCATCTTCCGTGCCCGCGAGGCGATCGACCAGGAACTCAAGCCGCTGATGGACGACGAGACAAGCGCGGAGCGTGCCACCCGATGATGCAAGACGAAGACACCGACAACCTCCAGATCGTGCCCGACCAGGACAAGCTGGAGCGTTACCACCGCCAGCAGCTTTCGGCGATGCTCGACGGCGAGCTGTCGCCCGACCAGGCGCGCTTCATGCTGCGCCGGCTGCAGCACGACGCCGACCTGGCCGGCCGCTGGGAGCGCTGGCAGGTCTGCGGCGACGTGCTGCGCGGCCAGCACGGCGCGCTGCTGCCGGCGGACTTCTCGCAGAAGGTGTCGGCGGCCATCGCCGGTGACGCGGTGGTGGCCCAGGTGCCGGCCCGAAGGGGCGGGGCGCGCCTGCTGCGCTGGGGCGGCGGCGCCGCGCTGGCCGCTTCGGTGGCCATGGCCGCGCTGCTGGTGGGGCGCCAGGCCGGGATCGAGCCGGAGCCCGCGATGCCGCAGGCGTCGCCCGCATTCGCCGCCGCCGGCACCGGGACGGCCCCGGCCCCGGCGGCTCCGGTGGCCATCGATCCTGCGCCGGAAGCCGCTCCCGCGGCCGCGGCGGCAGCGATCGCCGCCACCGCGGTTGCAGCCACGCAAATCCCGCGGCGCGCCTCCGAAACCCGTACGCGCTCGGGTGCGCAGCCCGATGCCGGCGTTGCCGGTGCCGCATCGCGCAGCGCGGCGGCACCGCGGCTGGCCGTCGTTCCGGCGACCGAGGCGCCGCGCCCGCGCGTGGAGAGCGCGCCAGCCGCCGCTCCCGCCCCGCTGCCGGCTCCGGCGGCCGATACTTCGCTGCTGGCCGGCCTGGCACAGGGTGCCGATGGCATCGGCGCGGATCCGTTCGCCGCATTGCCGATGACCGTCGCCAGCCGGCCCTGGCCGCGCGCCGGCATCGATGGCGGCGGAGCCTATTCGGTGGGCCTGGGCGGCGTGCTGCCGGGCAGCACCGCCTGGCCGCGGTCGTTTGAAGCCGGCCGGCAGCCGGCGGCCGAACTGTTCGGTCTTCCGGTCGCGCCGGTGCAGCCGCCGCCGGCCGCGACCGCGATCGGAGCCCGCGTCGTTCCCGCCCGCGCCGCGCCGCGCGAAGCCGTCGTGGCCGGCCCGCGCTGAAGCGCGCCCGCGTCCGATTCCCCCTCCAGGCGCCCCGCGGGGCGCTGGATCCCCCGTTGGATTGTCGAAGGACTGTTCGCCGATGAAAGCCCCCGTTCCCGCCCTTGTCCTCGTGCTGGTGACCGCCGCGGCCACCGCCGCCGTGATCCTGCCCTCGGCCACCGCCGAACCCGCGGCCCAGGAGTCCACCGCCGCCCAGGCCAACCGGGCGCCCGCGACCGAACTGGTGACCGGCCTGCCGGACTTCACCCGGCTGGTGGAGCAGGTCGGCCCCGGCGTGGTCAGCATCGAGGCCACCATCGCCATGCGCACCGCCCAGCGCGGCGGGCGCGCGGGGCCGGGTGACGAGATGATCCCGGAGATCTTCCGGCGCTTCTTCGGCCCGGGCAGCCCGTTTGGCGGCCAGCCGGCCAATCCGCAGGCGCCGGCGCCGCGCGGCATGTCGATGGGCACCGGATTCCTGATCAGCGACGACGGCTACCTGCTCACCAACCACCACGTGGTCGCCAATGCGGAAGAGGTGCGCGTGCGCCTGCACGACCACCGCCAGTTCGATGCCGAGGTCGTGGGCAGCGACGAGCAGTCCGACGTGGCCGTGCTCAAGATCGACGCCGACGACCTGACCGTGCTGCGCCCGGGCGACGCCGGCCAGGTGCGCCCGGGCCAGTGGGCGGTGGCGATCGGCTCGCCCTTCGGCCTGGAGCAGTCGGTCACCGCCGGCATCGTCAGCGCCGTGGGCCGCTCCAACCGCTACGCCAACCAGCAGTACGTGCCGTTCATCCAGACCGACGTGGCCATCAACCGCGGCAACTCCGGCGGCCCGCTGCTCAACACCCGCGGCGAGGTGATCGGCATCAACTCGCAGATCTTCAGCAACAGCGGCGGCTACCAGGGCGTGAGCTTCGCGATCCCGATCGACATCGCCATGAACGTGGCCGAGCAGATCAAGGACACCGGCAGCGTGCAGCGCGGCCTGGTGGGCGTGAACGTGGGCCCGGTGACCCGCGACGCGATGTCCGGCTTCGACCTGCCCGATACCCGCGGCGCGATGGTGGTGGGGGTGCAGGACGGCAGCCCGGCCGAGGACGCCGGGATCGAGGTGGGCGACGTGATCCGCGCGGTCGACGGCACCCAGATCATCCAGGCCAGCGACCTGCCGCCGATCGTGGGCAACATGCCTCCGGGCACCAAGGTGCGGCTGGAGGTGCTGCGCGATGGCCGCACCCGCAACTTCGACGTCACTCTGGCCAGCCTGGACAGCGACACCGGAACCAGCCAGCCGGCGCGCCAGCGCGGCGCGGATCCGCGCCAGGGCCAGCCCGGCTCCAGCAACGCGCTGGGCCTGGCCGCGCAGGATCTGACCGAGGCCCAGCGCCGCCAGGCCGGGCTGCCGGAGGGCGAGGGCGTGCGCATTACCGCCGTGGACGGCGCGGCCGCCCGCAGCGCCGGCATCCGTCCCGGCGACGTGATTTCCCGGGTGGGGCGCTCGGTGGTCGGCAGCGCGGCCGACCTGGATCGGCTCCTGCGCGACGTCGGCCCGGGCCAGACCGTGATGCTGCTGCGCCACCGCGGCGGCGGCGCCGAGTTCGTGGCGGTGACCCCGGGCGACTCCGACGACTGAGTGCGCCCGGCCGCTGCGGCGGCCGCGTGCCGGCACGGCGCCCGTCCCGCAGGGGGCGGGTGCCGCGCTGTGCGATAATGTCGCGTTTTCCCCCGCCAACGCGACACAGCGACGCCCGCCCCCATGAGCGATCCGATGCGGAACATCCGCAACTTCTCCATCATTGCCCACGTCGACCACGGCAAGTCGACCCTGGCCGACCGCATCATCCAGATGTGCGGCGGCCTGACCGAGCGCGAGATGGAAGCGCAGGTGCTGGACAACAACCCGATCGAGCGCGAGCGCGGCATCACCATCAAGTCGCACTCGGTGTCGGTGTCCTATACGGCCAAGGACGGGGAGACCTACCACCTCAACTTCATCGACACCCCGGGCCACGTCGACTTCAGCTACGAGGTCAGCCGCTCGCTGGCCGCCTGCGAGGGCGCGCTGCTGGTGGTGGACGCCGCCCAGGGCGTGGAGGCGCAGTCGGTGGCCAACTGCTACACCGCGGTGGAGCAGGGCCTGGAAGTGGTGCCGGTGCTGAACAAGATCGACCTGCCCACCGCCGACGTGGAGCGGGTGAAGGAGGAGATCGAGGCGGTGATCGGCATCGACGCCGCCGACGCGATTGCGGTCAGCGCCAAGACCGGGCTGAACATGGAGGACGTGCTGGAGGCGATCGTCACCCGCATCCCCGCCCCCGTGCGCGGCGACACCGACAAGCTGCAGGCGCTGATCATCGACTCCTGGTTCGACAACTACCTGGGCGTGGTTTCGCTGGTGCGGGTGGTGCAGGGCGAGATCAAGAGCGGCGACAAGCTGCTGGTGATGTCCACCGGGCGCACCCACCAGGTCGACGGCGTGGGCGTGTTCACCCCCAAGCGCAAGGTCACCGGCAGGCTGGCGGCGGGCGAGGTGGGCTGGGTCACGGCCAGCATCAAGGACGTGCACGGCGCGCCGGTGGGCGACACCCTGACCCTGGCCGGCGATCCGGCGGCCAACCCGCTGCCCGGCTTCCAGGAGATGCAGCCGCGGGTGTTCGCGGGCCTGTTCCCGGTCGACGCCGACGACTACCCGGATCTGCGCGAGGCGCTGGACAAGCTGCGGCTCAACGACGCCGCGCTGCGCTTCGAGCCGGAGAGCTCGGAGGCGATGGGCTTCGGCTTCCGCTGCGGCTTCCTGGGCATGCTGCACATGGAGATCGTGCAGGAGCGGCTTGAGCGCGAGTACGACCTCAACCTGATCACCACCGCGCCCACCGTGGTCTACGAGGTGGCCAGGACGGATGGCGAGGTGATCCCGCTGGACAACCCGGCCGACCTGCCGCCGTCCAACCAGGTCGAGGAGATCCGCGAGCCGATCATCCGCGCCAACATCCTGACCCCGCCCGACCACGTGGGCAGCGTGATCACCCTGTGCGAGGAGAAGCGCGGCCGCCAGGTCGGCATCCAGTACATGGGCAGCCAGGTGCAGGTGAGCTACGAGCTGCCGATGGCCGAGGTGGTGCTGGATTTCTTCGACCGGCTCAAGTCGGTCAGCCGCGGCTACGCTTCGCTGGACTACCATTTCGAGCGTTTCGAGGTCGGCCCGTTCGTGCGCGTGGACATCCTCATCAACGGCGACAAGGTCGACGCGCTGTCGCTGATCGTGCATCGCAGCCACGCCGACCGCCGTGGCCGCGAGCTGGCCGAGAAGATGAAGGAACTGATCCCGCGCCAGCAGTTCGACGTCGCCATCCAGGCCGCGATCGGCTCGCAGATCATCGCCCGGACCACGGTCAAGGCGCTGCGCAAGAACGTGCTGGCCAAGTGCTATGGTGGCGACATTTCGCGCAAGAAGAAGCTGCTGGAGAAGCAGAAGGAAGGCAAGAAGCGGATGAAGTCGGTCGGCCGCGTCGACATCCCGCAGGAGGCCTTCCTGGCGGTCTTGAACACCGGCAAGGATTAGGGCGTGGCTTCGCTCCAAAGGAGCATCGATGAAATGGTTTGAAATCGGACTGGTCGTCCTGACCCTTGCGACCGGCATCATCTGGCTGCTGGATCGGCTGGTGTTCGCAAAGCGGCGCGCCGAAAAGGCGGGGCTGCTGGAGGACAAGGAGCCGGTGGTCGTCGACTACGCCAAGGCCTTTTTCCCGGTGCTGGCGGTGGTGCTGATCCTGCGCAGCTTCGTTGCCGAGCCGTTCCGCATTCCCTCCAGTTCGATGATGCCGACCCTGCTGATCGGCGACTTCATCCTGGTCAACAAGTTTTCCTACGGCCTGCGCCTGCCGATCACCAACCAGAAGGTGGTGTCCATCGGCGAGCCGCAGCGTGGCGACGTGGTGGTGTTCAGGCCGCCCCAGCACCCCGACCAGGACTGGATCAAGCGGGTGATCGGGGTGCCGGGCGATACCGTGGACTACGTGGACAACACGGTCTACGTGAACGGGCAGCCGTTCGCCTACGACGCCGTGGGCAGCTACGAGGGCCGCGGCCGCGGCCGCGACATGACCGGCGCGACGCTGCTGGAAGAGCAGATCCCGGGGCGCGGGCGCGTCCACCAGGTGCTGGAAACCGAACTGCCGATCAGGGATCCGGCCGAGCGCGGGCCGTGGACGGTGCCGGAAGGTCATTATTTCGTGATGGGCGACAACCGCGACAGGAGCGACGACAGCCGCTTCTGGGGTACGCTTCCCGAGAGCCAGCTTCGCGGCAAGGCGTTCATGGTCTGGATGAACTGGGACGGCAGCGCCGGGGGCGTCGGCTTCGACCGGATCGGCAACCGGATTCCGTAATATCGCGTGGCGGCACAGCATTCCTTGGGGAGAAGGCAATGAGGGGCAATGAGAGGGGAATGACCCTGCTCGGGTTCGTGATCGTGCTGGCGGTGGTGGGCTTCTTCGCCTACATCGCCATGCGGCTGTTCCCGATGTACCAGGAGTACTACAGCGTGCGTTCGGCGATGAAGGGCCTGGCCGCCGAGCCGGGTATCGGCACCCAGGATCCGGCCAGGATCCAGGATCTGTTCTTCCGGCGGCTGTACATCAACTACTCCGAGAACGTGAAGAAGGAGCACGTGAAGCTGCGCCGGGTGGACAACGGCTGGGAGATGCACGTGCAGTACGAGGTGCGCCGGCCGCTGGTGGGCAACCTCGACGTGGTCGGCAAGTTCGATTCAACCCAGATGCTCACGCGTGCCGGCGACGTCAACTGATCCGTTCGGCCATCGCTTTGCCGACCCGGGCCTGCTGGCCCGGGCGCTGACCCATCGCAGCGCCGGGGCGCCGCACAACGAGCGGCTGGAGTTCCTCGGCGACGCCCTGCTGGGGCTGGTGGTGGCCGAGGTGCTGTTCCAGCGCTGGCCGCGCGCCGACGAGGGCGCGCTGACCCGGGCCCGGGCCGAGCTGGTACGCGAATCCACCCTGGCCCGGATCGCCCGCCGGCTCGACGTCGGGCCCATGCTCAAGCTCGGCCCGGGCGAGATGAAGTCCGGCGGCCACCGCCGCGATTCGATCCTGGCCGACGCCCTGGAGGCGGTGATCGCCGCCATACACCTGGATGCCGGCCTGGACGCCTGCCGCGCCGCGGTGCTGGCCTGGCTGGAGCCGGAGCTGGACGGGCTGGAGGTCGGCAAGCTGGAAAAGGATCCCAAGACCCGGCTGCAGGAATGGCTGCAGGGCCGCCAGCATCCGCTGCCCAGCTACGAACTGCTGGGTGAAAGCGGCTCCGACCACGACAAGACCTTCCGCGTGCGCTGCGTGCTGGCGGTGCCGGAGCTGTCCGCCGAAGGCGAGGGCAGCTCGCGCCGCGCTGCCGAGCAGCAGGCCGCCGAAACCGTGCTCTCCCGGCTGGGCGGTCAGCAGTAGCAGCGCGCCATTCGCGCCCGCGCGGCGCAGCCGCCCTACAATGGCGGGATGAACGCACCCAGCCCCCATCGCGCCGGCCACGTCGCCGTGCTCGGCCGCCCCAACGTCGGCAAATCGACCCTGGTCAACGCCCTGGTGGGTGCCAAGGTCAGCATCGTCTCCAACCGTCCCCAGACCACCCGCCACCGGCTGCTGGGCATCGCCAGCTTTCCGGAAGGACAGCTGGTGCTGGTCGACACCCCGGGCCTGCACCGCGACCACGGCAAGGCCAGCGCCACCGCCATGCACCGCTGGATGAACCGCTCCGCGCGCGGCGCCCTGGAGGGCGTGGACGTGGCCCTGCTGGTCGTCCAGGCCGGCCGCTGGGAGGACGAGGACAGCGCCGCCTACGAGGCCCTGCGCGGGGCCGGCGTGCCGGTGGTGCTGGTGGTCAACCAGGTCGACCGCATCCAGGACAAGGCCAGCCTGCTGCCGTACCTGGCCCAGGCCAGCGAGGGCCGCGGGTTCGCCAGCGTGCACCCGGTGTCGGCGCTCAAGCGCAAGGGCCTGGACGGGCTGGTGGACGACGTGCTCAAGCTGCTGCCCGAACAGGTTCCGCTGTACGGCGACGACGAGATTACCGACCGCAGCCAGCGCTTCCTGGCCGCCGAGCTGATCCGCGAGCAGCTCATGCGCCAGCTCGGCGCCGAGCTGCCCTATGCGACCACGGTGGAGATCCAGTCCTGGGCCGAGGAGCCTTCGCCCAGGGGCGGGGCGATGCTGCGCGTGGGCGCGGTGATCTGGGTCGAGCGTGAGGGCCAGAAGGCGATCGTGATCGGCAAGGGCGGCGCGCGCCTGCGCGCGATCGGCACCAAGGCCCGCGAGCAGATGGAGCGGCTGTTCGGTTCCAAGGTGTTCCTCCAGACCTGGGTGCGCGTGCGCGAGGGCTGGTCGGACGACGAGGCGGCGCTGCGGGCGTTCGGCTACGAGGATCGCTGATTGCGCTACCACGCCGAGCCCGCCTACGTGCTGCATGCGCGGCGCTGGCGCGAGACCAGCCTGCTGGTGGAAGTGCTGAGCGAGCATCACGGCAGGATCGGCCTGGTGGCCCGCGGCGTGACCGGGCCGAAGCGGCACGCGCTGCGCGCGGCGCTGCAGCCGCTGCAGCACATCCGCCTGCAGGCCGTGCAGCGCGGCGAGCTGGCGTGGCTGGACTCGGCCGAGCAGGTCGACAACGCGCCGCTGCTGGCCGGTGAGGCAACCCTGGCGGGCTTCTACCTGGGCGAGCTGCTGCTGCGCCTGGTGCCGCGCCAGGATCCCTACCCGCGCCTGTACGAACTCTACGGCCAGGCCCGCGAGCGGCTGCGCGCGGGCGAGCCGCTGGCGTGGACGCTGCGGCGGTTCGAGCGCGACCTGCTGGACGCGCTGGGGGTCGGGTTCGACTTCGGCGTGGACGGCGACGGCGCGGCGCTGGATCCGGCCGCGCGCTACCGCATCGAGCCCGACCACGGCCCGCGCCGGGTGCGTGAACTGCGCCCCGGCGAGCGTGCCGGCGACGCCACCGGCCGCGGCCTGCTGGCCCTGGCCGCCGACACCCTGCCCGAGGCCGAGGATCTGCCGGGCCTGCGCCGCGCCCTGCGCGAAGCGCTCACCCACCAGCTCGGTGGCCGCGGCCTGAAGTCCTGGGAACTGATGGGCGAACTCGGCCGCCTCGCTCCCCGCTGAAGAACAACTGCTGCTAGCCGGAGGGCTGGCCGGCCGTTGCGTTGGCGGCGTCCACGAATGCCTGCAGGCGCGCCGCGCATCCGGGCGCATCCCCCAGCGCCCGTCCCGCCGCGTCCAGCCGCGCCGCCCCCACGAACCCGCAGCTGGCGCGCAGCCGGTGCAGGGCGTCGCGTACGCCGGTCTCGTCGCCATAGCTGGCCGCGGCCACGATCCGGTCGCGCGCGGCCGGCAGTTCGGCCAGGAACAGCTGGCGCAGGGCGGCCACGTTCTCCAGGTTGCCGGCCAGCGCGGCGGCGGCGGCGCCGTCGTCCCACACGGGTGCGTCGGGCGCGGCGCATTGCGCGGCCGGTTCGCCCACGGGCAGCGCGTGTCCGGTTTCCAGCGCGGCCCTGACCGCGTCGCGCCATGCCGTGGCCGGCAGTGGCTTGACCACCACGGTGTCGAAGCCGTCCGCCAGCAGGCGCGCGCGCTCGTCTTCCCCGGCCGAGGCGGTGTGGGCAAGCGCGCGGGTGGCGTGGCCGCCGGCCCGCAGCTCCGCCAGCAGGCCGCTGCCGGTGCCGTCGGGCAGGTTGGCATCGAACAGCCACAGCGCGTGGCTGCCGTTGGTCGCCATCTCCCGTCCCTGGGCCACGGTGCCGGCCAGATCCACCTCCACGGGCAGCTCGGTGAGCGCCGCGGCCAGGAACATCCGGCTCGTGGGTTCATCCTCCAGCAACAACAGCCTCGGCTTCATCGCCTGCTCCCGTTCCCTCGGTATGCTCGCGCCATCGTGCGTTTCATCCTACTACTGTTGCTGGGGGCGTCGGGAATCGGACTTTCGGCCGAGGCCGGAGCCCGCGCTGCCGAAGCCCGCATCGCGCGCATCGACAGTCCGGTCGCGGTGTTGCACGAGGTGCGGGTGCGCCTGGAGTGGCCGGCCGATGCGGAACAGGGCCGGCTGCGGATCGAGGCCGCCAGGGCGCGGGCGCCGGACCTGGGCTACGACTTCACCGACCTGTCCTGGAGCTGCCCGCTGGTGCGCCCGGCCGGGCCCGGCGAGGGCTGGAGCTGCGCGGGCGAGCTGCGCTCGGGCGATGCCGCGCCGATGCGGCTGGCGGTCGACCTGGGCGGGGCCGCGACCGGGGCATGGCTTGGCCGGGGCCAGGCGCAGGTCAGCCTGCATCGGCAATCCGCCGCGCCTGACGACATCCGCATCGAACTGACCCGCGTGCCGCTGGCCTGGGCGCAGGCGCTGGTGGCGCAGGCCTGGCCGTCGGGGCGCCTTGGTGCGGGACGGGTGGATGGCGAGGTGCGTATCCGGGCTTCGGCGCCGCTGGCGCTGGACGCCGACCTTGCCGTATCGGAGGCGGCCTTCGAGACCGTGGATGCGAGCGCGGCCGGTGAAGGGCTGCAGGCGCGGGCGCGGGTGGGTTTCCGCCAGCCGGGCGGAACCGCGATGGTGGCCGTCGACGGTGAGCTCGGCAGCGGTGCGCTGCTGTTCGGCAACGCCTTCATCGACCTGCCGGACGCGCCGGTTGCGGTGCGGGTGGACGCGATGCGTGACGGGCCCGAAGCGCCGTGGCGCCTGCCGCGATTCGAATGGCACGACGGGCCGGCGCTGGTGGCGCACGGCTCGGCGGCGCTGACCGCCGGGGCCACGCTGGGCGATCTGGAGCTGGAAGTGGTGAGCGACGACGCCTCGCTGCTGCCGGCGCGCTACCTGTCCGGCTGGCTGGCGCTGGCGGGCCTGGGCGGGCTGGATATCCGCGGCGGGCTGGACGGGCGCATCGCGGTGCGCGACGGGTCGCTGCGCGAGGGCCGGCTGCGGCTGCGCGAACTGGATCTGCAGGGACAGGGGGGGCGCTTTGCGTTTGACGGCCTGGACGGGGAAGTGCTGCTCGCCTCGGCGCAGCCGGCGGACAGCGCGCTCACGTGGCGGGGCGGGGCGATAAGCGAGCTGCGTTTCGGTGCGGCGCGGCTGCCGCTGCGCAGCAGCGCCGGCGAGCTGCGCCTGCGCGAGGCGGTGGAGGTCGGGATGCTGGGCGGCCGGCTGCTGTTCGACCAGATGGCGATGCGGCTGCCCGCGGACGGGCAGGGTCTGCGCCTGGGCCTGGGCCTGGCGGTGGAGGACATCCAGGTGGAGCAGCTGGCGCAGGCGTTCGGCTGGCCGGCGTTCGGCGGCACGCTGAGCGGCCGGATTCCGGCGGCGCGCTACGAGGACGAGCGGCTGGAATTCGACGGCGGGCTGTCGGTGCAGGTGTTCGACGGCCGGGTCGACGTGGGCGCGCTGTCGATGGATCGGCCGTTCGGGGTGCTGCCCACGCTGTCGGCGGACATCGCGCTGCACGAGCTGGATCTGTATGCGATCACCGGCGTGTTCGGATTCGGCGACATCAGCGGGCGGCTGTCGGGCAGCATCGACGGGCTGCGGCTGGTGGGCTGGAAGCTGTCCTCCTTCGACGCCGAGCTGGGCACGGTGCGGCGCGCGGGCGTGCGCCAGCGGATCAGCCAGCGGGCGGTGCAGAACATCTCCAGCGTGGGCGAGGGGATGTACGTGGGCGGGCTGCAGGGGCAGCTGATCGGCTTCTTCGACGACTTCGGCTATTCGCGGATGGGGATCAGCTGCCGGCTGGAGAACGGGGTGTGCCGGATGGGCGGCCTGCGTTCAGCGGGCAACGCCTTTACTATCGTGGAAGGCGCCGGGATCCCGCACCTGCGGGTGATCGGCCACAACCGCAACGTGGACTGGGAGACGCTGGTGGAGCGGATCGTCGGGGCGATTGGCGGTGATGTGGCACCGGTGGTGGATTGAGTCGGCGGCGATGGGCCGCGTACGGATCACAACGGAGACGGATGATGGGACGCTGGTTTGGAACGATGGTTGCTGCAGTGGTGCTGCTGACGGCGTGCGTGACGATCAACGTGCATTTCCCGGCGGTGGAGGCGCGCGAGGCGGCGCGGGAGTTCGTTGACGATGTGATCGGGCGTCCGGCGGATGCGGATGCGCAGGCGGATGACCTGTTCGAGCCGGGCGGGATGGCGGTGGCGCCGGCGCGGTTCAACGGCTGGGCGCTGCTGGGGATCGGGACGGCGCATGCGCAGAGTCCGGACATCACCGTCAGCACGCCGGCGATCGACGGGATCCGGGCGCGGATGCGCGACCGGTTCCGCGGGTCGCTTTCGGCGCACTTCGATTCGGGCGCGCTGGGATGGGGGCGCGACGGATCGGTGCAGGTGCGCGATGCGGGGGCGATCCCGCTGTCGGCGCGGGTGTCGGTGAACCAGGCGGTTGCGGAACAGAACCGGGACGCGCGGGCGGTGTACCGGGAGATCGCGGTGGCGAACGGGAATCCGCAGTGGGAGGCGCGGATCGCGGAGGTGTTTGCGCGGCAGTGGATCGAGCGTTCGAAGTCCGGATGGTGGTACCAGGATTCTTCCGGCAGCTGGCGCCAGAAGTAACCCGCCGTTCCGGCGCTGATCGGGGTTTGTCGCGATCGGACGGGCCCCGCCGCGGCCGGGAGGCCTTTGCGCTCCATGTCCCCCGGCCTGCGCTGCGCTGCGGCCTCCTCCTTTACTTGCGCGCAAAGGCCTGCCGGCCACGGCGGGGCTCGGCTCCGGAGAGGTGCGGGCTCGTGGGCTCCCGGGCTCCGGATGGACGCCGGCCCGGGCTGGCTCACTCCGCCTGGGGGCGGCCCCGATGAGACAATTGGTCACCTCCCTTCCCGGTAACCGAATCTGTGGCGCGTTTAGACCAGACACCTTTTGAAATCGAGATTGCAGACCTTGCCCATGACGGCCGCGGAGCCGGTCTGTTGGAGAGTGGAAAGTCGGTATTTGTCTGGGGCGCGCTGGCCGGCGAGCGGGTGCTGGCGAAGCGGACGCGTCGGTCGCGGGATTTCGATCAGGCGGTGACGCTCCAGGTGCTGCGGGCTTCACCGGATCGGGTCGAGCCGCGGTGTCCGCATTTCGGGGGCTGTGGCGGGTGCGTACTGCAGCACCTGGATGTGGAAAAGCAGATCGGGGCGAAGCAGGCGACGCTGCTGGGGCTGCTGCGCGATGCCGGCGGGCTGGAGCCGGAGTCGGTGCTGCCGCCGCTGGTGGATTCGGCGTGGGGCTACCGGCGCAAGGGGCGGCTGTCGGTGCGCTGGGTGGCCAAGAAGGGGAAGACGCTGGTGGGCTTCCGGGAGCCGGATCCGCGCTTCGTGGCGGATCTTTCCGAGTGCCATACGGTGATCCCGGCGATTGGCGGGCGGATCGGTGCGCTGGCGCAGCTGGTGGACGGGCTGCAGGCGCGGGCGGTGATTCCGCAGATCGAGTTCATTGCCGGCGATGACGCGGTGGCGCTGGTCGTCCGGCATCTGGAACCGCTGGAAGCGGGCGACCGGGAGGCGCTGGCGGGGTTTGCGCGCGAGCACGGGTTCGCGGTGTTCCTGCAGCCGGGCGGGCTGGATACGGTGCATCCGCTGTGGCCGGTGGAGCCGCCGCGGCTGGCGCTGCGGCTGGCGCCCTGGGACGTGGAGCTGGGGTTCCAGCCGATGGACTTCATCCAGGTCAATGCGGGGCTGAACGAAAAAATGATTGCGCGCGCGCTGGAGCTGCTGGAGGCGGGCGCGGAGGATCGGGTGCTGGATCTGTTCTGCGGGCTGGGCAACTTCACCCTGCCGCTGGCGCGCACGGTGCGCGAGGTGGTGGGCGTGGAGGGCGATGCGGGGCTGGTGGCGCGGGCGCGGGAGAATGCGCTGCACAACGGTCTGGACAACGCGCAGTTCCACGCGGCCGACCTCACCCTGGACCAGCGCCAGGCGCCGTGGATGGGGCAGGGGTTCGACAAGCTGCTGCTGGATCCGCCGCGCTCGGGTGCCCTGGAGGTGCTGCGGCAGCTGCCGCTGGAGCAGTTCCGGAGGATCGTCTACGTGAGCTGCAACCCGGCGTCGCTGGCGCGCGATGCGGAGTACCTGGTCAACGAGCGCGGCTGGAAGCTGCGCAGCGCCGGGGTGATGGACATGTTCCCGCATACGGCGCACGTGGAATCGATCGCGCTGTTCGAGCCGGGCTGAGGAGGACGCGATGGCGATCGAGATCGAACGGAAGTTCCTGGTCAGCGGCGACGGCTGGCGGGCGGCGGCGGAGCGGTCGGAGGCGATGGCGCAGGGCTACCTGAACCAGGTCGACGGCCTGGCCGGCGGCGACCTGGCCAGCGTGCGGGTGCGGCTGGAAGGGCCGCGGGCGGCGCTGAACATCAAGTCCTGCGAGCCGGGGCGCAGCCGCCAGGAGTTCGAGTACCCGCTGCCGGTGGAGGATGCGCGCGCGCTGCTGGCGCTGTGCACCGGCGGCCGGGTGGAGAAGCGGCGCCACTACGTCCGCCACGGCGCGCACCTGTGGGAGGTGGACGAGTTCGAGGGTGACAACGCCGGGCTGGTGGTGGCGGAGGTGGAGCTGTCGGAGTTGGAGGAGGAGTTCCAGCGGCCAGCGTGGCTGGGGCCCGAAGTGACGGAACTGCAGCGCTACTACAACATCGCCCTGTCGGCGCGCCCGTTCCGGGAGTGGAGCGAGGCCGAGCGACGGGGGCTTGCGTCCACATGACATCTGCCACAATGGCCGCGACGGTGCCGCTGGCGGCATCGATGGAGAAAATCGCATGCTCGTGATCGGCGTTGCCGGCACCGAACTCACCGTGGCCGAGCGCGACTGGCTGCAGCACGACGCCTGCGCGGGCGTGATCCTGTTCACCCGCAATTTCGCCTCGCGCGCGCAGGTGTCCGACCTGGCCGCGGCGATCCGCGAGGCCGCGCCGCGCCCGCAGCTGGTGTGCGTTGACCAGGAGGGCGGCCGGGTGCAGCGCTTCCGCGAGGGCTACAGCGCGCTGCCGGCGCTGGAGGCGTTCGGACGCCTGTATGCCGAAGACCAGCGGGCGGCGATCGAGGGCGCGCGCGAGCATGCCTGGCTGATGGCCAGCGAGATCCTTGCCACCGGTATCGACCTGAGCTTCGCGCCGGTGGTGGATCTGGGCCGCGGCAACCTGGCCATCGGCGACCGCGCGTTCCACGAGCGTCCGGACGTGGTGGCCGAACTCACCCGCGCCTACGTGGAAGGCATGCACGCGGCCGGCATGGGCGCCACGCTCAAGCACTTCCCCGGGCACGGCTCGGTGCGCGAGGACACCCACTTCGACCACGCGATCGACGACCGGACGCTGGAGGACATCCGCGCGGCCGACCTGGTGCCCTTCGTCGCCGGCATCGAGGCCGGGGCGGACGCGGTGATGCTGGCGCACGTGGTGTATCCGCAGGTGGCGCCGGAGCCGGCGGGCTATTCGCCGCGCTGGATCAACGACATCCTGCGTACGCAGATGGGCTTTCGCGGGGTGGTGTTCTCCGACGACATCGGCATGGCCGCCGCGCACGGCGTGGGCGGGATCAAGGCGCGGGTGGATGCGCACCTGGACGCCGGCTGCGACGTGGTGCTGGTGTGCCACCCGGAGCTGGTGCCCGAATCGCTCGCGGCGGTGGAAGGCCGGCCGCTCAACACCATGGCCCTGGCCGGCCTCATCGGCCGCGGCGGACTGGGCTGGGATGCGCTGATCGCCGATCCGCGCTATCACGATGTACAAGGGGCGCTGACGTCGCCCGGAAGGGGAATGGCATGACACCGCGCCTGGAAGATGCGCTGCGCGATGCGGAGCTGGTTCACGACCGCGACGCGCTGGAAGACGTGATCGAGGACATGGCCGACGAGATCGTGGCCGACTACGAGGATGACGGGCAGCCACCGCTGTTCCTGACGGTGATGAACGGCGGCCTGCATTTCGCCGCGCAGCTGTCGTTCGCGCTGGGCGAGCGTGGCATGGACGTGGAGTTCGACTACCTGCACGCCACCCGCTACGACGGCACCACCTCGGGCTCGCGGCTGGCCTGGCTGCACCGCCCGGCCACGCCGATGCGCGGGCGCAACGTGATCCTGGTCGACGACATCCTCGACGAGGGCCACACCCTGTTCGCGGTGCAGCGCTGGTGCGAAGACCAGAACGCGGCCGACGTGCGCATCGCGGTGCTGGCGGAGAAGGTCCACGAGCGCCGCATCGACGGCGTGGAGGCCGACTACTGCGGGGTCGAGGTGCCGGATCGCTACGTCTTCGGCTACGGCATGGACTACTACGGGCAGGGCCGCAACCTGCCGGCGATCTACGCGCTCGGGGCGTAGCCGGGTGGGCGGTTCATCGATGGACCTTGCGGTGATCGGCGGCACCGGCCTGTACCGGCTTGCCGGGCTGGAGGACGTGCGTGCGGAGCGGCCGGCCACGCGCTACGGCGAGCCGTCCGGGCCGGTGAGGATCGGCACGCTGGAAGGACGCCGGGTGGCGTTCCTCGCCCGCCACGGGGAGGAGCATTCGGTGCCGCCGCACCGGATCAACTACCGGGCCAACCTGGAGGCGCTGCACGGGCTGGGCGCCCGGCAGGTGCTGGCGCTCAACACGGTGGGCGGCATCACCGATGCGTTCGGGCCGCGGGTGCTGGCGTGTCCGGACCAGATCATCGACTACACCTGGGGCCGGATCTCGACGCTGTGCGAGGAGCCGGGCAGCGAGGTGCTGCACGTGGACTTCGGCGATCCGTACACGCCGGCGCTGCGCGCGCGGGTGCTGGCTGCGGCGCGCGCTGGGGGCGTGGCGCTGGTGGATGGCGGCTGCTACGGCGCCACCCAGGGGCCGCGGCTGGAGACGAAGGCCGAGATCGCGCGGATGCGCCGCGACGGCTGCGACCTGGTCGGGATGACGGGCATGCCCGAGGCGGGGCTGGCGCGCGAGCTTGGGCTGGACTATGCGTGCGTTGCGATCGTGGCCAACTGGGCGGCGGGCTGCGGCGGGTCGGATGCCGAAATCACGCTGCAGGAAGTGCTGGACAACGTGGAACTGGCTTCCGCCGCGCTGCCGGAAATCCTGCGGGAAATACTGCAGCAATAAAAACGTTGCAAGTTGGCAACGTTGCTTTGCATACTCGGCGGGCGTGTGCAGCGGAAACGCGCACGCGCATTCGTATCCAGACGAGGTGGAAGTTCATGCAATACGGCACAGTGAAGTGGTTCAACGACGCGAAGGGATTCGGGTTCATCGCACCGGAAGACGGCAGTTCGGACGTGTTCGTCCATTACAGCGCGATTGCTTCGGAGGGCTTCCGCAGCCTGCAGGAAGGCCAGCGCGTCAGTTATGAAGTCACGCAGGGCCCGAAGGGCGCCCAGGCGTCCGGGGTTTCGCCGGTGGCCTGATGGCCCCTGCAATTTCCTGATTCTTGAACCCCGCACTTGTGCGGGGTTTTTTTGTGGCGGCTCACCCCAACTGTGATGGCGGCTCTTCTTGTTGCAGGAGTGCGCGGTGCCCGGCGGCTAGAACCAGTCCTGCAGCGAGATGCCCAGTCCGATGTAGGTGGCCCGGTGGTTGTAGTCGATCAGGCTCTCGCCGTAGCCGCTGAAGATCTGCAGGTGGCCGCGGAAGGCGCGGTGGATCGGGAAGCCCCAGTCGAACTGCAGCGCGCCGTGCGCGCGGTCGCCGCCGCGCAGCGAGTGCCGGGCCATCAGCGCATAGCGGTGGCCGTCGCGCACGTGCATCAGGGTGATGTCGCCGCGGCCCATGTAGTCCTCGATGTCCGGGTTGTCGTCGTCGCTGCCGTCGGAGATGCGCACCCACGGCCGCGCCACCAGCGCCCAGGAGTCGTTGTCGAAGCCGAAGTTGAACATCAGCCGGTTCCAGCTGCGCGAAAGCGGATCGCTGCGTCCGTTGGACTGGTGGTTGATGCCCACGGCGGCCATCCGGCCACGCCAGCCGCCCGGCAGCCCGTAGCCGTTGCGGAACACCAGCAGCGCTTCGGGCTCGTAGTTGGTTTCGCGGAACGGCCGCGACTGGTCGCCGTTGAAGACCTGCCAGCGCGAGCTCTGGGTATAGCCCAGCCACAGGTCGCCGTTGTTGCCGAAGATGTTCTCCAGCGCCTTGGTCTTGAAGCTGACCTGGAACTTCGCCTCCACGCTGTCCAGCTGCTGCGGATCGGTCTCCGTGTTGCGCGGGTTGGGCGAGGTTGGCAGCGGATTGGTCTTGCTCGTCCAGACCACGGGTAGCAGGTAGACCGGCTTGTAGGCGCGGATGTTGAACAGCCCCAGCTTGGAGTCGGCGGCCAGTTCCCAGCGCGAGTCCAGCAGCGACCCCTGGCCGACGTTGGCCAGCGCGTCCGCGCGCGGGTCGCTGCTGTCGAAGGCGAACAGGCCCTGGATGCTCTGGCGCGCGCGCTCGCGGCGGGTGGCGTTGGTATCGGCGGCTGCTTCCTCCTGCAGTGAGGCCCGCGCCGCTTCGGCGGCCGCATCGGCCTGCGCCGGATCCGGCGTCCCGCGGCCGGCCACGGCGTCATAGCAGGCCAGCCTCGTGGCGTCGGTCTGGATGGCGGCGCACGCCTCCAGCGTGGGCGGCGCCTCCTGTGCGTGCAGGCCCCCGGCGGACAGGGCAAGCCCGGTGGCGATGCAGGCGATGGCGGTGTGGTTCATCAAAGCGATCCCGGCGACAGATGGCGCGCTCATGGCAGCAGCCAGGCGAGCGCGAAGATGCCGATCATCGCAAACACCAGCATCAGCTTCAGCCCCACCGCCAGCACGATCCCCACCCAGGTGCCGGCGCCCACCCTGGCCGCCTGTCCCATCCCGCGCGGGCCGAGGCTGCGCAGGTGCAGCAGCTCGCCGGCAACCGCTCCCAGGAACGGGCCGGCGAACACGCCCGCCAGGCCGAAGAACATGCCCACGAAGGTGCCCAGCACCGCCCCGGCCAGCGCCTTGCCGCTTGCGCCCACCCGCTTGGCGCCGGCGGCGCTGGCCCAGAAGTCGACCACCAGCGAGATCAGCGTGAGGATGGCAAGCACCACCAGCGTGACGGCACCGATGTGCTGGAAATCCCCGGCCCAGGCGGCCAGCAGCATGCCGGCGAACACCAGCGGCACCCCCGGCAGCGCCGGCAGCAGGACGCCGGCCAGGCCGACCAGGGCCAGGATCAGGGCGAGGGCATACCAGAGCGGGGCGGGATCCATTGAATTGCATTTTCCCATGCGTCGGGGTAGTTTTTTTGCGCCGGACCACCGGCAGACCCGATCGGCAAGCCCCTGGAGTGCGTGAGCATGGCAGAACGTGAAGTTGGTACGGTGAAGTGGTTCAACGATGCGAAGGGTTTCGGATTCATCAGCCGTGAAAGCGGCGAGGATGTGTTCGTGCACTTTCGCGCAATCCAGATGCCGGGGTTCAAGTCCCTGCAGGAAGGCCAGAAGGTGAGCTTCGTGGTCGTCCAGGGGCAGAAGGGCCTCCAGGCGGACGCGGTCGAAGCCGCCGACTGACCGGCGTCCGGTTCCGCTTTTCTCCGGACATGAAAAAACCCGGCCATGTGGCCGGGTTTTCGCGTTGGTGTGGCCGGGCGGCTTATTGCGCCCAGGCGCGCCCGTCCTGGATCCGTACGTAGGAGCCTTCGCGCAGGCCGGAGATGTCGTTCTGGGTGACGACCGTGCTGCGGCCGTCGTCCATGCGCACGTGCACGTGGTAGACGTAACCGCCCTGGGTGCGGTTCTGGATGGCGTTGCCGGCGATGGCGCCGGCGACCGCGCCACCGGCCGTCGCCACGTTGCGGCGGCCGTCGCTGTCGGTGTTTCGGCGGGCCAGTTCCTTGCCCGCGACCGCGCCGACCACGCCGCCCAGCACCGGGCCGATCACGTTGGGCGAGTTTTCCGCGGCCGTGCGGTCGATGCGGGTGACGGTGCCGCAGTCATAGCAGTTGGCGGCGTAGCCGCCCGATGCGCCGTAGCCCGGGCCGTAGCCGCCCGCCGGCGCGGTGGCGCAGCCTGCGAGGGCGAGGGATGCCGATACCAGGGCGGCGCCGCCGATCTGTCGGATGTTCATGGCCTGTCTCCTTTCGTGTCCGCGATGGGATCGACGATAGGAATGCGAGGGTGAACGGCACGCCAATCACGCCGCCCGGACGGCAGCACGCGCCAGCCGCTGTTCAGCCCGCTGGATGTCCGCCCGGGCTCAGCTGCGGAAATCCTGGTGGCAGGCGCGGCAGGAGTCGCGCAGGCGCTTGTTGGTGGTGCCCAGCCCGGCGCAGTTGATCGGCGGTGATGCCAGCGCGTCGTCCAGCGCCGCGCGCATGCCCGATGCCGCCTGGGCATAGCGGCGGTCGTCGCGCAGGTGCGGGAACGCGGGCTCCAGGTCTTCGGCCATGGTGCGCAGCGCCCGCAGGTGCGGCAGCACGTCGGTGGCGTTGCAGCGGTTCTCCTCGGCGCGCTGGAGCAGCTGGCCCATGTGCCACTGCTTGACGTGCATCACGCTGGAAGGGAAATGGTCGGCCCGCGCCTGCAGCGCCCGCACCACCATCACCGTGGCGAACACGCCCAGCGCGAGCCCGAGCAGGAGTACGAACAGGTAGCGGGCCGCCGCGGAGGGTTGCTGGCTTGGCGGCTTGGGCTCGGGCAGGTTCGACATGTGGACGGCTCCGGTGTTGGGTGTGGTGTTGGGCTGGCCGCATAGTATGGCGCACCGCCGGGGCCGGGCCGCCGGCCGGCGCTTAGAATGCGCGCATGGATCGTGACTGGATCGACCGCTTCGGCGGCATTGACCGCCTGTACGGAGCGGGCGCGCTGGAGCGCCTGTCCCGGGCCCACGTGTGCGTGGTCGGGCTGGGCGGCGTGGGCTCGTGGGTGGTGGAGGCGCTGGTGCGCAGCGGGGTGGGGCGGCTGACCCTCATCGACGCCGACGACCTGTGCCTGTCCAATACCAACCGCCAGCTGCCGGCGCTGCAGGGGCAGTATGGCCGCGGCAAGGCCGAGGCGATGGCCGAGCGCTGCCTGGCGATCAATCCCAAGGTTGCCGTGGATCCAGTCGCCAGATTCCTGACCCCCGGCAACCTCGACGACCTGCTCGGCCCCGGCTTCGACCTGGTGCTCGACGCCTGCGACAGCTTCCGCACCAAGGTCGAGGCGATCGCGTGGTGCCGGCGGCGCAAGCAGCCGGTGGTCACCGTGGGTTCGGCCGGCGGCCGCGTCGACCCGAGCCTGGTGCGCGTGCGCGACCTGTCGCGCACCGAGCACGACGCGATGCTGGCGCTGGTGCGCAAGAAGCTGCGCGCGGACTTCAACTTCCCGCGTGGGCCGAAGCGCTATTTCAGCGTGCCGGCGGTGTATTCGCTGGAGAACGTGCGCTACCCGCAGGCCGACGGCAGCGTCTGCGGCCTGCGCCCGAAGCTCGACCCCGACGCCGCCCTCAAGCTCGACTGCGGCGCCGGCCTGGGCGCGGCCACCCACATCACCGGCACGTTCGCGTTCGTCGCCGCCGGCAAGGCGCTGGAGCTGCTGCTCCGGTAGGAGCGCGCATGGCGCGCTCCTACGCCGTGGGGGCGGGGAGGTTGAAGAGGCGGCGGGCGTTGGCGGTGGTGGCGGCGGCGATCTCTTCGCGATCCTGGCCGCGCAGTCCGGCGATGGCGTCCAGCACGCGCACCAGCAGCGCGGGCTCGTTGCGGCCGCCGCGGTTGTCGGCGTCCGGCTGGTCGGGCGCGTCGGTTTCCAGCAGCAGGTGCTCCAGCGGCATGTCGGCCACCAGCCGCCGCAGCCGGCGCGCGCGCTCGTAGGTCACCGGGCCGCCGATGCCGATCATGAAGCCCAGTTCCCACAGCTGCCCGGCCTGCTGCGGGCTGCCGGAAAAACTGTGCACCACGCCTCTCAGCCTGCCCACGCGGCGGATGGAGGCGATCACCGCGTCCACCGCGCGCCGTGCGTGCACGATCACCGGCAGGTCGTGTTCGGCGGCAAGCCGCAGCTGGCCATCGAAGAACTCCTGCTGGAGGTCGCGATCCAGTCCCTCGACCCAGTAGTCCAGCCCGCATTCGCCCACCGCCACCGGCCGCTCCCGCCCGATCCAGTCGCCCAGCTCGCGCAGGTGCCGGGGCTGGTGGTGCTCCAGGAAGGTCGGGTGCAGGCCGTAGGCCGGATGCAGCCCGGCCCCGGCCGCGCAGACATCGCGCAGCTTCGGCCACGCGGCTGCGTGGGTGGCAGGAACCACCTGGGCCTCTACGCCGGCATCGCGCGCCCGAGCGACCACCGCCTCGCGATCGGGATCGAATCCGTCCGCGTCCAGGTGGCAGTGGCTGTCGACCAGCGACACCATCCCGCCCGCGTCCTCAGCGCTCGCGCCGGGCCTGGCCGTCGATCGGGTCGCGGTCGCGATCGCCAGCCGCGGGCGGCGGCGCGCCGTCGCGCTTGCGGCCGGCGAGCAGCAGCGTGCCCAGGCCCAGCAGCAGCTCGTCGACGAACGGGATCGGATCCGGAACCACCAGGGTCAATACGAACAGCCCCGCGGTGACCATGAAAAGGCGTGGATAGCTGAGCCGCCCGAGCCAGGTCAGCAGCGGCCCCATCAGGAGATAGCGCATGGGAATGTCCGGACGGTTGGCGATGGAGGTCACGCTATCACGCAGTCCGGCCGGGCGCGTTCATTCCCCCGTCATTTTCGCGCGCCGCAGCCGCCCTTTGTTCAGGCTGGGAATGTTGTCATCGGGCTGCGAGCAAAAGGCAGGCGCGGGGCCTGCCGCAACTCCAAAGGAGCGCGAGATGAAGAACAACACCCTTGCCATTGCATTGGCTTCCCTGCTGGTCGGCGGCGTCGCCGTGGCCGCGTTCCAGAACAACTCCCGCGACGAAGGGGCCCTGGCCTCGCACGATCCGGACGTTGCCGCGGACATCGCGGTGGATCCGGATGCGATCCCGGCTTCGGGCCGCCTTGAGTACGCGGATGTGCTGGACGTGCACGAGATCACCGAGTCGCAGGATCTGTACGCGCAGGTGCTGGGCGTTGAGCCGCTGAGCGAGACCACCACCTCGAGCACGCCGCGCCAGGTCTGCCAGGACGTGGCGGTGCAGTACCAGGCCCCAACCCGAGACCCGAACCGCATCGCCGGTACCACCATCGGCGCGGTGGTCGGCGGCGCCCTGGGCAACCAGATCGGCGGCGGCGACGGCCGCAAGCTGGCCACGGTGGGCGGCGCGGTGGGCGGCGCCTTCGCCGGCCGCGCGATCCAGGGTCGCCAGCAGGCCAACAACGTCCAGACGGTGACCGAGCGCGAGTGCCGCACCGTCCAGGACACCTCGCAGAGCACCCGCGTGGTGGCCTACAACGTCACCTACCGCAATCCGGACGGTACCACCGGCAGCATGCGCACCGGCAGCGAGCCGGGCGAGCGCATCAAGCTGGGTACCGAGCAGGTGCCGGTGGCCTGGGACGTGACCTACAGCTACGAGGGCGACGAGCGCACCGTGCGCATGGAGCAGCGTCCGGGCCAGCGCCTGCCGGTGCTTGATGGCCAGGTGGTGCTGCAGACGGCTTCCATGGAAGGTGGGCCGGCCTACCAGTAAGGCCGACCGGCCGCGCTGGGCGGCAGCAGGCTTGAACCCGACGGGGCCGGAGCGATCCGGCCCCGTTTTCTTTGCCGCGGGTCGATACAATGGCGGTTTCCCGTCAAACCCCGCGAGCATCATGGCCCTTGATCCCCTCGACCTCTACGACGTCCGTTCCCTGCTCAGCGACGAGGAGCGCGCGGTGCAGGACACCGTGGCCCGTTTCACCAACGAGAAGGTGTTGCCGATCATCGGCGAGTGCTTCGACGAGGGCCGGTTCCCGGCCGAACTGATCCCCGAGATCGCGGGCCTTGGCCTGCTGGGCGCGACCCTGCCGGCCGAGTACGGCGGCTCGGAGCTCAACTACGTCAGCTACGGCCTGATCTGCCAGGAGCTGGAGCGCGGCGATTCCGGCCTGCGCAGCTTCGCCAGCGTGCAGTCCTCGCTGTGCATGTACCCGATCTTCGCCTACGGCACCGAGGAGCAGAAGAAGCGCTGGCTGCCGGACATGGCCGCGGGCAAGGTGATCGGCTGCTTCGGCCTGACCGAGCCGCACGGCGGCTCCGACCCGGCCAACATGAAGACCCACGCCAGGCGCGACGGCGACGACTGGATCCTCAACGGCTCCAAGATGTGGATCACCAACGGCAACCTGGCCGATATCGCCATCGTCTGGGCACAGACCGACGACGGCATCCAGGGTTTCGTGGTGGAGAAGGATTTCGCCGGCTACAAGGCGCAGCTGGTCAAGCACAAGATGAGCCTGCGCGCCTCGGTGACCAGCGGGCTGTTTTTCGACAACGTGCGCGTGCCCGAGGCCAACCGGCTGCCCAATGTGAAGGGCCTGAAGGGCCCGCTGGGCTGCCTGACCCAGGCCCGCTACGGCATCACCTGGGGCCCGATCGGCGCCGCCATCGCCTGCCTGGACGAGGCGCTGGAGTACAGCAAGGAGCGGATCCTGTTCGGGCGTCCGGTGGCGGCGACGCAGAGCGCGCAGATCAAGATGGCCGACTGGGCGCGCCGGATCACTTCCGCGCAGCTGCTGAGCCTGCAGCTGGGCCGGTTGAAGGACGCCGGCAGGATGCAGCCGACCCAGGTGAGCGTGGCCAAGTGGAACAACTGCCGCATGGCCATCGACATCGCCCGCGAGGCGCGTGACCTGCTGGGCGGCGCCGGCATCACCACCGAGCATTCGCCCATCCGCCACGCGCTGAACCTGGAGTCGGTGATCACCTACGAGGGCACCGAGACCGTGCACCAGCTGGTGGTGGGCCGCGAGCTGACCGGGATCAACGCGTTCGCCGGCTGACGGCCGCTGCCCGCCACATTGGCGGGCGGGTTCCGCGCGCGGCGGCCTCGCAGAAAGGTGGCCGCGCGCTGGGGTTTGACCCTGCGCGGCCCCGGCCGCCTGCCGCCGCCGCGCGTTCGCACTTCATTCGACAGGACGGCAATCACATGTTCGCAGCAGTTCCCAATCCCATCCCGGCCCGCATGAAGGGCCTCAACCGCGCCGAGATCTGCGACGTCAACTTCAGCGAGTTCGTGCGCGGCTGGAGCGGCGGCGCCGGGCGCGCGCCCGGGCCGGGCGAGGCGGTGCTGGAAGGCAGCGCGCTGGATGTGCAGGGATTCCGCGAGCTGTTCGAATCGCAGCTGATCAGCCGCCACCTCGACCTGATGGCGCGGGTGCTGCGGGTGCAGAACAAGGTCTTCTACACCATTGGTTCCAGCGGCCACGAGGGCAACGCGATGGTCGCGCGGGCCACGCGCCATACCGATCCGGCGTTCCTGCACTACCGCTCCGGCGGCTTCATGGCCGAGCGCTTCCGCAAGCTGCCGGGAATGGATCCGGTGATGGATTCTGCGCTGTCGTTTGCCGCGTCGAAGGACGATCCGGCCAGCGGGGGGCGGCACAAGGTGTGGGGCAGCAGGCCGCTGTGGGTGCTGCCGCAGACCTCCACCATCGCCTCGCACCTGCCCAAGGCGTTCGGCACCGCGGTGGCGATCGAGCAGGGCCGGCGCATTGGCCATGCGCTGCCGGTGCCCGATGACAGCATCGTGGTGTGCTCGTTCGGCGACGCCTCCAGCAACCATGCCACCGCCCAGACCGCGTTCAACGCCGCGGCCTGGACTGCCTACCAGAAGCTGCCCGCGCCGGTGCTGTTCGTGTGCGAGGACAACGGTATCGGCATCTCGGTCAAGACGCCGGACGGCTGGGTGGCGCGCAACTTCGCCAACCGCCCCGACCTGGACTACTTCACCGCCGACGGCCTGGATCTGGCCGGCGGCTACGGCGACGTGCGGCGGGCGGTGGAGCACTGCCGCCGCACCCGCCGGCCGACCTTCCTGCACCTGCGCACCACCCGGATCATGGGCCACGCCGGCACCGACTTCGAGATCGAATGGCGCTCGATCGAGGAGCTGTGCAAGGTGGAGGCGACCGATCCGCTGCTGCGCTCGGCCGCCATCGCGCTCGAATCGGGCCTGATGACGAAGGACGAGGTGCTCGAAGTCTACGAGTCCACCCGCGCCAGGTGCTTCGCCGCCGCCGAGGACGCCGACCGCCGCCCGCGCCTGGAATCGCTGGAAGACGTGATGGCCCCGCTGGCGCCGTACACGCCGGAAGCGGTGAAGGCCGAGGCCGAGCGCGCCGACTATGCCGGCCGCCGCAGCGAGGTGTTCGGCGACGAAAAGAAGCTGCCGGAAAACCAGCCGCCCAGGCATCTGGCGATCCTGATCAACCAGGCCCTGCACGACCAGTTCGCCAAGTACCCCGAGGCGCTGCTGTTCGGCGAGGACGTGGCCCAGAAGGGCGGCGTGTACACGGTGACCAAGGGCCTGCAGAAGACGTTCGGCCCGCGCCGGGTGTTCAACACCCTGCTCGACGAGACCGTGATCCTGGGCCTGGCCCAGGGCTACGCCAACATGGGCATGCTGCCGCTGCCGGAGATCCAGTACCTGGCCTATTTCCACAACGCCGGCGACCAGATCCGCGGCGAGGCGGCCAGCCTGCAGTTCTTCTCCAACGGCCAGTACCGCAACCCGATGGTGATGCGGATCGCCTCGCTGGGCTACCAGCGCGGCTTCGGCGGCCATTTCCACAACGACAACTCGATCACCGCGCTGCGCGACATCCCCGGCCTGGTGATCGGCTGCCCCAGCCGCGGCGACGACGCGGTGACCATGCTGCGCACGCTGATGGCGCTGGCGAAGGTGGACGGCCGGGTGTGCGCCTTGCTGGAGCCGATCGCGCTGTACATGGCCAAGGATCTTTACGAGGCCGGCGACGGCGGCTGGCTGACGTCGTTCCCGGCGCCGGGCGAGGCGATGGAGGTCGGCGCCGAGCGCGTCTACGACCCGGAGGCCAGCGACTGCGTGATCCTGACCTTCGGCAACGGCGTGCCGATGAGCCTGCGCGCCGCGCGCCGGATCCAGGCCGAACACGGCTGGAAGACGCGGGTGGTGGATCTGCGCTGGCTGCTGCCGCTCAACGAGGAGGCCATCGTCCGCCACGTGGGCGAGTGCGCGCGGGTGATCGTGGTCGACGAGGGCCGCCGCAGCGCCGGGGTGGGCGAGGGCATCATCACCGCGATCAGCGAGGGCGGGCTGGGCGAGCGTCCGCTGCAGCGGGTGGTGGGTGCGGACACCTTCACCCCGCTGGCCGGCGCCGCGTTCCTGGTGATTCCGTCCGACGACGACATCGTCGCCGCCGCCGCCAGGCTCCGGTAGGAGCGCGTCTTACGCGCTCCTACAGGCCAGTCCTGCAGAGGTCAGTCGGCGAACTGGACGCGCACTTCCACCCGGCGGTTGGGCGCCAGGCAGTCGATGGCGTCCTGGCTGCTGCCGCCCTCGCATTCCACAACCGGCTCGACGCTGCCGCGGCCAACCGCGGTGATGCGGTCTTCCGGCACGCCGCGTTCGATCAGGTAGTCGCGCACGGCATTGGCGCGCTCGCTGGAGACCCGGTGGATCGCGACCGGGGTGCCGATGCGGTCGCTGTGGCCGATCACGTGCACGATTTCCACCTGGCGCTCCGCCAGCCGTGCGGCCAGGTCGTCAAGCGCCACGCGGCCTTCCGCGCTGAGGTCATCGATGCCGGACTTGCCGAAGGCGAACAGGCCGTCAGCGGACAGGCGCTCCAGGAACGTGGAGGGCAGCGGCGTGACATCTTCCACCGGCGGCGGCTCGGGCGCGGTGGCGCAGGCGGACAGCAAGGCAACGCACGCCGCGGCCGCGGCGGACAACATGAGCTTCGAGTTCATTTCCCCTTCCCCGTATTGAGTCCCCCCGTTGCGGCCGAATATAGCAGCCGGAGTCGGGGCTTGCGTGCACGTCCCGTGACGCTTTGCGTCGCGCTGTCAGCGCGCCAGTCCGTCCATCATTTCCGCCGCTGTGGCGGCGGTGCCGGCGATATCCAGCGATCCCGGGGGCAGTTCCAGCGGCAGCATGGCAAGCGCCTCGCCGCCGGCGGCGCAGATCACGCGCCCGATCTCGCTCCCGCCGGCGGCGACCGCCGCGCCGGCGGCGACCGGCTGCGCCAGCTGCAGCCGTACCAGCCCGCGCTTGGCCTGGCCCAGGAAGTGGGTGCGGGCGACGATTTCCTGGCCCGGATAGCAGCCCTTCTTGACGCTGTAGCCGTTCAGCCGCTGCAGCGCAAGCTGCTGGGGCGTCCACTGTTCGGCCTGGCCGGCTTCCAGCCGCGGCAGGCCGTGGGCCAGGTCGAAGGTTTTCCAACGTCGGGCGCCTTCAGCGTCGTCGTCGCCAGGCGCATTGGACAGCCGCAGCGAGCGAGGGCCGCCGTCGCCGCCCATGTCCAGCTCCACGGCCTGCTCCGGGGCGCCGCCGATGCGCGCGCCGGAGGCCAGCCCGGGTGCGGCGAACGCGCCGGCGGCGTGGATCTCCTCCAGCGGGCGCAGCGCCACCTTCGAACGGAACACGAACCGCTGCAGCTGCTCCGCCAGGGCGGCCGGGTCGGCATCGGGCAGCACCAGCCACAGCTGTTCGGGGCCGAAGCGCAGCAGCGCGAACAGGGCGATCACCCGGCCCTTGGGGGTGAGCCATCCGCTCCACTGCCAGTGCCCGTTTTCCAGCGCCTCCACGTCGGTGGTGAACTGGGCCTGGGCGAACTTCAGCGCGTCGCGGCCCTCCAAGGCCAGCACGCGATGGCCGGGAATGGTGAAAAAAGCATCAGGGGAAGCGTTCGACTTGTCGGACATGGGGGCGGGACTTAAACTCGACAACGTGAAAGACCCGGCCATCATAGGCGAAAGCACCCCGGCTCCCGAGCAGTCCGGGCCCGGATCCCCGGAGCAGGAGCCGCCGCGCCAGAAGGAAATTGGCGGCCGGGAGGGGCCCGATCCGACCCGCTACGGGGATTGGGAAAAGAACGGCCGCTGCATCGATTTCTAAGACGGCAACGCCCGCCAACAGCCACGCGGCCCCGCCAGGGCCGCCCAGCGAGGACCTGTCCAGCGATGAGTCACCCCGAACGTCCACTGTCCCCCTTCATGCTGGGACAGACCTACCGTTTCCAGCTCACTTCGCTGATGTCCATCCTGCACCGCGTCAGCGGCGTGGTGCTGGTCGCCGGGGCGATCGGCCTGGCCTGGTGGCTGATGGCCGCCGCCCAGGGCGGCGAGTCCTGGGCCCGCGCCAGCGAATGCCTGGCCTCGCCGCTGGGCATGATCGCGCTGTTCGGCTTCTCGCTGGCGCTGGTCTACCACCTGCTCAACGGCATCCGCCACCTGATGTGGGACATGGGCCACGGCATGTCGATCCCCGAGGTCTACCGCTCCGGCTACGTGGTGGCCGGCCTGACGGTGGTGCTGACGGCCGTGATCTGGTTCTTTGCGATGCGGGGTGGGGCATGAGCAACAACAGGGTGGGCGTGGAGGAGGGGCCGCGCGAGTTCCGCACGCCGCTGGCGCGCGCGCGCGGCCTGGGTTCGGCCAAGTCGGGCACCAGCCACTTCTGGTGGCAGCGGGTGACCGCAGTGGCGCTGGTGCCGCTGGTGGCCTGGTTCGTGGGCACCGTGGTGTCGCTGGTAGGCGCCGACCTGGCGACCGTGCAGGCCACCATCGCCAGGCCCTGGAACGCGATCCTGTTCGCGGTCTTCATGGTGGCGATGTTCTGGCACGCGAAGATGGGCCTGCAGGTGGTGGTGGAGGACTACATCCACACCCGCTGGCTGCTGCTGGCGCTGCAGATCATCGTCATCGCCGTGTGCGCGCTTGGCGCGTTCGCCTCGCTGTATGCCATCGCGCGTATCGCGCTGCTGGCCTGAGCCCCTTTTGAAAGAGCCGCAATGACTACTGCCTATCCGATTACCGAACACCACTACGACATGATCGTCGTCGGCGCCGGCGGCGCCGGCCTGCGCGCCACCTTCGGGCTGGCGCACAAGGGCCTGAAGACGGCGTGCATCACCAAGGTGTTCCCGACCCGTTCGCACACCGTGGCCGCGCAGGGCGGGATCTCCGCCGCGCTGGGCAACATGGGCGAGGACGACTGGCGCTTCCACTTCTACGACACCATCAAGGGCTCGGACTGGCTGGGCGACCAGGACGCCATCCAGTACATGTGCCGCGAGGCGATCCCGGCGATCATCGAGCTCGAGCACCAGGGCGTGCCGTTCTCGCGTACCGAGGAAGGCAAGATCTACCAGCGCCCGTTCGGCGGCATGACCACGCACTACGGCAAGGGCACCGCGCAGCGCACCTGCGCCGCGGCCGACCGCACCGGCCACGCGATCCTGCACACCCTGTACCAGCAGTCGCTGGCGCATGATGCCGAGTTCTTCATCGAATACTTCGCGCTCGACCTGATCATGGACGAGGAGGGCGTGTGCCGCGGGGTGCTGGCCCTGGACATGGCCGAGGGCACCCTGCACCTGTTCCGCGCCCACGGCACGGTGCTGGCCACCGGCGGCTACGGCCGCGCGTACTTCTCGGCCACCAGCGCCCACACCTGCACCGGCGACGGCGGCGGCATGGCGCTGCGCGCCGGGCTGGGCCTGCAGGACATGGAGTTCGTGCAGTTCCACCCGACCGGCATCTATGGCGCCGGCTGCCTGATCACCGAGGGCGTGCGCGGCGAAGGCGGGATCCTGCGCAACGCCAGCGGCGAGCGCTTCATGGAGCGCTACGCGCCCAACGCCAAGGACCTGGCCAGCCGCGACGTGGTCAGCCGCTCGATGACCGTCGAGATCCGCGAGGGCCGCGGCGTGGGCGAGCACAAGGACCACATCCACCTGGATCTGACCCACCTGGACCCGGCCGATATCCACAAGAAGCTGCCGGGCATCGCCGAGAGCGCGCGCATCTTCGCCGGCGTGGACGTGGAGAAGCAGCCGATCCCGGTGATCCCGACCGTGCACTACAACATGGGCGGGGTGCCGACCAACTACCACGGCGAGGTGGTGCAGCTGAAGAACGGCGATCCGGACACGGTGGTGCCGGGCCTGTACGCGATCGGCGAGGCCGGCTGCGTGTCGGTGCACGGCGCCAACCGCCTGGGCTCCAACTCGCTGCTCGACCTGGTGGTGTTCGGGCGCGCGGTGGCCAACCGCTGCGCCGAGACCATCAGGCCGGGCCAGCCGCACAAGAAACTGGCCGGTGACGCCTGCGACCGCTCGCTGTCCAACTTCGACCGCGTGCGCAACGCCAACGGCAGCCTGCCCACGGCGGTGATCCGCGACAACATGCAGCGCACCATGCAAAGCCACGCCGCGGTGTTCCGCACCCAGGAGACCCTGGCCGAGGGCGTGGACAAGGTGCGTGACATCCGCGAGTCGTTTGCCGATGTCAAGGTCAGCGACCGTTCGCTGGTGTGGAACTCGGATCTGGTGGAGACACTGGAGCTGCAGAACCTGCTGGGCCAGGCGCTGGTGACCATCACCTCGGCCGAGAACCGCAAGGAGTCGCGCGGCGCCCACGCCCGCGAGGACTTCCCGGATCGCGACGACGACCAGTGGCACAAGCACACCCTGTGCTGGCTGGACGACAACGGCGGCACCAGCATCGACTACCGCCCGGTGCACATGTACACCCTCGACGACGAAGTCGAAGTCGTGCCGCCCGTGGCGCGCGTTTACTGACCGGGAGAAGGACGAGACATGGCTGAGCTGACACTCCCGAAGAACTCCAGGGTCCAGAAGGGCCGGCATTTCCCCGCCAAGGGCGCCAAGCGCACCCGCACCTTCAAGGTCTACCGCTGGAGCCCGGACGAGAACCGCAATCCGACCGTGGACACCTACGAGGTGGACCTGGACACCTGCGGGCCGATGGTCCTGGACGCGCTGATCAAGATCAAGAACGAGATCGACCCGACGCTCACGTTCCGGCGCTCCTGCCGCGAGGGCATCTGCGGTTCGTGCGCGATGAACATCGACGGCACCAACACCCTGGCCTGCACCCGCGCGATCGAGGACTGCAAGGCTTCCGACGTACCGGTGTACCCGCTGCCGCACATGCCGGTAATCAAGGACCTGGTGCCGGATCTGACCCATTTCTACGCCCAGTACGCCTCGATCAAGCCGTGGATCCGCACCCAGAGCCCGGCGCCGGCCGGCCGCGAGCGGTTGCAGTCGCCGGAAGAGCGCGATCGCCTGGACGGCCTGTACGAGTGCATCCTGTGCGCCTGCTGCAGCACCGCCTGCCCGAGCTACTGGTGGAACGGCGACCGCTACCTGGGCCCGGCGATCCTGCTCCAGGCCTACCGCTGGATCGTCGACAGCCGCGACGAGGACACCGGCGCGCGCCTGGACGACCTGGAAGACCCGTTCAAGCTCTACCGCTGCCACACGATCATGAACTGCGCCCGCACCTGCCCCAAGGGCCTGAACCCGGGCAAGGCGATCGGCGAGATCAAGCGGCTGATGCTCGAACGCCAGGTCTGACCTGGGCGCCATGAGCCCGGAAGACCAGGCCGAGCTGCGCCGCCTGCGCTGGCGCGCGCGGCGCGGCATGCGCGAGCTGGACGTGCTGTTCAACCGCTACCTGGACCAGGCGTGGGCGGAGGATTCCGAGCAGCAGCGCGGGGTTTTCCTACGGCTGCTGGACTGCGAGGACGATAAGCTCTGGCGCTGGTTCATGGGCTACGAGGACGTCCCCGATGCCGAGCTCGCCGCGTTCGTCCGCAGGATGCTCGACCTGCCGCATTGAGTGGAGGCCCTCGCGCCTGCTGGGCGCGATGCTGGTGGTGCTGGCGCTGGTCGCCGTGTTTGCGATCCTGGCCTCGGAAATGCCCCGCATTGCCGCCTGGCCGCTGGCGGCGCTGGCGCTCGGCCACGGACTGCGCCGGGCGTGGCAGGAACAGCGGCGTCCGCGTTCGCGCTTCGTCTTCGCCGGCCAGGAGGCGCCGGTGCAGGTGGATGGCCGCACGGTGCGCGATGCCAGCGTGACCTGGCGCGGCCCGCTTGCGTTCGTGCGTTGGCGCGCGGACGACGGCCGCCGCCGGCACCTGGCCTGGTGGCCCGACACCCTGCCGGCCGCGGCGCGGCGTGAACTGCGGCTGGCCGCGCCGCTGCGCAGGGCTGCGCGCAGGGCGGCTTCGGTGGCACCATAGCGGGCCTTGCGCCGCGCACCGCCGCGGCGTCCCGTCCAGCCTGCGAGAGCCGATGTTCAAGCCTGTTCCCGTCGCGATCGGCCTGCGCTACCTGCGTGCAAAGCGCCGCAACGGCTTCATTTCCTTCATTTCCCTGGCCTCGATCCTGGGCATCGCCATCGGCGTGGCGGTGCTGATCACCGCGCTGTCGGTGATGAGCGGCTTCCAGCGCGAGATCCGCGATCGCATGCTGGAGATGGCGGCCCACGCCACCATCAGCGCCCACGGCGAGCCGATGGCCAACTGGGAAGGCGCGGTGGACGAGGCGATGGTGGACAGCCGCGTCGCCGGCGCCGCGCCCTACATCGAGACCCAGGCCCTGATCGCCGGCCCGCGCCGCGAGCCCGCGCTGCTGCAGGGCATTTCCCCGGAGCATGAAAAGCAGGTGTCCAAGATCGCCGAGCGCATGGTGGCCGGCAGCCTCGACGACCTGGTACCGGGCGAGTTCAACATCGTGCTCGGCCGCGACCTGGCGCTGTGGCTGGGGGTGGGGGTGGGCGATACGGTGATCGTCACCATCGACTTCCAGACCACGCCGATGGGCGCGGTGCCGCAGCTCAAGCGCTTCACCGTCAGTGGCCTGTTCCAGGTCGGCCACCAGCAGTTCGACCGCAACCTGGCGGTGGCCAGCATGCACGACCTGCAGCGGGTGCTGCGGATGGGCGAGGGCGTGACCGGGGTGCGCCTGCGCCTGCACGACATGGACCAGGCCTGGCAGGTGGCGCGCGACCTGGCCGTGCGCCTGGAGGGGCCGTACATGGTCAGCGACTGGAGCAGCGAGAATGCCAACATGTTCCGCGCCCTGCGCCTGGAGAAGACCATGATCGCGATCCTGCTGTCGCTGATCATCGCCATGGGCGCGTTCAACCTGGTGTCCTCGCAGGTGATGCTGGTGACCGACAAGCAGGCCGACATCGCGATCCTGCGCACCCTGGGCCTGAGCCCGGGCGGGGTGATGAAGGCCTTCATGGTGCAGGGCTCGATGATCGGCATCTTCGGCACCGCCCTGGGCGTGGCCGGCGGGATCCTGCTCACGCTCAACCTGGAGCACATCCTGCGGGCGATCGAGCGCGCCTTCAACGTGGTGCTGATCCCCGCGGACGTGTACTACATCACCGGCCTGCCGACCGAGCTGAGCGCCCACGACGTGGTGCTGATCGCCGCGGTCGCGCTGGTGATGGCGCTGGTGGCCACCGTGTACCCGGCCTGGCGCGCGGCGCGCACGGCACCGGCGGAGGCGCTGCGCTATGAATGAGGCCGTGGTACGCGCCGAGGCGCTCGGCAAGACCTATCGCGAGGGCGGGCTCAACACCCGGGTGTTCGAGGATCTGGACTTCGAGGTCGCCCGCGGCGAGACGGTGGCGATCCTCGGCGCGTCCGGCGCCGGCAAGAGCACCCTGCTGCACCTGCTGGGCGGACTGGATACGCCCACCGCCGGCGAGGTCTACGTGAGCGGGCGGAAGATGAGCGCGCTGTCCGATGCGGCCCGCGGCAGGCTGCGCAACAGCGAGCTGGGCTTCGTCTACCAGTTCCACCACCTGCTGCCCGAGTTCACCGCGCTGGAGAACGTGATGTTGCCGGTGCTGCTGGGCCAGGCCGACGTGAAGCAGGCTGGCGCGCGCGCGCGGGAGCTGCTGGAGGCGGTGGGACTTGGCCACCGCCTTGACCACAAGCCGGGCGAGCTGTCGGGCGGCGAGCGCCAGCGCGCGGCCGTGGCGCGTGCCCTGGTGAACCGGCCGGCCTGCGTGCTGGGCGACGAGCCCACCGGCAACCTGGACGAGAAGACCGCTGCCACCGTGTTCGAGCTGATGCTCGGGCTCAACCGGGAGCAGGGCACCAGCCTGGTGGTGGTCACCCACGACCGGGGCCTGGCGCGGCGGCTGGACCGGGTGATGGAACTGCACGAAGGCCGTCTGCGCGAGGTCGCCCCGCAGGCGGCATAGCACGCCCGCAAATTTCCATACGCTTGCGTCCGGAGTTGTGTTAGCTTTCCGTTCAAGGCACGCCGGAGCACGGGTGCCAGGCGCAGGTCACGACCCCCACCGGGACCGAGCCGACAACAGCGGACGCGCATGCGTCCGTTCCACCTGTCGACTTGATTTCTAAGGTTTGGGGGACATCCATGCATTCGATCCATCCGCAACGCAATCTTCTGGCCGTGGCCGTGTTCACCGGCCTGCTGGCCCTGTCCCACGGTTCCCTGGCCCAGGCGCAGGGCCAGGCGCAGCCGGCCGCGGCCGAGCCTGCCGACGAGCCGACCACGCTCGCCACCATGACGGTCACCGCGCAGAAGCGCGAAGAGGCCCTGCAGGATGTGCCGATCGTGGTCAACGTGCTGCCCGAACAGCTGCTGCTGGATACCGGCGTGGAGGACATCAAGGACCTGCAGGTGCTGGTGCCCGGCCTGACCGTGACCAGCACGCAGTCCGCCGCGCAGACCACCGCGCGCATCCGCGGCATCGGTACCGTGGGCGACAACCCGGGCCTGGAGTCGTCCGTGGGCGTGGTGATCGACGGCGTCTACCGTGCACGCAACAGCGTCGGCTTCGGCGACCTGGGCGAGCTTGACCGCATCGAGGTGCTCAAGGGGCCCCAGGGCACGGTGTTCGGCAAGAACACCTCGGCCGGCGTCATCAACGTGGTCACCCGCCGCCCCAGCTATTCGCAGGAGGTCGAGGGCGAGGTGACGGTGGGCAACTTCGGCCTGGTCGGGGTCGGGGGTTCCTACAACGATGCGCTGGGCGACAACGCGGCCTTCCGCATCTATGCCACCAAGCGCAAGCGTGACGGCGTGGACGACGTGTTCACGGCCGGCGGCCCGCGCCAGGAAACCGACGACGGCGACATGAACTACCACTCCATGCGCATGCAGCTGCTGCTGGAGCCCAGCCCGGACCTGAGCATCAACTTCGCCGGTGACTACACCAGCCGCGAGGAGAACTGCTGCGTCAGCGTGACCACCCACCGCGGCCCGACCGCGGCGATCATCGATGCCCTGACCCCGGGCGGGGAGGGCATCATCCCGGTGCCGGATCCCGACCGCCGCCTGGCCTACGCCAACCGCACCACCGAGCAGGACATCAAGGACAAGGGCGTGTCGGGCGAGGTCAACTGGACCACGCCGTGGCTGAACAACGCGCAGTTCACCTCGATCACCGCGGCACGTACCTGGGACGCGATCACCAGCATCGACTTCGACTACAGCGCGGCGGACATCATGTTCCGGCCGCCGGAGGAGGACTACTCGCTGGTCGCCTTCGACACCTTCAGCCAGGAGTTCCGGCTGACCGGTTCCACCGACCGGGTGGACTGGATGGTGGGCGTGTTCTATTCCGACGAGGACCTGGTCCGAAACGATTCGTACTTCATGGGGCCGGCCTACGAGCCGTACCTGTCGACGCTGATCGGCAGCCAGGTGCTGCCGGGGCTGGCGGCGGCGGTCGGCCAGCTGCCGCCGCAGCTGGGGCTGAGCGTGAACACCGCCAATCCGGCCCTGTTCCTGTCCGAGGTCACCGGGCTGCCGTTCGGCAGCAACTTCACCGGCATCGGCGCGCACGACCGCTACCAGCAGAACGCCAAGAGCGCGGCGATCTTCACCAACAACACCTTCCACGTGAGCGATGCGCTCGATATCACCCTGGGCCTGCGCTATACGCGTGAGAAGAAGACCCTGGATTCGCAGTTCAGCAACCCCAACGGAAGCGCCGCCTGCGGCATCACCCTGTCCGATCCCGCGGCCGCCGTGGGCGGGGCGCTGGTCGGCCGGGTGAACGGCTTCGCCAACCTGCCGCCGCAGGTGCAGCAGCAGCTGATGGCGCAGATGCTGCCGTTGATGACGCCGGCCATCCAGCAGGTGGCCGGCTACATGTGCCTGCCGTGGGCGAACGTGCTCCACAACGGGCGCGACACCCGGCAGGAGGCAACGGAGAAGGAGTGGTCGGGCACCCTCAAGGTGGCCTACGACTTCTCCGACGACGTGATGGGCTACGTCTCTGCGGCGCGCGGTTACAAGGCCGGCGGCTTCAACCTCGACCGCGTCCAGGTCGGCGTGACCCCGCAGGACGACACCTACTTCCCCGGCGAGTTCGTGGACAGCTACGAGCTGGGCCTGAAGACCACCTGGGCCGACGGCAACCTGCTGTTCAACGCTGCGGTGTTCCACCAGGAGTACGAGGACTTCCAGCTCAACAGCTTCCTGGGCACGGCGTTCGTGGTCCGCGCGATCCCGGAGGTCACCTCCACCGGCGTGGACATGGACGTGCTGTGGCAGACCGGCATCACCGGCCTGATGCTGCAGGGCGGCCTGACCTATGCGAAGACCGAGTACGGCAACGACCTGCTGCCCGATCCCGACCTGCACCTGCTGCCCGGCGGCCGGATGAGCTTTGCACCCGAGTGGTCGGGCAACGCGTCGCTGACCTATGACTGGGATATCGGCTCCAACCTGATGGGCCGGTTCAACGTCGGCGCCAAGTACATGTCCGACTACAACACCGGCTCGGATCTGGATCCGGAGAAGGAGCAGGATGCCTACACGCTGCTCAACGCCCGCATCGGTTTCGGCCGCCAGGATCGGCGCTGGATGGTCGAGTTCTGGGGCCAGAACCTGACCGACGAGACCTACAAGCAGGTCGGCATCGATGCGCCGATCCAGGCCGGTTCGTGGAACGCCTTCCTCGGCGCGCCGCGCACCTACGGCATGACCCTGCGCGTGCGCTACTGAGCCGTCGCGGTACGGGGCCCGCGCATCTCCGGATGCGCGGGCTTTTCTTTGCCTGATACGGCATCTGCGGCCGCGTTCTACAATCGGGCCCGTATCCGAACCCGCGAGTACCGCCAGCGATGGATCAGGTTCCCAACGACGACACCCTGCATGAGCTTGCCGCCGCGTTCGGCGAAAAGCTGCGCGCCGGGCGCGACATGCTGGTCACCGCCGAAAGCTGCACCGGCGGCTGGATCGCCAAGGCGATGACCGACGTGCCCGGGTCTTCGGAGTGGTTCGACTGCGGCATGGTCGCCTACAGCTACGAGGCCAAGCAGGCCCTGCTGGGGGTGCGCCCCGGCACCCTGGAGGAGCACGGCGCGGTCAGCCGCGAGACCGCGGTGGAGATGGTGTCCGGCGCGCTGGTGCATTCGGGGGCAACGCTCGCGGTCGCGGTGACCGGGATCGCCGGGCCGGGCGGCGGCACTGATGACAAGCCGGTGGGCACGGTCTGGATCGCGTGGAAGCGCCGCGCCGGCTACACCCGGGCCGAACTGTTCCACTTCGACGGCGACCGCGACGCAGTGCGCCGCCGCACCGTCCTGGCGGCGCTGCAGGGGCTGGAGCCGCTGCTGTGAACCGGCTCGCCGCCCGCGGAGGGCCCGGCTGATGTGGGAGACCATCGGTACCGTCCGCGACCTGGGCCGGCTGCAGGAAATCGCCTCGATCCTGATCCGCTTCGGCTTCGGCGAGTTCGTGCAGAGGATCGGTCTGGTCGGCGCGCTGGAGCGGGCAGGGCGGCTGCTGCATATCGGGCAGCACCACGAGGAGCGCGAGCGCCCGGAGCCGGCGGTGCGCTTCAGGCAGGCGCTGCAGGAGCTGGGCCCCACCTTCGTCAAGTTCGGCCAGGTGCTGGCCACCCGCATCGACCTGCTGCCGCCGGAGTGGGTGGCCGAACTGGGCAAGCTGCAGAACGCCGTGCCCGCCCTGGGCTGGGAAGAGATCCGTCCGCAGCTGGTCGAGGATCTGGGAGCGGAGCCGGAGGAGGTGTTCGCGCGGGTCGAGAAGGAGCCGCTGGCGGCGGCCTCGCTGGCGCAGACCCACCGCGCATGGCTCGAGGACGGCAGCCCGGTGGTGCTCAAGGTGCGCCGGCCCGGCATCCGCGAGGTGGTGGAAGCCGACCTGCGGCTGATGATGCGGGCGGCGGAGATCATCCAGTCGCAGGTGCCCGACCTGCGCCGCTATCGCCCGACCGGAGTCGTGCAGCAGTTCGCCAGTTCGCTGCGGGCCGAGCTGGATTTCGCCGGCGAGTGCCGCAACGCCGAGCGCATCGCGGAGAACTTCGCCGGTGACGCGCGTCTTGCCATCCCCGGCATCCACTGGCACTGGACCTGCGAGCGGCTCAACGTGCAGGACTTCATGGACGGCATTGCCGGAAACGAGCTGGCGATCGTGGACGCCGCCGGCCTGGATCGCCACGAGCTGGCGCGCACCGGCGCCGACCTCGTGCTCAAGATGGTGCTCGAGGACGGCCTGTTCCATGCCGACCCGCACCCGGGCAACATCTTCTACCTCTACGACGGCCGCATCGGGCTGATCGACTTCGGCATGGTCGGCCGGGTGGGCGAGCGGCGGCGCCAGCAGGTGGCGCAGCTGCTGCACGGCATGGTGTCCCAGGACGCCGAGGCGGTGGCCGACATCCTGCTGGACTGGACGGATGGCGACGCCGACGTGGAGGAGGGGCGACTGCAGACCGACGTCGACGCGCTGGTGGATCAGTACCGCGGCGTGCCGCTGAAGGAACTGCGGATGGGGCAGATGCTGCTCGACGTGTCCGCGATGCTGCGCAGGAACCGGCTGACCCTGCCGCCCGACCTGGCGCTGATGATCAAGGCCTTCCTGACCCTGGAAGGCCTGGGCCGGCAGCTGGATCCGGACTTCGACATGGCCAGCGAGGCGCAGCCATACCTGGAGCGCGCGCTGATGCAGCGCTATTCGCCGGCGGCGGTGGCGCGGCGCGGGCGGCGCACGGTGTCCGGGATGCTGGATCTGGTCGGCAGCCTGCCGCGCGACCTGCGCCGGCTGATGCAGGCGGCCCGGCGCGGACGCCTGCGCACCCAGGTGGAAATCACCTCGCTCAAGGCCTTCGGTGACCAGATCAACAGCGCCGCCAACCGCCTGACGGTGGGGGTGATCACCGCGGCCCTGATCATCGGTTCGTCGATCGTGACCAACGCCGTCGGCGGCGGGATCTCCAGCCGCGGGCTGATGGCGCTGGGGGTGATGGGCTTCATCGGCGCCACCCTGAGCGGGGTCTGGATCGTGTTTTCCATCTGGCGCAGCGGCCGCCGCAAGTAACCGGTTTCACGCGCCATGCGCGCGAAGCCGCGTGACTCCCGGCACCGGACGAACAGCCGCCCATTGACCGAAACCCCCGTTAGTAGTATTACTACTAACCATGGATCTCACCGACACCCAGCGCGACATCCTCACCCTCATCGCCGAGCGCATCGAGTCCGAGGGCGTCCCCCCGTCGCAGACCGAGATCGCCCGCGCCTTCGGCTTCAGCAGCGTGCGTGCCGCCCAGTACCACCTGGAGGCGCTGGAGGCCGCCGGGGCGATCGAGCGGGTGCCGGGCAGGGCGCGCGGCATCCGTCTGCTGGTTTCTCCGGAGCAGCCCCAGGGCAGCCTGGATCTGGCGGAAGCGGGCAGCCACGCGCTGCCCGACAACGCCCTGCACCTGCCGGTGCTCGGCCAGGTGGCCGCCGGCACCCCCATCGGCGCCGACGCTCCGCAGTCGCTGGAGGCGGACGACTACCTGCTGCTGGATCGGGTGCTGTTCTCGCCCGCGCCCGACTACCTGCTCAAGGTCAAGGGCGACTCGATGCGCGACGAGGGCATCTTCGACGGCGACCTGATCGGCGTGCACCGCACCGGCGACGCCCGCTCCGGCCAGATCGTGGTGGCACGGGTGGACGAGGAGGTCACCGTGAAGCTGCTCAAGCTCGGCAGCGACCGCATCCGCCTGCTGCCGCGCAACCCCGACCATGCGCCGATCGAGGTGCTGCCGGGGCAGGACTTCGCCATCGAGGGGCTGTACTGCGGGCTGGTGAGGCCGAACCGGTGAGTGTGGCGGCTGCCACCGGCATACATTCCCGCTCCCGCGCGCGGCATTTTCCTACCCCTCCTGCCGGGGTTCCCGGCTCGTTCCCGGCGCCGCGCTGACACACCCTTGGGGCGTGGTCGCAGCCTTTGCGATCCACACCCGCCAGAATCACTCCCAACCCGGATCAACCATTGCAGAGGAAAGCCAAGATGGACGAGAACAAGAAGCGCGCGCTGTCCGCCGCCCTGAGCCAGATCGAGAAGCAGTTCGGCAAGGGCTCGGTGATGCGGATGGGCGACGGCACCGCCCAGGTGGTCGAGGCCATCCCCACCGGCTCCCTGCAGCTCGACCTGGCGCTGGGCATCGGTGGCCTGCCCAAGGGCCGGGTGGTGGAGATCTACGGGCCGGAGTCCTCCGGCAAGACCACCCTGACCCTGCAGACCATCGCCGAGTGCCAGAAGCAGGGCGGCACCGCCGCCTTCATCGACGCCGAGCACGCGCTTGACCCCACCTACGCGGCCAGGCTGGGCGTCAACGTCGACGACCTGCTGCTGTCCCAGCCGGATACCGGCGAGCAGGCGCTGGAGATCGCCGACATGCTGGTGCGCTCAAACGCGGTGGACATGGTGGTGATCGACTCGGTCGCAGCCCTCACCCCCAAGGCCGAGATCGAGGGCGAGATGGGCGACCAGCTCCCCGGCCTGCAGGCGCGCCTGATGAGCCAGGCCCTGCGCAAGCTCACCGGCAACATCAAGCGCAGCAACTGCATGGTGTTTTTCATCAACCAGCTGCGCCACAAGATCGGCATCATGATGCCGGGCCAGAGCCCGGAGACCACCACCGGCGGCAACGCGCTGAAGTTCTACTCCTCGGTGCGCCTGGACATCCGCCGCATCGGTTCGATCAAGAAGGGCGACGAGATCATCGGCAACCAGACCAAGATCAAGGTGGTCAAGAACAAGATGGCGCCGCCGTTCAAGCAGATCATCACCGAGATCCTCTACGGGCAGGGCATCAGCCGCGAGGGCGAATTGATCGACATGGGCGTGGACGCCAAGCTGGTGCAGAAGGCGGGTGCCTGGTACAGCATGGGCGATGAGCGCATCGGCCAGGGCAAGGAGAACGCCCGCCAGTACCTGAAGGACAATCCCGAGGTGGCCGCGCGCCTGGAAGCCCAGATCCGCGAGCAGCTGATGCCCGAGCCGGTGGCTGCCGCCGATGAAGAGGCGGAAGACGCGGAGGCCTGAGCGCGTTGACCGGCCAGCCGCGCCGCAAGCGACCCGAGCCCAGCCCCGCCCAGCGGGCGCTGGGCCTGCTGGTGCGGCGGGAACATTCGCGCCGCGAGCTTGAACGCAAGCTCGCGGCGCGCGGCGTGGAGCGGAATGAGGCCGCCAGGGCCATCGACCTGATGTGCGAGCAGGGCTGGCAGGACGACACGCGGTTTGCCGTCAGCCTGGCCCGCAGCCGCGCCGGCAGCGGCTACGGCCCGCTGCGGATCCGCCAGGAGCTGGAAATGCACCAGCTCGACGCCGGCGCCGTGGACGCCGCGTTCGAGGCCTTGGCCGAGGATGGCGAGGATGACTGGGCCGGGCGGGCGAGGGCGCTTGTGCAGCGCCGCTACGGCCCGCTTGAAGACGCCGACCGCGCCCGCCGCCACAAGGCGGCCGAGCACCTGCTCCGGCGCGGTTTCGACGTGGAAACCGCACGCCGGGCCACCGGCTTCATGGCCGACGACTGAAATCCGGCCCGGCGCGGCCCCGGCGGATCCCTGCGGGCCGGCCACCCGCGGCGTGCTCCTGTTAACCTAACCGGTTCATACCCCGCAACCGGGTTGTCAGCTCCACGCCATGGCCGCATCTTGGATGGGCCCGGCGCCGGATTGGCGCCCTCCACGCCTGCCGATTCCAAGATGAAGACCACTTCCGACATCCGCCGGGAATTCCTCGATTTCTTCCGCGAACGCGGCCACACCGTCGTGCCGTCCGCCTCGCTGGTGCCCGCCAACGATCCCACCCTGCTGTTCACCAACTCGGGCATGGTCCAGTTCAAGGACGTGTTCCTGGGCGCGGAGAAGCCCGGCTACGTGCGCGCGGCAGACGTGCAGCGCTGCCTGCGCGCCGGCGGCAAGCACAACGACCTGGACTCGGTGGGCTACACCGCGCGCCACCACACCTTCTTCGAGATGCTGGGCAACTGGTCGTTCGGCGACTACTTCAAGAAGGAGGCGATCGCCTGGTCGTGGGAGCTGCTGACCCAAGTGTGGAAGCTGCCGGCCGATCGCCTGCTGGCCACCGTCTACCACACCGATGACGAGGCCTACGCCATCTGGCGCGACGACATCGGCCTGCCGCCCGAGCGCATCATCCGCATCGGCGACAACCACGGCGCGCCGTTCGCCTCGGACAACTTCTGGCAGATGGCCGACACCGGCCCCTGCGGCCCCTGCAGCGAGATCTTCTACGACCACGGCGCCCACATCCACGGCGGCCCGCCCGGCTCGGCCGACGAGGACGGCGACCGCTTCATCGAGATCTGGAACCTGGTGTTCATGCAGTTCGACCGCCAGTCCGACGGCAGCCTGCAGCCGCTGCCGGCGCCGTGCGTGGATACCGGCATGGGCCTGGAGCGCCTGGCCGCGATCCTGCAGGGCGCGCACAGCAACTACGAGATCGACCTGTTCCAGAAGCTCATCGCCCGCACTGCCGAACTCACCGGCACCGAGGACCTGGCCAACAAGTCGCTACGGGTGATCGCCGACCACATCCGCGCCAGCGCCTTCCTGGTGGTGGACGGCGTGCTGCCCTCCAACGAGGGGCGCGGCTACGTCCTGCGCCGGATCATCCGCCGGGCGCTCCGCCACGGCTGGATGCTCGGCGTGCGCGAGGCGTTCTTCCACCGCCTGGTGGAAACCCTGGACGAGCTGATGGGCGAAGCCTATCCGGAGCTGCGCGCCCAGCGCGGGACGGTCGAGCGTGCGCTCAAGGCCGAGGAGGAGCGCTTCGCCGAGACCCTGGACGCCGGCATGAAGATCTTCGACGAGATCGCCGCCCGCAGCGGCGGCCAGATCCCCGGCGCCGATGCCTTCCGCCTCTACGACACCTACGGTTTCCCCTTCGACCTTACCCAGGACATCGCCCGCGAGCGCAACCTGGACGTGGATCAGGTCGGCTTCGAGCAGGCCATGGAGCGCCAGCGCGAGACCGCGCGCGCCGCCGGCAAGTTCAGCGGAGGCCTGACCCTGCCGGCCGAGCTGGTGGCGCAGCTGCAGCCGACCCGGTTCCTGGGCTATGAGGAGATCCGCGCCGACGGGCTGGAGGTCGTGGCCCTGCTGCGCGACGGCCGCCCCGTGGAGGCCATCGAGGCCGGCGACGAGGCGGTGGTGCTGCTCGACCGCACCCCGTTCTACGCCGAGTCCGGCGGCCAGGTCGGCGATGCCGGCACCCTGGTTGGCGCCGAGTCCCGCTTCGAAGTCGACGACACCCGCAAGCTGGCCGGCCAGTTCCACGGCCAGCTGGGCCGCCTGGCCGCGGGCAGCCTGCGCGTGGGCGACCACGTGCTGGGCGCGGTGGGCGACCTGCGCCGCGGCAACATCGTGCTCAACCACAGCGCCACCCACCTGCTGCACGGCGCCCTGCGCGGCCTGCTGGGCACCCACGTGCAGCAGAAGGGCTCGCTGGTGGCGCCCGACCGCCTGCGCTTCGACTTCTCGCATTTCGAGCCGGTGACCCGCGAGGAGCTGGCGGAAGTCGAACGCCGGGTGAACCGCGAAGTCCGCGCCAACCACCCGGTGCTGATCCGCGAGATGGGCATGCAGGAGGCGCTGGACGCCGGCGCGCTGGCCCTGTTCGGAGAGAAGTACGGCGAGCGGGTGCGGGTGGTGAAGATGGGCGAATCGGTGGAGCTGTGTGGCGGCACCCACGTGGGTCGCACCGGTGAGATCGGGCTCTTCAAGCTGGTCTCCGAGGGCGGCGTGTCCGCCGGCGTGCGCCGGGTGGAGGCCCTGACCGGTGAGGCCGCGCTGGACTACGTGGCCACCGGCGAGGGCGAGCTGCACCAGGCGGCCGGCCTGCTGGGCGGCACCTCCGGCGAGGTTTCCGGCAAGCTGCGCGTCCTGCTGGAGCGCCAGAAGAAGCTCGAGCGCGAGCTGGAAAGCCTCAAGGCCAGAGCCGCCAGCGGCGCCACCGCGGACCTGGCGGATCGCGCCCAGGACGTGGGCGGCATCAAGGTGCTGGCCGCGCGGCTGGAGGGCTTCGACGCCAAGGCGCTGCGCGAGGCCGTGGATCAGCTCAAGGACAGGCTCAAGGACACCGTGGTGATCCTGGCCGGGGCCAGCGACGGCAAGGCCTCGCTGGTGGCTGGCGTGGGCGGGGCCGCGGCCGGCAGGGTCAAGGCCGGGGACCTGCTGCGCCACGTCGCCGAACGGATCGGCGGCAAGGGCGGCGGGCGCCCGGATCTGGCCCAGGGGGGAGGGCCGGACGGCCCTGAGCTTGCCGCCGCCCTCACGGAAGTGAACGAATGGATAGCGGAACGCCTCCAATGACGGCTGTGTGACTTCTTACCTACTCACCAAGCGTCCTGTGACCGGTATCATCGCCGTTTGACGTTCTTGAGAAAAAAGGCGGCGCCGCGGGCTGGACTGTCCCGGGCTTCGCCGCTGGTGGGCTTTGCCGCCAGTCCATGGAGAGTTTTATGTTGATTTTGACGCGACGCGTGGGTGAGACCCTGATGATCGGAGACACGGTCACGGTCACGGTCCTGGGCGTCAAGGGTAACCAGGTCCGCATCGGGATCACCGCGCCCAAGGACGTTGCCGTCCACCGCGAGGAGATCTACCAGCGGATCCAGCGTGACGAGGCCCCCGCGGCCACGGCGGAAGAGCCGTCTGACGACTGAGGGTTTGCGGCAGTCCAAGCGAGCCGGTATCCTTTCGCGCCTGCCCCCGGAAACAAGTGGTGCCGGGGCAGGCCGATACGGAGAGTTGCCCGAGTGGCTGAAGGGGCTCCCCTGCTAAGGGAGTATAGGGTTTATAGCTCTATCGAGGGTTCGAATCCCTCACTCTCCGCCATCCTCAAGCAGGCGCAAGCGCGCCAACAGCGTTGACGGATGGTGGCAAACGTTTCATAATTCCGCTTCTGCGCGCCCGTAGCTCAGCTGGATAGAGCACCAGGCTACGAACTTGGGGGTCGGAGGTTCGAATCCTTCCGGGCGCGCCATCTACCAGAAAAAAGCCAGCCTTCGGGCTGGCTTTTTTCGTATCCGGCGGCTGGCCGAAGTGAAGTCCGGCAGCCGCCTCCGCGTGGAGGCTAGAATGCCCCCATGATCCGCTCCCCCGCGACCACCCGGCGCATGGCATGGCTGGCCCTCGTGGCCGTGATGCTGATGGCCGTCGTGCCCACGGTGAGCCGGATCACTGCATCCCTCGCGTCCCACGCCGGCCCGGTGCTGATGGAGCTGTGCACCACGGCCGGGCGGGTGATGGTGGACGTGTCGCCGTTCATTGGCGAACAGAAGCAGGCGCATGCGATGGCCGACATGGGCCACGCCTGCGACTACTGCGCGCTGCTGCCGCCGCTGCAGCTGCTCCTGCTCGCCCTGCTCGTGCTGTTGCTGCGGCCGTCGCTGCGGCAGGGGCCCCGCCACTACCAGGTCGTGCTGCGACCCGTGCGCAACCTGCGCGGGCTCGGCTCGCAGGCGCCTCCGCTTCCGCTCTAGACCACAAGCCCTTCTTTCCCGCGCGGCCGCCCGGCTGCGCCCTTGTGCTTTGGAGCCGACATGTCGATCCGTGACCGCGCGACGATGCGTTCGTCGTGCCTGTGCGTGGCCGTGTGCGCCGCGCTGATGCTTCCCCTTCCTGCCCTGGCCGAGCCGGCCGATGATGAGCCGCACCACCGGCATTTGCCTGCGGTGGTGGTTACCGGCGAGGCCCCGTCCTCGCACCTGGTGTGGGAAACCGATCCGCGCCTTCCGCGCCAGCCGGTGCCCGCCAGCGACGGCGCGGACTATCTGAAGACCATCCCCGGGTTCACCGCGCTGCGCGGTGGCGGCACCAACGGCGATCCGGTGCTGCGCGGCATGTTCGGCTCGCGCCTGAACCTGATGGCCAACGATGGCGCGATGGCCGGCGCGTGCCCGTCGCGGATGGACAATCCGCTCTCCTACGTTTCGCCCGACACCTACGACCGGCTGGTCGTGATCAAGGGGCCGCAGACGGTGCTGTGGGGGCCGGGCGCGTCGGCGGGCACGGTGCGCTTCGAGCGCGATGTCGACCGCTTCGACGCGCCGGGCGTGCGCGCCCGGGGCGCACTGCTGGGCGGCTCGTTCGGCCGCAACGACCAGGTGGCCGACCTGGAGGCGGGCGTGCCGTCGGGCTATGTGCGGGTCAACGCCAACCGCTCGGAGTCCGATGACTATGAGGATGGCGATGGCAACGCGGTGCATTCGTCGTGGGAGAAGTGGAACGTGGACACTTCGCTGGGCTGGACGCCGGACGAGGACACCCTGCTGGAGCTGTCCATCGGTACCGGCAATGCCGAGGCCCGCTACGCGGGACGCGGGATGGACGGCTCGATGTTCAAGCGCGAGAGCTACACGCTGCGGTTCCGCAAGTCCGGTTTCGACGGGCCGCTGGAGTCGGTGGAGGCAAGCGCGTACCACAACTACGCCGACCACCTGATGGACAACTACAGCCTGCGTGATCCCAATCCGGAGGGATCCATGCCGATGGCGATGGGCTCCAACGTCGACCGCCGTACCCGGGGCGGGCGCATGGCCCTTGGCTGGGCCTGGTCGCAGTGGGAACTGGCGGCGGGCATGGACGTGCAGGACAGCCGCCACCGCAATCGCAGCGCGATGGGCCGCGACAACCATCGCAGCCAGCCGCGGGTCACGGATGCGACGTTCGACAACCTGGGTGTGTTCGGTGAGCTGACCCGTTCGCTCGGCGATGGCGGCAAGTGGGTGGCCGGCGCGCGCGTGGATCGGGCCGAGGCGACCGATGAGCGGGCGACGGCCGGGATGATGGGCATGCCCAACCCCACCGTCGGCATGACCCGCGAGGAGACGCTGCCGTCGGGCTTCGTGCGCTTCGAGGGCGTGGCGGATCAGGTGCCGCTGGGCTGGTATGCCGGCATCGGCCACGTGCAGCGCATGCCGGACTACTGGGAGCTGTTTTCCCCGAACATGGGGCCGATGGGCGCGGCCAACGCGTTTGCCGGGGTGGAGCCGGAGCGCACCACCCAGCTGGACGTGGGCGGGCAGTGGCGCGGTGAGCGGTTCGATGCCTGGGTGTCGGCCTATGCGGGGCGCATCGACGACTACATCCTGTTCACCTATTCCGAGGGCGGGATGATGGGACAGATGTCGTCGGTGGCGAACGTGGATGCGCGCATCGGCGGCGCGGAGGCGGGGGTCGAGTTCCGCCCGGCCGAATACTGGACGGTTGGCGCCAACGTGGCCTACGCCCGCGGCGAGAACCGGGAGACCGGCGCCGCGCTGCCGCAGATGCCGCCGCTGGATGCGAAGTTCACCCTGAACTACGACGACCGGCGCTGGAGCATGGGCGTGCTGGTGCGGGCGGTGGCGTCGCAGGATCGCGTGGCCGAAGGGCAGGGCAACGTGGTCGGGCGCGACCTGGGGGCCAGCGGCGGCTTTGCCACGCTGGCGCTCAACGGCGGCTACCGGTTCAATGCGCAGGCGCAGCTCACCGCGGGGATCGACAACGTGTTCGATCGCACCTACAGCGAGCACCTCAACCTGTCCGGGAGCGCCGACTTCGGCTTCCCCGCCGATCCGGTGCGCATCAACGAGCCGGGGCGCACGCTGTGGGTCAGGCTGAGCCTGGCGTATTGAGGAGGAAGGCCATGAACCGCAGGTTTGCAATCGCGGTGCTTGCAGCGGCGGTGTTTGCCGCCGCGGCCTGCACGCCGGAGGCAGGAGCGCCGGAACTGGCCATGCAGGTATCGGAGCCATGGGCGCGCGCGGTTCCCGCCGCTGCGCCCGTGGCCGCCGGCTACCTGGTCATCCGCAACCGCAGCGGCATCGACGACAGGCTCGTGGAGGCCCGCAGCGCGGCGGCGCAGCGGGTGGAGATCCACGAGATGCGGCACGAACAGGGCGTCATGCGCATGCGCCTGATGGAAAACGGCCTGCCGCTGCCGCGGGGCAAGCCCGTGGCCCTGGCGCCGGGTGGCTACCACCTGATGTTCATCGATCCCGGGGATGACTTCGTTGAGGGACGTCAGGTGCGGGTCACGCTGGTGTTCGAGCGGGCGCCGCCGATGGAGGTGGACATGGAGGTGAGGCCCGTTGGGACCACCCGGGATTCCGGCCACCATTGATGAGCGGCCGCCCATGTCCGGCGATCCCGAAGTATCCAGCGGCTCGGGTACGGCCGGGCGATGGCGCGTGGCGGGACAGGTTGCTGAACAGGGTCGGGTACGCGGCGTTTGATGCGCGGGTGGATCCAGCGATACTGCACGCATGAACGCCGTCACCGTGACCGAACTGGTGCCGCAGCTGGGCGAGCCCGAGCTCGACCGGCTGCGCCACGCGCGCGAACTGCTGGAGAACCCCGGCCTGGCCGCGCAGCTGGCCAACGCGGTGGGCGCGCCGATGGAATACGTGATGGCCCGGCGCCTGCCGGCGTCGGTGACGAAGCTGATCGACAGCACCACCCGCAAGGCGCTGGAGCAGTCGCTGCGGGTGGCCACGGCGACCCTGCGCAAGGGCAACGGCCGCCCGGCCGCGCGCAGGCGCACGCATACCTTCGCCGCGGCGGCGGCCGGCGCCGCGGGCGGCGCGTTCGGCTTCACCGGGCTGGCGGTGGAGCTGCCGATCACCACCACCATGATCCTGCGTTCGATCGCCGACATCGCCCGCAGCCACGGCGAGGACCTGCAGGATCCGGCGGTGACGCTGGCGTGCTTCGAGGTGCTGACGATGGGCGGGCGCAGCACGTCCGACGACGGCGCGGAGTCGGGATATTTCGCCGCCCGCGCGGTGCTGGCGCACCAGGTGGCGGCGGCGGCCGAGTACATCGCGGTGCACGGGCTGGCGGCCAACGGCGGGCCGGCCATCGTGCAGCTGCTGGCATCGGTTGCTTCGCGCTTCTCGGTGAAGCTGGGCCAGAAGGCGGCGGCGCAGGCGGTGCCGGTGGTGGGCGCGGTCAGCGGGGCGACGCTCAATACGCTGTTCATGCGCCACTTCCAGCGGATGGCCGAAGGCCACTTCACCGTGCGCGCGCTGGAGCGCAGCCACGGCGCGGTCGCGGTGCGCCAGGCGTACGACGCGCTGGCGGCGTAGCCGCAAGGCGCGGCCGTCAGTCCTCGCGGCGGCCCGGGATCCGGAAACGATGGCGTTGGCGAAGCGGCGCACCTGTGTTCAGGCGTCATGCGCATCGACAGTCCGGTCAGGGCGCCGTCCTGCGTTCTGGGAGGGAAGGGCCGGCTACCCCGGCACTCCTCCACCGCGGGCACTCCTTGCATCCAGCACCCACTCCCCCGGCCACGCTCAGGACTCTGTCGTACCCGACGGATGACCGGTTTTTGCCTGCGAGTTGATGAACGTCCTCCACCTGACCCTGTCCTACAGCAATGGCGGACGGCGCGAGGCGATCGCCACGCTTGCTGAAGGCCTGAGCGGGCTGGGCGTTGGCAACCACCTCGGGTGCCTGGAGGAGTTCGGCTGCAGCCCGGACCAGCGCGCCATGTTCGCGGGCAGCTTCACCCTTGGCCGCAAGGGGCTGTTTGACCTGGGCGCATTGCGAAGGCTGGGCGCGTACTGCCGCGAACATGCGATCGACGTTGTGCACGCGCACGACGCCGCCAGCGAGGCGACGGCGGCGTTGGCGATGCCGTGGCGCGGGCCGTCGCTGCTGATGACGTTCCACCGCAGTCGCAGCTTCGAGACCGCGCGTTTTCGCGACCGCCTGCGCAATGCAGTGGTGGGCCTGCGCGTGGGCGCGGTGGTCACGGCGTCCGAGGAGCGCCGCCGGCACTACATCGAGCGCAACTACTGCGCGTCGGGCAAGGTGTCGTGCATCCCGCTGGGCATCGACCTGGCCAGGTTCGCGCCGGACCCGGCGCTGCGCGCGCGCACGCGCAGCCTTGTGGGAGCCGGGGAGGGCACGCTGCTGGTCGGTACCGTCGGTCACTTCGGCGCCGACAAGGGCGTGGACCTTGCGATCGGCGCCTTCCAGGATTTCATGCGCCGCACGCCGGGACGCGACGCGCGCATGGTCGTGCTTGGGCGCGGAACCCCTGCGGATACGGAGGCCCTGCGCGCGCTGATCGCGCCGGATCTCGTCGACCGGATCGTGTTCGCCGGCTTCCAGGCCCGTCCGGAAACATGGTTCCCCGGCTTCGACGTGGTCCTGCACGGCGCCCGGCGCGAGGCCTTCGGGCTGGTGCTGGCCGAGGCGCAGGCGTGCGGTGTGCCGGTGGTGGCTGCCAGGGTCGGCGGCATCCCCGAAGTCGTCATCGACGGTCTCACCGGATGCCTCGCGCCCGTGCCAACGATCGATGCTCTGGCCGAGGCGCTCGACGGACTTGTGGCCGATGAAACCATGCGCCTGGCGTGCGCGGAACGGGCGATCGAACACGCGCGCCGGCAGTTCAGCCGGCGACGCTATGCAGAGGACTACCTGCAGGCCTACCAGCGGCTGTAGGGGGGATGTCCGATACGCGCGCGGTCTGCCGTTGTTCCAGGGAGTCGCATGCAGCCTGCCGCCACTTCGGGAAGGAATACCCTTGATCCTCGACTATTTCGACCCATCAGCGCCCGACGTCTACCAGTGCGACGTATGCGTCATCGGCGCCGGGCCTGCAGGTATCGCGATCGCCAGCGCATTTGCGCACAGCCCTTTCAGCGTCTGCGTGCTCGAAAGCGGGGGGCTGGAAAGCGAGCGCAGGACCCAGGCGCTCAACGAGGGCGAGTCGGTCGGCCCGGTCGAGCTGGACCCCGCGATGTGCCGCTTGCGCGCCCTGGGTGGAAGCTCGAGGCTCTGGGGCGGGGGCTGCGTGCCGCTCACGCGCCTGGACATGGCCCCGCGCGACTGGGTGCCGTCGAGTGGCTGGCCGATCGGGTTCGAAGAGCTCGTGACCTGGAGCGAGCGCGCCAGGCCGCTGTTCGACCTCGACAATGGCTACGGTATCGGCGACGGCGGCTTTGACGGCACCGGCCCAGGGCCTGCGCTGCCCCTGTGTACCAGGCAGGCGGTCCAGCGCATTTGCTTCATCAGCCCGGTGCTGTTCCAGTGCCGGTACAGGACGCTGTTGGAGGACGCCCCCAACATCACGCTGGTCCTGCATGCCAACCTCATGGACCTGGCGGCCAGCGACGACGCTGGACAGGTGCAGGCCGCGACGATCGGGAACCTGGCCGGCCGCCGCGGCACGGTGCGGGCGCGCCACTATGTGCTGGCAGCCGGCGGAATCGAGAACGCACGCCTGCTGCTGCATTCCAATGGCGTCCGGCGCGGGGGGCTGGGCAACGACAATGACCAGGTCGGCCGCTACTTCATGGATCACCCCCGCTGCGTCGGGGGGCGGATCGTGGACGGTGACTTCGATGCGCTGTTGCAGCCATACCGAGGCCAGGTCGCGCGGAAGGGCCAGGCGCTGTACCCCGTGCTGGCGCTGGCCGACGACGCGCAGTGCGAACTGGGCGTGCTGAACGCGCGCGCGCGGCCGATCCCGGTCCCTGCAACTCCCGCCGGCCTGCAGGCGCTGCGCGAGCTGCGCGCGACCTTCCGCCGTGCTGCCCCCGGCGACGGGGAAGGCGTGGAGCAGGAGGTGGACCGCGCGCTCACCGCCGGCCTGCCGGTGACGCTGCAGCATGCGCCCCGCGACAATGCGCTGCGCGCGCGCCTGGCCCTGCGCGTGGGCAGGAATGCCGGGCACGTGGCCGGCGCCATAGCACGCCGGCTGCGTCGTCGGCCGGTGGACACGTACCGGCATGCCGAGCTGATGATCTACTTCGAACAGGCGCCGAATCGGGAAAGCCGGATCACCCTCGCCGAATCGCGCGACGCGCTGAACATGCGCAGGGCACGGGTGGACTGGCGCTTCACTGATTTGGACTACGCCTCCTACCGGACCGCGGCCACCGTCCTGGGCCACGACGCGGCCCGCTGTTGCAACGGTCGCTTCGAAGCCGAGCCCTGGGTGGACGATCCGGCGTTGCGGCCCCCCCTCGTGGGCACCGCCCACCACATCGGCAGCACGCGCATGGCGGTTCGACCCGAGGACGGCGTGGTCGATCCCGACTGCAGGATCCACGGCATGGACAACCTGCACGTGGCGGGAAGCTCTGTGTTCCCCACCGGCGGCTGGGCCTTTCCCACCTTCACCATCGTGGCGCTGGCCTTGCGGCTCGCCGACCGCCTGCGCGAGCGCCTGCAAGAACCGGCAGGGTATTCGTAATGCGTATTGAAGATGGCAATCGATTGCAAAGCGCAGCCACGCGGCTGCTCTGGCTGTGCGCGCTGGTCGTGCTGCCGGGGATCGCCAGCTGCGGCAGCGTGGTCAGTGGGGAGGGTGGCCAGGCAACGGCCGCCGGGCAATCCGCACCCCTGCCGCCGCGCACCATCCGGCTGACGGCCAATGCCGATGTGGACGAGCGCGAACTCGTCAGCCTGGGCATCCCCTTCGCACCCGGCGAACTGGCCGACGCCTCGCAGGTGAGCATCGTCGATGCCAACGGAGCCGAAGTCCCGGCCTTCGTGAAGCCCACCCTTTACTGGCACTGGCTCGACGGCAGCATCCGCTCGGTCAAGGTCCAGTTCTTCGCCGATCCCGGCCGGACGTACGCATTCCGCTTCGACAGCGACCGCACGAAGTCCATTCCCGAAGAACCATACGACCGCGGCACGCGGCCGGGAAAGATGGATGCACCGGTGCCTCGCGTGATCGCCACGCTCGATCCGCAGTGGCTGGTCCACTCCCGTGTTGCCGGCCCGCAGCTGGTCCATGACGGCAAGCGGCCCTATGACCGTTACATCGACCGCCAGTGGCGCTGGGCCAGCGACGTGCCCTACGAGGGGCAGCATGCGTTCCTGTTCGACCGCGCGTCGGTGGTGGGCCTGCAGTACGTGCGCAACGGCCGGCCCGAACATTTCGCCGAGTTCTACAACGCCGCGACCTTCTATCTTTCGAAGATCAAGACCACGGGTCGTGGTGGCGGCTGGCCCGACTGCACCGGCGGCTGGGAGTTCGACGGAGCCAACCCCTGCGACACCAAGTACGCCTACATGACCCCGCAGCTGCTGCTGGTGGCGCTGGCCGGTGACGACACCCGGATCGACGCCGACACCGTTCGGCACATGGTGGCCAACCAGGTGAAGGGAGGCTGGTCAGGGCCCCTGGGGCCGTACATCGGCGCGGACCAGTCGTGGACCGAACGCCACACCGGGCTCGCGCTGGAGCACCTGGTGTCTGCCTGGGAACTCACCGGCTCGGCGGCGGTGAGGCAGCACATCGACGACCTGCTGGGCTGGCTGTACGCGCACCAGCAGACGCCGCCGGGGGGCGATCCCGTCACCGGCGCCTGGACACATTCCTGGCAGGCCCACGAGGGCAGCGACTACGATCCGGCGAGCGACGTCCGCGGCGGTTCGCCATGGATGAGCGCGAATATCGTCGGCGGGCTGTGGCGCGCGTGGCTGGTGACCGAAGACGAGCGCATCCCGGTGATGCTGCGCGATTTCGGCCGCTATCTCGACCGCCATGGCTTCGCGCCCGAAGATCTGGCCGGCAGGTGGCGTTCGAGCTGCAATGCTGGTGGCGTGGTCGGCTGGTACTTCTCTTCGGGCATCGCCCCGCTTGAGCAGGTGGTCGCGATCCAGGAAAACGAAGGCTACGGCTCCGACACCCACAACCCCGAACTGCTGATGGCGATCGCCGCGGCGCGTTACTTCGACACCGACCCGCAGTGGCGCGAACGCCTCGAACGCCGCGCCGAGCAGGCCGCGCGCTACCTCAATCCCGACTGTGCGGCGGTCTCGCACACCGCCCGTGCATTCAACTGGCAGAATCGAAACCCGGAGTTCACATGGTTGCTCGCTCAGTAAGGTGGCGGCATCTCCTGGTTGTTTCGCTGCTGCTGGCCGCAGCCGGGGCCGGCTGCGAGGTCCGTGCGGTGAGTGCGCTGACCTTCGTCAACGAAGCCCACTTGCGCGTAGACGCGCTGCACGACTCGGCCTACCGCTTCGACGCGGTGTTCGTCGATTTCAACAGCGACGGTTGCCCGGACGCGTTCATCCTGTCGCATAGTGACCTGGGTGCGACTTCGCGCCTCTGGAACAACCGCTGTGACGGCAGCGGCAGCTTCCAGTACGTGCCGAACAGCGACGCCAGGTATTTCATCGACGGCGAGCCGATCCTGTCCGGCTGGATCACCCGGCTGGACTTCAATGGCGACGGAAAGCAGGACTTCTGGGGCCGTCCAGGGGGCTTCGTGACGAGTGCCCGCTACGTCAACGGTTCGACCGCCGGGGCCTTCGTGCCCCGTTTCGACAGGAAGGAAGAGGGCTGCAACGGTTACTGCGCATTCGGGGATTTCTCCGGAGGCGGCAACCTGGAGGTCGTCAACGAAGGCCGGCTGGTGACGGATGTCATAACCGGGGCCCAGCTGTGGCCAGCGTCCGGCGCGAACGCGCCCCATGTGGTCGGGGACGTCACCGGCAACGGCTGGCCGGACATCGTGCAGCCCGGCAACGGCGGGTACTGGCGTAATGACAGCGGCAACCTGACGTGGGTCGACGTGCCTGCGTTCTCGGGCGGCAGGAACATGCAGATCCTGCTGGCCGACTTCGACAATGACGGTGACCTGGACCTGTTCCTGCTCGACGGCCCGAAGTTCAGCGACAGCACGCGGGGCCTGCTCTACCGGAACAACGGCTCGGGCGGCTTCGCCGACGTGTCCGCCGGGTCGGGGCTGGCCAATGTTGCAGCGAGCGACTACGGCAACATCATCGCCGCCGACTTCGACAACGACGGGTTCCAGGACCTCCTGGTCTCAGGAGTGTCCGACTCCGTCCGGATCTATCGCAACAACGGCGACATGACGTTCACCGCTTCCACGGCCACCCGCTTCGGTCCGTCGTCCGGGGACACGCCGGGTGGATGGGAGACAGGCGTGCCGCGCGCGGATGTCGCGGACTTCGACAACGACGGTCGCCTGGACATCGTCAGGACCCAGTTCCAGAGCAACCTCGGCCTGTGGCGCAATTCCACCGATACCGGGGGCTGGCACTGGATGAAGGTGCGCGTGCGTGGCGGTGGCGGCAACAGCGATGGTGTCGGTGCCAGCGTGCGCTGGTACCGACCGGGCACGGGCACGCTGGTCGCGCACATGCCGGTCCTGGTTGGCGAGCAGCATCCGCAGACCCATCTGCACACCGGGCTGGGCGGGCATCAGCTCGTCGACCTGGAAGTCCGTTTTCCCAATGGGGGACCTGTTCATCGTTTTCCCAACGTGGCAAGCGACCAGGAAGTCATCGTCTACCGCAACGGCTGCATGCTGACCGGGTGGAGGCCCGGCAATGGCTGGCCCTTGCGGGCGCCGGTGGACTGCGTCTCCGCGATGCCCGCGGCGCTCCTGACGCCCCTCAACGGCTCGCGTCCACCTGTTCCGTCCCACGGGCGCCAGCCCGGTGAAGGTGCTTGATGGCTATTTCGACTGATTTGACGACACTGCCCGGATGCCCCGTCTGTTCCAGCCGCCGCCTGGCGGTGCAGCCCACACCTGGGAGATGGATCGGGCCAGAGGTGTTCGAATCCCTGCGTGGCCGGATTGGACTGATGAATTGCCGGGACTGTGGACTGGACTTCGTCAACCCACGTCCATCCTCGGCGCTGTTGGGCCTGTTCTACGCGGGTAACACCTACGATTGCCATGAAACCGGTGGCTCTGCCTCGGCCGGCGCGAGTGCCGACTTCCTGCTCTCCCGCGTGCTGCCGTGCCTGCCCGCAGGCTGCCCTCGCAGCGTGCTGGATTATGGCGCCGGGGGCGGGGGCTTCTTGCTGCACATGCGCGCGCTGAACTGGGAGACCAAGGGCATGGAGCCTGGACGACGTGGGCTTTCGGCATGCCGCGCCGCCGGGCTGGATGTCACCGACCAGGTCGATGAGTTGCCGACGGGGGCCTACGGCCTGGTTACGTTGCATCACGTGTTCGAGCATCTTGAGCATCCCGGTGAGGTGCTGGATACAGTGCGCAGGGTACTGGCGCCGGGCGGTCGGCTTTTCATCGAAGTCCCCAATCGTGCTTCCTTACGTGCACGCCTTGCGTGGCCGGTATTGTCGCGACGCATGCGCATCGATGAGCGCCATCGTGCCTATCCCATCCATCTGGTGTACCACGACGTGCGTACGCTGACCCGCGTGCTTGCAGACAACGGCTGGAAGGTCGAAAAGTCATTCACGGTCGGAATGGGACTGGACGAGTACCTGGTCAATAAGCCTGCGCGGGATGCTCAGGCTGCCGCCCGGCCCGCGGCAAGGACCACGCCTCCGGAAACAGCGGCATCCCCGGCGCCATCGGCCAAAAAATATGCGCGCTCACCGCGTCGATTCCGCCGACTGGTACGCGACGCTTATCTGCGCATGGGCCTGGGTGAGAATCTTGCAGTCATCGCGCGGCCTGATTGACGTCGATGAGTGGGCCTGGGCGAGGACATCAAGTGGCCCTGCCAGGCAGTACCTTGCGCTTGAGCGTCCTGAGCGTGCCGCCAAGCCAAAGGTCGTCAATCTGCTTGAGCAGCTGCTTCCCACGGTAGCGTCGCAGCCGCTTCTCCAGCTCACGGACGGCGATGGCATTGCCCACATCGCGCGCCAGCCGGAGATTGTCGTCCCAGTCGATGTAATGGGTGTCGTTCTCGATCGGTGCCAGGTCGAGTTCGGCGTGGTCGGTCAGCGGCTCGAAGTTGCGGCTGCGCAGTCCGGCGAGGGTCAGCGCCATGCGGAAGCGCAGGCACTTCTCGCACGTGCCGCAGTTGAGACCGTCGTCCTGCCAGCAGACGCGGATCCGCTGGAGCAGGAAGTCGTCCCTGGCCACTTCCAGCAGCTTTTCGTGCCTGCGATAGCCGCAGCCGATGTGCTCGATCCGGACCCGGTCCGATGAGCACAGCGGGTCGGTCAGCGGGTGCGAACCGTGCGGGGCCAGGTCGTCCCAGGCGGCGCTTGAACTGATGCTGATTACCGGGATGCCCAGGGCATTGGCCACGCTTCCCAGGCCGCAGCACTGCGCGACGTCCCAGCCGATGCCCGTGCGCGACAGGCCGCGGATGAAGAAGCGCACGTTGCTCTCGATCGCAAGCAGGTTCTTGCCATAGTTCCAGGCAATCTCCATGTTGGCCGCGAGGCACTGCCGGTAGAGCGCATCCTGGTCCAGGCGCATGTCGATGCCGCGGACATAGACCAGCGTGTCGATCGATGCGCCGAATCTGTGCAGGCTGTGGCAGGCATCCAGGCCGCCGGAGAAGAACAGTGCGCGTCCGCGGCTGGACGCGGGCGGCTCGTCGGGCCTCGTCTCGACATGGATGCCGACCTTGCGATAGCCGGGGTACCAGACGGCGTAGATGTCCTGCAGCAGATCGAGGTTCGCGAGGAACCCGGCCGGTGCGGACAGGCCGTCCGGGATCACGATGTCACGGGCCTGCTCCATGGCGGGCACCAGCATCGCGCACAGGAACGGCTCTGCTCCCGGGACGAGTCCCAAGGGCGAATCGGTGCGGAAGTAGAGCTCATGGCCGTCCACCCTTCCCACGAGCCGGGTGCTTCCGGCGTCCTGCTCCAATGCGTGGTCTTCGAGGACGAGCTGCCTGGCCCGCGCCATCGCCGTACTTCAGCTGAGATCGTGGCTGCGCTGCGGCGGGACGCCCGCCGCCAGCAGCCGCCGCGATGCGGCATCGGGGTCCGGCAGCGGGTCCCAGTCCCTGCAGAACAACTTTTTGGCGACCTGGGTGGCGCGGTTGGCGACGCCGATCGGCGCGCCGAACCAGCGCGCGGCCAGGAAGGCCTTGCGCCGCACGACCCAGTTGTACATCGCCTGCTCGGAATAGAAGTTGTAGCCCCAGCGCCTCTCGAAAAGCCGCGACGAGGGCCCGGTCAGTCGGCGCCCCCAGCGGTAGAAGAAGTAGCGCATGTCCGAAAGCGCCATGCGTGTGCCAAGGTTGTCGAAGTGGATCACCGACTTCGGTTCGACCACCATTGTCCGCTCCATCGCCGCGACCTGCAGCGAGATGTCCAGGTGTTCGCGGATCACCATCGAGGGCAGTTCGATGCGCCGGAACAATTCGCTTTCGAACAGCACGCAGTGCAATTCGAATGTCTCGGTCTGCGAGCGCTCCTGTGGGAGGTCCGCAACCCCGGTGCGCCGGAAGTGCTTGTGCTCGATCAGGTAGGACGTGCCCTCGACGTCGACCACGCGCAGTTCCCCGGTGTAGAGGTGGTTGCGCAGCGGGGCGCCGCGATCGACGCCTTCGCGCTCCAGAATCAGTGGCGTGACCACGGCGTGGCCGTCGCGCATCGCCTGCAGCAGCGGTGGCAGCCAGCCTTCGGTGACCCGCGAGTCGTTGTCCAGCAGCACCACGGCCGGGGTGTCGCCCACGAGGTGCTGCACCTCACGCAGTCCGTCCATCGGCGTGCGCAGGCCGAGCTCGAAGAAGCGGGCTTCAGGATGGTCGCGAAGGCGCCTGCGCACCGGTTCGATCACCTTGGATGGATAGCCCAGGTCCATGATCCACAGCCGGAACGGCTCCTGGGTGTGGCGGTACACGCTGTCGACGCATTCCTCCAGGCCGGAATAGCGATCGCGCGGGGTGATGACGATGGTGACGGCGGGGGTCATGACTGTGTTCTCCGGGATCCGTCGGGCAGGGGAGGTCAGCAACGCTTGCCGAATGCGTTGCGGGCGTAGTGCATCATGTAGTACGCGCTTTGCGCCGGGCCGAGGTCTTCGACCTCGCGGTAGATGCGCCATTGCCAGCGGACGGCGCGCAGCTTGTTGCTGGAAACCGAGCCCTTGCGCACCAGGTACCAGGCCAGCGGCCCGTCGCCGTCAGCGCGGACCGCGTGGCCGGCGCGCCGGACGAGGTCGAGCCAGAACACATAGTCCTCGTGGCCGATCCGGCGGAACCGGCCGTCGCCGCCGAGCCGCGTGCGGTCGTAAATGCCGGTGCAGTTGCCGATGTGGTTGCTGTGCAGCATCTCGCGATGGGTGATCTGCGCAGGCGGCGTGACCACGCCGAGCAGGGCGCCGTCCTCGGCCACGCGCTGATAGCTGGAGTAGGCGATCGTTGCCGCGCGCGCCTCGAGCACCTCGATCTGGCGGCCGAGCTTGTCCGGGTGCCACCAGTCGTCGCTGTCGAGGAAGGTGACGTAGCGGCCGCGTGCGAGCTCGATGGCGTGGTTGCGCGCGGCCGCTACGCCGCGGTTGCGGCCGCCCCGCACCAGGCGCACGCGGGCGTCCCCGCGGGCGTAGTCGTCGACCAGGTCCGCACCGCCGTCAGTGGAGCCATCGTCCACCACCACCAGTTCGAGTTCGCCGTAGGATTGCGCCAGCACCGACTCGACCGGCCGGCGCAGGTAGCGTTCGGCGTTGTACAGCGGCATGACCACGCTGACCTGCCGAGCCCCGGATGCGGCCGCGCTCATGCCGTGGCCCTCTCCGGGCGGGAGACCAGCCAGGCGTTGAGCGTGGCCAGGATGTCGGGCGACTTGGCGGCGAAGGCGGGCGCCAGAGGCGGCTTGCCGTGCGCCAGGCGCTGCGCGGTAGCGGCGTCGGGCGCGGCGACCTGCTCGAGCACGCGCTGGCCGGCACGTCCGTAGAGCCTGCGGAAATCGTCCAGGCGCAGCCGGTTCATGTACATGTAGCGGTTGCCCGCGAGCAGGCCGAAGGCGCGCTCGCCGTACTGGAGGAAGTTGATCGGCCCGATGCCCTGGTCGGAGTGCGAGAAGTGATCGCTGAAGTCGATGTAGTGCACCAGCAGCCCCTTCGCAGACAGCAGCCGGCTCCCTTCGCGAAGTATCGCTTCCAGCACCGGGCCGGGGATGTGCTCGAACACCTCGTAGGAAACGTGCAGGTCGATCACGCCGTCCTCGAGTTCGACGCGGGCGGCGTCGCCGGGCGAGAGATAGCGGATTGAACAGGTGTCCAGCAGCCGGTCGAGATTGAAGTCGTCGGCAAGCGACAGCAGCTTCCGCAGGCGCGCGTGGACCAGGCGTTCGCCAAACAGCGCCTCCACCCGTACGCGCTCGTCGCGGATCTGCCGCAGGTCTTCATGCACCAGCTCCGGCCGCAGGTAGGGATTGAGGTCCACCGTGGTGATGTCCTGTGCACCTTGCAGCCACAGCGACAGCGGCAGGTTCAGGCGCCGGCCGGTTCCGACCTCCAGCACCCGCGCATCGGCGACGCGCAGGCCGTTGTGCTCTGCGCGTTCGGCCACTTCGATGCCCTGGCGCAGCTTGTCCTCCACCGAGATCGCGCGCAGGCCGCCAAAGCGCCTCTGGATCGCGTAATAGACCTGGTTCGACAGCGGGTCGGGCAGCAGGGCGACCGAATTCTGGATCCCGGCCTTGATCATCCAGTGCATGCCACCTCCTCTTTGCCCGTCCGTTCCCGCTGCTTGCGCCCGCCCGCCCAGGAGGCCGCCGGCGGGGGCAGGATGAAGTCGCGGTAGTCGTTCGGGTTGCCGTCGTGGCCGGCCTCGGCGGCCTTGATGATGTTGAACATCTCGCGCGAGCTGACGTAGTGCAGCACGTGGCGCTCGCCGTCGTTGTACTGCTGCTCCAGCTGCGCATGCATCGCGTCGATCGCCGGGCCGAGGACAACCTCGGCGTCCTCCTCCGGGGCACCGTGGGTGTGGATCTTCACGAACAGCCAGTCGGGCCGGCCTTCGACATGGATGCCCGCGTCGATCCAGCCATCCACGCGCGCGGGCGTGGGCGGGTAGTTGGAGCGGATCTCGGCGTTCTCCACACGCGGCACGAAGCCATGGCGGCGGTCGTCCCAGTTCAGGCCCAACGGCCCCTGGATCAGGAGCAGGTCGCCTTCGGTTCGGCGGCCGGCACGGGCAGGGGTGCCGGTGTCGTGCGACCCCGGCATTTCCGGATCGTCGGTGGCGTAGTAGATCGAGTTGATGATCCGGGTCTGGGTCGGGCTTGGCGCGGATGGCATGGTGAAATCGGCATAGCAGCCCAGGTCCCGCAGCAGGGCCAGCTCGTTGTTGAGCCCGCACCACCTGCCGTCGGGGTTCGAGTTGTCCAGGCACCAGTTGCCGTGGATGAACCCGAACATGAGCTCGCCCGTATCCGGATGGCGTGGCAGCGCGCCATGGCGTTCGTGCAGCAGTTTCTTGAAGCGGGTGATCGTCTCGCGGAAATTGGCCTCGGTGTCGTTGTCGTGGTGGATGTGTACCTCGATCTCACCGTAGCCATCACGACACAGCAGCTCCAGCTTCTCCAGGTGTTCTTCCAGGTACTCTTCTTCGGGATAGAAGAACACGTGCTGGGGCGGGCGTCCGTCGGCGTCGCGATGGCGCTCGGCGAGCGCGCGATAGTCGCGGCACCAGCGGTCCACCCTCGCGCGCTGCACCTCCAGCGGCGGCCGGCCGTGCATCGGCTCGAAGTGGTCGACGAAGCAGAACATCAGGTGGGTCGGGCCAGCCACCGCCGGCCGCTTGCGGCAGCGCAGGTAGGCCGGCAGCCAGATCTGCATGTTTCGGGCGTGGATGAAGCGCCAGGCAACCAGGCACGCAGCGGCCACGAGCAGCGCGGGGACCGCGAGGATCGCCAGCAGAACAGACTGTGGTTCGGCGGCCAATGTCATCGTGCACCCGGGGCCGGCAGCAGCGACAGCAGCTGCTCGGCGTTGTGGCACCAGCGCCGCTCGCGCTCGACGTAGGCGCGGGCGATGGCCCCGGCGCGCGCGCGCTCGTCGGGCCGGTCGACCAGGGACAGCACGCGCTCGACGCAGGCATCGAGCTGCTTGCGGGGGAACAGCCAGCCGCTCGCGCCGTCTTCGACCACCTCGGACACGGGGTCGTAGTCGGGGGCGACCACGGCCACGCCCATCGCCATCAGTTCGAACAGCTTCATCGGCGAGCCGTATTCGTTCGAATCGGGAAGGAACGCGTAGTCCATGCAGGCGATCCACTCCGGAATCGTGTGGTGGGCAACCCGGCCGGGAAGCAGGACGCGGTCCTGTAGGCCGCGTTCCATCACCTCCCGACGCACCGCTGGCAGGTCGGCGCCGTCACCGACCAGCAACAGGGTTAACGCAGGAGTCTCCTGGAGCCGGTCAAGCATGGCCTGCACGAACGTGGGCAGGCCGTGCCAGTAGGCGAAGGCACCGATGTGCCCGCAGACCACGCGTCCTTCGAGCCCGAGCTTGCGGCGCAGCGCCTCGCGGTCGTGGCTGCCCGGATCAAAGCGCGCGTCGACCGCATTCGGCGATATCACCGACGGCGGCAGGTCGCCGTAATGCGCTGACAGCAGCCGCTGGAAGTGCGTGGAGATGAACACCAGGCCGCTGGCGCGGGTCAGGCACCAGCGTTCGATGCTCCGCGCGAGCCGGCGCAGGTACAGCGGCCGCACGCGCTCGACCATCGCCGAGTCGTTGATCTCCAGGATCATCGGGATGCCGCGCCTGCGGGCCATCCACACCGTCGCGAACAGGAACAGCGAGTAGCGTTCATAGATGAAGGCGGGCCGGAACGAAGCAATCGCCCGCTCCATGCGCCACAGGGTGACGAGGTTGTAGGCGAGCTCCGCGAACTCGAAGGCCACGCCTGGAAGGCGCGATGCCAGGCGGGCGAGGGGTCCCTTGCGGGGTTCAAGCGTTCCCTCGGGTTCGCGCTCCGGATCGGCGCCCGGGAACGACATTACGCGCACCTCGTGGCCGAGCTCGCGCAGCGCGCCGACGATGCCGCGGATGTGCACGCCTTCGACGTTCCGGCCCGCGGTGCGGTGGTGGTAGAGGACCTTCATGCGCGCTCTGCCGGCATTGCGCGCAATGCATAGCCCTGGGCGCGCCACGCGGGCAGCAGCCCGGCGAGCAGCGCCACGGTGTCGTGGCTGTCGTCGTGCATCAGTACCACGTCGCCCGGGCGCGGCGGATTGGCGTGCACCTTCTCGAGCAGGGTCGCGGCCGGCAGGCGTTTGTAGTCGTTGCTGTCGTAGGACCAGAGCGCGATCGTGCGGCCGGTCCGGGCGAAGCGCAGCAACAGGTTGCGCGGCAACTTGCCGAAGGGCGGGCGGAACGGATGCCTGGCCCTGCCGTCGTAGGCTTCCAGGCAGGCGTCGGTGCGTGCGATTTCCTCCATCTGCGCGTCAATCGGCATGCCCGGCATGCAGGGATGGCTCCAGGAGTGGTTGCCCAGCTGGTGGCCCTCGTCGACGATGCGCCGCACCACCGCGGGATGGCGGTCGATGAGCTCGCCGATCAGGAAGAAGGTCGCGGTGGCGCCATGCTGTCGCAGCAGGTCGAGGATCGCCGGTGTGTGGTCGGGGTCCGGGCCGTCGTCAAAGGTCAGGTACAGCACTTTCCCGCGTGCGTGGGCGCGCGTGGTCACCAGGCGCGAGGGCAGCAGGCCAAGCAGGCGGGTCTTGTGTGAGCGCGGTTGCATGCTTGGGCTCACCTGGGTGCGGCCGGGCGGGCGGCATCCTGCAGGATGCGATCCAGCCGCTGGATGTTGTCATGCCAGCTGTAGCACGAGGCATGGGCCGTGATCGCGTCGGGCTGCCAGTCGCGGCGCAGCGCCTGGTCCAGCGCGTCGACCAGGGCCTGGCGGTCCCTTGGTGGCACCATCAGCCCGGCGTGCGCGGGCAGTACCTCGGGAATGCCGCCGACGTTGCTGGCCACCACCGGCAGGCCGCAGGCCATCGCTTCCAGGACGACGTTGGGCACGCCCTCGCTGTGGCTGGGGAGGCAAAGCAGGTTGGCCGCACGCATCCACTCCGGCAGCTCGTCGTGCACGCGGGCACCGGCGAGCAGCAGCCGTTCCGCGACGCCGAGTTCCCCCGCCCGGTTGCGAAGGATGCGCGCCGCGGGACCGTCGCCGACGAAGGCCAGCCGCGCGTCTGGTTCGCGCTTGAGCAGCCCGGCAAACGCCTCCAGCAGGTCCAGGCACCCCTTGCCGGGCTTGAGGTTGCCGGCATACAGGACCAGGGGTGCCTCGGACGGCAGTCCCAGCCGTTCGCGTGCGGCGGCACGGTCGCCGGGGCGGAAGTGGTCGCCGTCGACGCCGTTGTAGAGCACGTGAACACGGCCGGCCGGCGCGCCCAGCTCGCGTGCGCGTGCGGCGAGCGCGGCGCTGACGGCGATCACCGCCCGGGCGCCGCGCAGCGCGGAGGAGATCTGCCGCCGCTGCAGCCAGCGGCCGGCCTGCTGGTTGAGGTCGCTGCCGTGCACCTTGACCACGTACGGCATGCCCAGCGTGCGGGCGAGCCGGGCGGTGCCGACGGCATCGGGGTAGCCCCAGCTGGCCAGCAGCAGGTCGTAGCGCGCGCGCCGGAGCGCCGCCCCGCGCTGCGCCATCAGCGATGCGTACCAGGCCAGCCCGTGCAGGCTGCGGCCGATGCGCGGCGGATACCAGAAGGTGAAGTCGGAGCTGCGCGCGTGCGCCAGCCGCGGCGGCTCACCGCGGCGGCCTCGGTGGCGGTCGCGGAAGTCGACCGCGACCATCACTTCCAGATCGTGGAACCGCGCCAGCCGGTCGAACTGCTGGCGGTTGAAGCTGGCACGCAGCGGATCCCACGCGCTCGGAAACAGGTTGGTGAGGGCGAGGATGTTCATCCTGTCCCGCTCGCGTAAAGGTCGAGGTAGCGCGACGCCATGACCTGGAAGGTCGCGTTCTCCAGCAGCCAGGCGCGCCCGGCGCGCCCCATCCGGTCTGCAAGGTCGGGGTCCTTGAGCAGGCGGGCCAGTGCCGCCGCCAGCGCACCGGGGTCGGCCGGCGGCACGATCAGGCCGTTCACGCCATCGGCGACGATCTCGCCGTTGCCGCCGACCCGGGTCGCCACGATCGGGAGCGCGCTGGCACAGGCTTCGAGCAGGGCGATCGAATAGCCCTCCGAGACAGACGACATGGCGAAGATCGAGAACGCCGGCAGCAGTGACGGCACGTCGTTGCGGTCGCCCAGCAGGAACACGCGGTCGGCGACGCCGGCGTCCCCGAGCGCGGCTTCGATCGTGGAGCGCTCTTCGCCTTCCCCGACCAGCACCAGGGCAACGTCGTTGCGCTGGGCGCGCAGCCGGGCGAAGGCGGCGACCATGGTGTTCAGGTCCTTGGCCCAGTTCAGGCGGCCGACGAAGCCGATCAGCCGGGTTTCCGGCGGCAGGCCGAGGCTGGTTGCCAGCTGTTGGCGCAGCTGTGGGTCGCGCGGGCGGAAAGGCCCGGGATGGATCCCGTTGGGCAGGACGTGGATCTTGCGCGCCGGGACGAGGCCGGCGTCGACAAGACGGCGACCGGCCGCCTCCGACACCGCCACCGAGACGTCGGCCAGGCGCATCGAGTGCCGGAACAGTCTTTCGCGCCGACTGGCCGGGCTGCGGGCGCCCATGCCATGGCGCGTGTTCACTACCCGGCGCAGGCCGAGTCCGAGCGCGGCGACCGCTGCATAGTAGTGGGGGGTGTCGTTGTGGCTGTGCAGCACATCCGGGCGTTGCGCGACGAGCGCCCGCCGCAGTCGCCAGAGCGCGCGCGCATCGGGGCCGTCGCGTTTGTCGCATGCAAGCACGCGCACGCCGTGGGCCGTGAGCTCGGGTGCCAGCGTCCCGGCCTCGAACAGGCAGACGACCTGGCAGTCGTGCCCGGTCGCGGCCTGGGCCAGGGCAAGGTCGATGACGACCCGTTCCAGCCCGCCCCGGTTGAGGGTCTCGACCGCGTGGGTGATCCTCACGGCAGCCTCGATACGGTGACCCGGAACTTGCCGCTGGCGGTGAGGGGGATGTCGTCGACGCGCTGCAGTTCAAGGCTGGCGTCGCTGCCCAGCACCCTGGTGATCTCGCGGCGCACGTAGGCTTCCTGCCCGGTGTCGAATTCCGGGCCGGGCACCAGCTTCAGGGTGAAGCGGTCCAGCGTCTCCTGGACCACCTGGAACCGGCGCACGCCGGCGACGTCCTTGAGCATGTGCGGGAAGAATTCGCCCGGCAGCACGCGGCCGTCCGTGGTGCGGATGGCGTCGAGCCGGCGCCCGTCGATGCGCGCCAGGCGCGGCAGTCCGCGCGGGCCGGTTGCATGCCAGGCCCCTTTGCGGCTGGCAATATCGCCGTTGAGGTAACGGATGAAGGGCATGCCCAGGTTGTGCAGGTCGGTGATGGCGAGTTCCCCCTTCTCGTGGCCGTCGTCGGTCCGCTTCGTGTCCAGCAGCTCGACCACCAGGTGATCGGCGCTGGCAAGCAGTCCATCGCGATCCTCCGCTTCGCAGGCGATCAGCATGAACTCCCGGCAGCCGTAGGTGTTGTATGCCTTCGCGCCGGGGAACGCGGCTTCGATCACCGGCCTCTGGTAATCGTGCAGCGCTTCGGCGGCACCCAGCACCGTGGCCACGCCGGGGATGCTGCGGCCTTGCTCAAGCAGCCACTTTGATAGACGGAACAAGGGGTCGACATAGGCCACGATTACCTCTGGCCGGTAAGCGGCGATGGCGTCGGCATAGTCGGCCATGTTGTCGTCGCGCATCAGGAAGCTGTTGAGCATCCGGCGACGGAACGCGGCGTGGTACAGCCGCTCCTTCAGCAGCGCGCCGCGCCCGGGGTCGCCCACCGTGCCGCCCCAGAGGAACAGGGAGCGCCGGGCCATCCGGGCGCCGCTCCAGCCGTAGCCGCGCCACATCACCGCCGCACGCCGGTCGTTGCTCTCGCGCGTGTAGCCGAAGCGCAGCGGTTCACCGGTCGAACCGCCCGTGGCTTTGTACAGCATGTGGTGGCCGAGCGATCGTGACTGCAGGTCGTCGAAGTTCGCGCGGATGTCCTCCTTGGTCAGTACCGGCAGTCGCGCGTAATCCTGCATCGACCCGAGGTCGCCGGGTTCGAAGCCGATGGCCTGCCAGCGTGCCCGGTAATAGGGGACGTCCCGCCAGCAATGTTCGACAAGCGCCTTGAGCTTGGACCACTGGATCGCGGCGATCTCCTCCGGCGAGCGCCACTGGTTGGCCTCGTACTCTCGCAGGTGCCGCAGCGTGGCGCGCCCGCGCAACCCTTCGTAGCCGGGATAGAGGACGTGCCGGAACGCGCGCTCGTACAAGCTCATGCGGCGTTCTCCGCGCGACGCGCCGCCCAGCCGAGGATGCGGCCGACGACGCTGGGCCGCCCCCTCGCGATCCGCGCGTGCAGCGCCTGGATGTGCTGCAGGTCGCTGGCGCTCCAGAACCCCAGGACGAGCGTGCCGGCGACGTACGTGAGCGATAGCAGGACCCCTCCCAGCACCAGGCCCGGCAGCGCCCCGAGCTGGCCGCGCACCGCCAATGCGACGCCGGCGGCGAGCAGCGCCGCGACCAGCACCCGTGCAATCCGGCCCCATTCGAGCCTGGCGCCGCTGTAGCGCAGCGCGATCACGAGCATCAGCGTCGCGATCATCATGCTGGTGACGCCGTAGGCGACCACCGCGCCGGTCAGCCCGAAGCGCTGGATCAGGCTGATGTCCAGCGCCACCTTCACGATCGAACCTCCGAGCACGACGAGCATCAGCGTGCGCTGCCGGTCCGACCCCAGCAGGTAGCCGGAGGCGGCCTGGGAAATGGTCGAGAGCGCGCCGGTGGACAGGCAGACCGCGAAGGCGAAGGCGGCGGGCGCGAACGCCTCGCCATACAGCAGGCCGATGATCGCGTCCGCAAACACCACGCCGAACGCGACCACCGGGGTAGCCAGTGCGGCCAGGTAGGTGGTTGATGTCGCCATCCGCTGCCCCGCCACCTCGCGACCCTGGGCCAGCGCATTGGCCATCATCGGAAGGAGCAGGGCGCCGAACACTCCAGGTACCAGCAGCAGCGACCCGCTCGCGAGCTGGAAGGCGACCTTGAAGTGACCGGCCGAGGCCGCCGTGTCGAACAGCGTCAGGAACAGGACCTCGACTTCGCTGGCGGTGACGAAACTGATGGCCACGGTCACCGCGACCAGCGTTGTGTAACTGCGCAGGCGCGCGCGCAGCTCTTCGTCGAGCGGCTCGTGCGGCTGGGCTGGAGGCAGCAGGCGTACGACCTGCCTGCGCGAGATCCACCAGAACGCGAAGCTCGATACCGTGTAGGTGCCGAGGAACCACTCCATCGGCCCATCCAGCCACCACGCCACCAGGATCAGCAGCAGGTTCAACGGTGCGACGATGACCGCGATCATCGCGGTGACGCGGAAGTTCTCGTAGCCCTTGGCGATGGAGATATTGAGCATGTAGGACGCGCGCAGGGCGGTCGTGACCAGCAGGATCGCCAGCAGCACGCCGTGGTTGAAGTCGGCCGCCAGCCGCTGTCCATGCAGCAGGAACAGGGCGGTGCCGCCCAGCAGCACCACGACCAGGAACGCGCCCTGCACGCGCCAGGCCCACGTCAGCAGCGGACGGATCTGTGCATGGCGGCCGGCGCCACGCAGCTCGGCGACGAACTTGATGACGGCGCTGGCCACGCCCGAGTTCGTGATCACCACGCCGGTGGCGACCAGCCAGATCACCAGGCTGTAGGCGCCGAAGTCCGCCGGCCCCAGGTGCCGCGCGATGATGATCGACGTCAGCATGCCCAGGAAATACTCCGTGTAGATCCCCACGGAGGAGAACAGGGTGTTGCGTATCACCTGGCTGCGCGTGTTCATCAGCCGGCCAGCACGAAGAGGATTTTCACTAACAGCCACAAGGCGACCGTGCTGGCCACCGCGGCGACGCACCATTTGAACCAGTCGCGCTGGACGCTCAACTCCGGCAGGCCGCCCCAGCGCTCCTGCGCTCCGCCGTACCAGCCGGTGACCAGGCCCAGCAGGATGTAAAGCAGGATCACGTAGCTGCGACTGAGGAAGAATGCGCAGGCGAAGAAACCGACCATGGCGATCAGCAGGGTCATCGCCATCTTCCGTTCCTCGGTCCACAGGACCTGGTGGGCAGGGTCGTCCATGGTGGCGGGCAGGCGCAGGATCATGACCGGCATGAGGAAGCAGTAGCCGACCATCGCCAGCCAGACCGTGTAGCCGATGATCCCGGTCTCGGCCAACACCAGCACGAACGAATTGTGCGCGGTCAGGTAGGTGTGGTCGGTGAAGTTGCCCAGGCCAACGCCCAGCACCGGGTAGGCCAGGAACATCTGGATGCCGTCGTACCAGGTCTCGATGCGGCCGTAGGCGGACGACTCGCCGGCGTCGAGCTCCTGCATGCGGGTGGGCAGCATCATCAGGACGGTCATGCCCAGTGCTCCGAGCGTGCCGGCGACGAGCAGCCCGCGGCGCAGCCACAGCCACACCCCGCCCATCGCCATCACTGCGAGGAAGGCGCCGCGCGAGTCGGTCAGGTACACGCCATACAGCAGGGTCGCCGCCACGACCCACCAGAACAGCCGGCGCAGACCGAGCGCTCCGCCGCGGCCCGCCATGAGCAGCGCCATCGGGATGGCGATGATGAACAGCATCGCCAGGTCATTGGGATCGCTGAAGATGCCGACGTACTGGATGCGGCCATCCTGCACGGTGGGCATGCCGGTCCAGCCCTGGCCGAGTTCCACCTGCTCGATGCCGTGGATCGTCAGCACCATTGCGCAAAGCGCGATCGCCCACATGATCCGCAGGCAGTTTTTGGGCGCGTGGCTGGCCTGCGCGATCACCAGCAGTGCGAGCATCGACGGCAGGAACTCGAGCAAGCGCAGGTACGCGCCGCCCAACCAGCCGTTGGCCACCATCGAGAGCATGCCCACCGCAACGAACGCCCCCAGCAGCACATAGGTCGGTTGCGCCAGCGGCCGGCGCTGGTTGCCAAGCAGCCAGGCGAGCAGGGCGGCCAGCATCGTGATCGGCAGGATCGGGATCCCCATGTCGGCCAATGCGGGATATTCCTGGGGACGGATCAGTACCAGGCCAAGCCAGGTCAGCAGGAACAGCATCACGCCGGGTAGGTCCTCAGCCTGGATGGGTGGGTGAACAATTCCGGCAGTGCCAGCATGCCTTCGAACCAGGCAGCGTCGATGTTGCATTCGATGCCCGTGCGCAGGAATTCGTAGCGCACGGCCGGGCGGGGGGCGCTGACGCCATTGATGTAGGTGAACCCGATCCGGAACCCCTGTTCGCGGACGGCGTCCACGACGCGCGCATCGTATGCGTCCGGGCCGCCGACGGGGTAGGAGAAGGCAATGGGCCGAACGCCCATTTCTGCGGCCAGGCGGCTATGGCATTCGGCCACCTCCGCCCGCAGGGCATCATCGGGGAGCTTGGCCAGCATCCGGTGGTGTACGCCATGGCCGCCGATTTCCATTCCCCCGGCCTGCATCTCGCGCAGCTGATCCCAGGTCATGGGCCGGCAGTCGGGGTGGCCCACCGACCGTGGCCGCCGGCAATCCGCTTCCAGTGCCGTGATCGCGGCCTGCTGGCCCGCGTCGTCGAGGTATTTGAGGCGGTCGAGCAAATCGGCGACCAGGGCGCGCCGCTCAGCGAGTGCCATCGGCAACGGGACGTCGACCCCCAGCCCGGGCAGCCGCAGCCTGTCGGCCGTGGTGGTCAGCACCAGGTGCGCCATCCAGTCGTAGGCGTACGGCAGGCCGCTGTCGATGTGTCCGGTGGCGACGAAGAAGGTGGCGGGAACGCCCGTTTCGCGCAGGATGGGGAACGCGATCGCATGATTGTCGTCGTAGCCGTCGTCGAAGGTCACCAGCACCGCGTCGCGCGGCAGCGCCGGGCCGCCATCCAGGGCGGCGACAACTTCGCGGCAGGTCACCGGGTGGAAGCGGTCGCGCAGGTGCATCATCTGGTCGCGGAACGCGCCGGGGGAAGCACTGATGAGTCCGGGGTCGAACGCGAAGCCGTCGTCGAGGCCGCGCACGCGGTGGTAGGCGAGCACGCGCAGGTCGCGCCGGAAGCATCCGCGCACGATCCGGATGACCGGCAGCAGGCGCCACGCGTGGGCGCGGGTGGCCAGCCGCTGGCGCTGCCCGGGCGCCGGCGGCGCCGCTGGCACGAACGCGGTGGCCGTGTCACCTGCCATGGACCCACTCCTGGCCGGGGGCCGGGCCGGATTCCGTACGCTCTCCTGACTCAAGCCGTTCATGGCGCCTGTAATGATCGAACAGACCGACTTCATGGTTCTGTACCGCGAACTGGGCATCGGGCCCGACAGCTCGGTGGACGGGCTGCGCATGGCCTACAGGCGCCGCGTGGCGGACCTGCACCCGGACCGGGGCGGCGACGAGGGCGGGGACGCACTCAAGGCCCTCAACCAGCGCTACGCCGCGGCGATCGATTTCCATCGCCATCACGGCCGCCTGCCCGGAGCCGCCCCGCGGGCGCCGGCAGCCAGGCCGCTCCCGTCCGCAGAGCCGCAGGCGCAGGTCCCGGTTGCCCTGGAGGAAGAACCGCTGCAGGAGCGGCAGCCGCCGTCGAAGTTCGTCAGGTACGGCATCGTGTTGGTGGCGGCTGGCGCGGCGTGGTGGTTCACGCACAGCGATGTCCCGCTTCCCGGGTTCCTTGATGGGGTTGCAGGAAGTCAACGCGGAATCGAGCCGTCCGCGGCCATTGCCCTGCGCCAGGGGATGCAGTCGCGCGAAGTGATTGCAATCCTCGGCGACCCGGTGAGCCGCGAGCTCGGCGGGGTGCACTGGGAGTACGGACCCTCCTGGGTCCGCTTCGAGTGCGGCCAGGTGGTCGACTGGTACAGTTCGCCGCTGCACCCATTGAAGGCCTCCCGTTCCCGTCCGCAGGAACCGGCCGGCTCCGCGTCCGCGGGGATTGCGCCGCGTTGCCCGCCGGGTTCGTGAGCCCCAGGGACCTACCGCGAAGCATGAGCCGCTACGCCGCCAAGCTGAGGAAGGCCATCCGCCGCACGTGGATGAAGTACGCCATGCGCGGCGTGGGCGGCGCCGACAACTACCAGCGGCTGGAGCTGGCCTACCGGCTCGGCGATCCGTGGAACATGGATTCGGGCCTGGAGCAGGCGCGCTTCGCTGCCACCAACGACCTGGTGGAGCGTGCCTTCGGGCGCGTCGGCAGCCTGCTCGAGATCGGCTGCGGCGAAGGCCACCAGACCCTGGCGCTGCAGGCGCTCGCCGACCAGGTCCACGGCATCGACGTCAGCCCGACGGCGATCGAGCGCGCCCGCGCCCGTGTGCCCGGGGCCCTGTTCGCGGCCACCGACATTGCGCGGCAGCCCTGGGGTGGCCAGGCGGGTCGCTTCGACCTGGTCGTCGCCTGCGAGGTGCTCTATTACATCAAGGACATCCCGGCGACGCTGGAGCGCATGAACCACCTTGGACGCGCCTGCTTCGTCACCTTCTTCGCGCCGGCCCTGGGCCGGCTCGGGCCGCACCTGGCTGCCATGCCGGGGCTGCGGAAGGACTGGATCCACCACGACGGGGTCACCTGGCTGGCGTGCTGGTGGCGCAACCCGGGATGACGGTCCAGACGCCAGGCGCCGCGTCAGCGCACAGGAGGCACTGAGGCATGTGTGGGCTGGCAGGCTACGTTGGCCATCCCGTGCCCGCGGGCGCGGAGCGGCCGCTGCTGGAGCGGATGATCCGGGCCCTCGCGCACCGCGGACCCGATGGCTGCGGTTTCCATGTCGCACCCGGCGTCGGGCTGGCGCATGCGCGGCTGTCGATCATCGACCTGGCCACCGGCGACCAGCCGATCCACAACCCGGCGCGCACGGCGTGGACGGTGTTCAACGGCGAGATCTTCAACTTCGTGGAGCTGCGGGCGGATCTGGAGGCGCAGGGGCACGTGTTCCACACGCGCTCGGACACCGAGGTGATCGTCCATCTGTACGACCGCTACGGCGACCGCTTCGTGGAATACCTCAACGGCCAGTTCGCCATCGCGCTGTGGGACGACGCCCGGCGGCGGCTGGTGCTGGCGCGCGACCGCGCCGGGATACGGCCGCTGTACTGGACCAGGGCCGGCGGCGCGCTGTGGTTCGCGTCGGAGCCCGGTGCGCTGTTCGCGGCCCTGCCGGGGCACGCGCGCCTGTCGGTGCCGGGCCTGCTGCAGGCCTTCAGCTACTGGGCGCCGTGGGATCCGGACACCGCTTGGGAAGGCGTGCAGAGCCTGCCGCCCGGGCACCTGCTGGCGATCGCGGCCGATGGCAGCCAGACGCTCACCCGGTATTGGGACTGGACGTTTCCCCCGGCGGAGGAAACACATCCTTCGCGCTTCAGCGGCATCGACCAGGCCGTGGGCGAGCTGCGCGAGCGCCTGGTGCAGGCCGTGCGCCTGCAGCTGCGCGCCGACGTGCCGGTCGGTGCCTACCTGAGCGGCGGCCTGGATTCCTCCGGCATCGTGGCCCTGGTGCGCGGCTTCACCACGACGCCGGTGCGCACCTTCTCGGTTGCCTTCGATCAGCCGCAGTTCGACGAGAGCGAGCACCAGATGGCGATGGTGCGCCACCTGGGCACCGACCATTCGACCCTGCGCGTCTCGATGCGCGACATCGGCCAGGCCTTCCCGCGCCTGGTCGCGCACGCCGGGACCCCGGTGCTGCGCACGGCCGCGGTGCCGCTGATGCTGCTCGCCGACTCGGTGCGCGCCCACGGCTACAAGGTCGTGCTGACCGGGGAGGGCGCCGACGAGCTGTTTGGCGGCTACGACCTGTTCAAGGAGGCCAAGGTCCGCCGTTTCTGGGCGCGCCAGCCCGGTTCGACCCTGCGCCCCAGGCTGTTGGCGCGGCTGTACGGCTACCTGGAGAACTCGCCGGCGGCCAGTCCGGCGTTCGCGGCCTCGTTCTTCGGCCAGGGACGGGAGCACATCGACCGGGCGGTGTTCGCCCACGTGCCGCGCTGGACCACCTCCCAGCGTGCCTTCGCCTTCCTGGCGCCCGCGCTGCGCGACCGGGCGGAGGCGTGGGATGCGATGGCGTTCGCCGAGTCGCGGTTGCCCGCGGGGATCCGTGGCTGGGCACCGCTGGCGCGCGACCAGTACGTCGAGGCGAAGACGCTGCTGGCCGGTTACCTGCTTGCCGCCCAGGGCGACCGGGCGGCGATGGCGGGCTCGATCGAAGGCCGCTATCCCTTCCTCGACCACACCCTGATCGAGTTCGCCAACAGGCTGCCGCCCTCGTGGAAGATCCGCGGCCTGACCGAGAAGCACATCCTGCGCCGCGCGCTGGCCGACCTGCTGCCCGACGATATCGCCCGGCGCATGAAACAGCCTTACCGCGCGCCCGACTGCGCCAGCTTCTTCGTCGACGGCCGACCGCTGGATTACGTGGGCGACCTGTTCTCGGCGGACAACCTGCGCGACAGCGGCCTGTTCGACGTCGACCGGACCACGAGGCTGTTCGCCAAGGCGCGCGCGGGCAGGGCAACCGGGTTTGCGGACAACCAGGCCTTCGTCGGCATCCTGTCGACCCTGCTCCTGCTGCGCAGTCCCCCCGGCATCGGGACGGCGCCTTAGGGGGAGGTCGCGGGGGGTTCCAGCCGCAGCAGCTTGCCGTCGATGCCGTCGGTAAGCAGGTACACGAAGCCGTCGGGACCGACGCGCACGTCGCGGATGCGGTCGCGGCCCTGGAGCAGGCGCTCCTCGTGCACGATGCGGTCACCGTCCAGTTCCAGCCGGATCAGCGCCTGCCCGGCCAGCGCACCGATGAACAGGTCGCCGCGCCATTCGGGAAAGGCGTCGCCGGCGTAGAACGCCATGCCGCTGACCGCCGGCGAGACCGGCCAATAGTGGTGCGGCTGCTCGGTGCCCTCGACACTGGTGCCCATCGCCTCGGGCACGGCGCCGCCGGAGTAGTCCTGGCCGTGGGTCGCCAGCGGCCAGCCGTAGTTGCGCCCGGGCTGCGGGAGGTTGATCTCGTCGCCACCCATGGGGCCGTGCTCATGGCTCCACAGCACGCGCGTTTGCGGATGCAGGGCCATGCCCTGGATGTTGCGGTGGCCGTAGCTCCAGATTTCCGGCCGTGCGCCTTCGCGGCCGAGGAAGGGATTGTCCTCGGGCACGCGGCCATCCGGGTACAGCCGGACGACCTTGCCCTGGAGGTGGTCGAGCAGCTGCGCGGTGGCAGCGGACCGGTTGTCGCCGGTGCCGATGAACATGAAGCCCTGGTCGTCGAATACGATCCGCGAGCCCATGTGGGTGCCGTGCGACAGCTTCGGCTCCTGGCGGAACACCACCTGCACGTCTTCGAGCCCGCGTTCGCCAAGGCGCCCGCGCGCAACCGCGGTGCCCCCCTTGTTGCCGCGCCAGTTCGGCTCGCCGTAGGACAGGTACACCAGCCGGTCGTCGGGGAAGGTGGGGGCGATCGCGACATCGAGCAGACCACTCTGGCCTTGCAGCAACACCGTGGGCACCCCGCCGAGCGGATCGGAGATCGCGCCGTCCACTGAAATGCGCCGCAGCCGCCCCGGGCGCTCGGTCACCAGCATGTCGCCATCGGGAAGGAATGCCAGTGACCACGGGCGCACCAGGCCGTCGGCGATCAGGCGCAGGGCAAGGCTGCCGTGCTCGCCCTCGATCACCTCGGCGGGTGCATCGGCGTGGTAGCGCGGGGTCGCGATGATGTCCTGACCGCTCTGCGGATCGCGTTCTACCCCACAAGCCACCAGCGCGACCAGCAACACCAGGCTTCCGGTGGCGATGCCCGCACGCGCAACGCGCGTCGGGCCGGGATCGGGGGCGTGCGGGCTGGAAGGCTTCATCACTCTGCTCGAATGAAGGAATGGATCCACATGTGCCGGCGGCAACAGATCAAGCAGTTCATCCTCGAGAATTTCCTGTTCACCGACGACGATTCCGCGTTTGCCGATGATACCTCGCTGATCAAGCAGGGCATCGTGGACTCCACCGGCATCCTGGAGCTCATCCTCTTCATCGAGGAAAGCTGGACGGTGCGCGTCCCGCCGGAGGACATGACGCCAACGAACTTCGACAGCCTCGACGCGATCGGCCGCTACCTCGACGGCCGGCTGGCGGCCTGAGCGCAACGTTGATGCAGGCCCTGGCCGCACGCCTTGAAGACACCGCAGCGGCGATGCCCCGCCGGATCGCGATCCAGCACGGCGCGCGGCGCATCGATTACCGCACGCTGCGCGATGCCGCGTTGTGCTTTGCCGCCGGCCTGGGCAGGCACGGCGTACGGCCGGGCGATCGGGTCGGGCTTGCCTTGCCAAACGGCATCGAGGCAGCCATCGCCTGGTATGGCTGCTGGCGCGCGGGCGCCGTGGTCGTGCCGCTGAACGTGCAGGCCCGCGAGCGCGACTTCGCGACCTGGCTGCGTCACGCAGGCGCAAGGCTGCTGCTGCACGCACAGGGCCACGCCGACGCGGCACGGGCCGCCGCCACGGCCGGCGTGCCGGCGCTTGTCCTGGACCCGGAGCGGGATCCCACCGGCATGTTCGCCGGCGTGGATGCCGTCGCCGCGGCCGGCCTGCCGATGCCGGATGCTGCCGCGCTGGCGGCGATTCTCTACACCTCGGGCACCACCGGCGCACCGAAGGGCGTGGCACTGAGCCACCGCAACCTGGCCGCGAACACGGATTCGATCCTGGACTACCTCCAGCTGGGTCCCGAGGACTCCACTGTCAGCGTGCTGCCCTTCTACTACGCCTACGGCGCCTCGGTGCTGCACACGCACCTGGCGGTCGGCGCGCGGGTGGTGCTGGAGGACAACACCGTGTTTCCGCACCTGGTGGCCGGGGCGCTGGCGCGCGAGCGCGCGACCGGATTTTCCGGCGTGCCGTCGACCTTCGCATTGCTGCTCGACCGTGGCCGCCTCGGGGACTGCGACCTGTCCTCGCTGCGTTACCTCACGCAGGCCGGTGGGGCGATGGCGCCGGCACTGACCCGTCGCGTGCGCGACGCCTTTCCCGGCGCACGGCTGTTCGTCATGTACGGGCAGACCGAGGCCAGCGCGCGGCTGACGTGCCTGGCACCCGAGCAGCTGGACGAAAGACCCGGATCGGTCGGCACCCCGATCGCGGGCGTGCAGATCCGCGTGCGGCGCGAGGGCGGCGCCGACGCGGCGCCGGGCGAACAGGGCGAGGTCTGGGCACGCGGAGACAACATCATGACCGGCTACTGGAACGCGCCGGAGGCCACCGCCGCGGCCGTGGTCGACGGCTGGCTGCGCACCGGCGACCTGGGGCACCTGGATGCCGACGGGTTCCTGTGGCTCGCCGGCCGCCGCGCCGACATGATCAAGACCGGTGCCCACCGCGTGCATCCGCAGGACGTCGAGGAGGTCATCGCAGAGCTCCCCGGCGTGCGCGAAGTGGCGGTCGCGGGCATCGACGACGCCCTGCTCGGCCAGGTGGTGGCCGCCTACCTCGTCACCGGCCCGGGCGCGCCCGACGAGATGGCGGTAAAGGCGCACTGCCTGCGCCGCCTGGCCGGCTACAAGATCCCGAAGCGGGTCGCCTTCGTGGCGGAACTGCCGAAGACCGCGTCCGGAAAGGTCCGGCGCGCCGCATTGACACAGGGGACCTGATGAACGATCTCGATCCATCCGTGCTGGACATCGACTACGCCGCCGAGGCCGATCACATCGCGCAGCGGCTGCGGCACATCGTCGCGCGCGACCTGCACAGGCGCGGGCTGGTGGTTGCGATCTCGGGCGGCATCGACAGCACCGTCTGCGCAGCGCTCGCGGTGCGCGCGCTGGGCGCTGAACGCGTGGTCTGCCTGATCCTGCCCGAGCGTGATTCCAGCGATGACAGCGCGGCGCGCGCGAACCTGCTGGCCGAACACCTGGGCGTGCGCGTGCATACCCACGACATCGCGCCGGCGCTGGCCGCCATCGGGTGCTACAGGGCCCGCGACGACGCCGTGCGCACCGTGCTGCCGGACTATGGAGAGGGCTGGAAGTTCAAGATCGTCATCGCCGGCGGAGCCGAGGGACTGTTCAACCGCTTCCGCATCATTGCCGAGGATCCATCGGGCGCGCGACACGAGCACGAGCTGCCGCTGGAGGCCTACCTGACCATCGTGGCGGCCACCAACTTCAAGCAGCGCATCCGCAAGACACTGGAGTACTTCCACGCGGACCGGCTCAACTACGCGGTGACCGGCACGCCCAACCGGCTGGAGTACGACCAGGGCTTCTTCGTCAAGAACGGCGACGGCGCGGCCGACGTCAAGCCGATCGCGCACCTGTACAAGAGCCAGGTCTACGGCATGGCACGGTTCCTGGGCCTGCCGGAGCGGTTGACTTCGGTGACGCCGACCACCGACACCTATTCGCTGGCACAGGGACAGGACGAGTTCTACTTCGCGCTGCCCTACGGGCAGATGGACCTTGCGCTGTGGGCGTTCAACCATGGCCGGACGGCGGCGGAACTCGGTGCCGCGCTGGGAGTGAGTCCGGGCCGGGCCCAGGCGGTCTACGACGACATCCGCGCCAAGCGCCGCACCACGGCCTACCTGCATCGGCCGCCGGTGCTGGTGGAGCCGGTGCCCGAGCTGCGGGGGCACTGAGGCATGACGCAGGCGCCGGCCTACACCGTCCATGAAGCGGACCCGGTGCGCGATCGCGACCTCATCCTCGGGCTGTGGCGCGGCAACCTCGGCGATGCCGGGCGGATGGCCGCCAAGTACGACTGGTTCTACCTCCAGTGCCCGGACGGTGCGCCGTTGACCCTGCTGCTGCGGCATGAAGAGAGCGGGTCCTGGGTGGGTGTGGCCAGCGCCGGACCGCGCCGGATGCTGTACGACGGCCGGACGGTGCTGACCGGCGTGCTCGTTGACCTCACCGTGCTGCCCGCACATCGCTCGCTGTGGCCGGCGCTGTCGCTGCAGATGGGGCTGATGGAGGCAGGGGCCAGGCGCTTCGGACTGATGTACGGGTTCCCGAACCCGAAGGCCGCGGTCGTGTTCAAGCGCGTCGGATACGTGCCCCTGTGCAGGATGGTCCGCCATGCGCGGGTGCTGCGCCATGGTGACTATGTCCGGCGCCGGCTCCCTGCGCCGCTGGCCGTGCCGGCAGGGTGGCTGCTGGATACCGTGGACCGGATTCGGCCGCGTGCCTGGAGGGGCGGCCTGCGCGGGCGCTGGCAGGACCGGGCCGATGAGGTGCTTGGTGCGCTGTGGACGCCCGCGTCCGCCGGCCGCGGACCAATCGCGATCCGCGACCTGGCTTTTCTGCGGTGGCGCTTCGACGCGTCGCCGCTGGTCCAGGTGCGTTACCTGGTGGTTGAGGACGCCGGCGGCACGCCGCAGGCCTGGTTTGCCTGCGAGTCGCGCGGAAAGGTCCTTTTCGTGCACGATCTCTGGTCGGGCCGTGGCGTCGCCGGGCCGTCGCGGGAGCAGCTTGCGACCCTGTTGCGTGCTGCGCGGGAAGGCGGGTATGGGTCGGTCTCGGTCGAGTTCGGCCCGGCCGCGGTGGACGCGGTATGGCTCGAAGCCGGTTTTATCGCCCGCGAGTCACGCCCGGTGTTCTGGCACCCGTCGACCGTCGACACGCCACCGAGCTGGCTCACCGCAGCCGATGAGGATGAGTAGCCCGTGGCCGCGTGGACGTGCAGCCAGGCGTTGCAATGCCCGCCAAGGGGAACCGGAGTCGTCGAGGGTCCAGGGGAGGTGATGCGATGAAACTGAGGTTTGGCACCGTGCTGCTGCTGGCCGCGTTTGCGCCCGGCTGCGCGGAATCCGCCGCGCCGGTCGCTGCCGGGGGCCCGGGCATCCGGGTGACACAGGTGCTGGATGAAGGCCTGCAGTTCCCGACCGCCGTCGTCAGCCCCCGCGATGGCAGCGGCCGCATGTTCATACTCGAGCGCGAGGGCAGCATCCGCGTACTCGACCGCGAGGGCAAACTGTTGCCGGAGCCCTACTACGTCCGGGACGTGGCGACCATGGACATCGAGCAGGGCCTGCTTGGCCTCGCCTTCGACCCTGGCTTCGGGGAGAACGGCCGGCTCTACATCGCCTACAGTGGCGCCGCCGAGGGAGAGCGCCATGGCCTCGTGCTGCGTCGCCTGCAGGCAGCGGATCCGGCGGCAGACCGGTTCGAAGGCAGCGAGCAGGTGGTGATGCGGGTGGAAGGCCTGGTCGCCAACCACAATGGCGGCGACATCCATTTCGGCCCCGACGGGATGTTGTACTGGGCGGTCGGCGCCGGGACCGGCGAGCCGGCGGACCACGCCCACGCACGCCTGGCGGACAACCTGCTGGGCAAGATCCTGCGGATCGACGTGCGCGATGGCGCGACCGGTGCGAGGAACGCGTGCGGCCGGAAGGGCCGGGCGGCCTACGCGATCCCGGCCGGCAATCCATTCGCCGGAAGGCGCGGCGAATGCGGCGAGATCTACGCCCTCGGGCTGCGCAACCCCTGGCGCTTCGGCATCGACGCCGACAATGGCGACCTTTGGATCGGCGACGTCGGCAAGGACCGCGAGGAGGTCAGCCGCTTCCGCGCCGGCGACAACCCGGACCTGGGTTATCCGGCGTGCCAGGGCAGCCACGACTATCCCTCCACCGGTGCCACCGATTGTCCGGAGCGCATGGGGACACATCCCCCGGTGTTCGACTACGACGTCGGCACCAGCGGCCGCTGCGCGGTGACCGGCGGCGTCATGTACCGCGGATCGCTTCCCGCGCTGAAGGGTGCGTACGTCTTCTCCGATTCCTGTTCCAGCGAACTGCTGGTCGGCAGGCTGTCGGCCGGCGGCGCGCTGGAGGTGGAGTCGATCGACAGTGGCATCGCGCCAGGCTACGGGACGGTGGCGTCGTTTGGCGAAGGCGAGGACGGCGAGCTGTGGTTCATCAACCACCAGAATGGCGGCCTGTATCGCGTGAGTGGCAGGGACTGAGCCGCGCTTGCCGGTTCATGTGGCCAGGCGTTCCCGCGGTGCGCGGAACAGGTGCAGGGCGAGGAAATCGGGCCGGAAACGGCCGGCCCCGTCAACCACGCCCGACTGCTCGAAGCCCAGCCGGCCAAGCAGCCAGGAAGGCCGCTCGGCGACCAGGTTCATCACCGGATCGCTGGTGAAGGCGAGTTCGTAGCCGGCGTCGCGGGTGCGCGCCAGCACGGTGTCGTCGTAGCGCCCATGCGGATAGGACAGGGTCGTGGGCGCCGCGGCGCCGAGGTGGTCGCCGACGATGGCGCGCGCGGTGGTGAGTTCGGAATGGAGGTCTTCGGCACGCGTCATCGGCACATGGGTTTTGCCGTGCACGCCGATCGCGACGCCCCCTGCGGCCAGTTCCAGCAGCTCGGAACGGGTCACCATCTGCCGCATGCCGTCGCCCAGGGCGTCGGTGAAGGGGGCCAGGACGCCCATGCGCTCCGCTGGCCGGAGTGTTTCCAGCACGGCGATGACTTTGCGCAGGCCGTCCAGCGAATCGGTGGGCGCCTGCGGCAGCCCATGTCCGGCGCCGGCCAATGCTGCTGCGAGTGCCGGCACCTGGATCCGGCCCAGGCGGTAGCCGGCCACCAACTGCTCCTGGAAAAACGGCGCGTCGCGATCGACCACGTCGGCGACGGTGAACAACAGCGCCGGCATCCCGGCGGCGCGCAGGCGCGGCAGGGCGTGGGCATGGTTGTCGGCCCAGCCGTCGTCGAAGGTGATCAGCAGGGCGCGATCGGGCAGGGGAATGCCGTGGCGCCGCGCGGCCAGTACCTGGTCGCTGGAGACGACGTTGTAGTGCCGGCGGAAGAACTCCAGGCAGCGTTCGAGCAGGCCTGCGTCGAGCGTGTAATCCGGGTCGCAGGACGACCAGCGCGGGTCACTGCTGGCCAGCACGCGGTGGAACATGATGACCGTCAGCGCCCGGCGATTGCGTATCCGGTGGTACAACCCGAGCAGGCCACTGCGATAGAGCGCGCGCTTGACCAGATCAACAGCCATGACCGACATTCCGGAAACCTCCGTCATCATCCCGACCTGGAACCGCCGCGACATGGTCGCGCGGGCGATCGATTCGGTGTTGGCGCAGACGCGGGCGGTCGAGGAGGTCATCGTCGTTGATGACGGATCCTGCGACGGTACCGGCGAATACCTGGCCCAACGCTATGGAGAACGGATCACCTGCGTGCGGCAGGACAACGCCGGGGTCTCGGCTGCCCGCAACCGTGGCCTGGCGCTGGCCCGGGGACGCTATCTGGCATTGCTGGACAGCGACGACGAATGGCTGCCGGAGAAGAACGCGCGCCAGGTGCGCTACCTCGAGGACAACCCCGGCATCGGCATGGTCCTGTGCAACGTGCTGCGCGTGAACCCCGATGGTTCGCTGATCGACGTCTTCGACCGGCGCAAGCAGATTCCCGTCGACGGCCCGGCGCTGGGTCCGGTGCTGTGCGATCCCGCGCTGGCCCCACTGTCGGCGCTGATGCGGCGCGAGGTGTACGAGCAGGTCGGTGGTTTCGACGAAGGCCTGCGCACCGCCGAGGACCTCGACTTCCTCCTGCGCGTCGCCGCGAACTGGCCGATCGGCGTGGTCGCCGAGCCGCTGGCGCGCGCGTTGCGCGGGCACGACGGGCTTTCCGCGCTGGCTTCGACGGAGGACGATTACATTCGCGTCATGGAGCGGGCCGCGGAGGCCGCCGTCGGCGCCGTGCCCGAGGCGCTGCGCAAACAGGCGCTTGCGACGGCCTACGTGAAGAACGCGGAGGCCTGCATCTGGCGCCGGCGCTACCGCGAAGGCTGGCGACTGGCGCGCAAGGCGTGGGCACTGGCCCCGCCGGCACCGCTGCGCGGCCGGCTGCTGCGCCTGCTGCCAACGACCGCAAAGCGCATGCTGCGCGCTCTGCTGCCACGCCGGGCGAGCTGAGTTGCCGGAGTACGGCGCCGCTGCTCAGGCGTCGTCGCCTGGCGGTTCCAGGCCTTCGGCCTCGGCTTGCAGCGCTGCGCGCCTGATCTTGCCGGTGTTTGTCTTGGGCAGCGCGTCGCGGAACTCGATCAGGCGGGGCACCATGAATTCCTCCAGTCGCGCGCTGCAGTGCGCGATGACCTCGCGGTTGGTCAGCGTGACGTTCTCATCGACGGCCAGGATCGCCTTCAACGCCCTTCCGAGGATTTCGTCCGGAACGCCGACCACGGCCGCCTCGCGGACGCCGGGAAGGGCGTAGAGCACGTTCTCGACTTCCTTGGGGCTGACCTTTTCGCCGCGCGACTTGATGATGTCGTCCTTGCGTCCGACGAAGTACAGGAAGCCTTCGGCGTCCATGCGGAACAGGTCGCCGGTGTGGAGTACTTTTTCCCACGGGTAGCGGCCCGGCCTGAGCGCCTGGGCGGTCGCCTCCGGATTGCGCCAGTAGCCCTGCATGACGTGACCGCCCCGCACGACCAGTTCGCCAACCGTGTCTGCAGGCAGCGGCTTGCCCTGGTCGTCGGCCACCCACGCCTCGGTGAACGGAATGGCAATCCCAACGCTTTCGGGGCGGCGGTCCAGTTCTTCCGGCGGCAGCCAGGTGCAGCGCTTGGACTCGGTCATGCCATACATCGAGTACAGCCGGGCCTGCGGGAAGAGTTCGCGCAGGCGCGCGATGTGCGCGGGTGGAAGCGCGGCGGCGGTATTGGTCAGGAATTTCACCGATGCCGCCCATTCGGGCCTGAAATTGCGCAGCTGCACGATCAGCGCCGCCATCGTTGGCACCAGTGGAAACCCGGTGATGCGCTCGCTCGCCAGCAGCGGCAGGATCTTCTGCGGGAACGCGAAGGACTTTTCCAGCACCAGCGTCGCGCCCAGCTTCACGCACATCAGCAGCTGATAGAGGCCGTAGTCGAACGCCAGCGGCAGCACGCTGAGCACGATGTCATCGGGCGTCATGCGCAGGTACGTGGTGATCGAGGTCGCGGCGTGCTCGATGTTCGTGTGCGTCATCATGACGCCCTTGGGCTGGCCGGTGGAGCCCGAGGTGTAGACCAGCATCGCAAGGTCGATGTCGATGCCGCGCGGCGCCGTGTCGAGTCGGGGGTGAGCTCCGATGAACGAGTCCCACGTGATCTCGCGGCCTGACAGCCCGTCAGTGGCATCGACAACGACTACGCGGCGCAGGCTGGGCACCTCCGCCGCCGCGGCGCGTGCGGCCGGGAGCAGGCTGGCCTGGGTGACCAGCACTGTGGCTTCACAGTCGTTGAGCACCCAGGCAAGCTTGCCTGCCTTGGTGGTGGGATTGATGACGCTGAAAACGCCTCCCGCATACAGGGTGCCGAAGAGGCCCGCGGCGGTTTCCATCCGGTTCTCCAGGAACAGCACGCAGCGCTCGCCGTTGGTGAAGCCCTGCGTGTGGACCAGCGCGGCTGCAAAGCGTTCCGAGGCCTCCGCCAGGTCCGCATAGGACACGTGCCTGCCGCCGCAGATCATCGCGGCGTGGCCTGGCCGATGGGCGGCGTGGGAACGAAGATGCGCCTCGTAGCGCATCAGGCCGCGGTTCCCGTTTCGTCGAGCCTGGTGCTGACGTAGCGGACGAGGTTAGCAACGCTGTCGATATTCTCGGGGACCACGTCTTCATCGTCGACCATGACGCCAAACTCGTCTTCCAGCCAGACGACGATCGACAGGACACCCATTGAATCGACCATGCCGCTGTCCAGGAGGCTGTCCTCGGCCCTGAGGTCTTCCGGGACCGGAAAATGCTCGCCCAGGAAGTTGCGGATTCGGGATTCTATGTCTTCCATGCTTCGGAAATTCCTGTAGGGGATGTGCTGGACCCCATCCAGCGTGGCGGTGATGGGGGCCGGCAGCGGAGGACCTTATCCAGGCGTCGCGCCAGGCGTCGCACGAGCCTGCCGCTGGGGCGGCGGCTGGACCATGTGCTCCCGCCCCGGGGGCGGCGTCAGCGTGCCGATGCGGCGCGCTGGGTTCCCCGCGACGACCGTATATGGCGCCACGTGCCCGGAGACGACCGAGTGTGCAGAGACGATGCTGCCTTCGCCGATTTCGGTTCCGGGCATCACCTGCGCATGGGCCCCGATCCACACGTTGTCGTGCACGATGATCGGCTTGACGTCCTCGGTGTCGGGCGGTGCCCCGGCCATGCGCTGCGCGGGATCGGAATGGTGGCCGCTGGCGTCGCGGAACGACACCGCTCCTGCGACAAGTACCCGGGAGCCGAGCCGGATCTCGCGACCGACCACGAAGCTGACGCTGTGCGACAGGTCGCAGTGGTCGCCGATGGTGAGTTTGGGGCGCTCCACGTAGCGGGCAGCGAAGGTGACGCCGATCTTGCCGCTTATGTGCACGTGGTCGCCTAGCACCAGCTCTCCCCGGCCTTGCACCCATGGCACGTAGATGCCCGTTGTCACCCCGCGGCCGAACCGCGTGCAGTAGGCCTTGAGCAGGGGTTCGGCGATCAGCGTCCGGCGTACGAAGAACACGACCGCGCGTAGTGCCAGGAAGGTCCACAGGTAGGGGAGGATGATCAGCCTGGGCGCGGGCAGGGTGAAACCACGCAGCTTCGCGCGCACGCCCCGGATCGTTCGCGCCACCGGGTGCGGGGAGCCGGCGGCCCAGTGCCGGAATCCCGCGCTGTGCATCCTGGCTGACTGCATGGTCGGGTGGACCCTCTGGACATTCATGCTGGGGTGTTTCCTGGCTGGACCATCGCTCGGTGACGCGCGTTCGCAGACGGGGGACGTCAGGGGTTGATACGGCCAAAGCCCCTGGAGGCGGCCATGTCCAGGGGCGCGGCGCATCTGCTGCGGTTCGCGTGGATCGAATGATCAGACTAGCGCCTCGATCACGTCGGGGTGCCCGAGGAACTGCCGTGGACTGGCGGTGCGCCCATAGGCCCCGGACTGGAACACCACCACCAGGTCTCCCGGCGATGCGTGGTCCAGTTCCACGTTCTCTCCGAGCAGGTCCAGGGGCGTGCACAGCGGGCCGACGACGGAGACCGTCTCGCGCTCGCCACCACCGCCGTTGATCGCGATCGGATAGTTGCGGCGCATCACCTGCCCGAAGTTTCCCGACGCCGCAAGGTGCTGGTGCATGCCGCCATCGGTGACGAGGAAGGTCTTGCCGCGCGAGGTTTTCCGGTCGACCACGCGGCACACGTAAATGCCGGCTTCCCCCACCAGGTAGCGCCCCAGTTCGATCACCAGCCGGGCCTGTGACCCGAAGTCGCCGGCAGCCTGGGCGGCAAGTTCATGCAGCCCGGCGAATATCGGGCCGGTGTCGAGCGCCTGGTCGCGGACGCTGTAGGGGATTCCGAATCCCCCACCCAGGTTGAGCATCCGCAACGGCGCGGGAAAGCTGTCCTGCCATTCCCGGACCAGCGCATAGCTTCGCTTCTGGACTTCGATGATCGCGTCCGGGCGCAGGTTCTGGGAACCGGCAAAACAGTGGAATCCCTCGAATGCCAGCCCCGCCCCTGCGATCCGCCGCAGCAGCGCCGGCACCTGGTCATCATCGACGCCAAACTGCCTGGCTCCCCCACTCATCTTCATGCCCGAGGCCTTCAACTCGAAGGGCAGGTTGACGCGCACGGCGACCCGGGCGGGAATTCCGTCGCGTTCCGAGGCGCGGGCGAGGATATCGATCTCGCGGAACGATTCGACATTCACCAGGATGCCGGCCGCCTGCGCCTGCTGCAGTTCCGCCTCCTGCTTGCCCGGGCCGGCGAAGCTGATGTGCTCGCGCGCCATGCCGGCGTCCAGCGCAACCCGCAGTTCGCCCGCCGAAGCAACGTCGAAGCCGTGCACCTGCGAAGCCATGAACCCCACCAGCGCCGGCATCGGGTTGGCCTTGATCGCGTAGTGGAGCAACAGGCCGGGCGGACAGGCATCGCGCAGACTTCGCGCACGTTCGGCCAGCCGGGTGCGATCGTAGAGGTAGCAGGGTGTCGCGCCGACCTCGCCCACGACGCGTGACAGCGGCCTGCCCGCGACCAGCAGTTCGCCGTTTCCCCCCCGGGGCCACCGTTGGTCCGGGCTTGCATCAGGATCCTCGGCAGCCGGGGTGATCAAACCGGTATCAGTCATGTGCTCAGCGCACTCCCCGTCCGAAGACCACCACCTCGAGGGTCTGCACCAGGATCAGCAGGTCGAACAGGAGGTTGTGGTTCTTGACGTAGAAGAGGTCGTACTTGAGCTTCTCTTCCGCGTCCTGTTTCGACGCTCCATAGGCGTAGCACAGCTGCGCCCAGCCGGCGAGCCCGGGACGGACGCAGTGGCGCAGCTTGTAATAGCGCAGGCACTCGTCGAACTCGGCGACGAATTCCGGACGCTCCGGCCGGGGGCCGACGATGCTCATGTTGCCGCAAAGGATGTTCCACAGCTGCGGCAGCTCGTCCAGGCGGGTACGGCGGATGAACCGGCCGACCCGGGTCACCCGGCCGTCGTCCTTGCCCGCCCAGCGGGCGACGCCATCCTTCTCCGCGTCCGTCTGCATGCTCCGGAACTTGACTAGGTGGAAGGCGTTGCCCAGCAGGCCCACGCGCTCCTGTCGGTACAGGATCGGCTTGCCGGGTCCTGATTCGATCCAGATGGCAGCCGCGACCAGCACCAACAGCGGCCAGGTCAGTGCCAGCATCACCACCGATACGAAGACATCAAATGCGCGCTTGCTCAGGATGCGCGCCGGGGAATTGTTGAAGCCGCCGGAGAACACCAGCCAGGAGGGATCGACGAGGGCAAGTTTGATTTTCCCCGCCTCGCGCTCGAAGAACGTCACGATGTCGATGATCTTGATGCCCATCTGCTGGCACTGCAGCAGATCCTCCATCGGCAGCGCGTCCCGTCGATCATCCGGGCCGAACACGATCTCGTCGATCTGGTGCGACACGGCCCATTGGGCAAGCGGCACGCCGATCGCCACCAACTTGTCGGCATCCACCACCGCATTGCCGTCGCCATAGTGGACGTATCCGACCAGCTTGAAGCCGCGCCGGTCGGCGCGTCGGCGCAGTCGGTGCTCGATCATCGCAGCGCGCTCCCCGGCACCGACCACCAGCACGCGCTGCTTCAGCGTCTCCACGTCGACGAGGCGCGCAAACAGCAAGCGGAATACCGCGACCAGCAGGAAGCTGATTGCCAATGCCAAGGCCAGCACGCCGCGTCCGATCTCGACCTGCGGGACGATGTAATAAAGGACCAGCAGCCCCAGCGTGCCGAGCAGGAACGCGACAGCCTGCCGCGCGATCGCGCCGAACAGCGTCTCGCGCACGTGCGTCTGGTGCATGCCCATCGCGGTCATGCCGAGCATCATCATGGCCGCGAAGACCACCGCGCGCACGATCTGCGTGTTGATCGCGGCGTAGGTATGCAGAGGATCCGGGTGCGCTATGAAGCGCAGGTAGACGGCCAGGAATACCGCGCTGCTGAGCAGAAGCACCTCGGTCAACAGGACCAGGGTGCACCAGTGCGCCGCGGTGCCGCGTATCAGCCGTGGCACGGGATCGTGGTACGCGCCAACTGTCAGGGGCAGGGCCTGCTCGCTGTTGTTCGGTTCTCCCCTGGCCATGCGCCTCTGCCTGTTCCGGAAAAAGTTGGCGAACCCGGCCAGCACGCGCGCGGCCCCTGTTAACCGGAAAGAACGCAAATTCCCGTGCAATCCGGCCCAGGTGGACAAAGGTCACGGGAAGCGCGAGGTGTGCGGGCAGGAGTCCGGGTGGTCTGCGCCAGCGCGCGAAGGCCCTGGTCAACGGTTGCGATAGGTCACGGTGAGGTACCAGACGTTCTGGCTTGCAGAGGCAAGGGAACCGTCGCCGCGGCGCCGGTAGTGCATGTAGTCGAGCGCGCTGCTCCAGTGGCGTGACCACTGCTTGGCAACGCCCAGTCCGTAGCGCCTGTCGTTGGTCCGCAGGCCCAGGTCCGGGAACTCCGAGCGCGCGACGTCGGCGAAGGAATGAACCTCCCACGTGGGTGCGAGGCGGTAGGTCACCTGCCCGAGCAGGCCGCGCCGGGTCTCGTCGAATGTGGTGGCGTCCTGGAAGTCGATCCGCTCGTAGTAGGAGCCCAGGGTGAAATCGGCCCGTTCGCGGTGGTGGGCCCAGTGGAAGGCGATGCGATCCTCCTCGTAGATCGAGGAATTGACCCCCATCGGGGCACTGGAAACCCCGTCGGGCACGCTGGTAATGGCGGTGATGCCGGCAAGGGCGGATTCGGACGCGTCCGTCATCTGGTGCGCAGCCTCGAGCGCCACCGTGTTGCGGGAGCCGAGGACCCAATTGATCCGGCCCCGCAGCAGCGGGTGGGACGCCGAACTTCCGTCCGCGTAGTCGACCCAGGTGTAGCCGGCGACCAGGCCAAAGCCCAGTCGGCGGAGCTCTTGGTCGTAACGCATGTAGGCATCGTAGCGGCGATGGTCGCGCGCGATGAGGTCGTGCGTGTAGTCCACGTCCTGGCCACGCGCGCTGAACGACAGGACGCTGGTCGGGCCGAGCTCGCGGATGGCATGCAGGGCCGCGGCAACGCGCTGGGATTCGATGTCGTCGTCCTCCGCGGCACGGGTGTCGATCCAGCGCAGCTCTGCGCGGCCGAGGAACGCGCGGCTCCAGTTGAACTGCACGTTGGGCCCGAGCGAGAGGACGTTGACCCGCTGGCGGTTGCCGGGGGTATCGGCGGCGAACCGGTCGATCGGGCGCATCTGCAGGCTGTCCTCGACGGTGAAGCTGAAGACCTCCGGGACGATTGACCAGTTCAGGCGCCCGGCCAGGTTGCCCTCGAGCGTGTTGGACTGGGGACCGTCGATGTAGTTCCAGTACTCCAGGCGACCGCCGAAGTTGGCCAGTACCGTCGAAGTCTCCTCGGCCAGCAAGAAGCCGAACCCGGCACGCAGTGCGTTGGCATCCTGCGGATCCGTCGGGGACATCAGCACGTTGTCGTCACGCTCGATCCCGGCGTTGATTTCGTAATCGATGCGGACGGCTCCGGCGTGGAACGGGACCGTTGCGAAGATTGCCATGGCCAGGAGGGAAAGCCTGGTCTTTCGGGTTGTCATGGAGGTGCCTCCCCGTCCCGCCGGACCGGTCAATAGATGTTGTTGAACACCACGCCGGCGACCTTCTCCGGATCGAAATTGGCCGCGGCGTCGTCGATCCGGTCGATCGTGACCTGGCCATGGCCGGCAACGAGGACCACCAGGTCGGCAAGTTCCGACAGGATCCTGGCGTCCGGTGAATCCAGCGCCGGCGGACTGTCCAGGATCAGGTAGCGGTTGGGGTGCGTCCCGCGCAGCGAGTCGATCATCGTCCGCATCCGGGGCGAGCTGAAGTATTCGCCGGTGGTCTCGCGCGGCGTTGAGTTCGGCACCAGGCGCAGCCGCGGCAGCCCGCTGTCGTACTGGATTTCGCCGAGGTCGGAGATGCTGCCATCCAGGTAGTCCATCATTCCACCGTTGGCTGCATCGATTCCAAGCGCCGCGTGCTGGGTCGGGTGCAGCGCGTCACAGTCGATCAGGAGCACGGTCTTGGTGTCGTCAAAGGCGAACGCGGCAGCCAGGTTGCGGGCAACGAAGCTGCCGCCGCAGCCCGGCTGCACCGGCGCGACCAGGATGACGGTATTGCGGCCGTCGCCCATCGCCAGCAACTTCGTGCGCAAGCCGCGGAACGCGTCCGCCTGTGCGCGGACGGAGTCATTGCGATGGATCAGCTGGCGGTCCTCGAGCGCGCGTGTCGACAGCGCCGGCAGCCCGGGACCCGCCGGGGTGACGGAGCGCGAGCCCGGCTCGCCAGGGACGGGGCGGTCCGGCGCTTCGGGACGGGCTTTCACTGATTGCTCCATGGGATTCTGCCTGGCTCCGTGGATGGGTTCAGCCGTGCGACGATATCTTGTAAACGTAGGTCAGCAGGTACAGCAGCAGGACCGCCCCAACCACCATCGTGCCGGTACCCATCTGCAGGTACTGCCTGCGGCGTTCCCGCGATGACGGGTAGGCGGGGATCGAGGCGAGCAGCGGATAGCGGCTCATGGCCTCGATCTGCTGCGGGCTGCGCACGCGCGGGTCGTAGCGCACCAGCAGCCACAGCAGGCCGACGGGTAGCGCAATCGCCGCCAGTAGGCCTGCGCCGGCAACGTGCATGAAGCGCGGGCCGGTCGGTCGCAGCGGCATCGTCGCCGGGTCCTGCACGCGCAGTGTCAGGCCGCGGTTCTGCTGGTCGAGCCCCATCGAAACGCGCGCGTTCTCGCGGCGGCGCAGCAGGTCCTGGTAGATCTCGCGATTGACTTCGTAGTCGCGGGTCAGTTCGGCGAGTGCGCTTTCCGACGCCACGATCCGGCGGCTCCGGTCGAGCTCGCCGTGGAGCAGGCTTTCCGCCACGCCCATCCGTGAGCGGGTCGCCGCCACCTCGCGCTGGGTCTGGGCGAACTGGCTGCGCAGCTCCTCGTAAAGCGGATTGGCGCGGGAGTCCACGTTGGCGGGAGACTGCCCGGACGCCGCGCGCCGGCGCTCATCGTCCAGCTGGCGCTGGATGTCCTCCATCTGGTGCCGGGTGCGCACGACGTCGGGATGGCGGTCTGTGAATGTCAGCAGTAGGCGGTCAAGCTCGGCCTGCAGTTCGATCAGTCGGGTCCGGTATCCCGTTTCGCGCGTGTGCACGGAGGTAACCGCGGCTTCGCCCGACAGTTGCGAGGCGATCGAGGACGCGCGCGCCTCCTGTTCGAGCAGCGACATGCGCGTCTGCTCCACCTGCGAGCGCAGTGCCGAGATCCGCGAGTTGACGTCGGCCGCGCTGCCGGGCTGGGCGTCGGCATTGTTCGAACGGTACTGCTGCAGGTTGTTCTCCGCCTCGATCAGCTTCTGGTGGTAACCCTGTACCTGCTGGTCGATGAACTCGTAGGCTTCGCGGCTTTCGCGCTCCTTTGTCGCCAGGGTTTCGCGTATGAAGAGCGAGCCCATGGCGTCGGTCACCGTGTAGGCGCGTTTGGGATCGCTGTCCTGGTAGGTGATCTGGACGAGGTCCGCGCGCGGACTGGTGACCTGGGTACGGCCCTGGATCTCCTCCATCAGGCGGTCCTGCTGGATGGGCGTCAGCTCGCCGTCCGCCGTCCAGCCGCCGATTTCGATGATCTCGGACAGGATCTTCCGGCTGTAGATGATCTGGCGGGCCATGCCGACGCGATCGGTCACGCCGGTGGGGACGGCGCGGCCCTCGAGCAGCGGCCGGATGATGTCACTTTCCTGGGCGAGGATCGTCACCGATACCTGGTAGCTGCCGCCGACCACGAGCATCCCCGCCAGGTAGGTGAGGGCGGCGATCGCGGCAAAGATCAGCGACAGCGGGATGAGCCGCCGGCGCCCCTCCTTCAGCAGGAGCCGCGCGTACTCCACCGGCGAGGTCGCCGCGCTCGCGGAGCCTTGGCCGACGGGCCGCCCCCGCGGGACGGGCAGGCTGTTGGACTGCATCAGAATGCCCGCTCCGGCACGGTGATGATGTCGCCGGGAGCGACCGGGAAATTGGTCGCCAGGTCACCGTGGTTGATGATCCTGTCCAGGCGGACGGCGTAGCTGCTGGTGTCCTCGCCGTTGCGGCGGTACAGGTTGGAGCGGTCGGGTGCGGCGAATTCGTTGACGCCACCGGCGGCCAGCACCGCGTCGAGCACGGTCATGCCCTGCCGGTAGGGAAGCGATACCGGCTGGCGCACCGCCCCGGTCACGCGCACCCGGGACAGGTACTCGTGGCTGCGCAGGTCGGTGAGGATGACCGCGACCTGGGGATCGCGCACGAAGGCGGCCAGCTTCTCCTGGATGTCGGCCGCCACCTGGCTCGGGGTGAGCCCGGCGGCCATGACGTCGCCCACCAGGGGCACCGAGATCCTGCCGTCGGGGCGGACGGGAACCGAGATGCCGAGCTCGGGGTTGCGCCAGACCGTGACCTGGACGATGTCGTCCACGCCGATGGCATAGTCCTCGACCGCCGCCTGGCGCGGCTCCGGCGGCGCTTCCACCGCTCCGCCGCCGCTGGTACAGGCGGCCAGTCCGGCCACCAGAACCAGTGCGAACAACTGCCTGAACATGCGCATGCGTGGGCCCCTTTTACGGTCGATGCCTCTGGTAACGCGTAAGCGGAGTTGCACCGGTCACGCCGGACGGCGCAATCCCGCCGGAGGTCGTGGATAATCGGGATCCACCCTGGGGGTACGCATGCGCATCCTTGTCTTCGGCGGAGCCGGCTACATCGGCAGCCACACCTGCGTGGTGCTGGCCGGCCGCGGGCACGACCTGGTCGTGGCCGACAACTTCAGCAACAGCTCGCCCGGCGTGCTTGGGCGGCTGCGGCGCATCATCGGTGCGCCGGTGGCGTTCGAGCAGGTCGACCTGCGCGACCGCGACGGCGTCCGGCGGCTGCTTGCGGCCGGGGGTTTCGACGCGGTGGTGCATTTCGCCGCGCTCAAGGCGGTGGGCGAGTCCTGCGAGAAGCCGCTGGACTATTTCGACAACAACATCTCCGGCACCATCCACCTGCTGCAGGCGATGCAGGAGCACGGGGTCGCTCGCCTGGTGTTCAGTTCATCGGCCACCGTCTATGGCGATCCCGACAGCGTCCCGGTGCGCGAGGATGCGCCGCTGCGCACCACCAACCCCTACGGCCGCACCAAGCTGGTGATGGAGCAGCTGATCGGCGACCTGTGCGCCAGCGACCCGGGCTTCCACGCGGTGAACCTGCGCTACTTCAACCCGGTCGGCGCCCATGCCTCGGGCCTGATCGGTGAAGCGCCCGACGGAGTGCCCAACAACCTGATGCCCTACGTGTGCCAGGTGGCCGTGGGCCAGCGCGACCGCCTGTCCGTATTCGGCGGGGATTGGCCGACGGTGGATGGCACCGGGGTGCGCGACTACATCCATGTTGTCGACCTGGCGCGCGCGCACGCGGATGCGCTGGACTTCCTGGTCCGTGAAGGCCGCAGCGCGAACATCAACCTGGGCACCGGGCGTGGGACCAGCGTGCTGGAGCTGGTGCGGGCGTTCGAGCGCGCCTCGGGCCGCGAGGTGGCCTACGACATCGTCGCCCGCCGTCCCGGCGACGTGGCCGAGGTGTACGCCGATCCGTCGCTGGCCCATGAACTGCTGGGCTGGCGCGCCGAGTACGACATCGATGCCATGTGTCGCGATGCCTGGCGCTGGCAGTCGGAGAACCCGCGCGGTTACGAAGACGGGGAAGGGCTCAGCGGCTGAGCCACTCGGCCACCGGCCCGGGGGATCGCATCCAGCGGAAGTGATCGGCGCGGACGCCCAGGGAGCTGTCGTCGAACGACGCGGTGTCCGTGTCCGCGTGCGGGAGCTTGGATGCCAGGTGCTTGAGCGAAGAGGGCGGGGCCAGCCAGTCGCGCTCGAATGTCACGGCGCGCACCTGCGCCTGGACCGCGGCCATGCCCCTCTCCAGGTCGGCGTCCAGGCCGGCGGCGGCGTAGCTGCCCGCCAGCGCCGAGCGCGACCAGTCGCGCATCACCCCGCGCGACTCACGGCCGCCGAAGCCGAGCCTGCGGCCGGGCAGGGCGCCATTGCGCTCGGCCAGCCATGGCAGAAAGCGGTAGGCCATGGGCAGCCACAGCCGGTGCGGGAGCGGGAACGCCCGCCAGTAGGGCGCACCGCTGGCGACCAGCCAGAGCTGCCGGGCCGCATCGGGTTCGAGCGCCAGCTGGCAACACGCAAGCTGTCCGCCCAGGCTGTGGCCGCCGAGTATGGAAGGAATGCCCGGCCAGGTCCGCCGGACCGCATCGGTGCTGGTCGCGATATCCAGTTCCAGCAGTTCCCGGTAGCCCCAATTGCAGTCGCGGCCAGCGCGCAGGCTGCTGCTGCCCGCCCCGCGCCACTCGTGCAGGAACGTGGCGACGCCGCGTCCCGCCAGCTCCCGGGCGAACGGCAGGTAGTGGCGCGCGCCCACGCCCAGCGCCGGCAGCCACAGCAGGGTGGCGGTCGGCTTCTCCGGGGTGCACGCGTACAGCTGCCAGCGGTGCCCGTCCGCCGCTTCCAGTGCCAGGCCGTCCTGTCCGACGGTCACGCCGGTCCGGCGGCGCCGAAGTGGTCCAGGACCAGCACCTCGCTGCGGCCGGGACAGTAACCGCCGCGCAGGGCGCGGTGCACGTAACCGGTAGCGGCTTCGCAGGCGTCGGCCGGCGACAGGCCGCGGCACAGGTTGGCGGCGATCGCGGCGGCCAGGGTGCAGCCCGTGCCGTGCGCGTCCTGCGGCAGCCGCGGGTGGGTGAACTCTCGGATGTCGCCTTGTGCTTCCGCGAACAGGTCCATGACGTCATCGGCGCCGTCTTCCAGATGGCCGCCCTTCAGCAGCACAGCGTTGGCACCGGCCTGCAGCAGTTCGGCGGCGGCGTCGCGCATGGCCCGGCGGTCAGTGATCGGGTGGCCAAGCAGGAGTTCGGCTTCCGGAAGGTTGGGGGTCAGCAACGCGGCGCCGCGCACCAGGCGCGTGCGCAACGCGTGCAGGGCGTCTGACTCGAGCAGGCGTGCACCGGAGGTGGCGATCATCACCGGGTCCAGCACCCGCGGCGGGTTGCCGTGGGCCTGCAGGGCGTCGGCCACGGCGTTGATGACGTCGGCGTTGGCCAGCATGCCGATCTTCACCGCGCCAACGTGGAAATCGTCGAAGCAGGCGTCGATCTGCGCGCGCAGGAAGTCCAGTGGCGGCACGTGCACCGCGGTGACGCCCCGGGTGTGCTGGGCAGTCAGCGCGGCGATGGCCGACAGGCCGTGCACGCCGTGGGCCGCGAAGGCCTTGAGGTCGGCCTGGATGCCGGCGCCGCCGCCGGAATCCGAGCCCGCGATGGTGAGGGCGGAAGGAAATGGATTCATGTGGCAATTGTGCCGCAGGAACGTGCCATGCGTTCGAAGCCGCGCGACTCCCGGTCTGCGGCTTCGTGCGCGTGGCGCGCCTACGCAATCGAGCGGGCGATCTTCAATGCGGCGTGGAAATCGTTGGCGAAGTACAGCTCGCCCGGCCGCTCGTGCAGCTGCATGCTGGCCAGGATCCGGTTGGGCTGCGCCTGCAGGCCGGAGATGACCAGCACGATGCCCCTGCGATGGCAGCGCTCGGCCAGCGCCCTGATCGCGTGCACGCCGCTGGCGTCGATGATCGGCACCAGGCGCATGCGCACGATGAACACCTTCGGCGGCCGGCGCAGCGCGTCGAGCAGGTTGTCCAGGCGGTTGGCGGCGGCGAAGAACAGCGGCCCGGTGATCTGGTAGGCCTCCACGCCGTCGGGCAGCAGGCGCCGCTGCTCGCCCTCGGCCAGCCGCGGGCCGCCGTCTGCGTAGAGGTCGTCGTCGAAGGTGCGGATGCCCGAGCTCACCTCCACCGACTCGGACATGCGGTACATGAACACCAGCGCCGCCACCACGATCCCCGCCTGGATCGCCACGGTCAGGTCGAAGAACACCGTCAGCCCGAAGGTGAGCAGCAGCACCACCCGGTCGCCGATGGGCGCGGACATGGTGGCGCGGAAGTTCTCGTGCTCGCTCATGTTCCAGGCCACCACCAGCAGCACCGCCGCCAGCGCGGCCAGCGGCACGTAGCCCATCAGCGGCGAGAGCAGCAGCATGAACAGCAGCAGGAAGCCGGCGTGCAGGATGCCGGCCATCGGCGAGCGCGCGCCGGCGCGGATGTTGGTGGCGGTGCGGGCGATGGCGCCGGTGGCCGGCAGCCCGCCAAACAGCGCCGAGCCCACGTTGGCCACGCCCTGGGCCACCAGCTCGCCGTTGGAGCGGTGGCGCCCGCCGGTCATGCCGTCGGCCACCACCGCAGACAGCAGCGATTCCACCCCGGCCAGGAAGGCGATGGTGAAGGCGCTGGGCAGCAGCTCGAAGGTGCGCTCGAAGGGAATGTGCGGAAAGCTGAACTCCGGCAGCGTATTGGGCAGCGCGCCGAAGCGGCTGCCGATGGTCTCGGCCGGCAGCCCGAAGGCCACCACCACGCCGGTGCACACCAGCAGCGCGATCAAAAAGCCCGGCCAGTCCGGCTTCCACCTGCGCAGGCCCACGATCACCGCCAGCCCGAGCACGGTCAGCGCCACCGCCGCCGGCTGGGTGCTCGCGATGTGCTGCGCGTAGGCCGTCCAGCGGCCGATGAAGTCGCCGGGCAGGTCGGCGACCTGCAGCCCCAGCGCGTCGGTGACCTGGCTGGAGAAGATGGTGACCGCGATGCCGGCGGTGAAGCCGGTGATCACCGGCTGCGGCATGTAGCGCATCAGCGTGCCCAGCCGCATCAGGCCGGCGGCGATCAGCATCAGCCCGGCCATCAGCGTGCACAGGATCAGCCCGCCGTAGCCGAAGCGCTCGATCACCACGAACACCACCGGGATGAAGGCCGCCGTGGGCCCGCCGATCTGCACCCGCGAGCCGCCCAGGGCCGAGATCAGGAAGCCGGCGATGATGGCGGTGCTGATGCCCTTGTCGGGCGTGGTGCCGCTGGCGATCGCCAGGGCCATGGCCAGGGGCAGGGCGACGATCGCGACCGTGAGTCCGGCGACGATATCCGCGCGCAGGTCGCCCCAGCCGTAGCCCTCGCGGAATGCGGTGACGAGCTTGGGCTTGAACAGCTTCAGGTAGGCGGGATCGGGCTTCACCGGCTCAGGCGGGATCCTTCAGCCGCACCCCGCGGCCGCGGCCCTGGCCGGGCTGCTCGTTGGCGAGCAGCTCCACGCCCGCCGCGTCCAGCGCCTCGACCACCTTGGTCAGGGTGCTGATGGCCCCGCGCACGTCGCCGCTGCTGGCCTCCATGCGCTGGATGGTGGGCAGGGAGACGCCTGCCATGGCGGCAAGCGAGCGCTGGTCAAGGCCGAGCAGGGCGCGCGCGGCGCGCAGTTGTCCGGGTGAGATCATCAGGGGGCGCAAGGTGGGTGCGCCCCGTATTCTCAATGATCAGGTGCTTCAAGGCAAGTTTCACGCATCCCTATTGATGCATGAAGCATCAGTCAGAGCACCTCGGATGCGTAGTCGGCCAGGCGCGAGCGCTCGCCGCGGCGCAGGGTGATATGGGCGCTGTGGCCCCAGGACTTGAACCGGTCCACCGCGTAGGTGAGGCCCGAGGTGGTCTCGGTCAGGTACGGCGTATCGATCTGCTCCACGTTGCCCAGGCAGACGATCTTGGTGCCCGGGCCGGCGCGGGTGATCAGGGTCTTCATCTGCTTGGGGGTGAGGTTCTGGGCCTCGTCCAGGATCAGCCAGCGGTTGAGGAAGGTGCGCCCGCGCATGAAGTTCAGTGCCCGGATCTTGATCCGGCTGGCGAGCAGGTCGTTGGTCGCCTGGCGGCCCCAGCTGCCGCCTTCCTGGTTGTGGGTGAGCACCTCCAGGTTGTCGGTCAGCGCGCCCATCCACGGCGTCATCTTTTCCTCTTCGGTACCCGGCAGGAAGCCGATGTCCTCGCCCACGCTCACCGTGGCCCGGGTCATGATGATCTCGCGGTAGCGCTGGGCGTCCATGGTCTGGGCCAGGCCCGCGGCCAGCGCCAGCAGGGTCTTGCCGGTGCCGGCGGTGCCCAGCAGGGTGACGAAGTCGATCTCCGGATCCATCAGCGCGTTGAGGGCGAAGTTCTGCTCGCGGTTGCGGGCCATGATTCCCCACACCGCGTGCTGGCTGTTGCGGTAGTCGTCCACGATCTGCAGCGTGGCCTTGCCGCCTTCCACCTTCGCCACCCGGAACTCGGCCTCCTCGTCGCCGGGCAGGTACAGGTACTGGTTCGGATGCCAGTCATCGCCTTCGGCCATGTCCAGCTCGTACCAGGTGCGGCCCTTGTCCGTCCACGACTTGAGCGCCGCGCCGTGGCGCTGCCAGAAGTCTTCGGGCAGGGCGGTAGCGCCGGTGTAGAGCAGGCTGAAGTCGTCCAGCGCGCGGTCGTTCTCGTAGTCCTCGCTGGGGATGCCGGCGATCGCCGCCTTGATCCGCAGGTTGATGTCCTTGGAGACGAACACCACCGGCGTGCCGGTCTCCTCCGCGCGCAGGGCGAGGATGGCGCCGAGGATGCGGTTGTCGGGCGCGACCGCGCCGAACGAGGTCTTGTCCTCCCTGGGCACCGTGGTCTGGAAGCGCAGGCTGCCGATGCTCTGCGCGCCGCGCAGCTGCAGGCCGTTGGGGCGGGTCAGCTTGAGGCCCGAGGCGATCTTGTCCGAGCCCTGGTCCTCGATCAGCTCGTTGATGAAGCGGCTGACCTGGCGCGCGTTGCGCGAGGACTCGGACATGCCCTTCTTGCCGTTGTCCAGTTCCTCGATGACCTGCATCGGCAGGTAGACGTCGTGCTCCTCGAACTTGAACAGCGCCGTGGGATCGTGCATCAGGACGTTGGTGTCCAGCACGTACACACGCTTGCCTTTGGTCATCATCGGTCGGGTGGCTTCCGTGGCTTGGGTCGTGGGGTGGGTGGGCTACTTCCCCGCGGTCAGGGTCTTGAGGGTTTCAAACACCGCTTCGGCGTGGCCGGGTACGCGCACCTTGCGCCACTGGGCGGCGATCCGGTGCTCCGGGTCGATCAGGAAGGTGCTGCGCTCGATGCCCATCACCTTGCGGCCGTACATGTTCTTTTCCCTGATCACGTCGAAGGCGCGGCACAGGGCCTCGTCGCTGTCGCTGACCAGGGGGAATTTGAACCCCTGCTTCGCGCAGAAGTTGTCGTGCGACTTCACCGAATCGCGCGAGACGCCGAGCACGGCGGCCTTGCGGCGCTTGAGCCTTGGCAGCAGGGCGTTGAAGTCCAGGCCCTCGGTGGTGCAGCCGGGGGTGGAGTCCTTGGGGTAGAAGTACAGGATCAGCCACTGGCCGGCATAGTCGCCAAGCGTGGCGCTGGCGCCGCCGGACAGCTGCAGCGGCAGGTCGAGGGTTGCGGGGTCGAGGGTGTCGCCTTCGTTCAACTTCAGCTCCTCAGAACTTCATCGGATCCATGATCGCGTCGAGGTTCAGGTGGTCGCAGAACTCGAGGAAATCGTCGCGCAGGGCGGCGATGTGCATGTCCGCGGGCACGCCGATTGTGATCTGGGCCGAGAACATGTCCGCGCCGGTCTGCATGGCCTGGTAGCGCGAGGAATGCAGGCTCTCGATGGTGATCCCCTGGCGGTCGAAGAAGTCCGCCAGCTGGAACAGGATGCCCGGCTTGTCGGCCGCGATCACTTCCACGATGTAGGGCAGCAGGTTGGACTGCATCGCCTTGGGGCCGGTGCGGTACCAGACCAGCTTCATGCCTTCCTCGCGATCCAGCCGCGAGAGCATCGCCTCCAGCTTGGCCACCGCGTCCCAGGAGCCGATCGCCAGCGCGGTCACCGACACGTCGCGGCCGACCGTGGACAGGCGCGCGTCGACCAGGTTGCATCCGCTGTCGGCAATGCGCCGGCTCACCGACAGCAGCGGTGACTGGGGGTGCGTCGTGTAGGCATTGATGATGAGGTGGTTCTCGTTCGGCGCAGGCCTGGGAACTGGATCGGATTCGGTCAAGGCGGCGTCCGCGGAGAAGGGGGTGTTCCAACATGAATGACGGCCCGGCGGCGCGCGCGGGGCGGGGCCAGCATACTTGCCCGCGCTTTGGAGCCGCAAGTAAGATCGGTGGCGACCGCCCTGGGATCATCGGTTTGCAACTTTCCGGCAGTATTACAGCGCTTGCGACGCCTTTCACCGTCGCCGGCGAGCTCGACCTCGACGCCTGGCGCCGGCTGCTCGGACAGCAGCTGGAGGCGGGGACGGGCGCGGTGGTGGTGGCCGGCTCCACCGGCGAGGCGGCGGCGCTGTTCGAGCCCGAATACGACCTGCTGCTGCGCACCGCGCTGGAGGTGGTGGGCGGCCGGATCCCGGTCATCGCCGGCACCGGCCAGTCCAGCACCGCGCACACGATCGAGCAGACCCGGCGCGCCGGCAGCCTGGGCGCCGATGCGGCGCTGGTGGTCACGCCGCCCTATGTGCGGCCCACCCAGGCCGGCCTGGCCGCCCACTACCGCGCGGTGGCCGACGACGGCGCGCTGCCGGTGATTGTGTACAACGTGCCGGCCCGCACCGGCTGCGACATGCTGCCGGACACCGTTGCCGCGCTTGCCGGGCATCCGCGGGTCATCGGCATCAAGGAAGCCCGCCCCGAGCCGGAGCGGATGGACGCGCTGCTGGCGCTGGCCGACGACGCCTTCGTAGTGCTGAGCGGGGACGACCCCACGGCCGTGCGGGCGATGCTGGCCGGGGCGGCGGGCGTGGTGTCGGTGGCGTCGAACGTGGTGCCGGCGGCCTTCCGCCTGCTGTGCGAGCTGGCGGCCGGCGGTGAGCGCGAGCGGGCCGAGGCGCTGGATGCGCGCCTGCAGCCACTCTACGCGTTCTCCGGCATCGAGCCCAACCCCATTCCGGTCAAGGCCCTGCTGGCCCGCCGCGGCATCGGCCACGGCCTGCGCCTGCCGCTGATGCAGCTGTCGGCCGCCCATGACCACGAGGCCGGGCGCATGCTTGCCCTGGCCGATGAAATCGAACAGACCTGCCGCGATACACTCGCGGCCTGACTTCCTGGAGATCACGATGTCCCCGAGCCCCATCCTGTTGCGCACCGCCGCCGTTTCGGCGCTGGCCGTCGCGGTTCTGGCCACTTCCGGCTGCGGCTGGTTCCGCAAGGAGAACGCGCTGTACGCGCAGGCGCCGGAAAACCGTCCGCTGGAGGTTCCGCCGGATCTGGATCGCCCCAGTGCCGCGGGCGCGCTGGCGGCTCCGGATCAGCCCGTTTCGGTGACGCGCTCGGACATGCAGCCCGGCGCCGCCGCGGCCGCCGCGGGAACCAGCTTCGCCGTTGCCGGCGATCGCGACGCGGTGTTCGCGCAGGTGGGCGAGATCCTGGCGGAGACCGACGGGCTGACCGTGGTCAACAGCGCTCAGCTGCTGGGTACCTACGACGTGAACTACCGGGGCAGCAACTTCATGATCCGGGTGGCCTCGGCCGAGGCCGGCTCGCAGGTGAGCGCGGTCGATCCGCGTGGCCAGGCGGCCCAGGGCGAAGAGGCCCGCAGCCTGATCGCCGCGCTGCAGGCCCGCCTGGGCGGCTGAGCCCGGCCCGAACCCCCGTAGGAGCGCGCATGGCGCGCTCCTGCATGAGGCGAGCCCCTGCGGGAGCCGCGCCGCCGTTCAAAGGTCGGGCGGGCGCTCAGCGCTCCAGATACTTGAGCTTGTCCGGCTTGCCTTCCCATTCCTTGGCGTCGGGCGGGCCGTCCTTCTTGGCCGTGATCACCGGCCACTCCCTGGACAGCTCGGCGTTGAGCTCGATGAAGGCTTCCTGGCCAAAGGGGACGTCGTCCTCGGGATAGATGGCGCCGATCGGGCACTCCGGCTCGCACAGGGTGCAGTCGATGCACTCGTCGGGGTCGATCACCAGGAAATTCGGGCCCTCGTGGAAGCAATCGACCGGGCACACCTCCACGCAGTCGGTGTACTTGCACTTGATGCAGTTCTCGGTGACGACGAAAGGCATTGCGTTCGGATCCCTGTGTACTGGTGCCATTGTAAGGCAGGCGCCCGGCCGGCCCCAAAACAAAGACCCGGCCGGGGCCGGGTCTTTGCTGCGGCCGGCGTCGTGGCGCAGACCGGTCGCGGGGTGGCCCGCGCTTGTGTGGCGCTCCCTACGGGACTCGAACCCGTGTTTCAGCCTTGAGAGGGCCGCGTCCTAGACCGCTAGACGAAGGGAGCGGAGAACTCGGGGCAGGGCCCCTCCGGCGTTGGGGCCGGACTGGCGACCGGTTCAGCCGCGCAGCTTGCTAGTATAGCAGGGTTGAGGGGTTCGCCAATGGCCTGGAGCCTCTCCCGGCCCATGATCCGCCTCGCCAACGAAAAGACTTGATGCCAACACCGAACGACCCCGCCGTACCGCAGCTGCGCAGCATCCCGCGCGACAGCCATTCCATTTCCCGCAAGGACATCAGTTCCGCCGCCCTGCGCGTGCTGTACCGGCTGCGCGAAGGCGGCTACCAGTCCTATCTGGTGGGTGGCGCGGTGCGCGACCTGCTGGTCGGGCTCAAGCCCAAGGACTTCGACGTCGCTACCGACGCCACCCCGGAACAGGTCAAGGCGCTGTTCCGCAATTGCCGGTTGATCGGGCGCCGGTTCCGGCTGGCGCACGTGGTGTTCGGCCGCGAGATCATCGAGGTGGCCACCTTCCGGGCCAACGTCGACGACGGCAGCGGTGACCGCCAGCAGCACGAGGACGGGATGCTGCTGCGCGACAACATCTACGGCAGCATCGAAGAGGACGCGGTTCGCCGCGACTTCACCGCCAACGCGCTGTACTACGCGATCGAGGACTTCTCGGTGCGCGACTACGTGGGCGGCTTCGACGACGTGCAGGCGCGCCTGCTGCGGCTCATCGGCGACCCGGAACAGCGCTACCGCGAGGATCCCGTGCGGATGCTGCGCGCGGTACGGCTGGCGGCCAAGCTCGACTTCCGGATCGAGGAGGGCACCGCGGCGCCGATCCCGCACCTGGCCCACCTGCTGGCCGAGGCGGCGCCGGCGCGCCTGTTCGAGGAATGCCTGAAGCTGTTCCTGTCCGGGCACGCCGAGCAGAGCTTCCTGGGCCTGGAAAGGCACGGGCTGCTGCCGGCGCTGTTCCCCGAGTCCGCGGCGGCGATGGCGGCCAACCGCAGCGGCGCGCTGCGCACGATGGTGATCGCCGGCCTGCGCAACACCGATGCCCGGGTGGCGGCGGAGGAGCCGGTGTCGCCGGCGTTCCTGTTCGCGCTGCTGCTGTGGCCGGCCTACTGCCGTGCGCTGATGGCGCTGCAGGCGCAGGACGTGCAGCCGGCCGAGGCCCAGCGCCGTGCGGCCGACCGGGTCACCGTGCACCAGCTGGATACCGTGGCCCTGCCGCGGCGCTTTTCGCTGCCGATGCAGGAGATCTGGCTGCTGCAGTCGCGCTTTCCGCTGCGCCAGCGCAAGCGGGTGATGCGCACGCTTGCACACCCGCGCTTCCGCGCCGCGTACGACTTCCTGACCCTGCGCCAGAGCGCTTCGGACGAGCATGCCGAAGACGTGGCGTTCTGGCGCGAGGCGCAGGAGGATCCGGATCTGGCGATCGCCGCGCATCCCCCGGCCGAAGGTGCGGACGCGCATGACGCACCGCGCAGGCGCCGGCGGCGCAGGCGGCGGCCCGCCGGCGGCGAATGAGCGCGCCGGTCGTTGCCGTTGTCGGCCTGGGCGGCAACGTGGGCGACAGCGTGCGGATCCTGGGGGAGGCGTTCGGCGAGCTGGGGGAACTGCCCCGGAGCCGGCTGCTGTCGGCCTCGTCCCTGTACCGCACGCCCGCCTGGGGCGTGGAGGATCAGGCGGACTTCATCAACGCCGCGGCCGCGCTGGAGACATTGCTGGAACCGGAGGCGCTGCTGGAGCAGCTGTTCGCGATCGAGCGCCGCTTCGGCCGGGTGCGGGCCGCCGACGGCAGCGACCGCTGGGGGCCGCGCACCCTGGACCTGGATCTGCTGCTGTACGGCAGCGCCGTCGTCGATGAGCCGGGCCTGCGGGTGCCGCATCCGCGCCTGCACGAGCGCGCGTTCGCCCTGGTGCCGCTGCTTGAAGTGCTGCCCGACGCGGTGATCCCCGGTGTCGGCTCGGCGCGTGAAGCGCTGGCGGCCCTGGACGCCGGCGAAATGGAACCAGTCCCGCTGTAGGAGTGCGCATGGCGCACCCATGCAACCGGCACCGGGCCCGATCGGGTGCGACGGTGCAACACCGGTCGGTCATACTAGGGGCATGAATACTCCTGCCCGTCCCGTGACGGTCCCCGACCTTGCCGCCGCCCGCAGCGAGGGTCGCAAGCTGGCCATGCTGACCTGCTACGACGCAGGCTTCGCGCGCACCATGGACGCCGCCGGCGTCGACCTGGTGCTGGTGGGCGATTCGCTGGGGATGGTGGTGCAGGGGCGCGGCTCGACCCTGCCGGTGAGCGTGGACGACATCGTCTATCACACGCGCTGCGTGGCCGCCGGGCTGTCGCGCGCGCTGCTGGTTTCGGATCTGCCGTTCCAGGCCGACGCCACGCCCGAACGCGCGCTGGATGCGTCCACCCGGCTGCTGCAGGCGGGGGCGACGATGGTCAAGCTGGAGGGCGCCGGTCACAAGCTGGAAACGATCGCCTACCTGGTCGAACGCGAGATCCCGGTCTGCGCGCACCTGGGCCTGACCCCGCAGTCGGTGCTGCGCTTTGGCGGTTTCAAGGTGCAGGGGCGCGGCGAGACCGCGGCCGAGCGGCTGCGCGCCGAGGCGCGGGGCGTGGCCGATGCGGGCGCCGCGCTGCTGGTGCTGGAAGGCGTGCCGGCGGAGCTGGCCGCCACCATCACCGCCGAAAGCCCGATCCCGACGATCGGCATCGGCGCCGGCGCCGGCTGCGACGGCCAGGTGCTGGTGCTGCACGACATGCTGGGCCTGGACTCGGGCGCGCGGCGGCCGAAGTTCGTCAAGAATTTCCTTGCCGAAGGCGGGTCGGTGGCCGGCGCGGTGGAGGCTTACGTGGCCTCCGTACGTGACGGTTCCTTCCCTGATGCGGCGCACTCGTACCAGTAGCGCGCTGCCCGTGATCGAGACCGTCGAGCGCCTGGAGACCCTGCGCGCACGCGTTGCGGGCTGGAAGCGGGAAGGGCTGCGGGTCGGCTTCGTGCCGACGATGGGCAACCTGCATGCGGGCCACCATTCGCTGGTGCAGCTGGCGGGGCGGCATGCGGATCGGGTGGTGGCCAGCGTGTTCGTCAATCCCACCCAGTTCGGGCCCGGCGAGGATTTCGACCGCTACCCGCGCACGCCTGAAGAAGATGCGGCCGGGCTGGAGGCGGCGGGCTGCGACCTGCTGTGGATGCCTCCGGTGGAAGCGATGTATCCATTCGGCGCCGGCAATGCGGTGCAGGTGCGGGTGCCCGGCGTCACCGAAGTGCTGGAAGGCGCGCGGCGGCCCGGGCACTTCGACGGCGTTGCCACGGTGGTCTCGCGCCTGTTCAACCAGGTGCAGCCGGACGTGGCCGCGTTCGGGCGCAAGGACTACCAGCAGCTGGCGGTGGTGCGCTACATGGTGCGCGACCTGGCGTTCCCGATCGAACTGCTGGCCGGTGAAACGGTGCGCGAGCCGGATGGCCTGGCGATGAGTTCGCGCAACCGCTACCTGTCCGATGCCGAGCGGGCGCTCGCGCCGGAGATCCACCGTACCCTGCTGGCCATGCGCGACGGGTGGCTGGAAGGCCGGGAGCGGGACGGGGTGGAGGCCGCGGCGCGGGAGCGGCTTGCCGGCGCGGGCTTCGACGTGGACTACGCCGTGATCCGCACGCCCGGGCTGACCGAACCGGAACCCGGCCACCGCGGTGCGCTGGTGGCGCTGGTTGCCGCGAAGCTTGGAACCACGCGCCTGATCGACAACCTGGAGTTCGAGCTGCAGGGCGGCGGGCGCTGAACGCCCGCCCTGCTTTTGTTGCGATGCCGCAACAGCGCCCTATACTGTCCAGTTCCCGCGGAAAATGCCGCCCGCCCGCCGTGACCCGGCCAGCGACGCCATGCAACTGACCCTGCTCAAAGCCAAGATCCACCGCGCCTCGGTGACCCATGCCGAACTGCATTACGAAGGTTCGTGCGCGATCGACGGCCGCCTGCTCGACATCTCCGGCATCCGCGAGTACGAGCGGGTCGAGATCTACAACATCAACAACGGCGAGCGCTTCGCGACTTATGCGATCCGCGCCGAGGAAGACAGCGGGATCATTTCCGTCAACGGCGCGGCCGCGCACAAGGCGCAGCCCGGCGACCTGGTGATCATCTGCGCCTACGGCGCGCTGGACGAGGCCGAGGCGGCGAAGTTCAAGCCCACCCTGGTCTACGTCGACCGCGAAAACCGGCTGACCCACACCAACGATTCGATCCCGGCGCAGGCGGCCTGAGATGGTTGCGCCGGATCCGGCGTCAACCTTGTCACCGCATGCGCGCCGGCTGTCGGCCACGCGCATTGCCGACCTGCTGGCGGTCGAGCCGGGCCGCATTGGCGACCTGTCCCTTCGGGTCGGCCCGATCCACGCCAGCTTTGCCCGCCAGCGCTACGACCGCGAGGCCGTTGCGGCGCTGCTGGCGCTGGCCGGTGAGGCCGGGCTGTCGGCCGCGTTCCGCGCGCTGTTCGACGGGGAAAAGGTCAACCGCTCCGAAGACCGCCCGGCGCTGCACGTTGCGCTGCGGTCGGCGCCGGGTTCCTCCGTGGTGGCGCGGGATGCCGGCGCGCTGGCTGCCCAGGTCCGTGAGCGGATGGCGGCGCTGGTGGAATCGCTGGCCGCTTCGGGCGTGAGCGACGTGATCAATGTGGGCATCGGGGGCTCGGATCTCGGGCCGCGGCTGGTGGTGGACGCGCTCAGGGACTTCCACGACGGCCGCTTGCGGCTGCACTTCCTGGCCAACGTCGACGGCGGCGATGCGGCGCACTTGTTGCGTGATCTGGATCCGGATCGCACCGCGGCGATCCTGGTGTCCAAGAGCTTCGGCACCCAGGAGACGCTGCTCAACGGACGCATCCTGCGCGACTGGCTGGGCGGTGCGGAACGGCTTTATGCGGTCAGTGCCAACGTCGCGAAGGCGGAAGAATTCGGCGTGGCCGCCGAACGGGTGCTGCCGATGTGGGACTGGGTCGGCGGACGCTTCTCGCTGTGGTCGGCGGTGGGCTTCGCGATCGCGCTGGCGGTGGGAATGGAGCGCTTCGGGGAGCTGCTGGCCGGTGCGGCGGAGATGGACGCGCACGCGCTGCAGGCCCCGCCGGAGGCGAACCTGCCGATGCTGCATGCGCTGACGGCGGTGTGGAACCGCAACGCGCTCGGGCTGCCGACGCAGGCGGTGCTGCCCTATGACGGGCGCCTGGAGCTGCTGCCGGCCTATCTGCAGCAGCTGGTGATGGAGAGCCTGGGCAAGGCGGTGACGCCCGGCGGCGAGCCGGTGGCTGTGGAGACGGTGCCGGTGCTGTGGGGCGGGGCGGGGACGAATGCGCAGCATAGTTTCTTCCAGGCGCTGCACCAGGGGACGCAGGCGGTGCCGGCCGATTTCATCGGGGTGGTGAATCCGGCCCACGGGTATGCGGAAAGCCATGCGGTGCTGCTGGCGAATCTGCTGGCGCAGGCGCAGGCGCTGGCGAACGGGTTCGAGTCTTCCGATGTCCAGAAGGCGCATCCGGGCAACCGGCCTTCGACGATGCTGCTGCTGGATGCGCTGACGCCGCGTTCGCTGGGGGCGCTGATCGCGATGTACGAGCACAGTGTGTATGCGCAGTCGGTGCTGTGGGGGGTGAATGCGTTCGACCAGTGGGGGGTGGAGCTGGGCAAGCGGATTGCGGGTGAGCTGTTGCCGGCGGTGAAGGGTGGGCGGGCCGATGTTGCAGATCCGGCCACTGCTGCACTCCTTGCCGAGATCCATTCGCGGCGGGAATAGGTCTGGCGCCCCGTCGTTTTTTCTTGCGGGGGAAGGCCCTTTGGGTTCGCTGGCTTCGGAGGGACGCCGCGCCCTGCCAGCAGGGGTATCGCTTTTCGCGCGGCGGGACATCCTGTCCCGACGCGCGCGCAATACATCCATGTATTGCTTGTCGCGATACCCCTGCTGGCTGGGCGCGGCTCACCCGGGCGTTCAGGTCGGCGCTTTGGTGAGATGGGTCGCGGGCTCTTGCACTGCCCCGGGTTACGGCTGGGTCATTGTGGTTTGCGATAATCTCGCCTGATCAGGAAGCGGGGACGGCCCCGCCTCTCCACTTCACCCGGGGACGGCCCCATCTTTGAATGGAGGCTTTTCCATGTCCTGGGCCATCCTGTTTCTTGCCGGGCTGTTCGAGGTCACCTGGGCCGTTGGCCTGAAGTACACCGAGGGGTTCACCCGGCTGTGGCCGAGCGTGGGCACGGTGGCGGCGATGGCGGTGAGTTTCTACCTGCTGGCGGTGGCCATGCGGTCGCTGCCGCTGGGCACGGCCTATGCGGTATGGGTGGGGATCGGCGCGGTCGGTACCGCGATCCTGGGGATCGTGCTGTTCAACGAGCCGGCCAACGCCGGGCGACTGGTGAGCCTGGGGCTGATCCTGGCGGGGATCATCGGCCTGAAGCTCGCTTCGGGACAGTGAGCGGCTGATCCCGGTGCAGGGGCGCGCCATGCGCGCTCCTACGCGCTGGGCGGCCAGGGCCAGGAGTTGAGGACGGTGCAGAACAGGCGGGCGGTCTGTTCGGCGTCGTAGATCGCCGAGTGCGCCTCGGCGGCGTCCCATTCGAACCCCGCCGCCTGCACCGCGCGGGCCAGCACGGTCTGGCCGTAGGCGACGCCGCCCAGGGTGACGGTGTCGAAGACGCTGAAGGGGTGGAACGGGTTGCGCTTGTGGCCGCAGCGGGCGACGGTGGCGTTGAGGAAGTTGAGGTCGAAGTGGGCGTTGTGGCCGACCAGGATGGCGCGCTGGCAGCCGTGCTTCTTCACCGCGGCGCGGATCGGGGCGAACACGTGGTTGAGGGCCTCGCGCTCGGGCTTGGCCATGCGGAAGGGGTGATCCAGGTCGATGCCGGTCACTTCCAGCGACTGCGGGTCGATCTGGGTGCCTTCGGCCGGCTCGACGTGGGTGCTGGAGGTTTCGCCGAGGATGTAGCGGCCGTCTTCGTCCAGGTCGATCGGCACCACGGCGATCTCGAGCAGGGCGTGGCGGTTCCAGTCGAAGCCCCCGGTCTCCACGTCCACCACCACCGGCAGGTAGCCGCGGAAGCGGCGGGCCATCGGGCTGGCGGGCTGGGGCGTGGAGTCGCTCATGCGGGCCGCGCTCAGCCGGCGCGGCCGGAGAACTCGCCGCTGGTGGTGTTGACCAGCACGCGCTCGCCGGTGGCGATGTATTCGGGCACCTGGATCTCGATGCCGGTGCTCAGCCTCGCCGGCTTGGGCCGCTTGGTGGCGGTGCCGCCCTTGAGCTCGGGCGGGGTCTCGACCACTTCCAGGGCCACGGTCTGCGGCAGCTGCACGCCCACCGGCAGGTCGTCGATGATCTGCACGTGGCAGCCGCCAAGGCCGTCGGTGATGTAGCCGGCGGCGTCGCCGACCACGTCGGCATCGAGCGTGTAGGGGGTGTAGTCCTCGTCGTCCATGAACACGAAGGCCTCGCCGTCGCGGTAGGAATAGCTGGCCTGGCGGCGCGACAGTTCGACTTCGCGCAGGTCGTCGTCGGCGTCGAACGAGGCGTCGGCCTTGGTGCCGCCCGGCACGCTGTACATGGTGAAGCGGAAGCGCACGTTGCCGCCGCGGCCCTGCGGCGAGCTGCGTTCGATGTCGCGGATCTGGTAGACGCCGCCGCCGTGTTCGACGACGTTGCCCTTCTTGATGTCGCTGGCTTTCATCGGATGCTCACTTGGGCGCCAGGCGGACGGCGCCGTCCAGGCGGATGGTCTCGCCGTTGAGGTAGCGGTTGCCGAGGATGTAGCCGACCAGGTCGGCGAACTCGGCCGCACGGCCCAGGCGGGAGGGGAAGGGGATCGAGGCGCCCAGTGACTGCTGCACGTCCTCGGGCATGCCGTCGACCATCGGGGTGTGGAAGATGCCCGGGGCCACGGTGTTGACGCGGATGCCGAAGCGGGCCAGCTCGCGCGCCATCGGCAGGGTCATGCCGACCACGCCGCCCTTGGAGGCGGAGTAGGCGGCCTGGCCGATCTGGCCCTCGTAAGCGGCCACCGAGGCGGTGTTGACGATCACGCCGCGCTCGCCGTCCTCACCGGCTTCGTTGTGCTGCATCACCGCGGCGGCGGCCTTGGCGACGTTGAAGCTGCCGACCAGGTTGACCATCACCGTGGAGGAGAACTTGCCCAGCGGCATCGGCCCCTCGCGCCCGAGCACGCGGCCGGCGCCGATGATGCCGGCGCAGTTGACCGCGGCGTCGATGCCGCCCAGGAACTCCTTCGCCGCCTCGACGCTGGCGGCCACGCCGTCCTCGTCGGTGACGTCGGTGCGGATATAGCGCGCCTTGCCTTCGCCCAGCGCGGCGACCGCGGCGGCGCCCTTGTCGTCGTTGACGTCGAACAGCGCGACCCTGCCGCCGTTTGCCACCAGGTGCTCGGCCACGGCCAGGCCAAGGCCGGAAACGCCGCCGGTGACGATGGCGCGGATGTCGGAAAGCTGCATGGGCGCTCCTGCGTTGGAAAGCCCCGCATTCTACCCGGTCGCGGATGCCGGCTGCGGCGCGGCGATGCGGTGTTCGAGCTCGCTGGGCGTGAGTCCGGGGGCGAACAGGAAGCCCTGGCCCACCTGCACCCCGAGTTCAAGCAGGAACTGCCGCTGCGCCTCCGATTCCACCCCTTCGGCCACCAGGCCCAGGCCCAGGCTGCGGGCGATGCCGGCGATCGCCTGGCATACGGCGACGTCGGAATGGTTGCGCGGCACTCCTTCCACGAACAGCTGGCTCAGCTTCAGGCCCTGGATCGGCAGCCGCCGCAGGTAGTTGAGCGCGCTGTAGCCTTCGCCGAAGTCGTCGATGGTCAGCAGGATCCCCATCTCGCGCAGCTCGGCGAAGGCGTGCAGGGTGTCCGCCGAGTCCTCGATCAGGGCGCGTTCGGTGAACTCCAGCTCCAGCGCGCTGCCGGGCAGCCCGAACTCCTCCAGCACGTCGCGCACGGTGCCGGCCAGGTCGTCGCCGAGGAACTGGCGGTAGGAGACATTCACCGCCACCCGTACCAGGCCGTGGCCGGCGGCCCGCCACTGCGCCACCTGCTTGCAGGCCTCGCTCAGCACCCAGCGGCCGATGCGAACGATGTCGCCTGTGGTTTCGGCGTGGCCGATGAAGTGATCCGGACGCATTTCGCCCAGCTGGCGGTTGCGCCAGCGGATCAGCGCCTCGGCGGCGACGATGGTGCCGCGGCGCATGTCCACCTGCGGCTGGTAGACGAGGTGGAACTCGCCGTTGTCGACCGCCCGCCGCAGCTGGGTTTCCAGCCGCAGCCGATCCTCGCGCGATTCCTCCAGCGTCGGCGAGTACAGCTGCCAGCCGTTGCGAACCCGGCGCTTGCTGTCGTACATCGCCGCGTCGGCATTCTGGATCAGGGTCTGTGGCCGGTCGCCGTCGTGCGGCGCATGGGCGATGCCGATGCTGGCGGTGACGTGGAACTCCTCGCCACCCAGCCGGAAGGCCGGCTCGAACGCGTCCAGGATCCGCTGTGCGACCGCTTCGGGCAGCGCGTCGTCGCCCTCGGGGTGGCACATCACCAGGAACTCGTCGCCGCCGAAGCGCGCCACCAGGCCGTCGGTGGCCACCGACATCGCGATCCGCCGGGCCGCCTCGCGCAGCAGGCTGTCGCCGGCGGAGTGGCCCAGGCCGTCGTTGACCATCTTGAACCGGTCCAGGTCGATGTACAGCACCGCCAGCCGCGCCTGCGCCGGGTCGTCCATGCGTTCGCCCATCTCGCCCAGGATCGCGTCGCGGTTGAGCAGCCCGGTCAGCGGATCGGTTCGCGCCTGCACCCGCAGGGTCTCCTCGGCCTGCTTGCGCTCGTGGATGTCCTGCACGGTGCCGGTGATGCTGATGTTCGCCGACTCGTCGGTCTCCGCCTCGCCGATGATCCGCAGCCACAGCGGCAGGCCGTCCTGGCGCCGGCCCTGCAGCTCCAGGTCGATCGGGCGCGCGTGCTCGGCCGCCGCCCGCAGGGCATCGCTGAAGCGCACCTGGTCGCCCAGGCCCAGGCAGGCCAGCAGGCCGGCCATGTTCGCCGGCGGGGCCTCCTGGCCGAGGATGCGGATGGCCTCGTCGGTCAGGTACAGCGCGTCGCGGCCGACCTCCCATTCCCAGCCGCCGATCCGGGCCAGGGCCTGGGCGCGGCCGAACAGCGCGCTGTCGCGCTTGAGCCGGGTGACGTCGCTGAACAGCGAGATCACCTGGTTCGGGCTGCGCCCGCCCGGCGAGAACAGCGGAACCGTGGTCACCGACAGCCAGCGCAGCCGCCGCTCGGGCTTGTGGTACAGGCCGATGACCGTGCTTTCAGTGGCCTGCCCGGTACGCAGGGTGCGCTGGATCGGCAGGTCGGCCACGCTGATGCGGTGGCCGCCCTCGTCGAGCAGCGTCCAGGTGTCCGGCTCGGGGAACCGGCGCAGGCTGTCTTCCTGCTTCACGCCCAGGATGCGGATGGCCGCGGCGTTAACCTGGAGCAGGTTGCCGTCCGCGTCCTGCACCATGACGCCCTTGTCGATCACTTCCAGCAGCTGTCCGTAGCGAAGCTCGGCCTCGCGCCGGGCGCTCAGGTCGCGCGCCACCGCCACCACGCAGCGGCGGCCTTCGTGCATGAAACCCGCCGAATGCACCTCCACCGGGAACCGGGTGCCGTCAGCGCGCATGTTGGTGACCTCGATCACGTAGGTCGCGCCGCGGTGCAGGGTTTCCAGCACCGGCTTCATGTGATCCTTGGGCAGATCCGGATTGAGCAGTTCGATGGGCTGGCCGACGGTCTCCTCGCGCGAACGCTTGTAGGCGGCCATGCCGGCCTTGTTGAGATCCAGCACGATGCCGCGTTCGTCGAGGATGCTGACCGGGTCGGGAACCGCGTCGAACAGCGCCCGGTAGCGCAGCTGTGCGCTTTCGGCATCGCTGGCGGTCGCTTCCAGGGCGTCGCGCGCCTGGCACAGGAGCGTCCGCAGGCCGGCGGGCAGGGCCGTGTCCCGGCAGGCGGCGGCCAGCGCGGACGCGATCCGCTGCGGCTCGTCTGCGGAACTGTCGCTGGCAGGCGCTGCGCCGGGTGGCCTGTGGCTCATCTCATTGCACGTCCGTGCCCGCCATCGCGCGGCCGACGCGGCTGGAGGTCTGGCGGCCGAGCACGCCGGCCAGCCATTGGCCGGTGGCCGCCAGCGCGTCCAGGTCGATGCCGGTTTCGATGCCCATGCCGTGCAGCATATACACCACGTCCTCGCTGGCCACGTTGCCGCTGGCGCCGCGGGCGTAGGGGCAGCCACCGGTGCCGGCGACCGCCGCGTCCACCACCGCCACGCCTTCCTCCAGGCACGCCAGGATGTTGGCCAGCGCCTGCCCGTAGGTGTCATGGAAATGGACGGCCAGCGCCGGTATCGGAACCTCCCCGGCGACCGCCCGCAGCATGGCCCGCGCCTTGCCGGGCGTGCCCACGCCGATGGTGTCGCCCAATGAAATCTCGTAACAGCCCATCTGGTGCAGGGCACGGGAAACGCGGACGACATCGGCCAGCGGCACCTCGCCCTGGTAGGGGCAGCCGAGTACGGTGGAGACATACCCGCGCACGCGCACGCCGTCCTCGAGGGCGCGCGCCAGCACCGGTTCGAACCGGGCCAGGGACTCCTCGATGCCGGCGTTGATGTTGGTGCGGTTGAAGGCTTCCGATGCCGCGGTGAACACGGCGATCTCCTCGACCCCGGCCTCGCGGGCGCGGTCGTAACCGGTCTCGTTGGGCACCAGCACGGGATAGGCGACGCCGGGGCGGCGCTGGATGGCGGCGAACACCTCGGCGGCATCGGCCAGCTGCGGCACCCACCTGGGGCTGACGAAGCTGGTGGCCTCGACCGTCTTCAGCCCGGTGGCCGAGAGCCGGTCGATGAGCTCCACCTTGGTCGCGGTGGGCACGATCGCCTTCTCGTTCTGCAGCCCGTCGCGCGGGCCGACCTCGACGAGCCTGACGGCGGCGGGCAGGCGGCTCATGCGGAAGCGTCCGGTTCGGGCTCCAGCACGGCGAGCACGGCGTCCGCCTCCACGAACTCGCCGTCGCTGGCGCGCACTTCGGCGAGGATGCCCGCGCGCGGGGCCCGCAGCGTCAGCTCCATCTTCATCGCCTCCATCACCAGCAGCTCCTGGCCCTCTTCCACGGCGTCACCGGCGGCTGCCCGCACCAGCACCACGCGGCCGGGCATGGGCGCGCGGATCCGGCTGTCGCCGGTTTCCCCGCCATCGCCGGCGGGGCGGAACGGCGAATCAAGCTCCAGGCGCAGCCGGCGGCTGCCGTCGTGGATGATCACCCGATCCGCGTCGGTATCGACGCGAAAGCGCTTCGAACCGCCGTCGATGCGCAGCGACAACTCGCCGGCTTCAAGGCGCGCGCCGGCGACCTGGATGTCGCCGTCACCGGCGCCGCGCAGGCGGTAGCTGCCGCCGCTGCCGGAGGCGTGCACTTCATGGCGCGCGTCGCCGGCCTGCAGGATCAGCAGGCGCTCGCCCGCGTGCCCCAGCCGCCAGCCGTCGGCGATGGCCCACGGCGAATCCGGCTCGACCGAACGCCGGGCTGTTTCGCCGGCCGCGTGCTCCTGGCGGAGCAGCTCGGCGGTGGCAGCCGCGGCGAGGACGGCCGGGGAGGGAGGCCCGTCCGGGGGCATGAACTCGTCCGGATTGCGATCCAGGTAGGCGGTGTCGATGGTGGCCTCGACCACGGACGGATGCCGCGCCAGCCGCTCCAGGAAGGCGATGTTCGATTTCGGGCCCTCGACCAGGCAGGCGGCCAGGGCCTCGCGCAGGCGGGCGAGGGCGGCGGGGCGGTCGCGATCGTGGACGATCAGCTTGGCGATCATCGGGTCGTAGAAGATGGTGACCGTGTCGCCTTCGACCACGCCCGAGTCGATCCGCACGTGTTCCGACGGCCGCGGCAGGCGCAGGCGCTCCAGGCGCCCGGAGCCGGGCAGGAACCCGGCCTCGGGATCCTCCGCGTACAGCCGCACTTCGATCGCGTGCCCGTCCTGCGCAATCGCATCCTGCGCCAGCGGCAGCGGCTCGCCCGCGGCCACCCGCAGCTGCCACTCCACCAGATCCAGGCCGGTCACCATTTCGGTCACCGGGTGTTCCACCTGCAGCCGGGTATTGATCTCCATGAACCAGAAGCCGCCGTCCGGGGCGACGATGAATTCGACCGTGCCGGCGTTGACGTAGTCGATCGCCCTGGCGGCCAGCACCGCGGCTTCGCCCATGCGCGCGCGCAGCTCCGGGGTCAGGAACGGGGAGGGCGACTCCTCCAGCACCTTCTGGTAGCGGCGCTGGGCCGAGCACTCGCGCTCGTTGAGGTGGATGACGTTGCCATGGCTGTCGCCGAACACCTGGATCTCGATGTGCCGCGGCGACTCGATGTAGCGCTCCAGCAGCACCCGGTCGCGGCCGAAGGCGCTGGCGGCCTCGCGCCGGCAGCTTTCCAGCGCCGGCAGGAACTCGTCGGCGCCGCGCACGATGCGCATGCCCTTGCCGCCGCCGCCGTGGGCGGCCTTGATCATCAGCGGGAAACCGATGCGTCCGGCTTCCCGCGCGAGCAGCTCCGGCGACTGCTCCTGGCCGGTGTAGCCGGGCACCACCGGCACCCCGGCGGCTTCCATCAGCTCCTTGGCGCCGGCCTTGCTGCCCATCTTCCGCATCGACGCCGCCCCGGGGCCGATGAAGGCGATGCCGGCGGCCTCCACCGCTTCGGCGAACTCCGCGTTCTCGCTGAGGAACCCGTAGCCGGGGTGGATGGCCTGGGCACCGCTCTGCCTGGCGACCTCCAGGATCGCGTCGCCGCGCAGGTAGCTGTCCTGCGGCCGCGGCCCGCCGATCGGCCAGGCTTCATCGGCCAGTCGCACGTGCTGCGCGTCGGCGTCCGCCTCGGAGAATACGGCGACGGTGCGGATGCCCAGCCGGCGCGCGGTGCGGATGACCCGGCAGGCGATCTCGCCGCGGTTGGCAATCAGGATCGTGTCGAACATGTCAGTTGATGGCCCATGCGGGAGCACGTTTGTCGAGGAATGCGGCCAGGCCTTCCTGGCCTTCGGGGGACACCCGCAGCGCAGCGATGAGATCGGCGGTGGCGGCGTCGAGGGCGTCGCGATCCACGTGCGCCTGCACCGAGCGCACCAGGGTCTTGGCCTGGGCGGTGGCGACCGGGCCGGCCTTGAGCAGCAGCGCCACCTGGCGCTGCACGGCGTCGTCGAGCCCATCGGCCGGAACCACTTCGTGCAGCAGGCCCATCCGCTGCGCTGCACCGGCATCGAACACCTCGCCGGTAGCGAACCAGCGCCGCGCCTGGCGGGAACCGATCGCGGAGATCACGTAGGGCGAGATCACCGCCGGCAGCAGCCCGAGGCGGGCTTCGGTGAGGCCGAACTTCGCCCCTTCCGCGCCGATGGCGATGTCGCAGCAGGCGACCAGGCCGACGCCGCCGCCCAGGGCCGCGCCGTGGACGCGGGCGATGGTGGGCTTGGGCAGTTCGTCGAGCGCGCGCATCAGGCGTGCAAGCGCGAGCGCGTCGTCGCGGTTGGTGGCCTCGTCGGCCGACGCCATGCCGCGCATCCAGTTGAGGTCGGCGCCGGCGGAGAACGAACGGCCGCTGCCTTCAAGCACCACCACCCGCACCTGCGGGTCATCGGCAAGCCCGCCCAGGGCCGAAGTGAGGGCGCTGATCAGCGCGGCGTCGAACGCGTTGTGCAGCTCGGGCCGATCCAGGCGCAGCCGTGCAAGCGGGCCTTCGCGCGTGATCGTGAGGGCGTCTGGCATGGGCGGCGGCTCGTTTTCGGGTGGCCGGCCATGATACCGGTTCGCCCCGGGCCGCTCAGTGGCGGGTGCCGCCCCGCTTCGGGCCGCGGCGCATGTCGCTGGTGGGCGTGACTTCCACACTCAGGCTGAAGCTGCGCTCGTCGCCGGGGAACATCGCGCCCACGCCGACCACCTGGCGATTGATTTCCTTGCCGGCCTCGTCGCGCACCACCATCACCACCGAGTATTCCCAGGCGCCGCCGTCGGCGGGGTGGCGGATGGTGCCTTCGACCTGGAGCGCGTTGCTGGACTGGGCCGCGGCCTCGGCTGCCGCCTCGGCCGGCGTGTCGAAGCGGAGGTAGTGCCGGCACGACGGGCAGCGCACCGAGCTCTGCAGGATCGTGGTCTTGCAGTGCGGACAGGTGCGCGTGGCACCTGCCGCACCCGGCCGGCCGTTGCTCACGAGACGGCTTCGGTTTCCGCCCTGGCGCCGGCCTTCGCGTCCTGCTTGCCGCCCTTGCTGCCGCCACGGGCGTCGCTGTCGTCCCAGCCGCACTCGATGTGGCCACGGATGCGCGAGCCGGCGGCGACGGTGAGCGTGCCGGCCTTGAGGTCGCCGTTGAGCATCGCGCTGTCGAGCAGCTCCACCCGCTCGGCCGATTCGATGTTGCCTTCCAGATCGCCCGCGACGGTGACCTTCTCCGCGCGCACCCCGCCGTTGAGCTTGGCGCCGCGCTCGATGGTCAGGTCGCCCTTGACGTTGACGTCGCCCTTGAACTGGCCGGCGATGCGGACGTGGCCGGTGCCCTCGATCTTGCCTTCGATGGTCAGGTTGGCCGCGATCAGCGACTCCTTTGCGGCGGGCGCGGACTGGCGCTGTTGCTGCTGCGGCGGAGCCGAAGTGGGATTGAAGTCGGCCGCGGCCGGACGTTCGTCACGGCGCGGCGCCTGCGCGGGTTCTGAAGCGAACGGAGCCGCGTCCTTCTTCTGCGGGCTGGACGAGGGGTTGAAGATGGCCATGACGGAACTCCTGGAGCTGGATGCGGAACGGGGACAGGAACACCGGCCGCAGGCGGCCAGCGCGGCAACGACGGGGGTCGTATCCCACCGAGCCTAGCACGGAGTCATGGCGCCCCGGCTGTGACGCAATGCCCCGAACCCGAACCCCGTGCTACATCCTGAAGACCCCGAAGCGCGCCGGCTCGATCGGCGCATTGAGCGAGGCCGACACCGCCAGCCCCAGCACCCGGCGGGTATCGGCCGGGTCGATGATGCCGTCGTCCCACAGCCGTGCGGTGGCGTACCACGGGCTGCCCTGGTGCTCGTACTGCTCGCGGATGGGCGTCTTGAAGGCCTCTTCCTCGTCCGCGCTCCATTCCCCGCCCTTCGCCTCGATGCCGTCGCGGCGCACGGTGGCCAGCACGCTGGCGGCCTGCTCGCCGCCCATCACGCTGATGCGCGCGTTGGGCCACATCCACAGGAACCGTGCGCCGTAGGCGCGCCCGCACATGGCGTAGTTGCCGGCGCCGAAGCTGCCGCCGATGACCACGGTGAACTTGGGCACGCTCGAACACGCAACGGCCGTGACCATCTTCGCCCCGTCCTTGGCGATGCCCGCGTTCTCGTACTTGCGCCCGACCATGAAGCCGGTGATGTTCTGCAGGAACACCAGCGGGATGCCGCGCTGGTTGCACAGCTCGATGAAGTGCGCGCCCTTGAGCGCGCTCTCGGAAAACAGGATGCCGTTGTTGGCGACGATGCCCACCGGGTAGCCGTGCAGGTGGGCGAAGCCGGTGACGAGCGTCTTGCCGTAGCGCGCCTTGAACTCCTGGAACTGGCTGCCGTCGACGATGCGCGCGATCACCTCGCGGATGTCGAACGGCCGGCGCGTGTCCTTCGGCACGATGCCGTAGAGCTCTTCGGCCGGATACAGCGGTTCGGTCACGTCGCGCAGCGCGAGCGGGATCGACTTGCCGCGGTTGAGGCTGCCGACGATGTCGCGCGCGATCTGCAGCGCGTGGCGGTCGTCTTCGGCGAAGTGGTCGGCAACGCCCGAGACCGATGTGTGCACGTCGGCGCCGCCGAGCGATTCGGCATCCACCACCTCGCCTGTGGCCGCCTTCACCAGCGGCGGGCCGCCGAGGAAGATCGTGCCCTGTTCCTTGACGATCACCGACTCGTCGCTCATCGCCGGCACGTAGGCGCCGCCGGCGGTGCACGAGCCCATCACCACGGCGACCTGGGGAATGTTCTCCGCGCTCATCCGCGCCTGGTTGTAGAAGATGCGTCCGAAGTGCTCCCTGTCCGGGAACACCTCGTCCTGCAGCGGCAGGAACGCGCCGCCCGAATCGACGAGGTAGATGCAGGGCAGGTTGTTCTCGCGCGCGATCTCCTGCGCGCGCAGGTGTTTTTTCACCGTCATCGGGAAGTAGGTGCCCCCCTTGACGGTGGCGTCGTTGGCCACGACCACGACCTCCTGGGCCATCACCCGGCCGATGCCGCAGACCATGCCCGCGGCGGGCGCGGCGCCTTCGTACATGTCCTCGGCGGCGAGCGGGGCGATTTCCAGGAACGGCGAGCCCGGATCCAGCAGCGCGCTGATGCGGTCGCGCACCAGCAGCTTGCCGCGGGCTTCGTGGCGCTCGCGGGCCTTGTCGCCGCCGCCGTCCGCGGCCCGGGCCAGGCGCCGATCCAGCTCGGCCACCAGCGCGCGGTGCCAGGCGGCGTTGTCGGCGAACTCCTGCGAGCGGGGATCCAGGCGGGAACTGAGTGCGGGCATGCGGCGGCCTCGACCGTGCGACGGGGCGCACAGGATACCTGCTGGCCCGCCGGACGCAGGAAGGCCCGCCGAAGCGGGCCTTCCCGGTGAAGCACGGAGTGGCTGCGATCAGTCGTCGCGGCGAAGCTCGTCGGCTTCCTCGCGGGCACGATCGGCGGCCCGCTCCATGGCGTCGGAGGTGGACTCGGCGGCGCGCGCCGCGGCATCCGCGCCGTCGGCGGCGGCTTCGCGCGTGGCGTCGCCCGCGCGCTCGGCGGCGGCGGCCGCGTCATCGGCGGCGCGGTCGGCCGCTGCTGCGGCGTCGTCGGCCGCGGCGCGGGTGCGGGCTGCGGCTGCGTCCGCGCTTTCGGAGATCGCGGTGCCGGTGTGGTCGAGGGTTTCGGCGGCGGAGGCGCGCGCGCGTTCGGCGGCGGCGGCTGCGTCGTCGGCTTCCTGGCGGGAGGTGGCGGTGTCCTGGCAGGCGGCCAGGGTCAAGGCGCCGGCGGCAAGCAGGGCAAGGGCGGTCTTGTTCATCGTGATGGGGCCTCGTGGGTTGTGTCGCCGACCAGTGTTGGGCGCGGGAGGTGAATGCGCCGTGCAAATGCGGAGGGGCGCTTTGCTGCCGTTCAAAAAAAGGAGCAGCCAAAAAAAAGAACCGCCGGTTTCCCGGCGGTTCCAGTCCTGTTCCGATGTGCGGAAGCGCGTGGCTTCCGCGACGGATCAGATGTCGTCGGCGGCGTCTTCAGCCGCGTCCTGCGCCTCGTCGGCCACGTCGGCGGCGTCCTCGGCCACGTCGGAAGCAGCCTCGGCAGCGTCGGCGGCGGCGTCGGCCATTTCGTCCGAAGCGGCGGCCGAAGCGTCGGCAGCGGCGTCGGCGGCGCGGTCAGCGGCGTCGGCGGCGGTGTCGGCAGCAGCCTGGGCGGTTTCTTCAAACTCGCCGTACGCGGCGTCAGCCTGGGCCTGGGCCTCGGCAGCAGCGTCGGCGGCGTCAGCGGCCGCGTCGGTGGCGGCGTCCTGGTTCGAGCACGCGGCCAGGGCGAAACCCATGGCCAGTGCCAGCAGAGCCTTGTTGATGGACATTGTTCGTTTCCTCGTCGTTGAAATCAAAAGTCACAAACGCGCAGTGGAAAGCGCGCCGGGGAAACATCATGACAATCGATGTTTCGCTGTCAAGTGCCCGTTTGATTCAACGCGTGAAGATGCCGTTAACCCGTTTCAGGCCAGTTCAATCGCGATTGCCGTCGCCTCGCCGCCGCCGATGCACAGCGAAGCCACGCCGCGCTTGAGATTACGGGCTTTCAGGGCGTGCAGCAGGGTCACGACCAGGCGTGCGCCGCTGGCGCCGATGGGGTGGCCGAGGGCGCAGGCGCCGCCATTGACGTTCAGCTTCTGGTGGGGAATCCCGAGGTCTTTCATCGGCGCCATGGCCACGCATGCGAAGGCTTCGTTGACCTCGAACAGGTCGACGTCGTCCACGCTCCAGCCGGCCTTCTTGAGCACGTTTTCAATCGCCTGCACCGGCGCGGTGGTGAACCACTCCGGCTCCTGCGCGTGCCCGGCATGGGCGACGATGCGCGCCAGCGGGGTCAGGCCGCGTGCGGACGCTTCCTCCGCCGAGGCCAGCACCAAGGCGGCGGCGCCGTCGGAGATCTTGGAAGACGAGGCCGCGGTGAGCAGGCCGTCCTTGCCGAAGGCGGCGCGCAGGGTGGGGATGCGGGCCAGGTCGATCTTGCCGGGCTCCTCGTCGGAGTCGATCACGTTCTCGCCCTTGCGGGTCTTGACCGTGACCGGCACGACCTCGTCGGCGAACGCGCCGTCGCTGATCGCGGCCTGGGCGCGCCTGGCGCTCTCGGCGGAGAACGCGTCCAGATCCTCGCGGCTGAAGCCGTACTTGCGGCAGGCCTCGTCTCCGAACACGCCCATGGCCTGGCCGTCATACGGATTGGTCAGGCCGTCCCAGGCCATGTGGTCGAGGAATTCGGCGCTGCCGTAGCGGATGCCGTTGCGCGAGCCGTTGAGCACGTGCGGGGCGTTGGTCATCGACTCCATGCCGCCGGCCACCACCACCTTGGCCGAGCCGGCCTTGATGAGGTCGTGGCCGAACATCGCCGCCTTCATGCCCGAGCCGCACACCTTGTTGATGGTGGTGCTGCCGGCAGCGTCCGGGATGCCGGCCGCGCGCGATGCCTGGCGCGCGGGCGCCTGACCCAGGCCGGCCGGCAGCACGCAGCCCATGATGACCTCGTCGACCTGGTCGGCCGCCAGGCCGGCATGCTCGAGCGCGCCGCGGATGGCAGCCGCGCCCAGGGTCGGGGTGGGGACGCCGTTGAACTGGCCGAGGAAGGAACCGATGGCGGTGCGCTTGGCGCCCAGGATGACGATCTCGCTCATGATGCTGCTCCACCTGCAGGGGGCTGAGGGTATCGATTGATTATCGGCCCTAGTATTGCCCCGCGGCAAACCGCGCCTGCGGGAGGCGCCGGCTGACGCGTTCATCACGGAACCGGGTGCCGGTGATTCCCGGCGCGGGCGTGATGCGGTATAGGTATGGGCATCGGATGACACAGGGATGCAGGGCGATGACGGGACACCGCGGCGGTATGGTATTTCCCCTCCGGGGCGCGACGCGCTCGCTGCTGGCCGTTGCGGTCGGACTGGTACTCACGGCCTGCGGCGGCGGGGGCAGCAACCCGCTGCGCCCCTCGCCGCCTCCCACCGCTCCGCCTCCGACCCCGCCGGCCGTGGTGTACCCGGCCGACCCCGCTTACAGCGACCACATCGTCCTGACCAACGCGCAGGCGGCGATCGACGCCGGCCTGACCGGCGAGGGGGTGCGGGTCGGCGTGATCGATACCGGGGTCAACAGCCAGCACCCGGCGCTGGCCGGGCGCGTGGTGGACAACCTCATCTACGTCAATCGCAACATCAACGACATGTCGGTGGACGACAAGGACGGCCACGGCACCGGGGTGGCCCAGGTGATCGCCGGCGGGCCGTTCGGCTACTGGCCCGGCGGCATCGCCCAGGGGGCGGAAATCGTCTCGGCGCGGATCATCAACGACGAGCCGCCGGATGACGACGGCACCGGGCAGGGCAACGAAATCAGCGGTCCGATCGGGCTCACCCCCATCCACGACGACATGATGGATCGCGGGGTCAAGATCCTGAACAACTCGTGGGGCGGCCTGTACTGGACCAACCTGGACGCCACCGCGCCAATCGCGGCGGAGTACCGGCCGTTCGTGGTGGAGCACGGCGGCATCGTGGTGTTCGCCACGGGCAACGGGGCGTTCGACGACCCCAGCGAAACGGCGATGCTGCCCAGTGTGGCCGGCCGGGGTGGGTCCACCCCCGGCGCCGACCTGGAGGTCGGCTGGCTGGCGGTTGCCGCGCTGGACGGCGCGGACCCCGGGCTGCTGGCGGAATATTCCAACGCCTGCGGCATGGCGATGAACTACTGCCTGGTCGCTCCGGGCACGGTGGTCACCACCGGCACCGACGACCCGTATGACGACCCCGAATACTGGCGCTGGAACGGCACCTCGTTCGCCGCCCCGCAGGTGTCCGGCGCCGCCGCGCTGGTGTGGGAAGCCTTCCCCTGGTTCAACAACGACCTGGTGCGCCAGACCATCCTCGGCACCGCCACCGACATGGGCGAGCCGGGGGTGGACGAGATCTTCGGCCACGGCCTGCTCAACGTGGGCAAGGCGGTGCAGGGGCCGGGCAAGTTCGACTGGGGCACGGTGACGGCCGACTTCGACGACCTGACCTCGGTCTGGGGCAATGACATCACCGGCGCGGGTGGGCTGGTCAAGCGCGGCAGCGGCACCCTCGTGCTGGAGGGCGACAGCAGCTACCGCGGGGCGACCCGGGTTGATGGCGGCGTGCTGCACCTGAGCGGCTCGCTGTCGGATTCGGGCGTCACCATCGGTGCGGACGGTGCGCTCGGCGGCGGCGGCAGCGTGGCCGGCAACGTCACCAACAATGGAACCCTGATGCTGGATGCGGGCGACGGCTTCCAGGTGGGCGGCAACTACGTGCACGGTGGCGACGCGGTGCTCTCGATGACGCTGGGGCACGGCGCGCTGTCGGTCGGCGGCACCGCGGAGATCAACGGCGGCACGGTGCACGTTGCGGGTGCCCGGAGCGGCTACGTTACCCGGGATCGCGAGGCGGTTCTGCAGGCGGCCGAAGGGTTGGATGGCAACTTTGACGGCTGGACATACAACCAGGATGCCCTGTTCCTGCAGGGCAGCCTGGCCTACGACCTCAACAACGTATGGCTCGACATCACCCGCCTGGACGTACTGTCCACCGCGGCCAGCCTCGGCAGGATCACGACCGCCTCGCTGGCGTCGGCCGAGCGGGTCGAGAATGCGTTCCGCGAGATCGATGGCCAGCGGGAGGCGGGCGAGGGCCCGCTGGCGGAGGGGCTGATCCGCGCCGCGGGCGAGTTCCAGGGCATCGGCAACGCCGACCTGGCCCGGGCTTCGCTGGCGAGCCTGTCCGGCGAGCTGCACGCGATGGCCTCTTCGACCACGTTCGATGCGGTCGACATGAACCGCCGCGCGCTGTCCTCGCAGTTCGTCGACAGCGCCGGAACCGACGCGCGCCCGGCCGCGTGGATGCAGCAGCTGGGCGGTGGCGGCCACGGCGGCTTCTCGGGCAGCGAGCAGGCGGTGGACGGCTGGATGATCGGGCGCGACATGCGCCTGGGCAGCGCGATCGCCGGCTTCGCCTTTGGCGAGACCCGCGCGGACAGCCGCCGCGCCGGCAGCCGCGACCGCGGCCATGACCGCCAGGCGCAGAGCCTCGCCTACCTGGGCGTGGCCAGCGGCAATGCCTACGTGCTGGGCCAGGCCGGGTTCGGTCGCTTCGACCGCCAGCTGGAGCGGCACCTGTTCACCGGCCAGCGTTCGATGGGGGTGTTCAGCAACTATGCGGGCGACTTTGCGACCGCGAGCCTGGAGTCGGGCTACCGGTTTGGCGGTGCGGATGTGGGCATCACCCCGTACCTGGGCGCCGAGTACACCCGGATCGAAAGCGACGGCTTCAACGAGCTGGGTGGTGACGGACTGGGCCTGCGCGCGGACGCGTGGACGTCGAGCCGCAGCCAGGCCATCGCCGGCCTGCGTGCCGAGCGCTCGTTGCTGTCCGGGCTGAACCTGCACGGCTATGCCGAGTGGCAGCACACGCTGTCGGCCAACGGCCTGGACGTGCAGGCCGGGTTCACCGGCGCCGACGCCTGGTCGCCGCTGCTGGGGCTGCAGCCGGCGCGCTCCGGTGGCCTGTTCGGCCTGGGCCTGGACGCGCCGGTGGGCCGCAGCGGCGTGGTCACGTTCGGCTTCGACCAGCGCTTCGGCCCGCGCGGCGACGCGCGGATGGTGTCGCTGAAGTACGCGCTGGGGTTCTGACCGCAGGCGCCGGGGCCGTGCGCCCCGGCGCGATTACCTGTCCTCGAACAGCTCGCGGCCGATGAGCATGCGGCGGATCTCGTTGGTGCCGGCGCCGATGGCGTAGAGCTTGGCGTCGCGCAGGATCCGCCCGGTCGGGTACTCGTTGATGTAGCCGTTGCCGCCCAGCGCCTGGATCGCCTCCAGCGCCACCTGCACCGCGGCTTCGGACGCGTGCAGCAGGCAGCCGGCGGCATCGGCACGCGAGCTGTGCCCGGCGTCGTAGTCGCGCCCGACCTGGTAGGCGAAGGCGCGCGAGGACTGCAGCGCGGTGTACATGTCGGCAACCTTGGCCTGCATGATCCCGAAGCTGCCGATGGCCCGGTCGAACTGCCTGCGCTCGCGCACGTAGGGCAGGGTGATGTCCATGGCCGCCTGCATCAGCCCCAGCGGCCCGCCGGTGAGCACCAGGCGCTCGGTGTTGAGCCCGCGCATGAGCACGCGGACGCCCTGGTTGACCTCGCCCAGCACGTTTTCCGCCGGGATCTCGCAGTCCTCGAACACCAGCTCGCAGGTGTTGGAACCGCGCATGCCCAGCTTGTCGAGCTTCTGCGCGGTGCTGAAGCCCTTCATCCCCTTCTCGACGATGAAGGCGGTCATGCAGCGGCTGCCCGCCTCCTTGCCGGCCGTGCGCATGTACACGATCAGCACGTCGGCCTCGGGGCCGTTGGTGATCCACATCTTGTTGCCGTTGGCGATCCAGGTGTCGCCGCGCAGTTCGGCGCGGCAGCTCATCGAGCCGACCACGTCCGAGCCCGCGCCCGGCTCGCTCATCGCCAGCGCGCCCTTCCACTCGCCGCTGCACAGCCGGGGCAGGTACTTTTGCCGCTGCCCCGGGGTGCCGTTGAGGTACAGGTTGGACACACACAGGTTGGAGTGGGCGCCGTAGCTCAGCGCCACCGAGCCGGAGGCCCGGGAGATCTCCTCCATGGCCACCAGGTGGGCCAGGTAGCCCATTTCGCTGCCGCCGAACTCCGCCGGCACGGTCATGCCCAGCAGGCCCATCCCGCCCAGCTTGGGCCACAGCGCCTGCGGGAACGCGTTGTCGCGGTCGACGGCCTCGGCAAGCGGCGCGATCTCAGCCTCCGCGAAGCGGCGAACCGCATCGCGCAGTGCATCAACGTCTTCGCCCAGGGGGAACGTACGCATACACCACCTCGCACCATCGGTGAAGTTGGAGCCCCAAAGCCCCCTTTGGTAAAGGGGGCGCCGCGAAGCGGCGGGGATTCGGAAGTACCAAGCGGGACCCAAAGTTTGCAAAGCAAACTTTGGGCTGATCCAGGCGGGGTCTGGATCAGCTTCCCTTGATGCGGCCCTGGAAGCGCGGCGCGGCGCGGCCCAGCGGCAGCTTGAGCTTGCCGATCAGCTCGATCCGCTCCTCGGCCATGCGGTCGGCGGCCTTGTAGGTGGGGATGCTGTCGCGCTCGGCGATCTCGTAGATGCGGGTCAGGTTGTGGTAGATCGTGCGCATCATGCGCATGGCGCGCTCACGGTTGTAGCCCTCGATCTCCAGCGACACGTTCATCACGCCGCCGGCGTTGACCGCGTAGTCGGGCGCGTAGAGGATGCCGCGGCCGCCGAGCTCGTCGCCGATCTCGTTGTTGGCCAGCTGGTTGTTGGCCGAGCCGCAGATGATCTTCGCCTTCAGCCGCGGCACGGTTTCCTCGTTGACGGTCGCACCCAGCGCGCACGGCGAGTACACGTCGGCGTCGACGTCGTAGATCTCGTCCGGGGCCACCGCCTCGGCGCCGTACTCGGACACCGCCTGGTCGATCAGGCGCTGGTTGATGTCGGTGACGAAGATCTTCGCGCCGCGCTCCTTGAGCAGCTTCACGAACTCCATGCCCACGTGGCCCAGGCCCTGCACCGCGTAGCTGTAGCTGCCCACTTCCTCGTTGCCGAACTTGCGGTTGAGGGTGGCCAGCAGGCCCTGCAGGGTGCCGTAGGCGGTGAACGGGGAGGGGTCGCCGGAGCCGCCGTGAACCTGGTGCACGCCGGTGACGTACTGGGTCTCGCGGAACACGAACTCCATGTCGTTGACGTCGATGCCCACGTCCTCGGCGGTGATGTAGCGCCCGCCGAGCGATTCCACCGCCTGGCCGAAGGCGCGGAACAGGGCCTCGGACTTGTCCTTCGCCGGATCGCCGATGATCACGGCCTTGCCGCCGCCGATGTTCAGGCCGGCCACGGCGTTCTTGTAGGTCATGCCGCGCGACAGGCGCAGCACGTCGTTCAGCGCCTCGGCCTCGGACTTGTATGGCCACATGCGGGTGCCGCCCAGGGCCGGGCCGAGCACGGTGTTGTGGATGGCGATGATGGCCTTCAGGCCCACGTCCTTGTTGTGGCAGTAAACGATCTGCTCGTGGCCGCTGGTGTCGAGTTGTTCAAAGATCATCGGTTGCTCCGCTGCGGCGCGCCCGGGGGCGGATGCACCCGCGCCGGCCGTGGTGGTTGGATGTGTGGCAGTGATGCGAACGCGGCGCCGCCTGGGCGCCGATGCGGGCGGTATTCTACGCCTCTTGCGGTTACAGCTGGGACTCGATCGGCAGCCAGCCGAGCACCCGGGAGATGCTGCGCTGCAGCAGCGAGGCACCCGGTTCGGTGGTCTCGATCGTCGGCGGATCGGTGCTCGCGTCCAGCCAGCGCAGGTCGCCGTCCCCGTTCAGGTACAGCCGGTAGCTCCACTCCGGACTGGACAGCAGCAGGTATTCGTCGAGCAGGGCGCCGGCCAGGGCGGGGTCGTCGAACAGCACGCCCATTTCCGTGTTGAGGTTGATCGAGCGCGGATCCATGTTGAACGAGCCGACGAAGCCGCGGCGGTCATCGACCAGATAGGCCTTCGTGTGCAGGCTCGCGCCGCTGCTGCCGAACAGGCTGGTGGTGTCGGAAGCGTCCGCGCGGGTCTCGTACAGGTGCACGCCGGCCAGCAGCAGCCGCTCGCGGTACTTGCTGTAGCCGCTGTGCACGGCCAGCACGTCGTTGGCGACCAGCGAGTTGGTGATCACGCCCACGTGTGCGTCGTGGCGGCGCGCGGCGTTGGCCAGCGCCACCACGCCCTGGCTGCCGGGCACGAAGTAGGGCGAGATCAGCAGCGCCTTGTGCCGGGCCGAGCCGAGGTCGTCGAGGATGTGGTGGATCAGCCATTGCGAACTGTCCTGGCCCGGGCGCTTGTCGGGCGGGTCGGACAGCACCTGGATCCTGTCCGTCCAGTACGGCGACAGGTTGCGGGTGATGTAGCGGCCCACGTTGTCCGAGGCCTCCACCTGCTCCAGGAACCGCCGTGCCTGCGGGCTGCGGGTTTCCTCGCGGATGCCGGCCATGACCTCGTCCAGGCGCTCGGGCGACTTGCGGTTCAGGGCCGAGATCGGCACCACCTGGTCGCTGTTCCAGAACGTGTCGAAGATCGCGCTTGCCTGTTCCACCGCCGGCCCGAACAGGGCCACGTCCAGGTCGCGGAAGTTGGTGTCCTCGTCGGCGTCGAAGTACTCCACTCCGACGTTGCGCCCGCCCACCACCGCCACCCGGCCGTCGGCGATCCAGGCCTTGTTGTGCATGCGGTGGTTGATCGACCAGCTGCGCTGCACCATCTCCAGCAGCCGGCCGATGCCGTCGCGGTTGCGGAACGGGTTGTACACGCGCACGTCGACGTTGGGGTGTTCGACCATGGCCAGCAGCGCGCCGTCCTTGCCGCGGGTGTTGATGTCATCGAGCAGCATCCGAACCCGCACCCCGCGCTCGGCCGCTTCCCACAGTTCTCGCAGCAGCAGGTGGCCGCTGAGGTCGTCCTGCCAGATGTAGTACATCAGGTCGATACTGCGCCCGGCGCGGCGGGTGGAGATGGCGCGGGCGGCGAAGGCGTCGCGCCCGTCGACCAGCATCACCACGCCGCTCTGGCCGGGATTGCGCGCGAGCAGCGGCGCCAGCTCCCGATCCAGCAGGGTTTCATCCGGCTGCACCGGCAGGGCGTGGCTGGGCGCGCCGGTCGCCTGCGGGGTCAGGTGGTCGGCCAGCAGGATGCCGCTGAGCACCATCACCGCGAGGGTGAACAGTCCCCAGCCCAGGATTCGCTTGACCCGCTTCTTCATCGTGACCGGCGCCACCCCCGACTTCGCACCGCATTGTAGGGACAACCCGGCATCTTCCGGTAGGAGCGCACCATGCACGCATGGCGCGCTCCTACCGGGGTGGGTGGTGGCGGGCAAGCGCCCAGGCGACGTGCTCGCGAACCAGCGGGTCGTCACTGCCGGCGCGCGAGTGCAGGGCGGCAAGGACGTCGGGCGTGGTGGGCGCGTTGCCCAGCGCCACGGCGATGTTGCGCAGCCAGCGGCGGTGGCCGCTGCGGCGGATCGCCGAGCCTTCGGTGCGGCGCAGGAACTCGTCCTCGTCCCAGGCGAACAGCTCCGCCAGGCTGGCGGTGTCCAGGTCGTTGCGGGCGCGGAAGTCGGGCTCGTCGGTGCGCCGGGCGAACTTGTTCCACGGGCACACCAGCTGGCAGTCGTCGCAGCCGAAGATGCGGTTGCCGATGGCCGGGCGCAGGTCTTCGGGAATCGCGCCCTCGTGCTCGATGGTGAGGTAGGAAATGCAGCGGCGCGCGTCCAGCTGGTACGGCGCGGTGATTGCCTGCGTCGGGCACACGTCGATGCAGCGGGTGCAGGTGCCGCAGTGGGCGCTGGCCGGTGCGTCGATGGGCAGCGGCAGATCCAGGTAGATCTCGCCGAGGAAGAACCAGGAGCCGCCGTCGCGGTCGATCAGGCAGGTGTGCTTGCCGATCCAGCCCAGCCCGGCGTTGCGGGCCAGGGCGCGCTCCAGCACCGGCGCCGAATCGACGAACACCCGGAAGCCGAACGGCCCGACCTCTTCGGCGATGCGCGCGGCCAGTTTCTGCAGGCGGTTGCGCATGAGCTTGTGGTAGTCGCGACCCAGCGCGTAGCGGGCCACGTAGGCGCGCTCGCCGTCGGCCAGGGTCTGCCAGGCGCCGTCGTGGTCCTCGGGGCCGTAGTCCAGGCCCACCGAGACCACCCGCAGGGTGCCGGGCACCAGCTCCTGCGGACGCGAGCGCTTGCTGCCGTGTCGGGCCATCCACTCCATGTCGCCGTACAGGCCTTCGGCGAGCCAGCGGCGCAGGTGCTCCTCGTCCTCGCCCAGTTCGATCCCGGCGATGCCGCAGCGCTGGAACCCGGCCTCGGCGGCCAGCGCGCGGATGCGCGCGGCGATCGCGTCGGGGTCGATGGAAGTAATGGCGGCGGGGGCTGGCATGTCGGGGCAAGTATAGAATCCCGGCCATGAGCGCCTCCGATCCGGGCCATTCCGCAAACCTCCACGATCGCGCCGCGCTGCGTGCGCTGGAGGCGGCGGCGACGGCGCATCTGGACGGGGACGGGCTCGCGCTGATGGCGCGCGCGGGACAGGCCGCCTGGCGTGAGCTGCTGCGGCGCTGGCCGCAGGCGCAGCGGATCGTGGTGGCCTGCGGGCCGGGCAACAACGGCGGCGACGGCTACATGCTGGCGCTGCGGGCGCTCGAATCCGGGCGCAGGGTGTCGGTGCTGCGGCTTGCCGGGCACGCGCCGGCAGGCGGGCTGGGCCGCCGTGCCTGTGATGCATTTCTGCAGGCGGGCGGGAAGGTCGAGGCCTTCGACGGCCGGCTGCCCGCTGCCGACGTGCTGGTGGACGCGCTGTTCGGCATCGGTCTCTCGCGCCCGCTGGATCCGGACGCGGCGGCGCTGGTGGATGCCATCAACGCCGCAGATGCGCCGGTGCTGTCGCTGGATGCGCCCAGCGGCGTGGATACCGACACCGGGGCGGTTGCCGGCGCGGCGGTGCGCGCCGATGCGACGGTGCAGTTCATGGCCGCGCACGCCGGCCTGCGCACCGGCGCCGCGCTCGACCACGCGGGCGAGCTGGCGCTGGACGGGCTGGATCTGCCGCCGCAGGTGTTCGAAGGCGTCGCCCCGGTGGCGGCCTGCCTGCAGGCGGCCGACCTTGCCGGCCGGTTCGCGCCGCGCAGTCGCAACGCCCACAAGGGGCATTCGGGCTACCTGCTGTGCATCGGTGGCGACCACGGCACCGGCGGCGCGGTGCTGCTGGCCGCCGAGGCGGCGCTGCGTTCGGGCGCCGGCCTGGTCGGGGTTGCGACCCGCGCCGGGCACGTGCCGGCCACGCTGGCCCGGCGCCCGGAGGTGATGGCGCAGGCGGTGGACGGCGCGGCTGCGCTGCGGCCGCTGCTCGAGCGTGCGGACATCGTGGCGATCGGCCCGGGGCTGGGCCAGTCCGCCTGGGGCTCGGCGCTGTTCGGCGTTGCGCTGGCGTCCGGGAAGCCGCTGGTACTTGACGCTGACGCGCTCAACCTGCTGGCCAAGGGAGGCGTGGATCACAGGCTTCCGGAGGACGCGGTGCTGACGCCGCATCCGGGCGAGGCGGCGCGGCTGCTGCAGGTCGGTACCGCCGACGTCCAGGCGAACCGGATCGCGGCCGCGCGGCGCCTGTGCGAGGCCTTCGGCTGCGTGGTGGTGCTCAAGGGGGCCGGCACCGTGGTCGCCGCGCCCGGCGAGCTGCCGCGGGTGATCGTCGCCGGCAACCCCGGCATGGCAAGCGGCGGCACCGGCGACGTGCTGACCGGCGTGATCGCCGCGCTGCGCGCGCAGGGGCGCGGGGCGTTCGACGCCGCGGTGACCGGCGCGCTGCTGCACGCCGCCGCCGGCGATCTCGCGGCCAGGGCCGACGGGGAGCGCGGGATGCTCGCCTCGGATCTGTTTCCCCACCTGCGCAGGCTGGTGAACCCGTGAGCAACGAGCTCCGCCTGCGCCTGCTGCTGGCCGATGAGGACGCCACCGTGCGCCTGGCGCGGCTGCTGGCCGCCAGCCAGCCCGACCCGGCGGTGGTTTACCTGGGCGGTAACCTGGGCGCCGGAAAATCCACCCTGGCCCGCGCCTGGCTGCGCAGCCTCGGGGTGGAGGGCACCATCCGCAGCCCCACCTACACCCTGGTCGAGCGCTACCGGCTGGGGGATTCGGAGGCGCTGCACCTGGATCTGTACCGGATCGGCTCGGGCGCGGAGCTGGAATTCCTCGGTCTGGACGAGGCGCCGGCCCGGCTGTGGCTGGTGGAATGGCCCGAACGTGGCGCCGGCGGGCTGCCCGCGGCCGACCTGGAGGTCGGGCTGGCGATCAGCGGCAGCGGGCGTGAAGCGGTTCTGCGCGCCGGCAGCGAGGCGGGGCGCGGCTGGCTCGGCGCGCTGGCTGACGGAGGCCAGTTGGCGGCCTTTCCTGAACCGTAACTGCAGGAAGGGTCGGCAGGCCCCGGATTTACAAGGAAAAAACGCTTGCATTACGTTTGCCATGGTGTTTGACTTGCACCATGCGCATCCGCGGAGCCCGAATCCAGGAACTCCTGCTTGGCCTGGCCCTGCTGGCCGGGCTGCTCTGGAACGTCGCCAACGCCGCGGAAATCAACGACTTGCGACTGGACAGCGGCCCCACGGGGACGCGTGCCGAGCTGCTGCTGGGCGGGCAGGCCGAATTCAAGGTGATTTCGCTGGCCAATCCCGACCGGCTGGTGATCGACCTGCCGGGCAGCCGCCTGGCCAGCGGGTTCAAGCTTCCCGCGCCCGCCGGCCTGGTCAGGGCGGTGCGCAGCGGCCAGCCCGAGCCGGGCGTGACCCGCCTCGTGTTCGACCTGGATTCCGCCGTGGTGGCCATGGGGCCGCGCATGGTGCCCTCCGCCGATGGCGCACGGCTGGTGGTGGAGTGGCCGGACGAATCCGGCGCTGGCGGCGATCCGATTGCGGCGCTGATTGCCGACGTATCCCGGCGCGACGAAGCACCCGCGCCGCCGGCGGCCGATCCCACGGAGGCGTCCAACGCGGCCACGGACAGGCTGATTTCGCAGATGGCCGCGTCCTCCGCCACGCCGGCCGAGCCGGTGGCCAAGCCCGTTGCGGCACCGGTTGCAGTGGCACCGCCACAGCCACAGCCCGACCCGCGGCCGGTCGCTGCGACCCCGCAGCCGCCCGTCGTGCAGCCCGTCCCGGGACCGGCGCAGCCCGCCGTCGCCATGCGCCCGCTGGTCATCGCCATCGACGCCGGCCACGGCGGCCAGGATCCCGGCGCCGTCGGCCCCAGCGGCACCCGCGAGAAGGACGTGACCCTGGCGATCGCCCGCGAGCTGGGCCGCCAGATCGACGCCACGCCGGGCCTCAAGTCCTACCTGACCCGCGATACCGACGTGTTCATCCCGCTCAACCACCGCGCCCGGCTGGCGCGCGAGGCGGGCGCGGACATGTTCATCTCCGTCCATGCCGATGCCGCCCACAACCGCAACGCCAAGGGGTCGTCGGTGTACGTGCTGTCGCTGCGCGGCGCGTCCTCGCAGCGCGCGCGCTGGCTGGCGGACAAGGAGAATGCGGCCGACATGATCGGCGGCGTGCGCCTGCAGGAAACCGACGACACCCTGGCCTCGGTGCTGCTGGATCTGACCCAGAGCGGGCAGATGAAGGCGTCCGAGGACGCCGGCCAGCACATCCTGGAAGGCCTCAAGCGCATCGGCAACAACCACAAGCCGCACATCGAGCGGGCCAACTTCGCGGTGCTGCGCACCTCGGACATGCCGGCGATGCTGGTGGAAACCGCGTTCCTCTCCAACCCGGAAGAGGAGAAGCGGCTGATCGACCCGCAGTTCCAGCGCACGGTGGCACGCGCGGTGCTCGACGGGGTCAACACCTACTTCTCCAACCAGCCGCCGCCGGGCACGCTGTTCGCCGCTCGCGCCATGGCCGAAGCCGGCGGCCAGGAAGCCGCCGCCGTCTCGGGCGGCAGCCCCTAGATCCTCCTCTCCGGGATCGCCGATCCCGGCTGCAGAGCCCCGGGCGCGCCACGCCGCTTGAATCCAGACAACGACCGTTGGCCCGGAACCTGAGGGCCCGGGGGGGGGGGGGGGGGGGGGGGGGGGGGGGGGGGGGGGGGGGGGGGGGGGGGGGGGGGGGAGGGGGGGGGGGGGGGGGGGGGGGGGGGGGGGGGGGGGGGGGGGGGGGGGGGGGGGGGGGGGGGGG